>NZ_KB905929.1 GCF_000381125.1 Caldimonas manganoxidans ATCC BAA-369
AGGATGTTGGTTTGGAAGGCGATGCCGTCGATGACGCCGATGATGTCGGCGATTTTTTTGGAGGCGGAGTTGATGTCTTCCATGGTGGAGACGACCTGGGAGACGACCTGGCCGCCGCGCTGGGCGACGCTGGAGGCGTTGGAGGCCAGCTGGTTGGCTTGTCGTGCGGCGTCGGCGGAGTGTTTGACGGTGCCGGTGAGCTGCTCCATGGAGGAGGCGGTTTGCTGCAGGCTGCTGGCGGCTTGCTCGGTGCGATGGCTGAGGTCTTGGTTGCCTTGGGCGATCTCGCTCGATGCGGTGGAGATGCTGTCGGTGGACAGTCGCACCTGAGCGACGGTGTCGCGCAGAGCCTGTTGCATCTGCGCCAGGGCCTGCATCATTTCACCGATTTCATCATCGCGACGGCCGTGCACCGGGGTGGCCAGGTCGCCCTGCGCGATGCGGCGCGCAGCGGCGACCGCTTCGCGCAGCGGATCGCGGATGGAGCGCACCAACCACCAGGTGCCGGCGGCCAGCAGGCTCAAGACCAGCACGGCGGCGCTGGCAGCCAGGGCGATCGTGGCCTGCCGCTGGGCCTTGAATTCGGCCTTGAACTGCGCGGCCGATGCGGACAGCGCCGCCAGCAGGTCTCGGTGCACGTCTTGGTTGCGGCGGACCGATGCGCTGATGTCGTGATCGAGCAGGCGGGTGAGGGCGGCCATATCGCCTTGGGTGCGCAGTTGGGTGATGCGCTCGCTGAGCTGGGCCAATTGGGTCTGGTGCTCGCGGGCTTGCTGCAATGCGGAACGCTCGGGCGCCGACTGCGTGGCCGCTTCCAGTCGTGCGATCAAGGCTTCGATCTCGCGGTGGCTGGTGTCCAGGGCCTCGTGGAGGCGGCGGGCCTGGGGCGCCTCGGCCGGTGCCAGCGCCAGGGCTTGCAGGCGCTCGACATAGGCTTGGCGTTGGGCTTGCCACTGCATGGCCGCATCGAGTTTGGCCTCGTGGGCCGCTTGATGGGTGTCGAAAAACTGGGTAGATGAGGCCGAGCGCAGACCGGAGATGGCCACGAGGCTGAGCTGACAGGCCGCGATGAGGGCTGTGGCGCACCACAGCTTGGTTCCGATTTTCATGGGGGGTATGGGGCAGCAACGGCAAGGCCTCCCGTGGCGGAGGCCTGCCATCTTCAGTGACGGGAGCGCCGCACCAGGCTGGCCACGTCGAGGATGAGGGCCACGCGGCCATCGCCGAGGATGGTGGCGCCGGAGACGTCGGGCACTTTGCGATAGTTGGCCTCGAGGTTTTTCACCACCACCTGTTGTTGGCCGAGCAGCTCATCGACCATCAGCGCGACGCGGCCGCCTTCGGCTTCGACCACGACCATGATGGAGCTGGCGTGCTCGAAGTCGAAGCGTGGTACTTTGAAGACTTGTTCCAGTTCGATGACGGGCATGTACTCCGAGCGCACCTCGACCACGCGGCCGCTGGTGCCCACGGTCTTGATCATGCCGGGCTCGACTTGGAAGCTCTCGACCACGGAGGACAAGGGCAGGATGTAGCACTCGTCGCCCACGCCGACGCTCATGCCGTCCATGATGGCCAGCGTCAGCGGCAGGCGCACCGAGACGCGCATGCCATAGCCTTCGGCCGAGTCGATTTCCACCGTGCCGTTGAGCGCAGCGATGTTTTTCTTCACCACGTCCATGCCCACCCCGCGGCCAGAGACGTCGGTGACTTGCTCGGCGGTGGAGAAGCCGGGCTCGAAAATGAGGTTCCACACTTCCTGGTCGGTGAGCGTGTCGGGCGCGTGCAGTCCGCGTTCGCGGGCCTTCTTCAAGAGCTTTTCTCGGCTCAGGCCGCGACCGTCATCACGGACTTCGATCACGATGGAGCCGCCTTGGTGCGAGGCCGACAGGGTGATGGTGCCGGTCTCTGGTTTGCCGGCGGCCAGGCGTTCGGCCGGCAGCTCGATGCCATGATCGCAGGAATTGCGCACCAGGTGGGTCAGCGGGTCGGTGATCTTCTCGACCAATCCTTTGTCCAGCTCGGTGGCTTCGCCGTGCGTGACCAGTTCGACCTTTTTGCCGAGTTTGTTGGCCAGATCGCGCAGCATGCGCGGGAAGCGGCTGAACACCGTGGACATGGGGATCATGCGGATCGACATCACGGCTTCCTGCAGGTCGCGCGTGTTGCGGTCCAGGTCAGTCAGGCCAGCGAGCAATTGCTGGTGCACCACCGGATCGAGGTTGCGACTGGTTTGCGCCAGCATGGCCTGAGTGATGACGAGTTCGCCCACGAGGTTGATGAGCTGGTCGACTTTCTCGACGGAAACACGGATCGTGGCGGCATCGAGCGAGGCGCTGCTGCGGGCCTCGCCGCGCGCAGCCGGCTTGGGGCTGGGCGCGGGTTTGGCCGGCGCTGGCGTGGACGTGGACGACGGAGCCCCAGGGGCGTTTTCGAAAAAGCCATAGCCGGGGTCCGGGGCGGCGGGCGCGGGTGCGCCGGGCGCGTTCTCGAAGAAGCCGTAGCCGGGGTCGGGGGCGGCCGAGGCCGGGGACGGCGGGGCCGCCGGTGCCGTGGACGCCGGGCTCAGAGGTTTGAACTGCACATGCTCTTTGGAGACATGGAAGGTGAACAGATCCAGCAGTTCAGACTCGGAGCTGCGCGTGACGACCTTGAATCGCCGCATGCCCTGCTGGGCGACACCCCCATCCAGCGGTTCGATGTGGCCCAAATCGACGATTTCCTTGAAGAGCTCGACCAGGTTGTCGGCCACCGACGGGTCGGGCAGCGGACCGACCACGAGTTCCAGGGTGCGTTCGCCTTGGGCTGCTGCCGCCGGTGCCGGCGGCTCGGCGGGCGCGCTGACCACGGGGGGCGCGGCCACCGGGGCCGGGGGCGCCTCGCCGGCGGCCAGGGCACGGATGTTGAACAGCAACTCGGTGGTGTCGATCACGTCGCCAGCGCCGGTTTGGTGGCGTGCGAGCTGGGCTTTGAGGGCATCGCCCGAGGCCAACAGCACGTCGACCATGCTGGGCGTGGGTTGCAGCTCATGGCGGCGCAGTTTGTCCAGCAGCGTCTCCATCTGGTGGGTCAGCTCGGCCACGTCGGTGAAGCCGAAGGTGGCCGCCCCCCCTTTGATCGAGTGCGCGCAGCGGAAGATGGCGTTGAGCTCTTCGTCATCGGCGGCTTCGATGTCCAGCTCGAGCAAGAGCTGCTCCATGCGCTCCAGGTTCTCCGAGGCTTCTTCGAAGAAGACCTGGTAGAACTGGCTGAGGTCGAAACTGGCGCCCAGCTGGGCGCCTTCGGAGGTCATTTCGCCCACGGTGTACTCCTGGTGCGGTCGGATGATGGGACGGATGGCAGCAGTGCGGCGGCGGGCCAGCTCACTTGATCACTTTTTGAATCACCTCGATCAGCTTGTTCGGATCGAAGGGCTTGACCAACCAGCCGGTCGCACCCGCGGCCCGACCAGCCTGTTTCATCTGGTCGCTGGATTCCGTGGTCAGAATCAAAATGGGCGTGCTTTTGAATTGCGGGTTCTCGCGCAGCTTTTTCGTCAGGCTGATGCCATCCATGCGGGGCATGTTCTGGTCGGTCAGCACGAGGTCGAAGGTGCGAGTGCCGGCTTTTTCATAGGCATCCTGGCCGTCGACGGCCTCCACCACGTGGTAGCCGGCGTTCTTCAGGGTGAAGGCGACCATCTGGCGCATGGAGGCGGAATCGTCTACCGCAAGGATGGAATGCATGGCTGTCTCTCCGATGTGTCTGGCTGGGTATCGGTACCTGGGGCGAAAACTTGAGTTCGGGTTCAGAACAGTTCGATCGATCCGGCGTCCATCTCGGACTGGGTGACTGGGTTGGGCCTCAGCGGCGCGTCTTCGACGACGGTTTGGCCGTCTTCGTCATCGCCCATGGTCTCGCGCGCGATTCGATCGGCGCAGTTGCGCAGACGCCGGTTGGTGTGCGCGATGAGTTGCGAGGCCATGTCCTGAAACTGCAATGCGGTGACCGCCCCACTGAGGTTGCGCAGCACCGGGACCAGCTCGCTGGTCTGGATGCGGTGGTCGCTGGCGGCTTGCATGAGCCCTTCCATCTGCTGGACGGCGGTCGAAAAGCGCAGCATCAGGCCGTCGCAGGCATCGGCCAGCAGGCCCTGGAGTCGCTCCAGGTCGTGCGTGGCCGTCATTAGGTGGTCCTGCAAGTCGGCGGCCACAGGCAAGGGCAGGGTGGGCCCCGGATCGGGGCTGGGCGGTGGGGTGGTCAGCATGGGGTCTCCGTGGCTCGGCGAAGGCATGCGGGCATACATTGAGGCCTAGCGCTAGAATTTTCGGCAGTCCTTTGCACGTCTTGAGCGCGGACCTTGCGGTCCGGACCTGACGCTATATCGGCCGCACGATGGCCCACTGAAGGTCGCCAACGGGAAAACCCTCAGATGCCCACTGCTGATGCCCCGCGGCTGCTGCGGGTCCTGCACATCGAGGACTCGGAGCTGGATCACGAGCTGATGGTGACCCAGATGCGCCGTGCCGGCCTGACGGTGCATGCGCGTCGCGTGGAGACGGCGGCGCAATTCGAAGCGGCCTTGGCGGAAGGGGGCGATGCGTCCTGGGATGTCATCTTGTCGGACTACAGCCTGCCGGGCTTTTCGGGGCTGGTGGCGCTGGAGATGATCAAGTCGCGGGGCATCTTGACTCCGTTCATCATCGTCTCGGGCGAAGTCGGCGAAGACACCGCGGTGGAGGCCATGCGCAACGGCGCGGCCGACTATCTCCTCAAGAACAATCTGACCCGGCTGGTGCCGGCCATGCTGCATGCCATCGAGGCGCATCAAGCCTTGCGCGACAAGCGGCAGGCCGATGTGGCTTTGGCACAGTCGCAAGAGCGCCTGCGTGAATTGGCCCAGCATCTCCAAACCAGCGTGGAGCGCGAGCGCGCAGCCATCGCCCGCGAAATCCATGATGACGTGGGGGGCTCGTTGACCGCGCTGAAGTTCGACTTGGCCTGGATCGCTTGCCATTCGAACGAGCCTGCCATCGTGCGGCGCGCGCATGAGGCCCTGGAGACCGTCAGCCAAGCGCTGGAGTCGAGCAAGCGCATCATGCACAACCTGCGCCCGGCGATTCTGGAGCAGGGCTTGGTGGCGGCGCTGCAATGGATGACCGCGACGTTCGAGAAGCGTACCGGAATTGAGACGCGTTTCCGTTCGAGCCAGGAACATCCCCGCTTGCCCGCCGGTGTGCCCTTGGTGGCCTACCGGACCGCGCAGGAGGCTTTGACCAATGTGGCCAAGCATGCCCAGGCCACGCGGGTGAATGTGGATTTGACCATCGCCGCTGGCGTGCTGTCCTTGGAGGTCAGCGACAATGGCCGGGGATTGAGCCGTGCCGATCTGGCCAAGGCCCGTTCGTTTGGCATCCGCGGGCTGCATGAGCGGGCCAGCACGGTGGGGGGCTGGGTGGACCTCAGCAGCGGTCCGCACGGCACGACCTTGATCCTGTCGGTGCCTCTGCGGGGGCCAGTGGATCGTGGGGGGGAAGAAGACATTCCGCGTTTGCATGATGTACGCTCGGGCGAAGACCCGACGTTCTGGGGGGAACTGTGATTCAAGTGATCCTGTGCGACGACCACGCGCTGATT
Source organism: Caldimonas manganoxidans ATCC BAA-369 (assembly GCF_000381125.1). Lineage (GTDB taxonomy): Bacteria > Pseudomonadota > Gammaproteobacteria > Burkholderiales > Burkholderiaceae_C > Caldimonas > Caldimonas manganoxidans. The sequence goes on from NZ_KB905929.1 coordinate 5,617, forward strand.
CGCCGGGGAATCCGAGACACCTTGTCGGATGCCCCGGACATCGAGGTGGTGGGCGAGGCGGGCGATTACGGCGAGTTGCGTGCCCTGATGCGACGCCAGGGCTGCGATGTGTTGGTGCTGGACATCAACTTGCCAGGCCGCAGCGGCCTGGACGTGCTGCACGCCCTGAAGGAAGAAGGCTCGCCAGTGAAAGTGCTGGTGGTGTCGATGTATCCCGAGGATCAATACGCCATCCGGGCCTTGAAGGCCGGGGCCTATGGTTACGTGAACAAGGGGGGCGACCCGTCCCAGTTGGTGGCTGCCGTGCGCACGGTGGCTCAAGGGCGCAAGTACGTCACGCCCGACATGGCACAGATGTTGGTGGAGAGCCTGACGGCCCCGACCACCGAGGCGCCGCACGAACGCTTGTCGGATCGCGAGTTGCAAACGCTGGTGATGATCGCCTCGGGCAAGCGTTTGTCGGACATTGCCGAGGAACTGACGCTCAGCCCCAAGACGGTCAGCGTCTATCGTGCGCGGGTGCTCGAGAAACTCGGCCTGAGCAACAATTCCGAGTTGACGGTCTACGCCATTCGCAACGGCTTGGTGTGAAGCGCCGTGGCCGGTCGCCGTTGCGGCGGCGCATCGCGGCGTCCGGCCCGTGCGGGCGGCCTCATCGGAAGTGACTCAGTGCACGCTCGATGGCCATCACGAACGGTTGCTCCATGGTCGGTAGGGTCAGCAACAGACCCAGCAATCCGACGGATACGGTGATCGGAAATCCGATGGCAAAGATGTTCATCTGCTGAGCCACGCGAGAGATTACGCCCAGCACCAGGTTGACGAAGATCAGCATGGCCAGCAGCGGCAGGGCGATCCACAGGCCGAGCTTGAACACCTCGGCGCCCCAGCTGTGGACTTGGAGCAGGCGCGGCAAAGCCATGGGTTCGGGGCCGACCGGAAACGTTTGGAAACTCTGGACCACGGCCGCCACGAGGATCAGGTGGCCGTTGATGACCACGAAGAGCAAGGCGCTGAGGGTGCCGAACAAGCGACTGACGGCATTGGTCGCGCCGCCTTGCGCGGGGTCGAAGAAGGCCGCAAAGCCCAGGCCCATCTGCAAGCCGATCAGCTCGCCGGCATACTCCATGCCGGCAAAGATCAGTCGTACGGCAAATCCCAGGGTTGCGCCGATGAGCAGCTGCTGAATCAGCACCAACAGGGCGTCTGGCGCGTCCAGCGCCACCGGCGTGACTTGTGGCATCGATGCTTGTGCGGCCAGGGCCACCAAGAAGGCCAGGCCAATCTTCGCGCGGGCAGGTATGGCGCGCTGCGACAGCACCGGCACGGTCATGAACAGTGCCAGCGCCCGAAAAAAGGGCCACAGCAACGGTGACAGCCAGGCGCTGAGCTGGGCGTCGGTGAAGGTGAGCATGGGGCCGCGCCGCGATCGGGCTCACTGGACCATGCCGGGGATGCCGCCAAGGGTGCGCTGGATGTATTCGACCAGGGTGGTCATCATCCACGGGCCGGCCATGGCCAGCACGATCACCGCTCCCACCAGCTTGGGCACGAACGACAGGGTGGCCTCGTGGATTTGGGTGGCCGCCTGGATGATGCTGACCACCAAGCCGATGGCCAGCACGGTTAGCAACAGTGGCGCGGACAGCATCAGCAGGATGTACAGCGCCTGCTGGCCGAGGGTGAAGACATGGGAGGCGTCCATCTGTGTGTCCTTGCAGTCAAGTGACGAAGCTGGCCGCCAGCGATCCAAGCAGCAGGTTCCAGCCGTCGGCCAGTACGAAGAGCATCAGCTTGAACGGCAGGGCCACCAACACGGGCGAGAGCATCATCATGCCCAGGCTCATCAGGACGCTGGCGACGATCATGTCGATGATCAAGAAAGGAATGAAGATCATGAAACCGATCTGGAAGGCGCTTTTGAGCTCGCTGGTGACGAACGCAGGCACCAGCACGCGCAAGGGGGCCTGTTGGGCGGTCACCGAGGGGTCGAGCTTGGCCAGCTTGGCAAACAGTGCGAAGTCGGATTCGCGCGTTTGCTTGAGCATGAATTCACGCATCGGCGCTTCGGCGCGTTGCACGGCGGTGTCGAAGTCGATCTGCTGGGCCGTGTAGGGCTGATAGGCCTCGGAGTAGATGCGGTCGATGGTGGGCCCCATCACGAACAGCGTGAGGAAGAGCGACAGTCCGATGATGACCTGGTTGGGCGGGGCCGACTGGGTGCCCAGGGCTTGGCGCAGCAGGCTCAGCACGATGACGATGCGCGTGAAGCTCGTCATCAGCAGCAACACGGCTGGAATGAAGCTCAGCGCGGTGAAGAAGAGCAGGGTTTGGATCGGCACCGAGTAGCTCGTGCCACCGGGCCCCTGGCCGATGAGCACGGGCAGCGTGCCGGTGCCGACACCGCCACTCGTCTGGGCCCAAGCGGCTGCCGGCAATGCCGAGATCAACGACAAGACGGCGATCGCGCCGAGATGGGCAAGGCGCCGCCAAGCCAGAGGGCGTTCGAGCTGCATCAGCGATCCTTGCGCATGGTGTGGAACAAGCTGGCAAAGGCCGGCGCTTGAGGCGCCGGTGGGGCCTGCGGCAGGTCTTGTGCGGGCAGGGTGTGCAGGGTGCGAATGCTCTGGGCGGTGACGCCCAGAATCAGCCAGCGGCGCTCATCGCCGTGGCCGACTTCGACGGTCACCAGTCTTTGCGCGGGTCCCACGGGCGTGCTGGAGATGATGCGGGTGGTTTGCGTCTGGCCGAGGCTCCCCAAAGGGCTGCGCTTGAGGAACCACAGCGTCAGCGGGATGGCCGCGACGATGAGCAGGAACCACAGGAGGAAGGAGCCGGCGGTGGGCATGGGCAGCAAGGGCAATGAACCGTTGCCGCTCATTGTGGGCAGCCTGGCGGGCCTTGGAAGCCAAGAAGAAAGGGGCCGATGGCCCCTTGCTTTGGGCTTTGTGCCGTGGCGCGTGCACCGCGTCACGGCCGCGCAGGCTCAGCCGCCACGGCTGAGGCGGCGCATGCGTTCGGACGGCGTGACGATGTCGGTGAGGCGGATGCCAAACTTGTCATTGACCACGACCACCTCGCCCTGTGCGATGAGGTAGCCGTTGACCAGCACATCCATGGGCTCGCCGGCCAGGGCGTCGAGCTCGATCACCGAGCCTTGGGCCAGCTGCAGGATGTGTTTGATCGGGATGCGGGTGCGTCCCAGCTCCACGGTGAGTTGCACCGGGATGTCCAGGATCATGTTGATGTCGTTGCCCGCAGCGTTCGAGGTGGTGGGGGTGAAGTTGGTGAACGAGGCCGGCGCCACCTGCTCGGCCGCCGTGGTCACCACCTCCTCGGCCGCAGCGGCGGCACCTTTCTGCTGGGCCAGGGCCGCTTCCCATTCTGCGGCCATCGCGTCTTGCTCGTCGGTGGGCTGCTGATGCTCAACTGACATGATGGTGCTCTCCCAACCAGCCGAGTTCTTGGCCGGTCAATACTTTCTCGATGCGCACGGCGTATTTGCCGTTGGATGTGCCGTATTGGCATTCGAAAACCGGTACGCCGTCGACCTTGACTTCGATGGCCGGAGCCAGGTCCAGCTCCAGGAAGTCGCCCGGCTTGAGCGACAAGAGTTGCTCGACCGTGGCCGGGGCGGTCCCCAGCTCGGCGACGAGTTCGACCTCGGCGGCCTGGATCTGGTGGGTGAGCAGCTTGACCCATCGGCGGTCGGGCTCGGCCGAATCGCCTTGTACCGTGGAATACAGGATGTCGCGGATGGGTTCCAGCGTGGCATAGGGGATGCAGAAATGCACCGTGCCGGTGGTGTCGCCGATTTCCAGGGTGAACGAAGTGGCCACGACGATCTCGCTGGGCGTGGCCACATTGGCGAACTGCGGCTGCATCTCCGAGCGCTGGTATTCCAGCTCCAGCGGGTAGATGCCCTGCCAGGCTTTTTTGTATTCCTCGCGGATGACATCGACCAGCCGGTTGATGATGCGCTGCTCGGTGGGCGAGAAGTCGCGGCCTTCGATGCGGGTGTGGAATTTGCCGTTGCCGCCAAACAGCGCGTCGATGACGGCGAACACCAGCGTGGGGTCGCACACCACCAGACCCGAGCCCCGCAAGGGCTTGACCGAGACGATGTTGAAGTTGGTGGGAACGACGATCTCGCGCAGGAAGGCGCTGTACTTTTGCACCTTGATGGCCCCGACGGACACTTCGGGGCTTTTGCGGATGAGATTGAACAAGCCGATGCGGATGTTGCGCGCGAATCGTTCGTTGATGATCTCCATCGTGGGCATGCGCCCACGCACGATGCGTTCCTGGCTGGCGATGTCATAGTCGCGGATGCCGCCGGCCGGAACCTCCTCTTCTTCCAGCTTTTGGCTTTCGCCGGTGATGCCTTGCAACAGGGCATCGACCTCGTCTTGCGACAGAATTTGCTGGCTCATCGGTGCATCTCCCTGGGCGATGGGGACGGCCGCAGGCTCACTGGATGATGAAGTTGGAAAAGTGCACGGCCAGAATCGGGTTGTGCACGGCTGGGCGTTTGCGGGCCTTGCCGTTGGGGGCTGCCGGCGGCTCTTCGTCCAATTCGATGCCCAGGGGGCGGACCGCTTCGCGCATGATTTCCATGGCCAGCTGTTCTTTGCCGGCTCGGTCGTACAACTCGGTGGCGGTTTTCTGCGACAACAGCATCAAGATGTTGCTGCGGATCGCCGGCATGAAGGCTTTGAGTTGTTCGACGACCTCGGGCGATTCCACTTCCAGCGTGATGCCCACTTGCGCATAGCGTTCGGCCTGGCGGTCGGCCAGGTTGACGGTGAAGGTGTCCAAGGGCAAGAACGTGGGGGCGACCGCAGCCTTTTTCTTCTTGGTGCTTTGCGTGGCCGCAGGCGGTTCGTCCAGGGCTTCGTCTTCGTCCTGGGCCCCGTGTTTTTTGAGCAGGAGCACGGCCGCCACGGCGGCCACGGCCAACACGACCACTCCGATGATGGCGAACAACAAGAGCTTCTTGCCCCCTTTGGCCGGGGCGGCATCGGCGGCTGCGGCTGTGGACATGGTCATTTCCTTCGAGTCGGGGCCCCATGCCTGTGGAGGCTTTGGGGCATGTCACTTGATTATTCGAGGGGATGGGGCGCCCGAACCGGCGAATAAGGGCGGAAAACGGGGGTTGCCGTGAGGTTTCGCCGGTTTTGGCGTGGCCATGCTCAAACATAGAGGTCTAGCCGGCCCGCCAGCGGGACGATGCGCGTGCGCACGCCCGCCACAGGCGTGGGCGATGGTTCGTCGCTGGGCCGACCCGCTGCACCGGGCGTGTCGCTGGGGGCCTGGCGGCGCGGCAGGGTCTCGCCGGAGACGCCACCGCCGGTGAGGGTCAGCCCGGCTTCGTGCAGGGCCGCCGCCAAATGCGAGAAGCTGGCCTCCAGCGCGGCGCGCGTGGCACTGGCGCTGGCGGCAAATTCCACCTGGGCTTGTTGGCCCGCAATGGCGATGTGGATGCTCACCGTGCCCATGTCGGCCGGACGCAGGTGGAGCTGGGCCTCGTGGACGCCTTGCCGGGTGAGGACGGTGATGTGCTGTGCCAGCGCATCCGGGAAATCCGGGTCGTGCACGGGCGTGGCCAGCGTGGCGCTGGGCGGGGCACTTGTTCCTTCGGCGCGGGGTGTGGCGTGCGCGGGGGCGACCGCACCGACCATCCACGGCATCGGGCCTGGGCCTGCCGCATCGGCGCCGTGCGCCTCCAGGGGGGGCGGGCTCGGGAGGGGGGCGCCGGCCGGGGGGGGCTCGGTGGCCTCCGTCATGAAAAGCGTTGGCGCGGCTGGATCCGAGGGCGCGGCCGCCGGCGGCTCGGGCGGGGCCTCGGGCCTTGGCGTTTGCAGCTCGAATGCCTGCGTCGGGAGGGCGGCTTTGCCCTCGCGCGCGGGGGACAGCGGGTCTGCTTTGTGCGGGCCTTCGGCGCCTGCCTCGGGCTTGATCGGCGAGGCCGGGGGCTCGGGCGGGCTCCACCACCATGCCGCCATGGGCTCGCCGTTGCCGGAGGTCGAGGCCGGCTCCTCGTCGTCGGTGTCCTCGGCCGGTGGCGAGTCGGGATCGGCTTGCGCAGGCGCTGCGGCTGCGTCCATGGGCTGCGCGACTCGGTCGGGCAGGGGGGGCCGAGTCTCGGCCGTGCTGGGCCGGGGGGGTGGGGTCTGCGGCGTGGCTTGGACTGCGGCGCGTGGGGCGGGTGCCGCCCCGTGGGCGTGTTGCAGCCAGCGGCCGAAATCGGATGCCTCCGCATCGGCTCGGGCGCTGCCGGCGCGGACCGGGGACGTGCTTCCCACACCCCCGGGGGTGGGCGTCAGCGCAAAGGGCAGGGCGGTGACGGACATGGGGCTTCCTTCAGGCCAGCGCCAAGTCGCCGGAGTCGGCGGCACCACGGGACCAGGCCATGCGTGCGGCTTGTTCGTCCGTGAGCTTTTGCTCTTGCCGCTGGCGGGCCAGCGCCAGCTCGCTTTGGCGGCGTTCGATCAACTTGCGGATGGACGCTGCCCGCGTCTCGCGTTCGCGCAAGGATTGTTGGGCTTGCTCGAGGTGGTGTTGCAGGCGTTGCACCGTGGCTTGCTGCTGCGTGCTGGCTTGATCCAGGCGCGCCATGAAGTCTTGGTAGCACTGCAGGATCGATGCCGTGCCTTCGATGCGGAAGCGCTCACTCCAGCGCTGCTGGTAGTCGCGACGGTAGTCGTCGAGTTGTCGGGCCTGTGCGCGGGCAGCATCCATCTGGTGCTGCAGGCGCAGCACGACCTGGTGGGCCTGCTGGCATTCCTTTTCGGCCACTTCGAGGGCCAGGGTCAAGGGATGGAGCCGAGGGTGCATGGTGTGTCCTGGGGGCTAAGTGGGGGGGGCAGTCAGCGAGGGGCAAGGCAGTCCATCATGCGGCGCACGCTGTCGGCCAAGGGAGCGCATTCACGCATGTCTTGTTGCAGCAGAGCGCGGATGGCAGGCCAGGCCTGAACGGCGGCGTCGAGTTCGGCGTCTTGGCCAGGCACGTAGGCGCCCAGCTGCAACAGGTCGCGACTGCGGTTGTAGCGGGCCAGCATCTGGCGCAGACGGCGCGCGGCTTCGAGGTGATCGGCGGTCACGACGTTGTGCATCACGCGCGAGGCGGACTTTTCCACGTCGATGGCCGGATAGTGGCCCGATTCGGCCAACTCGCGCGTCAGCACGATGTGGCCATCGAGAATGGCCCGCGCGGCATCGGCAATCGGGTCTTGCTGGTCATCACCTTCGCTGAGGACGGTGTAGAACGCGGTGATGGAGCCCAGGCCGTTGAGTCCGTTGCCGCTGCGCTCGACGAGCTGAGGCAGCTTGGCAAAACAACTCGGGGGGTAGCCTTTGGTGGCGGGGGGCTCACCGATGGCCAGGGCGATTTCGCGTTGCGCCATGGCGTAACGGGTGAGCGAGTCCATCAGCAGCAGCACATGCTGGCCGCGGTCGCGAAAGTGTTCGGCGATCGCGGTGGCGTAGGTGGCGCCTTGCATGCGCATCAGCGGCGGCGCGTCGGCCGGGGCGGCCACCACGACCGAGCGGGCCAAGCCGTCCTCGCCGAGGATGTCTTCGATGAACTCCTTGACCTCGCGGCCGCGTTCACCGATGAGACCCACGACGATGACATCGGCACGGGTGTAGCGCGCCATCATGCCCAACAAGACCGATTTGCCCACGCCCGAGCCCGCGAACAAGCCGATGCGCTGGCCGCGGCCCACCGTGAGCAAGGCGTTGATCGCTCGCACGCCGGTGTCCAGCGGTTCGCGCACGGGGTCCCGGTCCATCGCGTTGATGGGGCGGCGCACCAGGGGTTCGTTGTGGACGTCGGTGATCGGCCCTTTGCGGTCCAGCGGCCGGCCGTGGGAGTCGACCACACGGCCAAGCAGTCCATCGCCCATGGGCAGGTGCAGGCTGCGGTCTTCGCTGCGGCGCCAGGGGTGGCTGACTTGCCCGAGCTTCGGCGGGGTGATGGGGCTGGCCAGTGGCACCACGCGGGCACCACTGGCCAGCCCGTGGACCTCGCCGGTGGGCATCAGGTAGGCACGGTCACCGGCGAAGCCCACCACCTCGGCCTGGACCGGAGGCTGGCCGTCCATGCGCACTTCGCATACCGAGCCCACGGGCACACGGATGCCGGCAGCCTCGAGCACCAGGCCGGCGACTTTGACGAGGGTGCCCTGAGTCTCCAAGCCCAGCGGCGCGGCGGCAAAGCTGCGCAAGTCTTCGAGGTACTGATGCCAGGCTGCGAGTTTGACCGCAGCCGTGTCGGGGCCGCTCATGTGCTGTCCTCTCCTGGGGTGGGGCCATCGTCGTCCTGCCAGTGGCTGTCGTGGCCCAGGGCGGCGGCCGCGCGGCGCCAGCGGGTTTCGAGGCTGGCATCGATGAGGCCGATGTCGGATTCCACGATGCAGCCGCCACGGCGAATGTCCGGATCGCTCACCAGCCGGGCGCCTCGGCTGTCCAGGTCGAGCTGACCCTGCTGGGTGAGGAACTGGTAATCGTCAGGGTGCAGTCGCACGCGGATGTGACGGGCCGAATGCACCAGGGCATTGAGAGCCTCTTGGGCCACCGCCTGGATCAGCTCGGGGCGTGTGCTCAACTCGCTGCGCACGACTTGGCGGGCGATTTCCACGGCCACCCGCGACAGCCCCTGCGCGAGCTGTTGCTCCATCGCATCGAGCTGTGCGCGGAACGATGCTGCCACGGCGGCCACTTGGGCCGTGACCTGGGTGGCATAACTTTGTTTGAACCCGTCCAGCGCGACCAGCCCGTCACGGTAGCCGTCTTTGTAGCCGGCCTGTCGGGCTTCGGCGATCTGTGCCTGCCACTGGGCTTCGCGCTCTTGTTCGGTGGGCTGCGGAGCCGGCGGCACACCTGCGGCGGGCGCAGCGGCCGACTCGTCGGAAAAGGAGTCGGGACTCCAAGCCGAGAACGAGTGCAGCTCTTCTCGTGGGATGAAGCGGCTGTACAGTGGGGTGGCCATGGGCATGTGGTGGGGTTTCAGACGAAGCCGTCATCGCCGCCCATCGACAGCACGATCTGCCCTTCGTCGGCCAGGCGGCGCACGATCTTGAGCAACTCTTTCTGCTCGGCTTCCACTTCGGACAGGCGCACCGGGCCGCGGGATTCCAAGTCCTCTCGCAGTGTTTCGGCCGCGCGTGAAGACATGTTGCTGAAGATCTTCTCGCGCAGCTCGGGCGAGGCGCCTTTGAGGGCGATGACGAGCGACTCGGTCTGCACCTCTTTGAGCAGGGTCTGGATCCCTCGGTCGTCGATCTTCATCAGATCGTCGAAGGTGAACATGTTGTCCATGATCTTCTGGGCCAAGTCGGGGTCGATTTGACGGATGTAGTCCAGCATCGGACCTTCGACGGTGGAGCCCATCAGATTGATGATTTCGGCGGCGGTTTTCACGCCGCCGAGCGAGGCCTTGCGCAGCTTGTCTCCGCCGGCGAGCACCTTGGAGAGCACCTCGTTGAGGTCTTTCAAGGCCGAGGGTTGGATGCCGTCGAGCGTGGCCACACGGATCATGACCTCGTGGCGGGTGCGCTCGGCGAAGTGCTTGAGCACTTCGGCGGCCTGGTCGAATTCCAGGTGCACCAAGATGGCGGCAATGATTTGCGGATGCTCGTTGCGCAGCAGCTCGGCCACGGAGGCCGGGTCCATCCACTTCAAGCTCTCGATCCCGGAGACATCGCCGCCTTGCAAGATGCGGTCGATCAGCAAGTTGGCCTTGTCCTCGCCCAAGGCCTTGCGCAGCACTGACTTGACGTATTCGTCGGTGTCATTGACGAGCATGCTTTGATCGGAGGCGTCGGCGGTGAAGCGGTCCAGCACCGACTCGACCCGCTCGCGGGGGACGACCTTCATTTTGGCGATGGTCTCGCCCAGGCGTTGTACCTCTTTCGGTGTGAGGTGCTTGAAGACCTCAGCGGCTTCCTCCTCGCCGAGCGACATGAGGAGGATGGCCGAGTCTTGCAGTCCGTCTTCGTCCATGGTGTCTTTCGATGCAGTGTGAGACCGAGCCTCGGTTCAGGCAGCAGCCTCCTTGCTGACCCAGCTGCGCACGATGTTGGCCACGGCCGCGGGGTTGTCCCGCGCCAGGCGGCGCGCTGCTTCGAGCTTGTCGTTGTTGTCGGGGGAGGCCAACAGCGGCATGCCAGCGGGCGCTTGCTCGCCGGCGGCCAGCGGCGGCAGGGCCTGCGGCTCGTCGATCACGGCATCCACCTTGGTCGCTGTGGGGGCCGGGGCCGTTGCGGCCTTGAGCGCCGGACGCACCACGCCCAGCACGATCAGCAATGCCACCAGGCTCAGCGCCAAGGGCACGGCGAACTGACGCAACAGCTCCAGCATCTCGGGCTGCTGCCACCACGCAGGCTCAGTGGGTTCTTCGGGCTTGGTGATTTGGAACGGGGCATTGATGACCTGCAGGGAGTCGCCGCGCTCGGCGGAAAAGCCGATGGCCTCGCGCACGAGGGTGGTGAGCTTTTGCAGCTCCTCTTCGCTCAAAGGCACTTGGGTGGTGCGGCCGCGCGCGTCGGTCTGGGTGCGGTGATTGACCACCACGGCCGCGCTCAATCGCTTGATGGTGCCTGTGGCGTTGCGCGTGACGCGCACAGTCTTGTCCACCTCGTAGTTGGTCACGGCCTCGCGGCGCACTTGGGCGTTGCCTCCACCGCCACCGTTGGCCGCTTGCAAGGCCTGGGCCGGGCCGTTGATGGGCGCTTGGGCCGGCACGGGCGGCTGGTTGGAGACCGCACCCGGCACGCCGGTGGGGACGGGGCCGTCGGTTTGGGTCGACTCCATGTGCTGCATGCTGCGCACGGCGGCCGGCTCACCGCCTTGGTTCGGCCGAAATTGCTCGGAGGTCGATTCGCTCTGCGAGAAATCCACTTCGGCGGTGACCTGGGCGCGCAGGTTGTCACGGCCGACCACCGGTTCCAGGATGTCGGTGATGCGGCGTGTCAGCGTGGACTCGATCTGAGCCACGTATTGGAGTTGCTGGGCATCGAGTCCCTGGGCCTTGCCCTCAGGAGAGTCGGTCAGCAGATTGCCGTTTTGGTCGACGACCGAGACGGCTTTGGGCGAAAGCTCGGGCACGCTGCTGGAGACCAGGTGCACGATGCCAGCGATCTGCGCGCGGTCCAAGCTGCGTCCAGGATGCAGATGCACCAGCACCGAAGCCGAGGGCTTTTGCTGCTCGCGGAAGAAGCCGTTCTGGTTGGGCAGGGCCAGGTGCACTCGGGCGCTGCTGACGGCGGCCAGGGCTTCGATCGATCGGGTCAACTCGCCTTCCAAGCCGCGCTGAAAGGTCAGCCGCTCCTGAAACTGCGTGATGCCGAACCGGGCGTTGTCCATCAACTCGAAGCCCACCGTCGAGCCTTTGGGCAATCCGGCCGAGGCCAAACGCAGCCGCACGTCGTGCACCCGGTCGGCAGGCACCAGAATGGCCGAGCCCCCGTCGGCATGCCGGTAGGGCACGTTCATCTGCGACAGCTGCGCGATGATCGCTCCGCCATCCTTGTCCGACAGGTTGGCGTAGAGCACCTTGTAGTCCGGCTTGACCGACCACAGCGACAGGGCCACGACGATGGCCACCAGGCCGGCCAGGCCAGCGCCCAACAGCAGCTTGCGTGAGGATGGCAAAGCGTTGATGCGCTGGATGAAGCTGCCTGCAGCAGGCGGGGCGGCCAGTGCGGGTGGCTGGTTCTGAGGCAGGGCGACGGCGTTGTCCATCGTTCAGCATCCCGGAGTGTTGGGCAGACCCCGGGAGGCCAGGCGCGCAGCTGCGGTCCCCAGGGTGTCGTTGGGGACCGATTATTCGGACGGCCGGGTTCGCTCAAGGGCGGAAGAGGGCAGCAAACGGCCGTCAGTTCGATGCATCGCGCCGGCCCCGTGCCCTTACGATAGGTTCATCGGCGCGCGCAGCCCTTTCTTGAGAGGCTTGCTAGAGGAAGTCCCGGAAGTCCCGCGCGCAGGAGTGTGCACCATGGACGTTCGACTCAAGCCCTTCAACTTTCAGCAGGCCCTGGCCAAAAGCGGCATGGTGCTGCCGTCGCAAGCATCCAAGGCGGGTCAGGTCGAGGCGCGCGCCCCTGCCGTGGGCTTCTCGCAAGCCCTGCATCAAGCGCTCAAGACGGTCAGCGCCACCCAGATGCAAGCCTCCGAGATGCAGCGTCAGGTTCAATTGGGCAATCCCACCGTGTCTCTGGAAGAGACCATGGTCACGATGCAAAAGGCCCAAATCGGCTTCCAGGCGACCCTGCAGGTGCGCAACCGGCTCGTGCAAGCCTACACCGACATCATGAACATGTCGGTGTGAGACGGGTTGGTGTGAGGCGGCTCAAAACCCGAGGCTGGCCAGCAGATCATCGACTTGTTCCTGGCTGGTGACGACGTCTGTGCGTCCTTCCGGGTTGACCACCGGGCCATTCAGGAAGGTTTGCTCCACTTTGTGCACCTGGTCTGGCGGGGCGGTTTGTAGCAAGAGCTTGACGAGCTGGTCTTCGATGTCGGCAGCCAGCTTGACCACGCGGGCCACCACTTGGCCGGTCAGATCATGGAAGTCCTGGGCCATCATGATGTCAGTGAGGTACTGGTCGATGCGTGCCGAGCGCGCTTCCACATCGCTGACGAAGTTCATCACGCTGCCACTGGCAACGGCGCGCACCGGGTCGGCCACGATGGCTTGGGCGATGCGACGTGTCTCGGCGGCGATTTGTTCGTGCTCCGCTTTGGCCTGATCCACCAGATTGAGCACCTTCTCGGCGGCCTCGCCCGTCTTGATGGCAATATAGTTCAGTCGGCTGCGGGCATCGGGCAGGCTTTCGGTGATCTCGCCCAGCTTGGGCATGAAGCCCAGCTGTGCCAACGTGTCATGCAGGTTGCGGGTCATCTCGCCGATGCGTTGATACACCTCCGGCGAGGTGGTCAGGGGAGGGCTGGCGCCTTGGGAGTTGTGCGTGTCGCTCATGGCCAGCCTCACTTGCCCAGTTTCTGGAGGATTTTCTGCACCTTCTCCTCCAGGGTGGCTTTGGTGAAGGGCTTGACGATATAGCCGGCTGCCCCGTCCTGCGCAGCGCGCACGATGTCTTCCTTGCGGGCCTCGGCCGTGACCATCAACACCGGGATGTGCTTGAGCTTGTCGTCTTTCTTGATGGCCGACAACAGCTCGAAGCCGTTCATATTGGGCATGTTGATGTCGCTGACCACGAAATCGAAGTGGCCGTTTTGCAGCATCTGCAGGGCCACGGCGCCGTCTTCCGCTTCCTCGGCGTTGTTGTAGCCGATCTCCTTCAACAAGCCCCGCACGATGCGGCGCATGGTCGAGAAGTCATCGACGATGAGGAATTTCAGATCGGTGGCGGTACTCATGGGGAGTGTCCTCGCAGGGAAAACAGATGTTCGCAGGCTTATCGGCCGGGGGCAGGAAAACTAAAGTTTTCTCCCGCCGCCGAGGATGCGACGGCCTCATGCACGGCCGGGGCCGTTCCGGCTTCGATGTCGGCGCCACGTTCGAAGCGCTCTTGGGCGTCTTTGTTCATCACGATGATGCTGATGCGGCGGTTGATCGGGTTGAGGGGGTTGTCCTTGTCCAGCAGCGCACTGGAGGCCAGACCGACCACCCGTACCACCTGCCCTTCGCGCAAGCCACCGGCCACGAGCTCCCGGCGCGAGGCATTGGCCCGGTCGGCCGACAGCTCCCAATTGCTGTAGCCGCGCTCGCCGCTGCTGTACGGCGCTGCATCGGTGTGGCCGGCCAAGGTCACCTTGTTGTCCACCTCCGACAGCACCTTGCCGATCTCGCGCAGGATCGAGCGCATGTAATCTTTCACCAAAGCGCTGCCGGTATCGAACATCGGTCGGTTTTGCTCATCGACGATCTGGATGCGCAAGCCATCTTGGGTGATGTCCAGGCGAATTTGCGAGCGGAACTGCACCAGCAGCGGATTGTTCGTGACGGATTGCTCGATGCGCTGCTTCAATTCCTCCAGACGGGCGGCTTCCTCGCGCTTGAGTTGCTCCTTGAGGGCTTGCAAATTGATGGTCTTGCGCTCGGCTTCGATGTCGCCACGGCGGACCTGTCCGGTCGTGCGCGTGAGGTCGGTGCCGCCGCCTTTGATCACGTGCGAGGCATCACCGGCGCCGCTGCCTCCACTGAGCAGAGCGATCTTCAGGGGCGAGGAGAAATAGTCGGCAATGCCCTTGCGGTCGCCTTCGGTGGTCGATCCCAGCAGCCACATCAGCAGGAAGAAGGCCATCATCGCCGTGACGAAGTCGGCATATGCGATTTTCCAGGCGCCGCCGTGATGGCCATGGCCTCCCTTCTTGACCCGCTTGATGATGATCGGTTGCAGCTTTTTCGAGTCGCCGGCCATGGTGGGTTCCGATCAGGCTTTCTTGCCCTTGACGTGGCCTTCGAGTTCCGAGAAGCTCGGCCGCTCGGTGGAATACAGCACTTTGCGACCGAATTCCACCGCAATCTGCGGCGCATAACCCTGCATGCTGGCCAGCAAGGTGGTTTTGATGCACTGCAACTCTTTGGTGGCCTCGTCGTTCTTCTGCTCCAACAGGCCGGCCAAGGGCTCGACGATGGCGTAGGCCAGCAAGATCCCCAGGAACGTCCCGACCAGGGCCGAGCCGATCATGGCGCCCAGCACGGCCGGAGGCTGGCCCACCGAGCCCATGGTGTTGACCACCCCGAGCACCGCGGCCACGATGCCAAACGCTGGCAAGCCGCCAGCGACACGCTGAATCGCCGCAGCCGGTGCATGGGCTTCGTGGTGATGAGTTTCGATCTCGCTGTCCATCAGCGATTCGATTTCATGGGCATTCAGGTTGCCGGAGACCATCATGCGCAGGTAATCCGTGATGAATTCCACGACATGGTGGTCGCTGCCGACGGTGGGGTACTTCTTGAACAGTGGCGATTCGTGCGGAGCCTCGACATCTTTTTCGATCGCCATCAGCCCTTCCTTGCGGGCTTTTTGCAAGATGTCATAGAGCAAAGCCATCAGCTCCATGTATCTGGCCTTGGTGTATTTGGACCCCTTGAGCAGCTTGGGGATGCTTGCAAACGTGGCTTTGAGCACCTTGGGCTGGTTGTTGACGATGAACGCCCCAAAAGCCCCCCCTCCGATGACCATCAACTCGGTGGGCAAGGCGTGCAAGATGACAGCCATGTTGCCGCCGTGGATGATGAAGCCGCCAAAGATGCAGCCCAGCGCCACGATGTAACCGACGATGACGAACATGTTGCGGGTCTTTCCAGGTGGGTTGACGCACCACGGGCAGTGCGCGCTTTGACCGGGGTCCCAGGGGATATCGACCGCTTGGCCTCTGACTTGAGCCCGTCTTGGGGGAACCAAAAAGCACGGGCTCGCGGGGAGCCCGTGGTCAAGGCGCCAGCGAGGCGCTCAGGAGGAGACGACGGATGAAACTTCGCCGCGGCGGCAATCAGTGCACCTGCAGGCCGCCGGACTTGCCTTTGCCGGCACGTGCCGGTGGATTGCACAAGCCGCACACGAAATGTTTGGCGATCTCATGAGGGTGGGTGACGAAATGCCCACCGCACTTCGAGCACCGGGTCATGCTCAGCATGCCGTTGTCGATGAACTTCACCAAGCGCCAGGCGCGGGTGATCGACAGCTGGGGCTCCAGCCCTTGCGAGCGGACTTGCTCCAGGTACAAGCGGTAGGCTTTGATCACCAAGTCGATGTCGTCAAGCTCGACCGCTTTGTTCAGATATTCGTGGATGTTGAGGAACAGCGACGCGTGAATGTTGGGCTGCCAAGTCATGAACCAATCGGTTGAAAACGGCAGCTGACCCTTGGATGGCGACTTGCCGGCGACTTCTTTGTACAGACGCAGCAGCCGTTCGTAGGACAGGTCCGTTTCGGATTCCAGCACTTGCAGCCGGGCGCCGAGCTGGATCAGCGTGACGGCTCGCTCGATTTGCTTGGCTTCGGACAGGATGCTCTTGGTGCGCATGACAGGCTCCCTGGTGCTCAGGCCAACGGGGGGGGATCAGGCAGCCTCTTGATGGCGGCCGGCCATCAGAATGCTGGCGTGCAGGCGGGCCGTGGCATCGTTGGCGGCCGTCTTGCCATGGTTGGTCAACAGACCCCACACCAGATCGTCATCCATGCGGAAGCGGCACAGCAGCGTATTGCCCGAGGCAATGCGCATGATCTGGGCGGGCGTCAAAGCGGCGATCAGGTCGGCGGTTTCCTCGGAGATTCCCAGGCGGAACAGGGCTTCGGCACGGTCGGTGCGGATCAGGTTTTGCGCCAACATCAGATAAGACAGGTTGGCTTCGCGGATCTCGGCGAGGATCTGTTCGGTCTGCGGGTTCATGGTCGGCTCCTTCGTTTCTTCCTGCGGTGTGAGATGGGATCCTGGGCTTGATGTGGCTGATCCCGTGAGACGCACTTTAGGAGGAGACGAAAAGAGCCGATATCAGGGCCTTTCTGTTCGTCGTGTCGCAGTTTTCGTAGGGCGTGTCGGAAAAATTCCTACATGCGGTGCTCTCAAGGCTGCGTCCAGGCGGCTTTCCACTCCTCCAGCGCGGCGCCTTCGAGCATCCACTGCGAGCGAACCGCTTCCCGCAGCGCATCTCCAGCGCGCGCGGCGGCATCGAGATCATGGGTGTGCATGCGAATGGCCTCCACCCAATCCTTGAAGCGGTTCTTCACGCGTGTGACGGGCAGCTCGTCGTCCCGGTAGCAGCGGATATCGCTGCAAACGACGGGATAGCCGCAGATGCCGTATTCGAGCAGGCGAAGATTGCTCTTGCACTCGTTGAACTGGTTGTGTTCCAGTGGGGCCAGCGCCAGGTCGAGGTCCAGGCCTGCCAGCATGGCGGGATATTGATCGATGGGCACACCTTTATAGACTTCGTCGACCACATCGACAATCTCTGCCGGGCACAGCCCAAAGAAGACCCATTCGACCTCACCGGCAAGTGCCTTCACGACATCGATGAGCAGCGCCAGGTCTCCGGCATGGCCCGCACCTCCGGCCCATCCCACGCGCGGCTTCTTGCCCCGTCGGCGGCGCGGTTTCATATCCGACCACCAAGCCGTCGGCAGCTTGTTCTTGACCACGCGGATGTCGGGGTGCAAACCCTCGAAAGCCTCGGCCAGCGCATCGGTGGAGACGACGAACCGATCGACATACCCGAGGGCTTGCCGCAAAGACTTGACCGCGTCCTTGGGGATGTTCTTGCGGTAGGCGCTTTTGATCGGAAGGTTGGGCAAGTAGTCGTCCAGTTCATACACCTTGAAGGCTCGAGAGAAGGCCTTCATCCGACGCATGGACTCCAGTTGTTGCTCGGTGAGCTGGCGCTGCAACACGATGGCATCCGGATCCAAGCGCGCCAGTTCGGCAGGCAGCAGCATGGTGTCCGACAGCAGGCCTTCGATGTGGCCGCTGCGGCGCATGGCTTCATGAGGTTGAATCACCCGGTAATGACCGCAGCCCCAATGGTCGGCCATGTGGGCCAGCACGATGGGTGCGGGGCGCCAGCTCAGTGGATGCCAGACCAGATCGACCCTCGATTCGAAGGAAAAACCTTTGTCGTTGAGCGAGAGGTTGCGGTTGTAGGCCGGATCGTTGGCAATGATGGGCATCCACTTTGCATACAGAGCGTCTTGCTCTGCAACGAAACGCTGTCGTCTGGCCTCGGCCGCTTGAGGATCGAGTTGCTTTTGACTCACGCTGCCTTCATGCATCACCAAGGCATGGGGCGTCCACACGTTGAGATAGCCGGCCGATGCGACCTTCAGGCACAAATCCACATCGTTGTAAGACACCTTGAAGTCGACCTCGTCCATGCCACCGACCTCTTGGTAGACGGACTTGCGGATCATCAGGCAGGCGGCCGTGACGGCGCTGTAGTTTTGGTCGACCCGAAGGCGTTGCATCGTGCCGGGAGAGTCCAGAGCCTCTCCCGCGAAAGGATGTTCTGCTGGGCCCCGCAGCCCCAAGACCACCCCCGCATGCTGGATAGTGCCGTCCGGATAGAGAAGCTTGGCACCAACGGCGCCGACTTCTGGACGTTGCGCGTGGTTGAGCAGCGCGTCCAGCCAATGAGGGTCGATGATCGCGGTGTCGTTGTTGAGCAGCACCAGATACTCGCCTCGCGCATGCTCGACGGCCAAGTTGTTCATGGCCGAGAAATTGAAGGGGTGGTCGTAACGCAGCACTCGAATGCGATCCTCCCCGAAGGAGGCCACCCCTTCCAGCCACTGACGCGCCTCTTCGGTGGCACTTTGGTTATCGACGATGAGCAGCTCGTAGTTCTGGTAGCGGGTCTTTTCCAACAAACTTTCGACGCAGCGTCGTAGAAGCGCCAGTTGGTCGCGCGTTGGGATGATGATGCTGACCAGCGGTTGCGAGGCGTGCCCGTACTCGATGCGGTACAGTCGAGGATGGTCTTGATGCACCTGGGCAAATTCGTAGCCGCGCGACCGAAGATGCCGAAGAAGGGCGGCACGCTCTTGTGGCACGTCGATGGGCAGGGGAGGAGAACCGATGAGTAAAGGTTCGTGGACATGCCCCAGACCCGTCAATCCGTCCTTTTCGATCAGGCGAAGCAGCAGGTCGAACTCCGCGGCTGGGCCGGCGTCCGGATCCAAGCCCCCCAACGCCTCGAAATGCGCGCGGTGGAAACACCAGTGCGATGCCATCGCGGCCGGAAAGCTCAAGAAGAGATCCAGATTGAAATCCGGACGAAATGCGGCACCGAGTGAGCCATCGGCAGACCGATACAAAAGGTCTGCATACACCGCGCGGCAGTCCTTGGCTTCGCAGAGTTCGAGCGCGAGGATGGACAGGCCGTTGGGCGTGAACAGATCACCGGCTTGAACCCTCAAGGCCCATGCACAACCACTGTGGCGAATGGCGTCGTTCAGCGCATGGATCTCGGCCCCCGGCGCATGGAAATGAACGACAGGGGTGCCCGGAAGATCGGTGGCGTCGATCGAAGCGTCCAACACCACATGAATCTCGACCTTGGCGCCCAGGCGACAAGCCTGTTCGAGGCTATGCAAGGTGGCTACCAATGCCTCCCGTGCGCCTGCTTGCGCGGTGATGAACACTGCCAACGGTGGGGTGCCCGAGGTTGCGGCCAGACGGCGTGAAATCTCTGCTTCCTGGGAGGGAGACAATGTCCGTGCGGCCAGCCACTGTTCCAGCGTGGCTGGACGTGTCTGTGGTCGGTGCTGGTTTTTGTCACTTTCCCCAAGCTCGGCGGAGGACTGTTGGTCTGGCAGGCGGAGTGGAGGTTGGTTCAACGGTTGATGAGCCGTGCCTTTCTGCTCACAGCTTCCCCCGGGAAGCTTGGCGTGACTTCTCACGGGGAGGGTTTGATAAAACCCGTTGATGCTGAATTTGATTCCTGTGACGGCTGCTTGCAGTTCAATCTCTTGTGCGAGCAGTGGTCTTGCGTCGCAGGGTTCCCCGGTCAGCAGTCGGATGACCTCTTCGGCCAAATGGATGATTTCCAAAGGTGTTCCGACACGAGGTTCGGCAACGGAACCGAGTTTCCTCAAACTGTAGTAGATCCCGCGAAGTAGCACATACTCCAATCGAACCTTGGGCCAATAACACCACTCCAGATCGAACAGCTGATATTCGCTTCCGTGCCCAATGAAGTTGAAGGGGGTGGCATCGAGATATTGGCCATCCAAGTAGGATTGGCCGTTGATGTGATGAGTTTTTGAAGCCAAGTGCTCATATAGAGGTCGCATCCACTGTGCGATCAGTTCCGTATGCCACCCTGGTTGATTCATCACAGGTAGCAAACGGTTGAACAAAAGTTCACCCGGCAACAGCGGCTCATCCGCTTCGAATCGCATCCATGGCGTGGCCGATGTGGGATTCAATAGACGCCGTCGTACGCGCAGCGCTCCTTCGACGCGATGGATCGCTACTTCTTTGGCCAGATGGCTGCGTCGAAGGCCGGAATATGTGTAGGCAATGTCTTCTTGGTCAACCGGAGGCAAAGGCGATGTAGAAGCGATCACGACGAACGCATTGGCCATGTCGCCCAAGAGGTCATTCTCGATCAAGGATCGAAAGGCACATCCCTCGGAAAAAAGCGGGTCTCGGCCCGCGTTGTGGCCCACCGTATGGCATGCCGAAAGCAGGTTGTACAAGAGTTCGGCAGGCGCGCTCCGTGCGTTTTCGCTCAAAACCAAAAACGCTTTTCGGTGGTCTGGGAACGGGTAGTAGAACTTTTGATGTACCAACCCATGCTGATTCAATGCTCGAATCAGCTCTCGTCGGCCAGGAGCCGTCAGCCGTCCGTCTTGGGTCAGGCCTTGGATGCCGGCAAAGTCCCAAGCCGAACCGGCTTGTGCCGCACCTGCCCAATATCGAAGTCCAAGGCGGTTGTCGCTCATCAGGATCAGGCAACCACCGGGACGCAAGTGGCGCTGAGCCGTCTGGATGGCTGCGCTCAGTTGCGTCGCTGCACCTGGGTCGGCAATCAGTACCACGTCGTAGTCGTTACAGGTGGGGCCTGTGCTTGCGCGGGTGAGATCGGACGTGACAGACACGTTAGGAAGGTCCGCGCATCGAATTTCAGCCGCTTGCATCATCAACGGATGCGTTTCATAGGCTGTGACCTGGGCGCCAATTTCACCCATGAATCTGCTGCGGGTGCCAAAGCGTGCGCCGATCTCGAGCACTTTGCGTCCACGAAGCAACCTCTCGAGTGGACGCAAGGTGTTCGCACACGCAGAACCGAGACAGTGATCGATGGACGCGTCCAGGCACATTCTCGCGATGTCCTCTGAGGCCAATGAACGGTCATTGGTCGACTGCAGTGCGCTGAGAACACGTGCTTCGGTGCTCAAGGCGCTTGGCGCCGACTCGTCACTTTCTTTAAGAGCACACGTGTCGGTATCAGGAGCGTCGCGTTCGAGAGCTTTCGAGTTGAAGTAAACCGAAGTGTCTGCAGGGCGTGTGTACCGATAGCCATGCTGCTGCAGATACTGGTCGAGCAGTTGCTTGGCTCGCTGAGGGTCTTGCAGTTCGGTGGGAGTCAGCGGGTGTGTGTCGGGGCCGGCGAGAGCGTCGGGTTGAGCGGTCAGAGCGGCCAGCTTGTGCGCATATTCGTCGGAGATTTTCGGCTTGTGAACCAGTGCGTGATATAGCAGTGCGTAGAAATGGTCCGAGGCGGCGGGGGTGAAAAAGCCTCCCTCGTGCCGCACGCGGCGCTCCAGCATCTCGCGTTGCCAACGAGCATCGTAGTATCCATCCCCGATGTAACGAAAGTCGAAGCGGACTTCTTGGCCTGCGATGTAGGTGGCATAGTGAACGCGATGGGCTTGCGGAAATACGCGGTGCGCGTTCATCACGTAGGCCATCTCGACATCGGATGTCGTCAGCAGATCGATGTCACCATGGGCCTCAGATGTGTATGCATCTGGGAAGTGCTCAAAGTTGCGTAGGACGACATATGGGATGGTTTCGTTCAGCACGTGCAAGAGCTGTGTCAAGTCTTTCCATCCGGCGGCACCAACGAGGTCGACCGACATCTGTGCAATGCGACCGTTCCATTGCTTTGGCAATCGCTCGATCAACTCGCTCATTGCCATTCCGAACAGCAATGCAATGTCATGACGTGCTTCGGCCTCACTGTCGGTGGCGTGAATGCGGTGCCCGCCACCGGTCCACTGTCGATAGCATTGCTTGGCATCGAAGGTGTTGACATTGACGATGCGCTTCCCTTTGGACGTTTCGCGCATCTCGTAGCGGGGATGGGGGTCGCGCAAGATCAACGCGAGGAACGGGCCGCGGCCACAATGGTCTTCTTTGAACGATCCTGGAGGCAGGTTTTGGCCGTAAAACCTACTGAAGTTTTCAGAGACCCTGTGCTTGCTCCATTGGACCTCGAAGGCGGCAAGAATCTGCATGCGGCGCCGCACATCGTCGATGATGCGTTGCTGCTTGGGGCGAGCATGCTCCCAAAGGATCATGAGATGGTGTTCGGCGGATTCTCGCGTCATGACGTAGTTCCTCACGAAAGTGGGAGCGTTCATCCCCCGGCAGGGGCGGCACGGTTGCCACTATAGGGATGGACGGCGCCCTGAGAAGAAGGAATAAACCGGTCATTGCCAGCTTCTCTCACGGGCTGGGGGGCAACCCGGCGGCACCTCGTTCAAGCGATGGCACGTGAGTGCCGATAGTCTGTAGAGATCAGGCCGGTGGATCCGCCTGATTGTGCGGAGAAGTTCCTTTTTCTCGTCCTTGACAAAGCCCTAAAGTTGTTGTGCAGCCTGTCGATATCTCCACTAACGGGCCCGAGCGATCGGCAACCCGTGGTCCGGGGACCAGCCGGCCGATGGTTCGACGAGGGGCACCTTCCTTCGATCGCATCTGAGGTGACTGCCGCCGGACGCAGCCAGCGTGAGCTGGCAAGGCCCAGCAGCCGCAAGGCGGCGGGGCTGAGGCAAAGCCGGCGTCCATGCCGGGAGTCATCGACATTGAAGGAGCACACATCATGGCTATGTCCATCAACACCAACGTCGTTTCGCTCAATGCGCAACGCAATCTTTCCAGCACGGCATCGTCGCTGGCCACCTCGATGCAGCGTTTGTCCTCGGGGCTGCGTGTCAACAGTGCCAAGGACGACGCGGCTGGCCTGGCCATTGCCGAGCGCATGGGCGCCCAGGTGCGCGGCATGAACGTGGCGATCCGCAATGCCAACGACGGCATTTCGCTGGCGCAGACGGCCGAAGGCGCCCTGGGCAAGATCGGCGACATGCTGCAGCGCATGCGTGAGTTGGCCGTGCAGTCGCGCAACGCCACCAACAGTGATGGCGACCGCGCCAATCTGCAAAAGGAATTCACCGAGCTTCAAAACGAGATCGGCCGGGTGATCAAGTCGTCGAACTTCAATGGCAAGGCCTTGTTCGACTCCAACGCCACGGGTTATGAAGCCACGTTGTCGTTCCAGGTGGGGGCCAACACCAGTGCCAATGACCGCATCGATGTGACGTCAGCGGATCTCTCCGGCACGGCAGTCGAAGGCGGAACGATCACCAGCGCGTCGGCGGCGGATGAGGTGATGTCCACCGTGACGACCACGGCCGCGACCTCTGGCGCCAATGGGATTGCCATCGGCGGCTGGACGACCGCGCCCAGCGACGTGGGGGCTGAGATCGACGAAGCGATCAACGTGATCGATCGTGCCCTGGAGGTCGTCAACGATCAGCGGGCCACCTTCGGTGCGGTGCAAAACCGCTTCGAAGCGGTGATCCAGACCCTGCAGGTCAGTGTGGAAAACCAAAGCGCTTCCCGCGGACGGATCTTGGATGCGGACTTCGCGGCCGAGACGGCCAATCTCTCGCGAGCGCAAATCTTGCAGCAGGCCGGCGTGGCCATGGTCTCGCAGGCCAATCAGCTGCCCCAGCAGGTCCTGTCGCTGCTGCGCTGATCCACGCTCGGCAGTTGGCTTCGCAGCCCGGCTTCGGCCGGGCATTTTTTTGTCGATGCGGATCTGGATGCAGATCTGAGGCGCAAATGCCTTGCTTTTTCGAGATTCGGCGCGTGAGGCGCGGTCTCACAATGATCCGAACCGAAATGGTGGAGCGCCGGCGCTCGAAGCCGGAGTCAGTCTTGATTCTTGAAGGAGAGCTGCCATGCCTCAGACCATCAACACCAATGTGGTTTCGCTCAACGCGCAGCGCAACCTCAATGCCTCTCAGTCCTCGTTGGCCACGGCCATGCAGCGCCTGTCATCCGGGCTGCGGGTCAACAGCGCCAAAGACGATGCCGCCGGCTTGGCGATTGCCGAGCGCATGAACACCCAAATCAAGGGCATGAACGTGGCGATCCGCAATGCCAACGACGGCATTTCGCTGGCGCAGACGGCCGAAGGCGCCTTGGGCAAGATGGGGGACATGCTGCAGCGCATGCGCGAGCTGGCCGTGCAGTCGCGCAACGCCACCAATAGCATTGGCGACCGGGCCAATCTGCAAAAAGAATTCCAGGAACTGCAGGAAGAGATTTTCCGTACCGTGAAATCGTCACGGTTCAATGGCAAATCCTTGTTCGATGGGACGGATGCCACCTTCGAGGCGACCTTGAGCTTTCAAGTGGGCGCCAACACCACGGCCAACGATCGCATCGATGTCGATTCGGTCAATTTGTCTGGCACGCCAGCCGAGGGCAGCACGATCACCAGCGCATCGGCGGCAGCCGACGTGCTCGCCACGGTCACGACCACGGCAGCGACCTCGGGGGCCAACGGCATTGCGATCGGCGGCTGGACCACGGCGCCGACCGATCCTGGGGCCGAAATCGACGAAGCCATCAACGTGATCGATCGGGCGCTGGACGTGGTCAATGATTTGAGAGCCACCTTTGGTGCGGCGCAGAACCGTTTCGAAAGCGTGATCGCCAACTTGCAGGTGGCTGCAGAGAACCAGTCCGCCGCGCGAGGTCGCATCATGGATGCCGACTTCGCTGCCGAGACGTCGGAGCTGTCGCGAGCGCAGATCTTGCAGCAAGCCGGCACGGCCATGGTGGCGCAGGCCAACCAGCTGCCACAACAGGTGCTTTCGTTGCTGCAACGTTAAAGAGTACCGTTCAAGTCCGTCCGCGAGCGGCCGATAATCTGAGCGACGCAGCGTGCGACCGCAAGCCGCGCGCTGCGGTCCCGATCAGGAGTGTGACCGATGGCGACGATTTCGTCTCCAGGGATAGGCAGCGGCTTGGACGTGCAGGGCATCGTGTCCCAGCTCGTCGCGCTCGAACGTCGGCCGATCGACTTGCTCAAGCAACAGGCGTCCAAGCTGTCGACGCAGTTGTCGTCGTTCGGTCTGTTGCAAAGCTATGTGAGCAACCTGCAATCGGCCGCCACGCAGCTGACGCGTGCCAGCCTTTGGAGCCAGACCGCCGCGACATCCTCGGATACTACCGCCGTCAGCGTCACGGCCTCGGCCGCTGCGGCCTCCGGCAGCTACAACGTCGAGGTGATGCAGCTGGCCAGGGCGCAGTCGCTGGCCTCGTCGGCCTACGCGGACAGCTCGGTCGTCCTGGGCCAAGGGACACTGACCTTCACCAAAGGCGATGGCAGCACGGCCAGCGTGACGATCGGCCCGACGGACACCACGCTGGCGGGCATTCGCGACCGCATCAATGCGGCTGCAGTCGGCGTCAGTGCGTCCATCGTGCGAGATGCCTCAGGGGCACGCCTGGTCTTGACCTCCTCGGCCACCGGGCTGGATGCGGCGGTCACACGGATCGACGTGAGCGGAGATCCAGGCTTGCAAGCCTTGGCGTACGAGGCCGGTGTGCCCGGCGCAGTGCAGGAAACGCAAGCGGCCCGTAACGCGCTGGCTCGCATCAACGGGCTGGACATCGAATCCGTTTCCAACACTCTCAATGGCGTGGTCGATGGATTGACGCTCACGCTGTCGCGAACCACCACGTCGGCGGTGGAGGTGCAAGTGTCGGCCGATGACCAGGCCGTGAAGAAGGCGGTGCAGGATTTCGTCAATGCCTACAACGACCTCAGCCGCTTTCTGGCCAAGGAAACCGCCTATGACGAAGCCACCAAGAAGGCGGGGTCTTTGCAGGGCGACCGCACTGCCGTGGGCTTGGTGACCCAACTGCGCACTTTGGTGTCTCAGTCCTCGGCGGCGTCGAGCGTGTTTGCCACATTGTCCAGCGTTGGCGTGGAGATGCAGCGTGATGGCACGCTGACACTGAAGGAGTCTCGCTTCAGCGAGGCGCTCAATCAGCGCAGCGAATTGGCGGCAGCGTTCAGCCGGTCGGATTCGCTGGATCCGAGCTTGAACGGCTTTGGCGAGCGCTTCCGTTTGTTGACCAATGCGATCGTGGGGACCGAGGGCTTATTGACCGCGCGCACGGCAGGCTTGCGAGAGACCATTCGGCGCAATGAACAGCAACAAGCGCGCTATGAAGACCGAGTGGCTTTGGTGGAGCAGCGGCTGTTGCGCCAGTACCAGGCGCTGGACGCCAGCCTTGGCCAACTCAATAGCCTGAGCAATTATGTGAGTCAGCAAATGAGCGCGATCAACAATTGGAACAAGTCCAAGTGAGGCCGCGCGCTGCGTGGCACCGCTCAGCATGGGGGCCTGCATTGCAGGCCCTTCGTGTATTCGTGGGAAGGGGGGAAGGGTTCATTCTGATCTCAAGTGGGGCTTGCAGTGGTCGATATCACGGTCAAGACATCCATCACAGCGAGCAATGACCATGTTTGCACCCTTCCGAAGCCAAGCCACGGCCTACGGTCATGTCCAAGTCGAAACCGGTGTAGCCGCAGCCGACCCGCACAAACTGGTGGAGATGCTGTATGACGGAGCGCTGGACGCGATCGCACGGGCCCGCGGCGCCTTGGCTCGCGGGGATATCGAAGGCAAGTGCCAAGCCATTGGCCAAGCCGTGCGCATCATCGAGGAAGGTCTGCGCAGCGCCTTGAATCGCAAAGACGGTGGCGAGTTGGCCGAGAACCTGAATCAGACCTACCTGTATCTGACGACCCGGCTGACGCAGGCCAACTTGCACAACGACGACGCTGCTTTGCAGGAATGCATCAGACTGCTGTCACCGATTCGGGATGCCTGGGTGGCCATCAGGTCGTCGATCAAGTCATGAACCGAGTGCTGCGATCGATGTGGTCCGAGTCGTTCACGAACATTTCCCTTGCACCGGAGCCTTCCATGGATGACAACGCGCTGCTGGACTGCTACGAGGCCATCGAGCGCGCCAGTCAGGAGATGCTCGAAGCGGCGCGACGTGGCGATTGGGACCGGGTGGTACACCTCGAAGGTGCCTGCGCCGTGCTGATCTCGCGCCTGAAGCAGGCTGCCGTCGGACGACAACTCGATCCAGAGCAGGCACGCGCCAAGCACCGCATGATGATGCGCATCCTGCACAATGACGCACAGATTCGCCAATTGGCCGAGCCCTGGTTGGATGACCTGGATCGACTGTTGGCTGCTTCGCCGCGTACACTGCATTGAGCGCGCCGGCCTCGGTGCCACCGGAGGCCGCGGGCGCGCCACGGGAGCTTGCCATGGAAACCATGCCCATGCCGTTGCAGCCCTCGGAGCCCGAGGCACGCTCGGCCCTGGACGACTTCCGCATCACCGACCCGTTCGAGATCGTGGCCTTGCTTCGCCAAATGCAGGAGCAGAGGTCCTTGCTCACGATTGCGACGCCACGTGGTGCGAGCTTCGTCACGACCATTTTCGAGGTGAACAAAGCCAAGGGCGTGTTGCGCTTTGCGGTCGATGCGCATGAGCCGCAACTCGAGCGGGTGCTCGACGCCGATGAGGTGGTGGCCGTGGGCTACCTGGACAGTGTGAAGATCCAGTTCGACCTGGAAGGCTTGGTCCATGTGCACGGCACTCGTGGTGAAACCGCCCTCAATGGCAAATTGCCGCGCGAGTTGTTCCGATTTCAACGCCGTGCCAGCTACCGGGTGCGTCCGCTGTCGAAGGTCGGACCTTCGTTGCGCATGCGGCACCCCGCGCTGGAAGATGTGTGGTTGGATTTGCGCATCATCGATGTCAGTATCGGCGGCTTGGCCGTTTTCGTGCCTGAGGGCACGCCGCTGCTGGAGCCGGGGACCGTCATCGCGCAGTCGTTCATCGAACTCGATGACGATACTCGTTTCAATGCCAGCTTGAGAATCGCGCACATCTCTGCCGTGAATGACACGGGCCAGGGGGTCCGTATGGGGTGCGAGATGGAGGGCATGAGCGGCGAGTCGTTGCGCGCGCTGCAGCGTTTCATCGACCAAACGCAGAAGCAGCGCCGCTTGATGGCGCTGGATCGCCCTTAAAGATTGGGGTGCCATGCGGGCGGCGGCCGGGCCGCTGCCAATCCGCTGCCAATCCGCTGCCAGGCCCCTGCCTGATGCCTGCGGAACTGGCCGAAATTTCCTCGCTATTCCGGCTCAAGAGTGGGGCTTGGCTTTTCACAATGGCGATGAGCTTATCCGACCATCGCCATGTCCAGCGACGCCCAAGACCGTAACCTACCAGCCTCCGAGCGCAAGATTCGCAAGGCGCGTGAGGAAGGCCAGGTTGCGCGCTCGCGTGACTTGGGCCATTTCCTCATCGTGGCCGGTGGCATCGTCGTGGTGATGGCCGCCAGCCCGTGGATGACGGGCTGGCTGCTGGACATGATGGCCACGGAGCTGCGATTTGGCGTTGCCGAGGTGCAAGACAGCGCCCGCATGGCCGAGCGTCTGGCTGGCGCGATCGCCAAATTCCTGGCGTTGACGGTACCGCTGGGCTTGGTGGTGGCCGGTGTCGCGGCCTTGGGCGCGGTGGTCAGCGGAGGCTGGAACTGGACGATGAAGGCCCTCAGGCCGAAGTTCGGGAAGATGAATCCCGTCCAGGGGCTGGGGCAGTTGTTTTCCAAAGACAACTTGGTTCAGGCGCTCAAGGCCAGCGTGCTGGCCGTGATCCTGGGGCTGATCGGCGCGATCTACTTGTACCGTCGGCTCGATGCGTTTCCGGCCGTCTTGGGCATGGCGCTGCCGGCTGCGGTGGCGCAGGCAACCGACCTCATCGTGGCCGGGGTGGCCCTGTTGTTGCTGGCCCTGGGCGGGTTTGCTGCCATCGATGTGCCGCTGCAGCGGCATCTTTTGAAGAGCCGGCTCAAGATGAGCCACCGCGAGCTCAAGGACGAGCACAAAGAAGTCGAGGGCAACCAGGAAGTCAAGTCCAAGGTCAAGGCCCTGATGCGTGAGAACGTCAAGCGCCGCATGATCGCCGCAGTGCCCAAGGCCGACTTGGTGGTGATGAACCCCACGCACTACGCGGTGGCGCTGAAGTATGAGGAAGGCCGCATGAACGCACCGCGGGTGGTGGCCAAAGGCGCAGATTTGTTGGCCTTGCGCATCCGTGACGTGGCCCAGGCGGCCAAGGTGCCGGTGCTGCAGGCGCCGATGCTGGCGCGGGCACTGTATGCCCACGCCGAACTCGACCGCGAGATCCCGGCGTCCTTGTATGCCGCGGTGGCGCAAGTGCTGGCCTACGTGTATCAGCTGCGCGCGGCGATGGCCGGACAGGCGCCCATGCCGGGAGAGCTGCCGGCCCTGCACGTGCCGCCCGAGCTGGACCCACACCACGGCAAGACGCCGGCTGAGACTGCCGAGACTGAATGATGAGCCACGCTTCCATTCCTGCCCTGCCTCGCCCTTTGCAGGATCTGCTGGGCGGCCTGCCCCTGAAGGCCTTGGCGGCGCCGTTGCTGGTCGTGCTGATCCTGACCATGATGGTGCTGCCGCTGCCACCGTTCATGCTGGATTTGCTGTTCACCTTCAACATCGCCTGTGCGCTGATGGTGATGATGGTGTCGGCTTACATGGTGCGGCCTCTGGACTTTGCGGCCTTCCCCGCGGTGTTGCTGTTGACCACGATGCTGCGCCTGTCGCTCAACGTGGCGTCCACGCGCGTCGTGCTGCTGGAGGGGCATACCGGCACGGGCGCAGCCGGCCAGGTGATCGAGAGCTTCGGGCACTTCCTGATCGGCGGCAATTTCGCCGTGGGCCTGATCGTGTTTGCGATTCTGGTGGTGATCAATTTCGTCGTGGTCACCAAAGGCGCCGAGCGCATCGCCGAGGTCGGTGCGCGCTTCACGCTGGATGCCATGCCAGGCAAGCAGATGGCCATCGACGCGGACCTCAACGCCGGCCTGATCGACGAAAAAGAGGCCAAACGCCGTCGCGCCGAGGTCGGCGAGGAGGCGGAGTTTTTCGGCTCGATGGATGGTGCGTCCAAGTTCGTGCGTGGCGATGCGATCGCCGGCATCTTGATTTTGATCATCAACATCGTGGGAGGGCTGGTCATCGGCATGGTCCAGCACGGTTTGAGTGCCTCGCAAGCGGCCAACTCGTACATCTTGCTGGCCGTCGGCGACGCCCTGGTGGCCCAGATCCCTGCATTGTTGATTTCCATTGCCGCTGCGATGGTGGTCTCGCGCGTGGGCAAAGAGCATGATGTGGGCACACAAATCACAGGCCAGGTGCTGCAGTCGCCCAAGGCTTTGGGGATCACGTCGGGCGTCATCGGGCTGTTGGGGGTGATCCCGGGCATGCCGCACCTGGTGTTTCTGGCCATTGCCGCCGGGCTGGGTTTTGCCGCCTACCGTTTGCATGAGCACCAGCAGCGGGCGCGCCGCCAAGCCCAGCATACGTCGGCCGCCGCCCAGCAAGTCAGCCCGAATGCCGAGGCGAGCTGGGACGACTTGCAGCCCGTGGACGTTCTGGGCCTGGAGGTGGGCTACCGGCTGATTCAGCTCGTGGACAAGGATCGGCAGGGGGATTTGCTGGCGCGCATCAAGGGCGTGCGGCGCAAGTTCGCGCAGGAAGTGGGTTTTCTGCCGCCGTCGGTGCACATCCGCGACAACCTCGAGCTCAAGCCCAGCGTCTACCGCATCACGCTGCGCGGCGCCGTGGTCGGCGAAGGCGAATGTTTCCCAGGCTTGCTGCTGGCGATCAACCCAGGGCATGCCAACACCCCCTTGATCGGCACGGCCACCACCGATCCGGCCTTTGGCCTGCCGGCGGTGTGGATCGAAGAAGCCCAAAGAGAAAGCGCTCAAATGGCCGGCTATACCGTGGTTGATTCCTCGACCGTGGTGGCCACTCATCTCTCACACTTGATGCAAGTCCATGCCGCCAAGCTGCTTGGCCGCACCGAAGTGCAACAGCTGGTGGATCACGTGACGAAGTTGGCTCCCAAGCTCATCGAAGACGTGGTACCCAAGATGATCAGCATTGCCACGCTGCAAAAGGTGCTCCAGATGCTGTTGGAGGAGTCGGTGCACATCCGCGACATGCGCACCATCGTGGAGACGCTGGCCGAACATGCCGGCAGCGTGACCGATCCGGCCGAGCTGGTGCGCCGCATTCGAGTGGCTTTGGCGCCAGCCATCGTTCAGCAGATCTTCGGTCCGGTCAAGGAGCTCAATGTGATCGCCATCGAACCGGAGCTCGAGCGCTTGGTCACCCAGGCCCTGACCTCACCTGCCGGCGCCACCCTCGATCCCGGCGTGGCCGAGCATCTCACACAGGCTGCAGCCCAGGCCAGCAAGAAGCAAGAGGATCTGGGGGTGCCGGCTTGCCTGCTCGTGCCCGATGCCATCCGACCCGCGTTGGCCCGGCTGCTTCGGCGGGCGGCCCCGCGTCTGGCTGTGCTGGGCCACAGCGAAATTCCTGATACCCACACCATTCGCATCGGCTCCGTGATTGGAGGCACCGCATGAACGTCAAACGCTTTGTCGCGAAAACGTCGCGCGACGCCTTGGTGCAGGTGCGCCAGGCTTTCGGCCAGGATGCCGTGATCCTGTCCACCCGCCCCTGCAAGGAAGGGGTGGAGGTGCTGGCCATGGCACCCGAGAGCATCGCCGCACTGGAGACCTTCAGTCAACCGACGGCGGCTGCGAAGGCGCCGACCCGCCATCCGGAGGGCGCACCGAAGACCATTCCTGCGGCCCCCGCGGTGGCCAAGGACGTGGAGCAGCTGGCGATGAGCACGCTGTCGTTCCAGGACTATGTCCGTGAGCGCATGCTCAAGCGGCGGCAGGCGGCCTTGCAACAACAAGCGCAGATGGCCGCCGCCGCCACGCATCCGGCGGCGATGCCCTCGGCCGCGCCGGCTGCGGCCGCGCCGTCGGCAGCCAGTGTGCCTGTGGAGCAACGCCTGGCCGAGCGGGCCGCGCAACGCAAGGCGGCCCGCATGACGACAGCGGCGCAGGAGTTCGGCGTGGCACCGCAGCCGGCCGCCGCAGCGCCCGTGCCCGCGCTGGCTGACGAGCCGCTGCGCAGCCCGGCGGCTCAGGCCACGCCGTCGGCCGAGGACCGCGCGATGCTTGCGGAGCTGCGTGAGATGAAAGGCCTGATCGAGGAGCGCTTCGGGGCGCTGGCCTTCATGGAGAAGATGCAGCGCAATCCGGCTCAGGCCCAGCTGACGCAAAAGCTGCTCGATTGCGGCTTTTCCCCGGCGCTGATTCGCAAGCTGGCTTCCCACATTCCGCAGGATGCGGCCGACCTGCATGCCTGGGTGGCCAATGTGCTGGAGCGCAATTTGCTGACCAGCGAGCATGGCCCGGCGCTGGAGGACGAGGGCGGTGTCTACGCCCTGGTGGGCTCCACCGGCGTGGGCAAGACCACCACGACGGCCAAGCTGGCCGCGGCCTTTGCCGCGCGCTATGGTGCAGCGAACCTC
The DNA here is from genome assembly GCF_000381125.1 of Caldimonas manganoxidans ATCC BAA-369. Lineage (GTDB taxonomy): Bacteria > Pseudomonadota > Gammaproteobacteria > Burkholderiales > Burkholderiaceae_C > Caldimonas > Caldimonas manganoxidans. The sequence continues at coordinate 37,848 of NZ_KB905929.1, forward strand.
GGGCTGGTGACCTTGGATGCCTACCGTGTCGGCGCGCACGAGCAATTGCGGGCCTATGGTCGCATCATCGGGGTGGCGGTGCACACGGCGCACGATCGTGCCGCGTTGGAAGACTTGCTGGATCTGCTGGCCTCCAAGCGCATGGTGTTGATCGACACGGCGGGCATCGCGCAGCGCGACACCCGCACGCAGGAACTGCTGGAGATGGTCAGTCACCGGCGCATCCAGCGCCTGCTGGTGGTCAATGCTGCGGCGCAGGGCGAGACCATCGAGGACGTGCTCATCGGGTACCGCGCCAACCAGTGCAAGGGAGTGGTTCTGTCCAAGATCGATGAGGCGGTCAAGCTCGGGCCGGCGCTGGACGCGATGATCCGCCACAAATTGCCGGTGCTGGGCGTGGCCAACGGGCAGCGTGTGCCCGAGGACTGGCATCGCATGTCGGCCCAGGCCTTGGTGCACCGGGCGCTGCGGGGCGGAGGCAGCGCGGCCTACCGCCTGGACAGCGATGACGTGAATCTTGTTTTCACTGCGCCGCCGACCTCGCGGGCGCTGGCTGCCGGAGCGGTGCATGTCTGAGCGTGCCGTCGATCAGGCCTACGGGCTGCGACGCCTGTTCGCCCACCACACCGTGCATTTGCTGCCAGTGGCGGCCAATCCGTTCACGCCGGGGGCGCATGTGCTCCTCGAAGGACTGTGCCATGGCTTTGCGGCCCAGGATTTGCATACCTTGGTGGTCGATGCGGCGCCCAGCCCCTACACCACCGGGGTGGACGTGGCCGAAGCCGTGGCTCGGGATCTCGACCTGGGCCAGTGGATCGACCCACTCGATGCCCACACCAGTGTGCTGGCGGCCAGCCCGACCTTGGCCTGGTTCGGCGAGGCGCCCGGCTCGGCCGCGCTGCTGTTCGAAGCTTTGCGAGAAGCAGCCCCCAGTGCCGATGTGATCGTCTTTCACGCCGATGCCGCGCTGCTCAGTGGCTTGTTCGCCGGCAGGCGGGTGCGCCCTCTGATTTTTGCCGGCGATGATGCCGCGAGCCTGACCGAGGCCTATGCGTCGATCAAGATCTTGCTGCAGTACGCCGGCCTGGGAGAGCATGCCGTCGTGATGGACCTGGGCACGCCGACCTTGGGGGTGCCTGTGGCGGCGACTCGCCTGGCGCATTGTGTGAAGCAGTTCCTGGGCGGCACGGTGTATTTGGAGGCCGTGGCTTGCACGGCACTGCAGTCCGAGGCCGATCTGGCCCGCGCGTTGCACCCCTTGTCCACCACCCTGTTGCACCACGCCTTGTCGTTCTCGATGCCTGAGGACCCAAGCGAAGACTGGGGTGGCTCGGCCCGGTTCGTGACGAATCCGGCCACCGCTCATGCGTTCAATTGATTGTGGAGCGCTTGCCCATGTACACCGCCAAAGGCCGCCTCGACCACCACGCGATGCTGCAGCAATACAGCCCGTTGGTCCGTCGGTTGGCGCACCAGATGATCGCCAAGCTGCCGGCCAACGTGGAGATCGACGACCTCATTCAGGTCGGCATGATCGGTCTGAGCGAGGCGCTCAGCCGCTTCGATACCAGCCAGGGCGTGCAGTTCGAGACTTTCGCGACCCAGCGCATCCGTGGCGCCATGCTCGATGAGCTGCGCGGGGCCGATTGGATGAGTCGTGGCAGCCGCAAGCAGCAGCGTTCCATCGAGGCGGCCGTGCATCGGCTCGAACAAAAGCTGGGCCGCGCGCCACTGGAAAGCGAGATCGCCCAGGAAATGGGGATCAGCTTGGCGGAGTACCAGGAGTTGCTCAACAAGGTGCGTGGCACCCAGCTCGTCTACCTGGAGGACATGAGTGGCGAGGAGGGGGACCACGACTACCTCGATCGTCATGTGGTCGACAAAGAGGCCGATCCGCTGAGCCAGCTCAACGACCGGCGACTGCGCGAGGCCTTGGTCGCGGCCATCAAGACCCTGCCCGAGCGCGAGCAGTTCGTGATGAGCATGTACTACGAACACGACATGAACCTGAAGGAAATCGCCGCCGTGCTGGGCGTGACCGAATCGCGGGTGTGCCAGCTGCACAGCCAGTCGATCGCCCGGCTGCGGGTCAAGCTGCGCGATTGGTGAGTCCAGTTTTTGAAACGAGCCGTTGCGGCGCTGCACGGTGAGGAGGCACACGATGTTGATGTTGTTCAAAGGCCGACCTGAACCGGCACCCGCCCCCCAGTCCCCGATGACCGAGCCTGCCGTGGGCGCCGCGATGGATGCACGCACGCTGGTGCAGTCGCTGCAGCAGGAGACCTCGGGCCTCGGCCGCGAGGCCGCCGAGGTGCGCGGCGTGCTCGATGACAGCATTCGCAGTGCACAACGCCAGCAGCAGGCGGTCTCGACGCTGGCCCAACATCTGCGCGCCATCGTCGAAGCGCAGGATGGCATTGGCCACGTCACCGAGCACAGTCTGCAGGCCGTGGGGCGCGCGCGCGAGGCGGTCGAAGGCGTGGGCCACGGTGTGGCTGGCGTGGTCGATACGCTGCGCGAAGTCGCCGATGCTGCGCAGCAGATCACGCAGATTGCCATGCAGACGCGGCTTGTGGCCTTCAATGCGTCGGTCGAGGCCAAGCGGGCCGGCGAGGCCGGCCGAGGATTCGCGGTCGTGGCCGACGCGGTCAAGGACTTGGCCGCGCGTGTGGAGGCTTCTTCCAAACAAATCATGAGCACGGTTGGCACGCTGGACGAGCGTATCGGCACTCTGGCGCGTGAGATTCGTAGCGACGGCAGTGAAGGCCGACAAGGCACATTCCACGCCGCATTGGCCGAAGTCGAAAGCGGCGTGCAGCGCATCGCCCAAGCGGCGGCGCACAGCCGGCAGCTCAGCACTGGCATGAATGAGGAAATGGCGCTCATCGAGCGCGAGACCGCTCAGACGACCCAGGCCCTGGAGCAGGCCCTGCAGCGCAGCGAATCCTTCCTCAAGCTGAGCGAACGCATGATGGAGCTGACCGCCGCCAGCGGGATCGAAACCGAGGACACGCCCTACATCCAAGCGGCTCAGCAAGCCGCCTCCGAGATCGCGCAGTTGTTGGAAGAGGCCGTGCGCAGCGGCGCGATCAGCCTGGAGGACCTGTTCGACGAGCAATACCGTCCGCTTCCTGGGACCAATCCGCCCCAGTGTGAAACCCGCTTCGTGGCCTTGGCCGACCGGCTGTTTCCCCAGGTGCAGGAGAAAATGCTGCAGCTGTCGCCCAAAGTGGTGTTTTGCATTGCCGTGGACCGCAACGGCTATGTGCCGACCCACAATCGCAAGTACTGCCAGCCCCAGCGTCTCGGTGACGTGGAGTGGAACACCGCCCACAGCCGCTACCGCCGCATCTTCAATGACCGCACCGGCTTGGCCAGCGCCCGCAACCGTCGGCCCTTCCTGCTGCAAACCTACCGCCGCGACATGGGCGGCGGCCGCTTCGTGTTGATGAAGGAGGTTTCTGCACCCATCGAGGTGCTGGGGCGGCACTGGGGAGGCCTGCGGCTGGCCTACCAGTTTTGAGCCACGGCCGGGCCGCCGGCGTGGCGCTGCGGCCCGGGCATCGCTCGGTGCCGCCCTGCGCCGGCGGGGGCGCTCCCCCAAATGGAGGATGAACGCCGCAGGCCTATCGGTCATCATCGTCGGTGATTTCCATGCATCGGGGAGGGCGCGAGTGCCTTCTCCGCGTCCTCATCGTGTCGTCGTCCGTCCTCGTTCCTGGGGCTTGTTCATCCACTGCGAAGGTGCCGGATCGCGCCGCTTGCGCATCGGCGCAGACGCTGGCGGGGCTGTTTCTTTCGCGCTGCCGTGCCGATGGGCAGGCGCTGGCCTATGTGGGGCTCGATGAGCGAGGGGAGGTCGCTTGGACGCGCGCTCGTGGCGAATTGCTCGAGCGCGCCACGCACCTGGCTCACGGGTTGCGTGAGCGGGCCCCGGCGGGCGCGCGGGTGTTGCTGGCCTTCGAGGGCGGAGTCGAGGCGGTCGAGCTGTTCTGGGCCTGTGTGCTGGCTGCCCTGGTGCCCATCCCCGCGCCCGCGCCGGACCTGCGCCTGGGCGCGCGAGGCTGGGACCGTCTGCATCGCATCGCCGAAGATGCCGACGCCGCACTCGGCGTGTGTGGGGGGGGCGATCGGGGCGAGGCCCCCCCAGCCTTGGGGCCGATGGCATGGGTCACGCCACAAACCCTGTGGGATGCGCATGGGGCGGCCCCAGCGGGCATGGCCGATGGCGCAGGCGTGCAGCCCCAGGATGCGGCGTATTTGCAGTACACCTCGGGCTCCACGCAGGCCCCTCGGGGGGTGGTGATCACCCATGCCCAGGTGCTGGCGCATGGGCAGGCACTGGCCCATGTCGTGGGCCAGCGGGCGTCGCTGCCGGCACGCGCCTTGAGTTGGTTGCCTTGGTTTCATGACTATGGGCTCGTGATGGGCGTGATCGAGCCCTTGCTGCGCGACAGCGTGTCGTATTTGATGCCGCGGCGGGTCTTCATGCGGCGACCGCTGCGTTGGCTGGAAGCCATTGCGCGTCATGGCATCTCCATCAGCGGGGCCCCGGATTTTGCCTATGCCGCTTGCGTGCGCGCCTTGTCTCGCGAGCCGGGGTGGAGCGCCGACTTGCGATGTTGGCGACTGGCCAGCTGTGGCGCCGAGCCGGTGCGGGCGCCGACGCTGGCGGCTTTCGAAGCGGCTTTCGGGCCTTTCGGATTCGACCCTGCCGCCTTCGCGCCGGCCTACGGCTTGGCCGAGGCGGTGCTGACGGTCAGCCTGTCGCCGCAGGTCCGTGCGCCACGGCGTCTGGTGCTGTCGGCCGCCGCCCTCGAGCAGGGGCGGGTCCAACCGGTCGCCCCCGATACCCCTGACGCGCGCACCTTGGTGTCTTGTGGGCCGGTCTTGCCGGGGCTGATGCTGCAGGTCGTGGACCCGGCGGCAGCGCATGCGCTGGGCGAGGCACAGGTCGGCGAGATCTGGGTGCGTGGCCCCAGTGTCGCGCAACGCTATTGGCAGGGCGCGGCCGATGAGGTGTTCTCGGCACGGTTGCGGGGGGAAGGCGAGGCTTGGCTGCGCACCGGCGATCTGGGCTTCGTCTACGAAGGGGAGCTGTACATCACCGGCCGGCTCAAAGACCTCATCATCGTCGGCGGGCGCAATCTCTATCCCCAGGACATCGAGGCCGAAGCGCTGGGGGCCCACCCGGCGCTGGCCGAGGGGACGGCGCTGGCTTTTGGCGTCGAGGCCGCCGCAGGCGAGGCGGTGGTGGTCTTGGCCGAAGCCCGCGGCCGCATGGCCCTCACCGAGGCAAGGGCGATCGCGCAAGCCGTTCGATCCGCCGTGTCGGCCGCCTTCGAGGTCGAGGTGGCCGAGGTGTTGGTGCTGCGCGCAGGCAGTTTGCCGCGCACCGCCAGCGGCAAACCCCAACGGGCACTGGCTCGGGAACGCTACCGGCAGGATGGCTGGCGGGCGCAGGCCTGGCCACTTGGCCCCGAGGTCGCGGCCGCAGCGCCCCAGGGGGTGCATCCTGCCGTTGCGGCCGCCTGGGACGCGGTCCTGGGGGCCGGACGGGCGGCCGACCCGCAGGCCCATTTTTTCGAGCAGGGCGGCGACTCCCTGACGGCAACGCAGCTCGTGTCGCGGCTGCGGGCTCTCAGCGGGGTCGAGCTGTCGGTTCGTCAGCTGTTCGAGTCGCCCACGCCGGCCGGTTTGAGCCGGTGCTTGGAACAGGCCGCGACGGGGGCCCCGGCCTTGGCGCCCACGCCGTTGCCTGTGGCTGTCGAACCGGTGCTGTCCTTTGCCCAGGAACGCATGTGGTTCATGCAACAGCTGGCACCGGCCAGCACGGCCTACCACATGCCGCTGGCCTTGCGCTTGCTCGGCCGACTCGATGCCCAGGCCTTGCAAGCCGCGGTCGACGAACTGGTGCGGCGACATGACATCCTGCGCACCGTGTTCGTGCTGGAGGGGCAGACCGTGCGTCCCCGGGTGCGGGCCGAAGCGCCCATCGCCATCGAGACCGTGCAGCCGCCGGGGCAGGTGCGGGGGGCGGACGATCCCGCCGTCCATGCCTTGCTGGCACGGCTGTCGCAACAGCCCTTCGATCTCGCTGGAGGGCCGCTGATGCGCCTGTACCTGCTGCCTTTGGGCAGCGACGAGCACGTGTTCCTGATCGTGCAACACCATCTGATCGGGGATCAGTGGTCCTTTGCCGTGTTGGCTCGGGAGCTGGCGGCCGCGTATGCCCGCCACCACGGTGGCAAGCCGGGCCCTGCGCCGAACGCCCCGTCATGGCAGTACGCTGATTTCGCGGCTTGGCATCGTCAGTGGTATGCGGGATGCCGTCATGCCCAAGAGCTGGCGTATTGGCGCGAGCAGCTGGCCGACTTGGAGCCCTTGGAGCTGCCGGCCGACCATCCCCGCCCGCCTCAGCCGGGCTACCAAGGTTCGCGCGTGCGTTTGCCCTTGACGGCGGACGTGCTGCACCGGCTGACGGCCCTGGGGGCAAGCCATCGGGCGAGCCTGGCCATGGTGATGATGGCCGCCTTCAAGATTTTGCTGTACCGGCACAGCGGACAGACCGATCTGGCCCTCGGCATGCCCATCGCAAACCGCCACCACTTGGCCACCGAAGACCTGCTGGGCACCTTCGTCAACACCCTGGTGCTGCGCAACCGGCTCGACCCTTGCGCGAGCTTCGAGACCTTTTTGGCACAGGTGCGTCACACCGCCTTGGAAGCCTATGCTCACCAGGACATGCCTTTCGAGCTGTTGGTGCGCGAATTGGGGGTGGGGCGTGACAGCAGCCGCTCCCCGCTCTTTCAAGTGCTCTTCAACATGGTCAACGTTCCGCTGGGCGAGATCGAATTTCCCGGGCTGCGCTGGTCACGGCTGGATTTCGACCGCCAGGCGGCCCAGTTCGATGTGGCCGTCATCGTCGATGCGGAGCTGGATCGCTCGGTCATCTTCGAGTACGCGCTCGATTTGTTCGAGCCGTCCACCGTGCAGCGCTGGGCGCGTCACTATCTTGCCTTGCTCGAGGCCGTCGTGAGCATGCCGACGCGGCCCATTGCCGAGCTGCCCATGCTCGCGCCGCAGGAGCTGGAGACCTTGCGCGCCTGGGCCGCAGGGCCGGTGCGGCCCTTGCCTGCGGGCGACGTGTGGTCTTGGCTGGCACCGGCCTTCGAGCGGCAGGCCACCCAGCCGGCGGTGGAAAGCGCCGATGGCGTGCTGACCTATGAGCAACTGGGGCGGCGCAGCCTGGCCTTGGCGCGCGCCTTGCGCCAGCGTGGCATCGGCACGGGGCAGCGCGTCGGGTTGAGCTTGCGCCGGCACCCCGACCTGTTGGTGGCTCAATTGGGCGTGCTGCGCTCGGGGGCGGCTTACGTGCCCTTGGACCCGACCTATCCCAGCGCCCGCCTGGCCGACATGGCCGAGGACGCCGCCTTGGCCTTGCTGATTGCCGAGACCGCGCCATCCTGGGCCGCGGGGGTGGCCACGGCCACTGTGGCCGCCTTGGTGGAGCAGGGGCAGGCACTGCCTGAGGACGACGCCGTCTGGTCCATCGCGGCGCAGGACCCGGCCTACGTGATCTACACCTCGGGATCGACCGGGCGCCCCAAGGGGGTGGTCGTGCCGCACGGCGCGGTGGTGAACTTTCTGGCCAGCATGGCCTGTGAGCCGGGCATGGCGCCGGGCCAGCGGTGGCTGGCCGTGACCACGTTGAGCTTCGACATCGCCGTGCTGGAAACCTTGCTGCCCCTGGGCTGCGGTGCATGCATCGTGCTGGCCACGGACGAGCAAGCTCGCAGCGGCAGCGCGCTCAGGCACTGGCTTGAAAGCGGCCGCATCACCGGCATGCAGGCCACGCCGTCGCGCTGGCAATCGGTGCTGGAGGCCGGCTGGCATGGCCCTGCCGGCGGCTTGAAGGCCCTGGTGGGCGGTGAGCCCCTGCCGCAAGAGCTGGCCGCGCGATTGCTCGCGGCGGGGGCCGAAGTCTGGAACCTGTATGGCCCCACCGAGACCACCGTGTGGTCCACCTGTGCGCGCATCGTCTCCGCATGTCCTGAACAGCTGACGATCGGACGCCCCATCGCCAACACCGTGGCCTGGGTGCTGGATGCGCAGCGCCAGCCGTGCCCGCAGGGCGTGGCCGGTGAGCTGTATCTCGGGGGGGCAGGCTTGGCTCTGGGCTATTGGCGCCGCCCGGAACTGACGTCCGAGCGCTTCATCCAGTGGCGCATGGGCCCTGGAGAGCCGCCGCAGCGCCTCTATCGTACCGGCGACCGGGTGCGCTGGCGCGCCGACGGCCAGCTCGAGCACTTGGGCCGATGGGATGATCAGATCAAGCTGCGTGGCCACCGCATCGAGCCGGCCGAGATCGAGGCCGTGCTGACCGCGCACGAGCAGGTGCACCGGGCTGTCGTGATCCGCCGTGAAGACCGTCCGGGTGATGTTCGGCTGGTGGCCTATGTCCAGGCCGATGTGCCGGCCGCCGCCCACGACGATTTGCGCCATGCCTTGCGCGAGCGGTTGCGCGCCCGCCTGCCCGACTACATGCAGCCGCAGCACCTCGTCTTCATCGACCGCCTGCCGGTGTTGCCCAATGGCAAACTCGATCGTCGTCGCCTGCCAGCCCCGGCCGAGCCGACGGCATCCGATCGGTGGGTGCCTCCTCGCCATGCGGCCGAACAGGCCTTGTGGGACATTTGGGCCGACGTGCTTGGACACCGCCGCTTCGGCGTGCACGAAGACTTTTTCGACCTGGGTGGGCATTCCTTGTTGGCCGTTCGATTGGTCCAACGCATCGAGGCTCGGCTGCGCGTGCCCTGCAGCCTGGCTCAGGTGTTCGAGCATCCCACCGTGGCCACCCTGTGCGAGGCGTTGGACAGCGGGTGCCGGCTGCACGAAGCCACGATGGTGTGCTTGCAAGCGCAGGGCACGCAGCCACCGTTGCACTGTGTGTGCGGTGTGCACATTTATCAGCCGCTGGCCGACGCCTTGGCTCCGCAGATGCCTGTGTATGGCTTGTTCGTTCCTGCCGAGCTCGGATTCCTCGATGCGCACGGGCATCCCTGTCATGGCGGCCTCACCGTCGAGCGTCTGGCGGCCGACTACCTGTGTTTGTTGCGCGAACGGCAGCGCAGCGGACCGTATCGCTTGGCCGGGCTGTCCTTCGGCGGACTGTTGGCCCTCGAGATGGCCAGGCAACTGCGCATGGCCGGTGAAGTGGTGGACTGTGTGCTGATGTTCGATACGGCCCGCCCCCTGCGCCTCGTGCCGGAGGGTTTGCAATGGCTGCGTCGTCAGGGCCATCGGTTGGCGCGGGGCCGCCTGCCGCTGGCCGCACGCCTGGGGCGCGGGCGCGTGACGGTGGCCCCCCCGCAGGCCGCTGGAGGCGAGGGGCCCGACGCCGAGCTGCTTCGCGCCCGTGAACGCCTGTATCAGCGAGCCCGCCGCGCTTACCAGCCGCGGCCTTACGACGGCTTGGTGATGCTCGTGCGTGCGCTCGAGACCGAAGCGCTCACGCCCGATATGGGATGGCAAGACGTGCTCAGCCGGCTCGTGGTGCGCGAAGTGCCCGGCGACCATTTGAGCATCTTGCGCGCTCCCCAGGTGCAGCAGCTGGCGGCCCATGTCCGGGAGCTGCTTGCGCAATTGGCGCCTGCGGCCTGAGGCCGGGCGCGGCCGCGCCTGGCGGCTTCAACAGGGGGCTCGAGGCTCAGACCCGCAGCGATCCGCGTGTGGCGGTGCCGAAGGCGCGCCCTGGCACGGCCCGGTAGACGGGCTGCGGCTCGGTGGGAATCAGCACGTCCATGGCGCGATCGAGCGCGGCCGTGGCGCGCGACAGGCTCTCACGCTGGGCCGCCACGGCGCCGGTGGCCCGCACCAGACGCTGGCGCAACGCACGGGGCACCTGAGCGCCGTGGCGGGCCGCTAGGCTGAAACGTGTCACCGCCTCGGTCAAGGCGCGATGCAGTTCGCCGGCGCAGCGTTCCAGCGCCGTGGCATCGCGTGACAGCAGCGCATCGCCCAGGGCCTGCAATCGCGTCTCCACCTCGGCGATGGCGGGTTCCAGGTCGCAAGCAGCGGTGGCCGCCAGGGCGGCCGTGGTCGGGGGCAGGGCGTGTGCAGACATCGGTGGCTCGGTCCGGAGGAGAAGGTCTGGATCAGAGAGGAGCCGGGGCAACTGGCCCCGGGCAGGCATCAGCGATTCATGCGTTGAAGCAGCTCCTGCGCGTTGGCGATCAATTTGTCGGCAATCGCCTCGGCATTGGGCTTGAAGGTGCCGTCGGCAATGGCTTGGCGGATGGCGGCCACCTTTTCGGCATCGAATTCGGGCGTGCTGGCCATGAGACTGGCCGCGGTGCTGGACAGCTTCACGGTGGCGCTTTCGCTGGGGGTGGAGGCTGCGGTGGCGGTGCCAGCGGCAGCCGGACGTGCCTCACCTGCGGCCAGGCGGCTTTGGCCTGCTGCAAGGGCAGCGGAATCCGTGGTGTGAACGATCTTCATGACCTGCTCCTGGACCGAGTCCGGTCCGACATGATCGCTGTATCGACCGCTCGATGGCGAACTTGAGCCCCGATCTCGAAATTTTTACATTTGGTCACAAATTCACCTCCAGCACGCCCTCGGCGCTGGCCACGCCGGTGACGATGCGGCCGTTGTCCGTTCGCACGCGGGCTAGGCGACCGGCCAGTCCGGGCGTCAGCGCTCGTCCCTGGCTGCTGACGGCAAAACCTTGGCCTCGAGCGATGATGCGCACCGTATCGCCGCTGGCAAACCACTGTATCGGCCGCAGATGACTGTCTCTCAAGACCTGGCCGGCTGCCAGAGGCCGGGCCAGTACCCGGTCGGTCAGTGCGGATGCATCGCTGAGCGCTGGTGAAGGCTCGGCCGCCCAGTCGGCTTCGACGGTGCGCAACAGCGATGCTTGCAGCCGCGTGCCTGCTGGCAGCGCGCTGACGGCCACGACGGCCGGACCGAACACACGCACCGTCACCGGCAGGAACACGTTCCAGCGTGTGGGTCCTTCGACGCAGCGCACCCCGACGCGGGTGCGGCCCCATGGCCGCGCACCGGCCGGCAGATAGGGCTCCATGCGTGAGCACGGCGCCAGTCTCACCCGGGCATCGAGCGCACCGACCTCCACCTCGATGCGGGTGGGGCGGGCTGCGGGCGCGCCCGCGGCACTCGACAGTTGCTGATGATGAGCCTGGGCCAGCGAACGCAGCTGCGTGGGCAGATCGATGTCCAAGGGGTTTGCGGCAGCGGGCATGCCCACGCAGGCAGCCCACACGAGCCAGCATCCGAGCGTCGGTCGGTGCAGGAGGCGGTGGTAGGGCGTGCAGACGGGGTTCATGGCGTTTGGCACTTCGACCCAGCGCACTTTAGTGCCGCGCCTGTGGCCTGCGGGGCGGGAAATGGACAGGTTTTGTGCGGCTATTTCCACTAATGTTCGGCGGCTTGGCGCAGAACAATGGCCCTCAATCTGCCGGCCCTGCATCCCCTTGGGGCTGCCGAGCCGGACGCCGCGCCCCGCATGGGCGCACGGGAATGGCGCCATGTTGGACCGTCTGACTCAATCGCTGAACTTCCAGTCCGAGGCCTTGGTGCTGCGGGCCGAGCGCCAACGCATCATCGCCAGCAATATCGCCAATGCCGACACCCCCGGCTATGTGGCGCGCGACATGGACTTTGCCGCGGCGCTCCAACAAGCCACCGCCGGGCGCAGCAATGCAGCCGCAGGCCCAGTGATGCTCACCAGCCATGCCGCACACATCGCTGCGGCGCCCCCCGCTCGCACGCCCACCACGTTGCTGTACGCACGGCCTGCGCAAACCAACCTGGACAGCAACACCGTGGACATGGATCGCGAGCGAGCGGCCTTTGCCGACAACGCCGTGCGCTACGAAGCCACGCTGCGCTTCATCAATGGCAGTGTGCGCACCCTGCTCAGTGCCATCACCGGACAGTGAGGAGCGACGCATGTCGATGTTCAACATCTTCAACATCTCGGGCAGCGCAGTCAGCGCTCAGTCGCAACGGCTGAACACGGTGGCCAGCAACCTGGCCAATGCAGACACCGTGGCCGGCCCCGACGGTCAGGCTTACAAGGCGCGCCAAGTGGTCTTCCAGACCGTGCTGATGGGCGCCCACTCCGGCGACGTTTCGGCCGCCGGCGTGAAAGTCGCCAAGGTCGTCGAAGATGCCACCCCTGGGCGCCGCGTACACGACCCGTCTCATCCGCAGGCCGATGCCGAAGGCTATGTCACTTACAGCAATGTCAACGTCGTGGAGGAAATGGTCAACATGATCTCCGCGTCGCGCTCCTATCAAAACAATGTCGAGGTCATGAACACGGCCAAGAGCCTGCTGCTCAAGACCTTGCAAATGGGCCAGTGAGTCCGCACCCCCTGAAGGCAAACCATGGACCTGTCCGCCATCAACGGCACCACCAAAAGCAGCACCTCGGGCATCTCCACGAGCAATGACATCGGGGCGCAGGATCGTTTCCTGAAGTTGCTCGTGGCACAGATGCAGAACCAGGATCCGCTCAATCCTTTGGACAACGCGCAGGTCACCAGCCAGATGGCGCAAATCCAGACCGTCACCGGCATCGAAAAGCTCAATGCCAGCCTGCAGACCATGGCGTATTCCTTCACCCAGGCCCAGGCGCTGCAAGGCGCGGCGCTCATTGGGCGCGACGTGCTGGTCGCGGGCAACCACATGAACATCGTCGACGGCGAGGCACGCGCAGCCTTCGAGTTGCACGGCGATGCGGACCTGGTCAATGTGGAAATCATCGATGCATCGGGCCAGGTGATCGACCGCCTCAGCCTGGGCGCCCTGGGCAAGGGCCGCCATCATTTCGTCTGGACGCCGCCGCAAGGCACGCAGCCGTCGCAGGTGAGCTTCAAAGTGAGCGCCACATCGGGCAAGACCACGATCCAAGCCGACACCTTCGCCCGTGAAACCGTCGGCGCCGTCAGCACCACGGCCAACGGCCTCGAACTCGATCTCTTCAGCGGAGCGACCGTGCCGTACAACAAGGTCGCTGCTGTGGTCTACCACTGAAGCGAGCCCGCTTCACCATCCACGAGGACAACGCACCATGGGCTTCCAGCAAGGTCTCTCCGGTTTGAATGCTTCGAGCAAGAACCTGGACGTCATCGGCAACAACGTGGCCAACGCCGGCACCTTCGGGGCCAAGACGGCACGTGCCGAGTTTGCCGACATGTATGCCGCCGCGATGAACGGCTCTGGCGCCACCAACATCGGCATCGGGGTTCGCCTGGCCGCGGTGGCCCAGCAATTCACCCAGGGCAACATCACCACCACCGAAAACCCATTGGATCTGGCCATCAATGGCGCAGGCTTCTTCCAAGTGGCCGACGTGGTGCGCGACCCCAATGCCGCTCCCAACACGCCGCCTACGATGGATGGGCCGCCGTTGTACACGCGCAATGGGCAATTCAAGGTCGATCGCAACGGCTACATCGTCAACAATCAAGGGCAGGTCTTGTTGGGCTATGTGGCCAATGCCACCGGGGTCATCACACCTCAGCAGGCGCGCCCGATCCAGCTGCCCACCGCGGGCATCAACCCGAATCCCACCACGGCGATCGAACTCGAATTCAACCTCGACTCGCGGGCGGCCATCACCCGCCCAAGCGGTGGCGGCATCAACTTCAACGACCCGACCACCTTCAACAATGCCACCTCGGTGACGCTGTTCGATGCGATGGGACAAGACGTTGCCGTGACCTATTATTTTCAGAAGACCGCGGCCAACACTTGGGACGTGTATGCCACGGCCAATGGCGTGCCGCTGATGGGCACCAGCGCCAGCCCGGCTCCGGTGGCCACGATCAACTACCCACCGGCTTCGGGCGGCAACCCCACGGCCGCCGGTGGCGGCTCGATCACCTATTACATGGGCGGGGGTGGCACTTCGACGGACGGACGCATCCCCATCGACGTGCCGGCCACCGTGCGTCCGGATGGCAGCTCGACCTTGCCCATCAACGGCATCGAGCTCAACATGGGCAACTCGACCCAGTATGGCACCACCTTCGGCGTGACCAACCTGACGCAAAACGGCTATGCGCCGGGTCAGTTGGTGGGGGTGACGATCGACAGCAGCGGCATCATCATGGCCCGCTTCTCCAACGGTCAATCGCGCCCGGCCGGTCAAGTCGAGTTGGCCACCTTCCGCAATCCGCAGGGTCTGCAGCCTCTGGGTGGCAATGTGTGGGCGGCCACCTATGCCTCGGGCGACCCGACCGTCAGTGCGCCGGGCTCGGGCAACATGGGGGTGCTTCAGGCCGGCGCCTTGGAGGAGTCCAACGTCGACCTGACGGCCGAACTGGTCAACATGATCACCGCACAGCGCGCCTACCAGGCCAATGCCCAGACCATCCGCACGCAGGACCAAGTGTTGCAGACGCTGGTCAGCCTGCGTTGATCCTCAGGCTTAAACCGCAGGAGCCTCCATGGACCGCATGATCTATCTGGCCATGTCCGGCGCCAAGGCCACGATGCAGCGCCAGGATGTGCTGGCGCACAACCTGGCCAATGTGTCCACCACCGGATTTCGCGCCGAGTTGCAGGCGTTCCGGGCCGTGCCGGTGCGCGGCGACGGTGCCAGCACCCGGGTCTATGCGTTGGAGACCACCACCGGCTACGACGCTGCGCCCGGCCCGGTGCAGCACACCGGCCGGCCGCTGGATGTGGCCCTGCAAGGCAATGCCTGGTTGGCGGTGCAGGCGCTGGACGGCACCGAAGCCTACACCCGTGCCGGTGCGCTCACCGTGGCGGCTGACGGCACGTTGATGACGCAAAGCGGCCTGGTCGTGCTTGGCGATGGCGGGCCGATACAGGCCCCGCCCAATGCGCAGCTGAGCATCGCGCCGGACGGCACCGTCAGTGCGCGAGCCCCCAATGGACAAAACCTTCCGGTGGCCCGCTTGAAGTTGGTGACGCCCGAGGCCGCGCTCAAGCGGGGGGCGGACGGCCTGTTTCGCAGCGCCGACGGCCAGGAACTGCCTGCCGACCCGAATGCCCGCCTCCAAGATGGCGCGCTCGAAGGATCGAACGTGAGCGCCATCGAGACCATGGTGGCCATGATCTCCGCGGCGCGCCAGTTCGAGCATCAGATGAAGATGCTCAAGACCGCCGAGCAAAACGAAAACGTCTCGGCCAAGCTGTTGTCGACCAACCCCTGAAGGAGCTCCTGCCATGATGCGTTCGCTATGGATCTCGAAGACCGGCATGGAGGCTCAACAGATCCAGCTGGATCATGTCTCCAACAACCTGGCCAACGTGGCCACCACCGGCTACAAGCGGTCCAGCGCCCAATTCGAGGACCTGATCTATCAGAACCTGCGTCAAAGCGGCGCCAACACGGCCGAGCAAGCCCAGTTGCCCACCGGATTGCAAGTGGGCCTGGGCACCCGCGCTGTGGCCACGGCACGCAGTTTCACCCAAGGCAGCTTGCAACAGTCCAGCAACCCGCTGGACGTGGCGATCAATGGCAACGGCTTCTTCGAGATCCAAATGCCCGATGGCACCTCGGCCTATACCCGGGACGGCTCGTTCAAGACCGATGCCACCGGCCGGCTGGTCACCAACAATGGCTTTCCGGTGGCCCCAGGCATCACCATCCCGCCCAATACCAGCAGCATCACCATCGGAGCCGATGGTGTGGTCACCGCCGTGGTGCCCGGCTCGGCCCAGCCGGTGCAATTGGGCACCTTGCAGCTGGTCAGTTTCGTCAATCCCGGCGGCTTGGATCCGCGGGGGCAAAACCTCTACGTCGAGACGGCCGCATCCGGCCCGCCCACGGCCGGCGTGCCCGGCAGCGAAGGCTTGGGCACCTTGCAGCAAGGCTTTCTCGAAACGTCCAATGTCAACGTGGTCGAGGAGTTGATCGGCATGATCCAAACCCAGCGAGCCTACGAGCTCAACTCCAAGGCCATCCAAACCTCCGACCAGATGCTGCAGCGCCTGGCTCAGCTCTGAGACTCACCGATCGAGGACCGATGATGCAACGCTGGATCTCCTGCAGTCTGGTCCTGGGTGCGGGCCTGCTGGCCGGCTGCCAGACCCTGGCCCCCAAGGTCGAGATGCCCGAGACGATGACCGCACGGCCCCAGGCCGTGGCCTATGCGCCGGCTCACAACGGGGGGCTGTTCCAAGCGGCCAGCTATCGACCATTGTTCGAAGATCATCGCGCCCGTCTGGTGGGCGACAGTCTCACGGTCAACATCGTCGAGCGCGTGCAGGCCAGTCAGCGTTCGGCCTCCACGGTGGAGAAAACCGGCAGCATCTCCGGCAGCATCACGGCCTTGCCTGGCATCAATCCCAACTCGTTCGGGCGTGCCAGTGTGGGCGGCAAGTCCGAGAACACTTTCTCCGGCAAAGGGGGCACGGAAGCCACCAACAACTTCACTGGCACCATCAGCGCTACCGTGCTAGAGGTGCTGCCCAATGGACACCTGATCATCGGTGGCGAAAAGCAGATCGGCTTGAATCAAAACGTGGAAGTGATGCGCTTCACCGGCCGTGTCGATCCGCGTTCGATCCAGCCCGGCAACGTCGTCAATTCCTCGCAGATCGCCGATGTGCGCATCGACTACCGTGGCCGCGGCCAACAGGCTGAAGCGCAGGGAATTGGCTGGCTGGCCCGCTTCTTTTTGAGCGTTATTCCCTTCTAAGCGAGGCCAACAATGTCCTCAAGTTTCGAGGACATGGGCCGATGAATACCCGCTACGATCGATTTCTGCGCTTGGCCATCGCCGTGGCGGCCGTGGCCGCCAGCACGGCGCTGTGGTGGCCCGTGCCGGCGCAGGCCCAGCGCATCAAGGAGCTGGCTTCCGTTCAGGGGGTGCGCCCCAATCAGCTGGTCGGCTATGGCCTGGTCGTGGGCCTGGACGGCACGGGTGACCAGACCACGCAAACGCCTTTCACGGCCCAGAGCATCACCGCGATGCTGCAGCAAATGGGCGTGTCCATTCCGCCCGGCGTCAACATGCAGCTCAAGAACGTCGCCGCGGTGATGGTGACGGCTCAATTGCCCCCCTTTGCTCAACCCGGCCAGACCATCGATGTGAACGTGGCCTCGCTGGGCAATGCGAAATCCTTGCGCGGTGGCACGTTGATCGCCACCCCGCTGAAGGGTGCGGATGGCCAGATCTATGCGCTGGCGCAAGGACACCTCATCGTCGGCGGGGCCGGGGCCTCGGCCGGCGGCAGCAAGGTTCAGGTCAACCACTTGAGTGCCGGCCGCATTCCTGGCGGGGCGACCGTCGAGCGCAGTGTGCCCACCCCGTTGCACCAGGGCGAGTATCTGCAACTGGACCTCAACGCCGCCGACTTCCATACGGCGCGCCAGGTGGCCGAGGCGATCAACCGAGCCAAGGGCGAGGGCGTGGCCGAGGCCCTGGACGGGCGTACCGTGCGCGTGCGTGCTCCCCAATCGCCGGGCGAGCGCGTGGCCTTTCTGGCCGACATCGAAAACCTCAGCGTACAGGGTGCGGCTCCGGCGGCCAAGGTGGTCCTCAACGCCCGCACCGGCTCCATCGTGATGAACCAGGCCGTCACCCTGCTGCCGGCGGCCGTGGCACATGGCAACCTGTCGGTCACCATCAGTTCCACGCCGGTCATCAGCCAGCCCGCGCCGTTTTCGCGTGGCGAGACCGTGGTGGCCGAGCAGGCCGACATCCGCATCAAGCAAGACGGCGGCTCGCTCATCGAGGTGCCGGCCGGCACGCAGCTCACCGAGGTGGTGCGCGCCCTCAACGCCTTGGGCGCCACGCCCATGGACCTGCTGGCGATCTTGCAGGCCATGAAGGCAGCCGGCGCCTTGCAGGCCGAAATCGAGGTGATCTGATGAACTCGCCCTTGACGCCGCTGCAAGGCCTGTCCAGCGACGTCCAGTCGCTGGATCGGCTTCGTGCTCGCGCAGGACAGGACCCGCGAGCGGCCGTGAAGGAGGCGGCCCGTCAGTTCGAGGCCGTGTTCATGCAGGAACTGCTCAAGAGCATGCGCGCCACCACGATGGCCTCTGGCCTGACCGACAACGCCGGCGCCGAGCTGGGCACCGAGCTGCTGGACCAGCAATATGCCAATGGCCTGGCCGGCTTGCCCGGCGGATTGGCCGACATGATCGTGCGGCAGCTGGAGCGACACATCGGCCCGCCGGCCACGTCCCCGGGCCCGGCGGCGCCGCGCCCGCTGCCTGCAGCCCTGTCCGCCCCGCGTGCCGTGGGGCCGCAGGGTGAGTTTCTGCGGGAACACTGGTCGGCCGCACAGCTGGCCGCACGCGAGACCGGCATTCCGGAACAGTTCATTCTGGCGCAGGCTGCCCACGAATCCGGCTGGGGGCAGCGCGAGATCCGCAATGCCGATGGCAGCCCTTCGTACAACGTGTTTGGCATCAAGGCCACGGGGGGCTGGAAGGGCAAGGTGGCCGAGGTCGTCACCACCGAGTATGTCAACGGCGTGCCACGCAAGATGGTGCAGAAATTCCGTTCGTACGACTCGCTGCACGAGGCCTATCGCGACTACGCCCGCCTGATCAAGAACAACCAGCGCTATGCCCGCGTGATCGAGCAGGGGCAAACGGCCCAAGGTTTCGCGCAAGGACTGCAAGAGGCCGGCTATGCCACCGACCCGGCCTATGCCGACAAACTCACGCGCGTCATCAACACCACCTTGCGACTGCAGCGTGCCATGAGTTAAGGATCCATCATGAGCGGACTCATCAGCCTGGGCACACGCACGATGTTCGCTGCGCAGGCGCAGCTCAACACCACGGCGAACAACATCTCCAATGCCAACACGCCGGGCTATTCGCGCCAGACGGTGCAGCTGGAGACGGCCGGCGGCCAGTTCACCGGGGCTGGATTTTTCGGCAAGGGGGTGAAGATCACCACCGTCGAGCGGGCTCACAATGCCTTCCTCAGTGCCGAGGTGGCCAACACCGCGGCCGTGGCCGCTGGCGACGCCACGCGCTTGGATTACCTGCAGCGCATGGAGAAGGTGTTCCGCCTGGGCGAGTCCGGCCTGGGCTTTGCAGCCGGACAGTTGCTCAATGCCTTCGTCGACGTGGCCAGCAATCCGTCGGATGCTTCGGCGCGTCAAGTGGTGTTGTCGCGCTTGGAATCACTGGCCTCACGCTACCGCTCGGCCGCCGGCGAATTGACCGCGCTGCAACAGGGCCTCACGCAGGATCTCAAGACTTCCATTGCCACCGTCAACGAATTGACCCAGCGCGTGGCCGACCTGAACCAGCAGATCGCGCGCGTCAAGGGGCTGGGTCATCAACCCAACGACTTGCTCGATCAGCGCGACCAGCTCATCACCGAAATCAGCCAGTTCATTCAAGTCACGCAAATCCCGGCGTCCGATGGCACGGTGGGTCTGTTCATTGCGGGCGGGCAGCGCCTGGTGCTGGGCAATGACGCACTGCCGCTCACCCTGGTGCCGGACCCCTACGACAACAGCATCGGCCGGCTGGGCCTGCGTGAGGCCGGGGTGGACCGGCCGCTGGTCGAAAGCAGCCTGGGCGGCGGCACGCTGGCGGGCATGCTGCGCATGCAGAATCAAGACCTGCCCGCAGCGATCAACCAAGTGGGGCGCATGGCCGCGGTGCTTGCGGCCCGGCTGAACGAACAACAGGCCCTGGGCTACGACCTCAATGGCAACGTCGGCGGGCCCTTGCTGAGCACCGGTTCACCGCGCAGCTTGCCGCATGCCAGCAACACCGGCACGGCGCAGGTCACGGTGGCCATCACCGAGGCCACGGCCTTGGAGGCGGCTGACCATGAGCTGCGTTTTCAGGGCGGGGCCTGGCAGCTGCGCCGCCTGCCCGATGGGGCGTGGTCGCCCTACACGCCGGGCACGCAAGTGGCGGGCATCACCCTCAGCGTGCCGGCAGGCACGCCTGCCGACGGCGATCGATTCCTGATCCAGCCGGTGCGCTTTGCCGCCACGGACCTGCGTGCGGCCTTGACCGATCCGAACGGCATTGCGGCAGCCGCCCCGGTGGTGGCTGCGGTCAGCCCGGCCAACCAAGGTACCATGGGCGTGAGCACCTTGTTGCCCAAACAGGCCGATCCCAACCTGGGGCAGCCGCTGCAAATCGTCTTCACCTCGCCCACGACCTTCAATATCGTCGGGACGGTCAGTGGAACGCCCAGCACCACCCTCGTGCCTGGTGAGCCCATACGCATCAACGGTTGGGAGCTGAGCGTCACTGGGGTGCCTCAGGCCGGCGACGTGATCGAGGTCCGCTCCACCGCAGTGACTGCCGGTGCGCTGGCCAGCAACAACGGCAACGCGCTGGCCTTGCTGGCCTTGCGCGACGAACCCATGGTCGGTGGCGAGACCCTGACCGACGCCTATGCCAGCGTGCTGGCCGACGTGGGCATCCGCGTACAAGGAGCCCAGTCCTCGGCCGAGATGTCCAAGACCATCGCCCGCGAGGCCCAGGTGGCACGCGACGAGCTCTCGGGCGTCAATCTCGATGAAGAGGCCGCACGGCTCATCCAGTTCCAGCAGGCCTACCAAGCGGCGGCCAAGGTGCTGCAGGTGGCCCAGCAAGTCTTTGACACCATCTTGCAGACGGCCGGCCGCTGAGCTGCCCTGATCTCTCGGAGACGACCTCATGCGCATTGCCACCGCCACCGCCTACCAAGTCGCGATCCAGAATCTACAAGACCGGCAGGTCGATCTCACCGAGACCCAAGTGCGCTTGACCAGCGGCAAGCGCGTGCTGCGGGCCGGCGACGATCCCACCGCCGCAGCGCGTGCCGAGCGTGCCGCAGCCGCGATCGATCGCTCGACCGTCTCGCAGCGCGCCGTCGAGGCCAGCCGCACGGCCATGACCCTGGCCGAGAGCGCCTTGGGCAATGCCGTGAACCTGGTGCAGACGGCACGCGAAACCCTGGTGGCCGCCGGCAACGGCAGCTATACCGCCGCCGAACGCAAAGGGCTGGCCGCGCAACTGCAGCAGATTCGCGACCAATTGTTGTCCATCGCCAACCAACAGGACGGTGCCGGGAACTATCTCTTTGCCGGCCAGGGGGCAGCCGGAGCCCCCTTCGTCAGCTCGCCCAGCGGTGTGCAATTCACCGGGGTGGGCGGTGTGGTCTCCGTGGCCTCCGGCGAAGTGTTGCCGGCCACGGTCGATGGACAGGCGGCATGGATGAGTGCGGCCACCGGCAACGGTGTGTTCGAGACGCAACGCGTCAACGTCAGCGGTGCGGCCTGGATCGATGCCGGTCGCGTCACCGACCCGGCCTTGGTGCAAGACCTGCGCTATGACGTGACCTTCAGCGTCACCGGCGGCACCACCACCTACACCATCCAGCCGCGCGATCCGAACACCGGCACTGCCGTCGGTGCGCCCAGCAGCGGCACCTACCAGTCGGGCTCGGCCATCTCGATCGACGGGATTGCGTTCACCATCACGGGCACGCCTGCCGACGGCGATGAATTTCGCATCATGCCCAGCACCCCGACGTTGAGCGTCTTCGATGCGCTGGACCGCGCGATCGAAGGCTTGCGTTCGGACAGCGCCGCGCCCACCGATGTCATACAGACCACCAACGATGGACTGCGCAATCTCGACTCGGTGCTGGCGCGCCTGCAAAGCGTGCGCAGTGCCGTGGGCGACACCCTGCATCGCATCGATGGTGTCGAAGACCGCCTGTCGGCTCTCAAGCTCAACGCGCAAACAGATCGCTCGAATGCGGAAGATTTGGACATGGTGCAGGCCATTTCCGAGTTCCAGAACAAGCAAACCGGCTACGATGCGGTGCTCAAGACCTACAGCATGGTCCAACGCATGAGCCTGTTCCAGTACTTGGGCTGAATCCCTCCACCTTCCGCCTCGAACATCGCTGCCCATGGACAACGACGTGCTGCGCAACATCGCGCTGAGCTATTCCCCGATGGTGGACCGCCATCGCAAGATCGTGGCCACCCGTCTGACCGTCTCGTCACTGCGCACCCAGGAAGTGCTCAAAGCCGACCAGCTGCTGGCGGCCATCGCCGAGGTCTGGCCCGAAGGCGGACAGCCGGTCTCGCTCAACGTGATGAGCGAGACCTTGCTCAACGACCTGCTGCGCGCGCGGCCGCAGTCGTCGGTCATGATCGAGATTCCATCGTTCATCGCTTGCGATCCGGCCAATACGCAGGTCATCGCCCAGCTTCACGCCCGCGGCAACGTCCTGCTGCTGCATGGCCGCCCACCTTCATTGCTGCCGCGCGAGCTCCTGCCGTGTTTCAAGCATTCCATCGTCGATCTGGCCGATGATCGCCGCAAGAACGAGATGCCAGGCCAGGTCGAGTCCGGCATGGCGCGCCACATGGGCTTCATCCAGAGCAACGTGCGTACCGTGGCCGAGATGGAAAGCAGCTTCGCACGTGGGGCGCTGGCCATCCTGGGCTGGCCCATCGAGGAGGTGACCAGTGCGGCGGCATCCTCCGGCGGCCGAGCCGGCCAGCCGGACATGGCGGTGCTCGTCGAGCTGATCCGCCGCGTCGACGCCGGCGAAGACATCGACAAACTGGAAGCCGTGCTCAAGCGAGACCCCTCGCTGGCCTACCAGCTCATGCGCTACATCAACTCCCCGGCCTTTGGCCTGTCCGTGGAGATCGGCTCCTTCCGTCATGCCATCATGCTGCTGGGCTACAAGCGCCTCAAGCGCTGGCTGGCCCTGCTGCTGGCGACGGCCAGCAAGGACGCTAACATGCGTCCGGTCATGTATGCCTCGGTGCGCCGGGGCATCTTCATGGAGCAGCTCGTGGCTCACATGGGCGACGAAGAGATTCGTGGCGAGGTGTTCATTTGCGGCGTGTTCTCGCTGCTGGACAAGATCTTCCAGAAGCCATTCAGCGATCTGCTCCAGACCATCCCGGTGCCCGAGCGCGTCTACCAGGCCTTGGTCGAGGGCGAAGGGCCGCACCATCCCTACCTGGAACTGGCCCGCGCCGTCGAGACCGAGACGGCCCCGGTCATCCAAGAATGCGCCGACCCTTTGCTGCTGAGCCTGCAGGAAGTCAACCGCGCGGTACTGGCCACGCTGACCATGGCCAACCAGCTCGAGTGACGTTCCGGGGGGCGTGGCCGGCCCCGGGTTTGCGCAGCCCCGGGGCTGGTCTACACTGAGGCCCACAAACGCCCCTGACGGTCGTCGGGCCCGGTCGCGCACGGCCCACGTGCTGCGTCAGTCCCTGAGGGCCTGTGTCATCCCGTGCCCGCCTCGCCCGCCAACTCGATGAGTGCCGTCAACGCCGAGTCGCCGTCCGATCAGGCCCCCGACTTCGAGGATCAGCCCGATCCCAGCTTGTGGCTGGACGATGCCGGCCGCATCGAGTTCGCCAATCGCGCTGCACGGGAGCACTTGCGCACGGCCCCTGGGGCCATGGTGCACACCCTGGTGGGTGCGCTGGGATTGTCCGCCGTGCAGTGGGTGCTGGCGCAGCTCAGGCACGCGGGGCGTGCGGCGCCGGTGGAGGTGCCCCAGGCCTGGATGCTCGGGCCGCGGGTCATGGGCCCTGGCCGACGCCCCTGGCGCTTGACCCTGGCGCAGCAGCCTGGGCGCCGCTGGTGGCTGCGCCTGAGCCCGGCCCAGGCGCCCGAGGCGCCCGTGGGCGCGCCGTCCGAGCCCGAAGCGCTGCGCGAACTGCGGCGCATGTTTTGGGGGTCTCCCTTTCCAGTCATCGTGCAAGACGCGCAGCTGCGCATGGCCGATGTGAACCAGGCCTTCATCGACTACACCGGCTTCGCACGGGAGTACCTCATCGGTCTCGATCCGGTCGTGCTGTTGCACCCGCAGGATCGTGAGGCGCAACTCGAAGCGCGTCAGCAACTCGACCTGGCGCTGGAGGAGGGCGCCGATGCTCCCGCTTTCGCCCAGCATCGTTTGATCGATGCCAAAGGCCAGACGCGCTGGTACCGGGCCGTCACCCATGTGATTCGTGGCCTGGCTGGCAGTGCGCCTTGGCGCTTTTCGGTGCTGCAGGACTGCACCAGTGAAGTGCTCGCACGCGAGATGGCCGAGCGCTCGGCCGCCGAGCTCGGCCACTGGTTCGACCTGTCGCCGGTGGGCATGCTGCTTTTCGATGAGGATGGGCTCATCGTGCGCAGCAACCCGGCGCTGGTCCAACTCGTGGGGGAATTGCCGGGCTCGCTCACGCAGGTGCATCAGAGCCTCAGAGAGCTGCTGGGCTGGTACAGCGGTGGGCCACTGGCCGCGCTGCATCCGGGCAGCGCACCGCTGCTGCGACATGGGTGGGTCGAACATCCCGATGGCGCGGAGCGCTCGCTGCGCGCCGTGGTGCGCTGCCTCGACAGCCATCAAGGACAGCGGCGTTTCATGTCGGTCATCGAAGACCGCACCGCCGAGGACGAGCTCGACCGGGCACAATCCCAGCTCGGCGCTCTGGTGGAGACGGCCCATGCGGGACTGGCGTTGTTCGATGACCAGCGAGGCCTCTTCCACCCGGTCGGGGCGGCCGCCGCCGGTGAGGTGCTGCCCTCCAGCCAGCTCAAGGCCATCAGCCGAGAACTCGTGCGCTCCGACACCTTGGCCGAGTTCGATCGGGTGCAACACGCGCTGCGCCACGGCGAGCGGGCCGAGGCGCGCTATGCCATCGTCCATCCGGAGCTGGGGCTGCGCTGGCTGCTCACGCGCGTGGAGCCCCGGGTGCTCAGCTCAGGCAAGCGCAGCACCTCGGTGATCACGCTGGACGTGACCGAGCAGCACCAGGCCCAGCAGCGCAACGACCGCTTGCTGCGCGAGCTCACCACCATCCTCGAAAGCACCTCCGCCGGCATCGCCTATCTGCGTGGACAGACCTTGCTGCGCTACAACCGGCAGTTCGAGACCCTGCTCGGCCTGGAGGGGCACACCGCGGTCGACCCCCGCCTGGGAGAGCTGCTGCGCGACGCCGGCTTGGATCAAGACTTGGCGCTCGAAGCCTTGAACACGCTGGCGTCGGTGGGCCAGTTCGAAACCGAAATCCAGATCCGCCTGCCTGGGCGCGAGGCCCGCTGGTGTGCCCTGTCGATGCGCCGCATGGACAGCCCCGGCCCTGAACTCGAATCGATCGCGGTGCTATCGGACATCACCCGGCTCAAGACCCAGCAAATGGAGCTTGAAGCCGTGGTGCGCGACCGCGAGCTGATGTTCAGCCTGTCCGACGTGGGCATCGTGTTCCTGCGCCACGGTCGGGTGCAGCGGGCCAACGAAGGCTTCAGCCTGCTCAGTGGCTATCCCCTGGAAGAGCTCGAGCAACGCACCGAAGCCGAGCTCTTCGATGCACAGTGGGACCCACCGCAGCGGGAGCAGGCCGAGGCTCGCGCTTTGGCCGAGGGAGGGCACTGGACCGGCGAGCGCGTGCTGTGCCGCAAAGATGGGCGGCTGCAATGGGTGCAGGTGAGCAAGCGCCTGGTCGAACCCGGCCGGCCCGAAGGCGGGGTCATCGCCTCTTATGTCAACGTCGATGCCCGCCATCGCGCCGAGCAGGCCTTGGTGACCCAGGCCGAGCGCACGCGGGCCATTCTCGACTCGGTGTTCGTCGGCATCGTCACCGTGGGGTCGCATGGCATCGAGTGGATGAACCGCTCGGCGCGCCGAATGTTCGGCGGAGAGCTGGCCGATTTCCTGGGGCAGCCCATGAGCGTCGTGGCGCCGGAGGATCCGGCCCATCCTTTCCGTGACCAGGCCTTGCTGTCGCGATTGGACGAAGGACAGATCCACAACTTCGAATGCGAGGTCGCCGCACGGGACGGCCGCCGCTTCTGGGTGGTGGGCAATGCGGTGCTCACCGGTGCACATGCCTTGGGCGGGCGGGAGCTGACCTTCGCGTTGCTGGACATCGACCAGCGCCGCCAGGCGGAACGTCGCATCGCCCAGGCACGGGCTTCGCTGCAGCGCATCATCGAGCTGGCGCCTTTGGCCATCACCCTGCGCGACGCACGCACCCTGAAGATCTTGCAGATCAACCAGACGGCCGCCGACATCGCCGGGCGGCCCATCGAGGAATTGGTCGGCAGCACCCCTGAAGAGATCTACGGCCCGACCGAGGCGGCGCAGTTTCGTGCCGACATGCTGGAGGCCTTGCGTGCCGAGGGGGTCACGCACAAAGAGTACCGAGTGCGCGTGAAGGGGCAGCCCACGGTATGGGATGCGCGCTTCATGCCCTTGGCTCAGCCGGGTGAGCCGCCAGACCAGCTCCTGCTGGTGGCCACCAACGTGACCGAGCAGCGCGCTGCCGAGCAGGCCCGTCTGGAGGCGGCCATTGCCCAACGTGAATTGCTCGTCAAAGAGGTGCATCACCGCATCAAGAACAACCTGCAAGGGGTGGCCGGTTTGCTGCAGCAGATCGCGCAGCGCAAGCCCGAGATGGCCGGCCCGATCAGCGAGGTGGCTGGCCAAGTGCAGGCCATTGCGCATGTCTATGGCCTGCAAGTGGGCGCCAGCGGCCCGCTGCGACTGCGCAAGGTGGTGCAGGCCATCACCGGCTCCGTGCAGCGCACCTTCGACCGTGTCATCGTCTTGCAGGAGCAGGGCACCGGCATCGGCGAGTGGGTCTTGCCCGAGGCCGAATCCATCCCGATTGCGCTGTGCGTCAACGAATTGCTGACCAACGCCGTCAAACACAGCCCCGGAGGCGAGGTGCGCTGTATGCTCGAAGGCGAGCCCGACGCGGTCAGCATCACGGTGTGCAACCGCGGCCGGCTGCCTGAAGGCTTCACGCTCGAGCAGGTGCCCGCCGGCGTGTCGGGGCTGGGCCTCATTCGCGCGCTGTTGCCGCGGCGCAGCGCCCGCTTCGCATTGCAGTCCGACGCAGAAGACGGCGTGCGCGCCACGGTGCGCATCGTGCCTCCCGGCGCCACGCGGCAACCCGAGTGATCCCCGGCCGGAATTGGACGACAATACACAACCATGCAAACGCCGGGGGCCCTGCTTCCCGGAGTCCGATGCAGGTGGCGAGGCGCAGCGTGAAGAACAAAGGCAAGATCCTCGTGGTGGACGATGACCGGCTGGTGTTGGCCACGCTCACCCATGGACTGTCTCAGGCCGGGTATGAAGTCATCGATGCCGACAACGGCGACGATGCCATTTTGCTCGCCCGTCAGCATCGACCCGGGCTTGCCTTGCTCGACATCCGCATGGAGGGCAAGAGCGGCTTCGACGTGGCCGAATACCTGCGCACTTCGCTGCACACGCCGTTCATGTTCCTGTCGGCCTTCTCCGACGAAGCCACCCTGGAGAAGGTCAAGGCGCTGGGGGCCGTGGCCTACCTCGTCAAACCCTTGGACATTCGCCAGATCGTGCCGGCGGTGGAAGCCGCCTTCGCGCATCAGCAGTCGCGGCAGGGTGAGACCATGCGGCCGGCCAACGATCCTGGCGGCTCGGGGGACGACGAGATCCTGCAGCAACTCGTCGCGCTGGCCGTGGGCATTGCCATGCATCGCTTCTCGCTGGACCGCCGGCAGGCCCTGGAGCGACTGCGCCGCCAAGCACGACAAGACGGCTTGAGCCTGGAGGAGCAGGCCCGCCGCTTCGTCGAGGCCTTGGAAGTCCTCAGCGCCCCGGGCTGAGGGGGCCGCTGGGGCGAACCTCGCCCAACGTGAAATAAAACCGCGCACCGGCGCCCACTTCCGATTCGGCCCAAATCTGCCCGCCGTGGCGACGGATGATGCGCTGCACCGTGGCCAGCCCCACGCCGGTGCCGGGATAGTCAGTGGCGCTGTGCAGGCGTTGGAACACGCCGAACAGACGGTCGGCAAAGCGCATGTCGAAGCCCGCGCCATTGTCCTTCACGTGGTAAATCCAGCGCCCGTCTTGCTCCACGGCGCCGAATTCGATGCGGGCCTGCTCGGTGTGCATCGAATACTTCCACGCATTGCCCAGCAAATTCTCCAACACCACGCGCATCAGGGTCGGGTCGCCCTGCACGCTGAGACCCTCCTGGATCGATACCTCCACGCGCCGCTGCGGCGCCTGGCGGCGCAGATCTTCGACGATGTAATGCGCCAGCTGACTGAGGTTCACCGGTTGCGTCACCATGGGCTTGGCCGTCAGTTGCGACAGCGCCAGCAACGCATCGATCATGCCGTTCATGCGAGCCGCCGCACCCAGCACCCGGTCCAGGTGATCATGACCGATGCGATCCAGCGCCCGGGCGTAATCCTCTTTCAGGATCTTCGTGAAACCTTCGATCACGCGGATGGGCGCACGCAAATCGTGCGACACCGTGTAGCTGAACGACTCCAGCTCGCGCTGCACGGCCAGCCGTTCGGCCTGGGTGGCCTCGTCGGCCGTGGGCTGGGCCTCGGTGCATACCAGCAGCAGGGCCTTGCGCTGCGAGCCCCCATGTTCGAATGTGAAGGACTCCACGCGCATCTCCCAGCGGCGATCCGGGGACGGGGCAGGCGCGGCGTCGGCCTGTGGCGCCTCCTGCCCCAAGGCCTGCAACAAGGGCCTCAGCGGCCAGGTGCGCGCCTCGCGGGCGACTTGCACCACCTCGCGCCCGATCAGCAATGCCGCCGATTGCCCGATGCAGCGTGCAGCCCGCTCGTTGCAGTAGCGTATCCGGTAGGTGCTTGGCTCGTCTGCCACGGCTTCGGCCAGCACCACTGCGCTGGGCACGGCATCGAGCAGTTTGAGGCCGATTTGCCGGTCGAACTGCAGCTCCACCCGGGCCGACACATTGCGCGCCGTGCCCTGGTAGCCCACGAATCGCCCTTGGGCGTCGAAGCGGGGGCGGCCGCTCAGCAGCCACAGGCTGATGTGCCCGTCGGCCTCGCGTCGGTGGGTGGGAAGCTCGTGAAAGGGGCGTTGCCCATCGAGCATGCGGCGGTGGGCCTGCCACGAGCCGGCGTCGCTGCCGAAGTCCTCCCACAGCGGACGGCCCAGGCGCTGCTCGAAATGCCAGTCCGAGGCCGCCGCTTGCGGCGGCGGGCGCAGGAGGGTCAGACAATGCTGGGCATCGGTTTCCCAATACCAAAACGGCAGCAGTTCGAGCAGCTCCCGAACCTGGGTGCGGGCCAGCGCCTGCGCCTGACGAGCCGCGTCGTCTCGCCGAATGAACCACCACGACACCCCGCCGAGCAGCACCAGGCCCAAGGCAAACACCAGCAGCAACACGTCGGAGCCGGCCACGGCTTGCCATCCCTCGGCCCAGGACGAGCGCATCCAGGCCGCCCCCAGCACGCTCAAGGCCAGCCAGGCCAGCGTCAGCGCTGCGCCCAGCCCGGCGGCCACCAGCAGATGAGCCCCTGCAAGGGACGAGGAGCCACCCCCCGTGGGGCGGTCGAGGCTGGGGGCAGGGGCTGCGGGCCTTTCGCTCATGCGACGCATTGTAAGGACGCGTGTTTGCCAACTCTTTCTCGTTTTTCCCCGTCGGGCTTGGCTTGCAGATGCCTCACAAGCCCCATGATCTTGCGCGAACGCGCCGCACCGCACACACGCCGAGACCGGCTCAAGTTCCCGCCAGCGGCGCCGAAGACCAGACGAGGACCCCGCACCGCCGTGGTGCGGCAGGATGTCGTAACCACATGATGATGTCTGCCCCTTCCCCCTTGCCGGCTGAATCCCTTGCGGCCGAGGCTGCGCTCGACCGCGGGGCTCGGGAGCGGGCCGTGGTGGACGCCGTGCTCGACGCCCCCGGGCTGGGCGCGGCGCTTCGCGCGGTGGGCTGCCGCCTGGCCGCGTTGTTCCAGGCCCGAGACTGGGCCGTGTGGCGTGTGGACGACTGGAACGGTCAGTGCGGACTGATCTACCCCTGGAGCGAAGACGCCCACCCAGCCCGCCACCATGTCGATCTGGACGCCATCACTACCGTGCGCCACGACGACCGGCAGGGCGGCTGCGCGATCGCCCGCCAAGCCCCGTGGTGGAGCCAAGACGCAGACCGCATCTGGGTGCCCGTTTGGGATGACCAGGCGCCCGCCGGCTTGCTCGAGCTGCGCGGCGCGCGCCTCACGGATGAAGCTGCCGATGGCACCTTGCTGAGGCTGGCGTGCCGCCAGCTCGGGCTGATGGCACGTGTGGAGGCCGCCACCGTCGGCTTGCAGCGCCGCACCGAGCAAATCGAGCGTGAACGGCGCTGGCTCGACGACCTCATCGAGCACTTGCCCGTCAGCCTGTTCGTGATAGATCCGCTGGACTTGCGTCTGATCCAAGTGAACCGGCAGGCCGAACGGGAGTTCGGGCTGCGGCGGGAAGATTTGATCGGCCGCCCCCCGGAGGACGCCTATGGTCGCCAGCTCGCGGCGATATTGCGGCCCTCGGTGCAGCGAGCCTTGGCCGGTCACGGGATGTGGATCGAGGAAGAGATCCTGTGGTCCACCCATCGGCGCGGCCAGCGCCATGTCGATGTGCGCTACATCACGCTGCGGCGCGACGACGGCACGCCCCATGCGCTGTTGGTGGTCGCGCGCGACGTGACCGACCGGCGCAAGGCCGAGCAGGCGTTGCTGGAATCCGAAGCGCGCTTCCGGGAATTGGTCGACACCCTGGAAGACCATGTCTTCATCACCACCCCGGACCGCAGCCACTTCGAGTATCTCAGCCCCCGGGTCTACCCTTTTTGGGGGCTGACGCCGCAGGAAGTGGTGAGCGATCCCGGCCGTGCCTGGGCCCATGTTCCCGAGGAGGACCGAGCGCTGCTGGCACGGTGCCGCCACATGGAAGAAGCGCTGCAGCCCACCGATGTGGTGCACCGCGTGCGCCACCCCGAACGGGGCCTGCGCTGGCTGCGAACCCGCACCCGCAGCCAGCGCCGCGCCGATGGCAGCATTCGCGTCTACGGCATCAGCACCGATGTCACCGCAGAGCACGAGCGCGAGGCCGATTTGCAGCGCGCGCGCGATCTGGCCGAGGCCGCCAGCCAGGCCAAGAGCCAGTTCATGGCCAACATGAGCCATGAGATCCGCACGCCGATGAACGGCATCCTGGGCATGACGGAATTGCTGCTGGGCACTGCGCTGACGGACAAGCAGCGTCGCTTCGCCCAAGCGGTCTATCGCTCCGGCGAGAACCTGCTCGAAATCATCAACGACATTCTGGATTTCTCCCGCATCGAAGCGGGCAAGATGGAGTTGGCCACCTCGGATTTCGTGCTGCGTTCGGTGGTGGAGGACACCTTGGAGCTGCTGGCCCCGCGCGCCCACGACAAGCGTCTGGAGCTCAGCTTCCGTGAGGCCCCGGGCGTGCCCCCGCTGGTCCATGGCGATCCCCTGCGGCTGCGTCAGGTGCTCACCAATCTCGTGGCCAACGCGATCAAATTCACCGAGTCGGGCGAAGTGGTGGTGGAGGTGCGGTGCCATGAGACGCCGCAGGGCGCATCCAACGGGGCTGCCGACCAGCGGCGCGTGGAGCTGGAATTCCTCGTGCGCGACACGGGCATCGGCATCGAGCCCGAGGTGCTGCCGCGCTTGTTCAGTCCGTTCACCCAGGCCAACAGCAGCACCACCAAGCGCTACGGTGGCACCGGGCTGGGCCTGGCGATTTCCCGTCAGCTCGTCGAGCTGATGGGCGGACACATCGACGTGCACAGTGAACCCGGCCGCGGCTCGACCTTCCGCGTCCGCGTGCCCGTGGGCGTTTCGCCGTTTTCGAACGCGGCCGCCGAGCTCGATGCGCTGGACATGCCCAAACTGCGGGTGCTCGTCGTCGAGGATCACGAGACCAACCGCGAGGTGCTCGAACAGATGTTGAGCGCCTGGGGCTTGCAGGTGAGCGCGGCGGCAAGCGGCCAGGCCGGGCTGGACCTCGTCGAGCACGAGCACCGCGCCGGCCGGCGCTTCGACCTGGCGCTGGTGGACATGCAAATGCCCGGCCTCGACGGGGTGCAATTCGCCCGCTCATTGCGCCAGCACCCGGCCGGCACCGGCACCAAACTCATCCTGCTGTCATCGATGTCCTCGCCCGATGACGCGCGCTTGGCGCACGAAGCCGGCTTTCAGCGCTTCTTGACCAAGCCGGTGCGCAAGGTCGAGCTGCGCCAAGCGATTCTTGGCGTGTCGGCCACCCCGGCCCGTTCTCGCGCGCCCGAGGCTTGCTTCCCGCACCGCGTGCTCGTCGTCGAGGACAACCCCGTCAACCAAGAGGTCATCCAGCAAATGCTGCGTCGCCTGGGCTGCCAAGTCCACCTGGCGGCCTCGGGGCTGGAAGGCTTGCGCGCCTTGTGCGAACATCGCTTCGACCTCGTGCTCATGGACATCCAGATGCCCGGCATGGACGGCGTGGACACGCTGCGATGGTTCCGCAAGGGGCCCGGCGGGCGATTTGCGTTCCTCACGCCGCCGCACGTCCCGGTGGTGGCCGTCACGGCCAATGCGCTGGGCGGCGACCAGGAGCGATTCTTGGACCAGGGGTTCAACGACTATCTGTCCAAACCCTTCCGTCAGAACCAGCTGCTGGCCGTGCTGGCGCGCTGGCTGCCCGAAGCCGAGCCGCTGGCTGGTGTCGAAACCGCCCCCCCGACTCCGCCCCTTGTCGCCCCAGCCGTGGAGATTTCGATGCGCACTCCGGATCCCGATGTTTTCGACCCCCAGGCCGTGCAGCGCCTGCGCGAGCTCGATCCGAAGGGCGACAATCAACTGCTGGACCGATTGTTTCGCACCTTCGAAGCCTCGCTGCAGCGCCTCATCCCCCAAATGGTGGAAGCCCACCAAGCGCAAGATCTGGCGACAATCCGACTGACGGCCCACACACTGAAATCCTCGTGCGCCAGTGTGGGGGCCCTGAAGCTGTCGGCCCACTGCGCCGAGATCGAGACCTTGATCCGAGGCGGCAGTGCCGAACCGCTGGAGGAACGAATCGCCGCCGTGCGTGAGGAATCCGACCGTGTGCTTGCCAGCCTGAGGGCCTATTTGCACCAAGCCTGATCCATGCCATGAGATCTTCCCCGTTCGCTGACGATGTCGATCTGGAGCAGCCTCAGGTGCTCCTGGTCGACGACGACGAGGTCAACCTCCTGCTGACCTCGATCGCCCTGCGCGAGCGCGGCTTTGCCGTCACCGAGGCCTCCAGCGGCGAAAAGGCTCTGCGCATGCTGGCCGACTGGTCGCCCGACGTCATCGTGCTCGACGCCATCATGCCTGGCATGGACGGTTTTGAGACCTGCCGGGAACTGCGAGCCACTCCGGGCTTCCATGCCATCCCGGTGCTCATGCTCACCGGGCTGGACGACGACGCCTCCATCACGCGCGCCTACGAGGCCGGTGCCACCGACTTCTTCGTCAAGTCGAACCAATGGAGCCTGCTGGCCGGTCGCCTGCGCTATCTGCTGCGCTCGGCCCGCACGCGCCAGGCCCTGGAGCGCAGCAAGGCCCAGCTCGCCCGTGCTCAAGACCTGGCCCGCATGGGCAGCTTCGACTGGCACGTGGACAAGGGCACCCTGAGCTTCTCGCTCGAAGGGCTGCGGGTGTTTGGCATGGGCCCGGGCGATGCGCTGAGCATGCGCGAGGTGCTGCACATGATCCCGGCCGACGAGCGCAAGGGCTTCCTGGCCATCCTGCGCGAGGTCTTGCGCCACAACACCGTGCTGTGCACCGACGTGCCCGTCAACCTTGCCGATGGCCGCCAGCGCATCGTCCACGTCGAGGCCGAACCCGAGTTCGACGACCACGGCAACCTCAGCCTCTACAACGGCATCGTCCAGGACGTCACCGACCGCCGCATCGCCGAGGACAAGATCAAGCATCTGGCCAACTTCGACTCGCTCACCGGCCTGCCCAACCGCCGCCAGATCATCTGGCGGGCCGAACGTGCGATCGAGCATGCCAAGCAGTTGCACCACCAAGTCGGCTTCCTGCTGATCGACCTCGACCGCTTCAAGATCATCAACGACACCCTGGGCCATGCCGCGGGGGACGATCTGCTGGTGGAAGTGGCACGGCGGCTGCGCGCGTGCGTGCGCCATTCCGACCAGGTCATCGACGCCCCGCTGGACGCCCTGGGTTCGCGTGCCCACCGCACGCTGGAGGCGGTGGGCCGCCTGGGTGGCGACGAGTTCGTCGCCCTGCTGCCCGAGGTGGGCAGCCAGGGCGACGCCGAGCGCGTGGCCCATCGCATCCTCGAGGCCTTGCGTGAGCCGGTGCTGGTGGGCGGCCAGGAATGCTTCGTCACGGCCAGCGTCGGCGTGGCCTTGTTCCCTCGCGATGGCACCACGGTGGCCGACCTGCAACGCAACGCCGACGTGGCCATGTATGCCGCCAAGAACCAAGGCCGCAATGCGTGCAGCCTGTATTCACCGCAGCTGGCAGGCATGGGCCGGGCCAAGCTGGAACTCGAGTCGGCCTTGCACAAAGCCCTCGAGCGTGGCGAGCTGGTGCTGCACTACCAGCCCAAGGTCGATGTGGCGGCGGGCACGCTGATCGGCGTGGAAGCGCTGATGCGCTGGCAGCGCGGCGATCGACTCATCTCACCGGCGGACTTCATCCCCCTGGCCGAGGAGACCGGTCTCATCGTCCCGATGAGTTACTGGGCCTTGCAAGAAGCCATTCGCCAGACGCGCTGCTGGCGCCAAGCGCTCGGCATGGACCTGCCCGTGGCCGTCAACCTGCCCAGCCGCATGTTTTTGCGCACCGACCTGGTCGAGAACATCCAGACCTCGTTGCAAGAACACCAAGCCAGCCCCAACTGCGTGCAACTCGAGATCACCGAGACCGGGCTGATGAAAGACCTGCAAAACGTCATGCCATCGTTGCGCCGGCTCAACCAGCTCGGCCTGGAGATCTCCATCGACGACTTCGGCACCGGCTATTCCTCGCTGGCCTACCTCACCACACTGCCCATCGGCGAACTCAAGATCGACCGATCTTTCGTGCGCGAGCTGGGCGTGCGTGCCGAAAGCGCCGCGGTGGTCACCGCCATCATCGCGCTGGCCCGCTCCCTGGACTTGCGGGTGATCGCCGAAGGCGTCGAAAACAGGCTCCAGATGGAAGTCATCAGCCGCCTGGGCTGCAGCACCATGCAGGGTTTTCTCTTCAGTCGCCCTTTGCCGGCGGCCGAGCTCGAACAATGGTTGCGTCAGACCGTGCTGCCGCGCCGGGCGGTCTGGATGCAGCCGCTCGAGTCCTCCGAGGCGGCCGCTGGCCGGTCCGGGTCGACCCGGGTGGCCTCGTAAAGCCTGCCGTCCATGAGCTCCTTGCCGTCTTCTCCCGATTCGCGTTCTCCTGCAGGCGCCACCCAGCCGGCCCCGCTGGGATCGGTCCAGACACCGGCCCAAATCGCCAAAGCGGCCCTGCGTCGCCTGGCGCTGAACCGGCTGGAGCCCACCCCCGAAAACTACCTGCGAGCCTACCGCGCCGAAGCCGGAGAATCCCCCGACGCCTTGGTCCTGCCGCCGGCGGTGCAGCGCCTCATCGAGCAGCTGGCCCAGCGCCTACACGCCGATCCTGCCCCGCTGCTGGAGGCCCTGGCCCGCGGTCGCCATGAGCAGGCCGAACGCTGGCTGGCCGATGTTCCGGAAGGTGCCGGTGGCGATGCCCAGGTCTGGGCCAGCCTGATCCAGCGCCTGGTCAAAGGCGTGGAGCGTGGCGGCCGGCTGTGGACCAGCGCCCGCAAGAAAGAAAGCTTGCAACGGGTGCTGGCCGCCAGCCGTGGCGATCCGGCGCGCCTGCGGCAGCGCCTGCAGCACCTCGTGGCGACCTGGGACAGCGATGCGCCTGCGGAGTCCCCGGTGCTGGCCGACGACCCGGTGCTGGCCGATGCACTGGCCGGCGGCGCAGCGACGCCGACCCAGCCGGCGCCCCTGGACGACCCCCTGCTGGCCGGCTTGCCGCAGCCCGCGCAGGGCCTGGACCGGTCTTGGGGCGAGGTCGTGGCCGATCTGGCGCAGGCCATCACCGAGGCCCTGCCCGAAGACGACCCGCGCTGCATGCGCCTGCGCGCCCGGCTGGCCGATCTGTTGGCCCCCTTGGCGACCCAGCCCGACGAAGACCTGGCCGAAGACTGGCGCGGCTGGGCTGCTGATGCCAAGCGCTTGCTGAGTCATCGCGCCCACCTCACCGACCAGCTGCGAGGCCTGTGTGACGAACTCAGTGCCAGCCTGGGCGAGCTGGCCGAAGACGGCAGCTGGGTACAAGGGCAAGCCGCTTTGATGCGCGAGCATCTGCGCGCGGGGCTCACCGCGCGCAGCGTGCGTTCGGTCAGCCACCTGCTGCATGCCGCTCGCAGTCGCCAAGGCGAGATCAAAGCCGAGCGCGCGCGTTCGCGCGACATGATCAAACAGCTCATCAACAGCATGGTCCAGCGCATTGGTGAGCTCGGGGCCCACACCGGGCGCTTCCAGGACCGCATGGACCGCTACGTGCAGGTCATCGAACAGGCCGACACCCTGGAAAGCTTGGCCAGCGTCGTCAAAGAGCTGGTCGAAGACACCCGCAACGTGCAGACCGCGGTGCACGACACGCACGAACAGTTGCGCAGCGAACACGCTCAGGCCGAGGCCTTGCAGCAGCGCGTGCGTGAACTGGAGGCCGAGTTGCAGCGTCTGTCGGCCGAGGTCTCCACCGACCCGCTGACCGAGGTCGCCAACCGCCGCGGGCTCATCCAAGCCTTCGAGGTCGAGCAGGCACGCCTACAGCGGCAAGGCGGCGAACTCGCCATCGGCTTGCTCGACATCGACAACTTCAAAAAGCTCAACGACACCCTGGGCCACCAAACCGGCGATGAAGCGCTCAAGTTTCTGGCAGCACATGTCAAGCAGGCGCTGCGGCCCATGGACACCGTGGCGCGGTATGGCGGCGAGGAATTCGTCGTGTTGCTGCCGCAAACCACCGCCGAGGAAGCTCGTGTCGTGCTCACGCGGCTGCAGCGCACACTGTCGGCCAATTTCTTCATGCATGACCAACGTCAGGTGTTCGTCACCTTCTCGGCGGGGGTGACCGTCTTTCGCCCGGGCGAGCGTCTCGAAGAAGCCCTGGACCGCGCGGACGAGGCGCTTTACGAGGCCAAGCGCACGGGCAAGAACCGCACCTGCGTGGCTTGAGATGCGGCCCAGACGGCCCAGCCATGCGCGCTGGCGGCTGAGCGGCTAGCTTTGGCGGAAGCGGTGAGATTCGAACTCACGAACCCTTGCGGGTTGCCGGTTTTCAAGACCGGTGCAATCGACCACTCTGCCACGCTTCCAAAATTCACTGAATCTTCACTGAAGTGCCGGCTTTGGTCGGCGCTCACATCGCTGCGCGATATGGGCACCGCCCCAAGTCCCTGCGGGACTTGACCAAGACCGGTGCAATCGACCACTCTGCCACGCTTCCAAAATTCGCTGTATCTTCAATGAATTGCCGGTTTTGGTCGGCGCTCACATCGCTGCGCGATATGGGCACCGCCCCAAGTCCCTGCGGGACTTGATCCCCGTCAAGCCCCTGTCATCGTCTTGCGCCGACGATGATGCCAAAGTCCGAAGTTTACCTGCCTCATGGCGCCGCAGCCGGCCGCGGGGGCTTGAAACGGCAGCGGGTTGCCGTCACTTGACAGGCATTCGGGAGTCATGCCGATGGCGCAGTTCAAAGATTACTACCGGGTCCTGGGCGTGCCACGCGATGCCACGGCCGATCAAATCAAGCAGGCCTACCGGCGCCTGGCACGCAAATACCATCCGGACGTCAGCCGCGAGCCGGATGCCGCGACACGCATGAGCGAAGTCAATGAAGCTTATGCCGTGCTGTCCGACCCGCAGCGGCGCGCCGCCTATGATGCCGTGGGCGCGGGCCGCCGTGCTGGTGAGCCCTTCACCCCGCCGCCCGATTGGGATGCGGGCTTCGAATTCAGCCCCGACAGCTTCGAAGAAGTCGATCTGCACGATGTCAGCGACTTCTTTGCCGAGTTGTTCGGTCGCATGGGCGCGCGCAGCCGGGCTGCCGGCGCGCGGGCCTCGGTCGGCCGGGGCGAGGATCACCATGCCCGCATCGTGCTCGATTTGGCCGATGCCTGGCTGGGCGCCCAGAAGGAAATCACCCTGCGCAGCCCCCAGGTCGATGCCGACGGCCGCGTGCGCTTGACGACCCGCACCTTGCAGGTGCAGATTCCGCGCGGCGTGCGGCCAGGGCAGTTGATCCGGCTGGCCGGCCAAGGCGGGGCCGGGCCCGGGGCAGCGGCGCCGGGCGACTTGTACCTGGAAGTGCAGTTCCGTCCCGACCCGCGCTTCCGCCTGGATGGCAACACCCTGATCACCGAGCTGCCCGTGGCTCCGTGGGAAGCGGCGCTTGGCGCGGTGGTGCCCTTGAGCCTGCCCGGGGGACAGACCTTGCGGGTGCGGGTGCCTGCCGGCGCGCAAAGCGGTCAGCACCTCACCGTCCGGGGCCAGGGGTTGCCCAGTCAACCGCCCGGCGATCTCGAGTTGATCGTGCGCGTGATCCTGCCCAGCGCCCACCACCCGAAGGCGCGAGAGCTGTATGAGCAAATGGCGGCCGCTTTGCCGCAGTTCGATGCGCGTCGGCAGGCGGCGGCCGATGCCGAGTCTGGAGGTGCCCGCTCATGACCCGCTTGGTTTCGACCCTCGCAGGCGATCAGACCTTGCTCGACCTGCAGGCCCTGTGCCGTTGTGCCCTGGTCAGCCCCGAATGGGTGCTGGAGCGGGTGCGCGCTGGCTTGATCGCGCCGTGCAGTGCCGATGGCGAATCGGCCTGGCGTTTTGATGCAGCCGCGCTGCGCCGTGTGCGCTACATGGTGCATCTGGAGCGGCATTTCGATGCCGTGCCGGAGTTGGCGGCCCTGGTGGCGGACATGCATGAAGAAATCGAGGCGCTGCGCA
This sequence comes from Caldimonas manganoxidans ATCC BAA-369, assembly GCF_000381125.1. Classification (GTDB taxonomy): domain Bacteria; phylum Pseudomonadota; class Gammaproteobacteria; order Burkholderiales; family Burkholderiaceae_C; genus Caldimonas; species Caldimonas manganoxidans. The sequence goes on from NZ_KB905929.1 coordinate 76,629, forward strand.
GTCAGCTGGCCCGTTTCGTGGGTTGACGAGCCGTCCTTCGTGAGGAGCAGACCATGGCGATGAAATCCCCCGATGCGCAAACCCGCTGGAATGTGGGCTACTGGTTGCTGGCGCTGCTGGCGCTTTTGTCGCTGCAAAACCTGTGGCAAAGCCAGCGCTTGGTCGAGCCGGTGCCCTACAGCGAATTCGAGCGTGCGCTGGCCGAAGGCCGCGTGGCCGAGGTGGTGGTCGGTGAAACCACGCTGACGGGCAAGCTCAAGAACCCCGAGCCGCGCGGCACGAGCGTCATCGTGGCCAACCGGGTCGAGCCCGCGCTGGCCGAGCGCTTGTCGCAATATGGCGTGCCTTACACCCGGGTGGTCGAGAGCACCTTCTTGCGCGATTTGCTGTCCTGGGTCGTGCCGGCCTTGGTGTTCTTCGGCGTGTGGTTCTTCCTGGTGCGCCGCTTCGCCGAAAAGCAGGGCATGGGCGGCTTCATGAGCATCGGCAAAAGCCGCGCGAAGATCTACGTCGAAAAAGACACGGGCGTGACCTTTGCCGATGTGGCCGGGGTGGATGAGGCCAAGGCCGAGCTGCAGGAAATCGTCGCCTTCTTGAAAGACCCGCAAGGGCAGGGCCGGCTGGGTGCGCGCAGCCCCAAAGGCGTGCTGCTGGTGGGCCCACCGGGCACAGGCAAGACCTTGCTGGCCAAGGCCGTGGCCGGTGAAGCCGGGGTGCCCTTCTTCAGCATTTCGGGCTCTGAGTTCGTCGAAATGTTCGTCGGTGTGGGCGCAGCACGCGTGCGCGACCTGTTCGAGCAGGCCCGTGCGAAGGCGCCGGCCATCATCTTCATCGATGAGCTCGATGCCCTGGGCCGAGCCCGGGGGGCGGCCGGCGCCGTCGGCGGGCATGACGAGCGTGAGCAGACGCTCAACCAGCTGCTGGTCGAGCTCGACGGCTTTGACTCCACCTCCGGCCTCGTGCTCTTGGCTGCGACCAACCGCCCCGAGATTCTCGATCCCGCGTTGCTGCGAGCCGGGCGCTTCGACCGCCAGGTGCTGGTGGACCGACCGGACAAGGCCGGCCGTGTGCAGATTCTGAAGGTGCACGTCAAGAAGATCCGCCTGTCGCCACAGACGGACCTGGAGCAAATCGCCGCGCTGACCACCGGCTTTTCCGGGGCGGACTTGGCCAATCTGTGCAACGAGGCGGCTTTGGCCGCCACCCGGCGGGGTGCTGCCGAGGTGGAGCTGCAGGACTTCACCGTGGCCATCGAGCGCATCGTCGCTGGCTTGGAAAAGAAAAATCGCGTGCTCAACCCACGCGAGCGCGAGATCGTCGCCTACCACGAAATGGGCCATGCGCTGGTGGCGCTGTCCCTGCCCGGGACCGACACCGTGCACAAGGTCTCGATCATCCCGCGTGGCATCGGCGCGCTGGGCTACACCATCCAACGCCCCACCGAGGACCGTTTCCTGATGACGCGAGAAGAGCTCGAACACAAGCTGATGGTGTTGCTCGGGGGGCGGGCGGCCGAAAAACTGGTGTTCGATCACTGGTCCACCGGTGCGGCCGACGATTTGGCGCGCGTGACCGACATCGCGCGCGACATGGTCACGCGCTACGGCATGGTCGAGGGCCTGGGGCATGTGGCCTATGACGCCCAGCCCACGCGGTTCCTGGAGGTGCCCGGCGCGCTGCAGCCGGCGCGGCACATCAGCCCGGACACCCAGCACCGCATCGATGAAGCCGTGCGCGAGATCGTCACGCGCGCTTTCGATCGTGCCTTGGAGCTGCTGCGCTCGCACCGCGATGTGCTCGAGCGCGGGGCTCGCGAGTTGCTGGCGCGCGAGACGCTGGACGAGGCGGCCTTGCAGGAATTGACCCAGTCCTTGCGTCCGGTGCAGGCCCCGCAGGCGGCGTCGAGCGCTGCGTGAACCTCAGCGGCCCGGTACTTGGGCTTGGGCGCATGCGACTTGGGTCACCTCGCGCCGCCCCCCGTCGATGCGCACGGCGGTCAAGCATCCGCCCCACACACAACCGGTGTCGATGGCCAGCAAGTCCGGTCGATTGATCAGCCCCAAGGTCGACCAATGGCCAAAAGCCACGGGCGTGCCGGCCGTGCGTCGGCCCGGTACCTCGAACCACGGATAGTAGCCCGCCGGCGCGGCCTCCAAACCCTCTTTCGTGGTGAACTCCAAACAACCCTCGGCGCTGCAATAGCGAATGCGTGTCAGGGTGTTGACCACGAAGCGCAAGCGATCATGCCCCTGCAAATCGTCTTGCCAGCACGCGGGTTCGTTGCCGTACATCACTTGTAGGAATTCGCCCAGGGCCTCACTGCGCAGATGCGTTTCGACTTCGGCGGCCAGTCTCAGGGTTTGGGCCGCGTCCCACTGAGGCACCACACCGGCGTGCACCATCAACCAGCCGTGCGCCTGCACGGCCAGGCGCTGCTGGCGCAGCCACTCGATCCACTGCTCGCGCTGTGCCGAATCCAGGATCGGCGCCAGCGTGTCGCTGCGATGGGGCCGACGCACGCCATGCGCGACGGCCAGCAAATGCAAGTCGTGATTGCCCAGCATACAAGTGGCCGAGTCGCCGAAAGACACCAGGCGCTGCAGCACCTGCAACGAAGACGGACCCCGGTTGACCAAATCGCCCAGCAGGTACAACTGGTCGCGTGAGGGGGAAAACCCGAGCTCGGCCAGCAGGCGATCCAGTGCGTCGCAACAGCCTTGCAAGTCTCCGATGAGATAGATCATGGCTGCGATTCTGCTACGCTTGCCCGTCCGAATAGACCACTTTCCCCGCGCCGGCGAGGCGCGGGGCGCTGCATGGACGTTGCGATACTGATCTTCCTCATCGTGCTCAACGGTGCATTTGCGATGTCGGAAATGGCGTTGACCGCCGCACGCAAAGCCCGCCTCCAAGTGCTGGTGGAAAACGGCGCGGCAGGGGCCTCGGCCGCCATGGCGCTGCACGACAACCCCACCAAGTTTCTCTCCACGGTACAGATCGGCATCACCTCGATCGGCATCCTCAACGGCATCGTCGGTGAGGCGGCCTTCGCCGCGCCCTTGGCCGAATGGATGATGCATGTGTGGAACCTGCAGGCCACGGTGGCCAGCGTGGTGTCCACGGGCATCGTGGTGGTCATCATCACCTTCTTGACCATCATCTTCGGCGAGCTGGTGCCCAAGCGCCTGGGACAAATGTACCCCGAGACCGTGGCACGTTTGGTGGCCCGCCCGATGGAGTGGTTGTCATTGGCCGCGCGTCCCTTCGTGGTGCTGTTGTCCTGGGCCACGGCCACGGTGCTGCGCTTGCTGGGCATCACCGACCAACCCCACCGCGGCGTCACCGAGGAGGAGATCGCTGCCAGTTTGGAAGAAGGCGTCGATGCCGGCGTCATCGAAGCGCACGAGCATCAAATGGTGCGCAATGTCTTCCGCCTCGACGAGCGACCGATCAGCTCGATGATGATCCCGCGCGGTGACATCGTTTGGCTCGATGCCCAGGCGCCGGTGGAGCAGGCCCTGGCCACCATCGCCCAGGCCGAGCATTCCCGCTATCCCGTGTGCCGCGGTGGGTTGGACGACGTGCTGGGCGTGGTCACCGCCCGGCAGTTGCTGCAGCAGATGGCCCAGGGGCGGGAGATCCGCCTGACCGAAAACCTGCAAGCGCCGGTGTTCGTGCCAGAAACGCTCACGGGGATGGAGCTGCTCGAGAGCTTTCGGGCCTCGAGCATGCAAATGGTGTTCGTGGTCGACGAGTACGGTGAGGTCCAAGGCGTGATCACCTTGCAAGACGTGCTGGAGGCCATCACCGGGGAATTCCACACCGCCGAGCCGGACGAGGCCTGGGCGGTCCCGCGCGAGGACGGCTCATGGTTGATCGATGGCCTCATTCCGGTGCCGGAACTGAAAGACCGATTGGGCTTGAAAGACCTGCCCGAAGAGGACCGCGGCCGCTACAACACCCTGGCCGGCATGGTGATGCTGCTGCTCGGGCGCCTGCCGCAGGTCACCGACACGGTGCAATGGGGAGGCTGGCGCTTCGAAGTGGTCGATATGGATGGCAAGCGCATCGACAAGGTGCTGGCCACCCGCCTGCCCGAAGACAGCGGGCCCGCCGAGGTCTTTGGCACGCAGCCGCGCCGTCAAGGGTGACCAGAGGGGGCTCGTGCATCGGGCGTGCCTGTCGTGGGGGCCACTCTGATGTGGCCCCATCAACACGGGCCCCATCAACGCAGGCCCCAAAAAGAACCGGGGCCCGATCTCACGTCGGGCCCCGGTTCGACGAAGGGCTCTTGGGGATGGCGATGTTGTAAGCCGATTTGGTGCCGGTGACCGGATTCGAACTGGTGACCTTCGCATTACGAATGCGCTGCTCTACCAACTGAGCTACACCGGCAGCAAAGAACGCAATTCTAGCAAGAATCGCAGACTGCAGGTCAAGCGCCGCCGGCTTCCCGATGGTAGGCGGTCACACGCTCGACCTCGTTCTTCGACCCCAGGATCACGCTGACGCGCTCGTGCAGCTTGCTGGGCTGGATGTCCAGGATGCGCTGCTGCCCATTGGTGGCGGCCCCGCCGGCTTGCTCGACGATGAAGCTCATCGGGTTGGCCTCGTACATCAGGCGCAGCTTGCCGGGCTTGTCGGGCTCGCGCTTGTCCCAGGGGTACATGAAAATGCCGCCGCGGGTGAGGATGCGGTGCACGTCGGCCACCATCGAGGCCACCCAGCGCATGTTGAAGTCCTTGCCACGCGGGCCGTCCTTGCCGGCCAGGCATTCGTCGATGTAACGCCTCACCGGTGGGGCCCAGTGGCGCATGTTGCTCATGTTGATCGCGAATTCCTTGGTGTCCTCCGGGATCGTCACCCCGTCCTGGGTGAGCACCCAAGAGCCCTGCTCGCGATCGAGGGTGAACATGGCCACGCCATCGCCCACGGTGAGCACCAGCGTGGTCTGCGGACCGTAGATGCAGTAGCCGGCGGCGGCCTGCTTGGAGCCTGGCTGCAAGAAGTCTTGCTCGCTCACGCCGGCATGGTCATCCGGCTTCTTCAGCACCGAGAAAATGGTGCCGATGCTCACGTTGACGTCGATGTTGGACGATCCATCCAGCGGATCGAACAGCAACAGGTACTCCCCTTGCGGAAATCGATTCGGCACCACGTAAATGCCGTCCATTTCCTCCGAGGCCATGGCCGCCAGGTGACCGCCCCATTCATTGGCTTCGATCAGCACCTCGTTGCAGATCACATCGAGCTTTTTCTGCACTTCGCCCTGCACGTTCTCGGTGCCGGCGCTGCCCAGCACGTCGCCCAGCGCCCCTTTGTTGACGCTGATGGCGATGCGCTTGCAGGCTCGCGCCACGACCTCGATGAGCAGGCGCAGCTGGGCTGGGATGTGGCCATGCATGCGCTGCTGCTCGATCAGGTATTGAGTCAGGCTGATTCTCTTGCCCATGTCGTGTCCTCGAGGTGTCTTGCCATCAATCGGCCAGGGCGCGGGTGACGATTTCGCGCACGTCTTTGCTCAACTCGGCTTTGGCCGCCACGCGGGCGATGGCCTCGCGCGCGGCGCTGCGATAGGGTTCGGCCAACTGCTTCCAACGATCCATGGCCCGGGCCACGCGAGCGGCCAGTTGTGGGTTGATGGGATCGAGCTCCAGCACACGGTCGGCCCAGAACACATAGCCGGCCGCATCGGTGCGATGGAAGGCGGCCGGGTTCATGAAGCACAGCGCAGTGATCAGGCTGCGCGCCCGGTTGGGATTGCGCAGCGAGAAGTCCGGATGCGACAACAAGGCCCGGCAGCGTGCGAAGACGCGGCCGTCCTTCTCGCTGGCCGAGGCTTGCAGTGCGAACCATTTGTCGATCACCAGCGCTTCGTGGCGGAACATCGCGTGGAAGCGTTCCAGCGCCGCCGGGGCCAATTCGGCATGGCTGTTGACCAGGGCATTGAGCGCGCCCAGGCGGTCGGTCATGTTGGTGGCATCCTTGAAGCGCTGATAGGTCCGCCCCGGCCACACCGGATCGCCCGTCTGGGCCGCGGCCAGGCAAAGATGGGCCAGCGCCAGATTGGCCAAGGCGCGACGTCCGGCCGACACCGGATCGGGGCTGTAGCCGCCGCGCACCTGATGGGTCTCGTAAGCCCATTCCCAATCACGCTGCAGCGCCAGAGCCAGTTGCAGCCGGGCCGCTTCGCGCACGGCGTGGATGCGCTGCGGATCGACTTCGTCGAGCTGTTCGGCCAGATAGCCTTCGCTGGGCAGCGTCAGCACCAGTTCCTTGAAGGCGGCATCGAGCCCGGGGTGGCGCAGCACACCACGCATCGCTTCGATGAAGGCCGCATCCAGATGCAGCATCTGACCGCTGCGAATGGCGCCCAACATCCGGTTCATTGCCAGGCGTTGGCCAGCTTCCCAGCGGTTGAAGGCATCCGCATCATGGTTCAGCAGATGCAGCAAATCGGCATCGCTGAGTCCGTCGTCCAACAGCACGGGCGCGGAAAATCCACGCAGCAACGACGGCACCGGTGCGGCGTCCACGCCCACGAACTCGAACAGCTGGCGCGCTTGGTGCAGCACGAGCACACGCTCGGTCCCCACCGGGGCGTCTTCGCCGGCCAGCTGCAGCGGCAAGGGCTCACCGCCAGGGCCGATCAAACCCATGCTCACGGGGATCACCCAGGGTTGCTTGTCCGGCTGCCCAGGTGAGGGCAGACCCTGCTGGGACAGCTCCAGCGTGTAGGTGCGGGCATCGGGGTCGTAACGACCACGTGCGCGCAGGCGGGGCGTGCCAGCCTGGCTGTACCAGCGCTTGAACGCCTCCAGGTGCGTTGCCAGCATGCTGCCGGGGTTGGCATCGGCAATGGCCTGCGCGAAGTCGTCGCAGGTGACGGCCTGGCCGTCATGGCGCTGGACGTACAGCGTCATTCCCCGCGCGAACCCCTCGCGCCCGACCAGGGTTTGCATCATGCGCACCACCTCGGCGCCTTTGTCATAGACCGTGGCGGTGTAGAAGTTATTGATCTCGACATAACTGTCGGGTCGCACCGGGTGGGCCATCGGGCCCGCATCCTCGGGGAACTGGTGTTGGCGCAAGGTGCGCACATCCTCGATGCGCTTGACGGCCCGGGCGCTGGGGCTGTGCGCCACCAAGTCCTGGCTGAACTCTTGGTCGCGAAAGACGGTCAGGCCCTCTTTGAGCGAGAGTTGGAACCAATCCCGGCAGGTGATGCGGTTGCCCGTCCAGTTGTGGAAGTATTCATGTCCCACCACGCTTTCGATGCCGGCGTAATCCGCATCGGTGGCCGTGGCCGGGTTGGCCAGCACGTACTTGGTGTTGAAGATGTTGAGGCCCTTGTTTTCCATGGCCCCCATGTTGAAGTCGCTCACGGCCACGATCATGAAGCGGTCGAGGTCGAGCGACAGGCCAAAGCGGGCTTCATCCCAGGCCACCGCCGCGATGAGCGAGTTCATCGCGTGCTCGGTCTTGTCTAGATCGCCGGCGCGCACATACACCTGCAACAAATGCTCGCGACCCGAGCGGGAACGGATCCGTTGTTCACGGCACACGAGCTTGGCGGCCACCAGCGCAAACAGGTAGCTGGGCTTGGGATGGGGGTCCACCCACTTCGCATAGTGCTTGCCGCCCTCGAGCCGGCCTTGCTCGACGAGGTTGCCGTTGGACAGCAGCACCGGGTACTTCTCGGCATCGGCCTTGATCGTGACGTTGAAGGTGGCCATCACGTCCGGGCGGTCGAGGTAGTAGGTGATGCGGCGGAAGCCCTCGGCCTCGCACTGAGTGAAAAAGCCACCACCCGAGGTGTATAGGCCCGACAGCTGAGTGTTCTTCTCGGGGGCGCAGGTGGTGCGCACCTCCAGCGTGAACGGCTCCTCAGGCAGGTTCTCGATCACCAGTTGCTGCTGCTCGACACGGAAGGACACCGACTCACCATTGACCAACACCCGGGTCAGGTTGAGATCCTCGCCATCCAGCCGCAGCGGCTGGCCTGGGGCGGCCGCGGCATTGCGTTCGATGTGCATCCGGTTGACCACCAGCGTCTTGGCCGGGTCGAGATCGAAGCTGAGGTCGACGTTGCGGATCCAATAAGCCGGCGCGGTGTAATCCTCGCGCCGGATCAGGGGGGAGCTGCCTTCGCGCATGGTCCGGCTCCTTAGATGCCTTGCTTGAGGCTGGCCTCGATGAACGCATCCAGGTCGCCATCGAGCACTTTCTGGGTGTTGGAGATTTCCACGTTGGTGCGCAAATCCTTGATGCGGCTTTGGTCGAGCACGTAGGAGCGGATCTGGTGCCCCCAGCCCACGTCGGTCTTGCTGTCTTCGAGCTTTTGCTGCTCGGCCATGCGCTTGCGCATCTCGTGTTCGTACAAGCGCGCGCGCAGCATGCGCCAGGCCTCTTCGCGGTTGCTGTGTTGGCTGCGACTGGTCTGGCACTGCACCACGATTCCGGTGGGAATGTGTGTCAGGCGCACGGCCGAATCGGTTTTGTTGATGTGCTGCCCCCCGGCGCCGCTGGCTCGGAAGGTGTCGGTGCGCACGTCGGCAGGGTTGATCTCGACCTCGATCGAATCGTCCACCTCGGGGTAGACGAACACGCTGGCAAAGGACGTGTGGCGACCGCCGGATGAATCGAACGGGCTTTTGCGCACCAATCGGTGCACGCCGGTTTCGGTGCGCAGGTAGCCAAAAGCATAGTCCCCCTCCACCTTGATCGTGGCGCTCTTGATGCCCGCCACATCCCCGGGAGACTCCTCCAACACCTCGGCCTTGAAACCCTTGCGCTCACAGTAGCGCAAATACTGGCGCAGCAACATGCTGGCCCAGTCGCAGGCTTCCGTGCCGCCGGCGCCGGCCTGGATGTCGATGAAGCAGTTGTTCGGGTCGGCCGGGTTGCTGAACATGCGCCGGAACTCCAGCTGCTCGACCTCGCGGGCCAGTGCCGCCGCTTCGGCCTCGATGGCCTGCAAGCCATCGAGGTCGTTCTCGGCGCGACTCATTTCGTAGAGCTCGAGGTTGTCGGCCAGCTCGCGCTCCAGCCGGGCGATCGTGTCAACCACGGCTTCCAGCGACTTCTTCTCTCGACCCAATTCCTGAGCCCGCTTGGGATCGTTCCAGACGGCCGGGTCTTCCAGGGCGGCGTTGACCTCGCTCAGGCGGATGGACTTTTGGTCCCAGTCAAAGATACCTCCGTAGCTCGCTGGTGCGCTCGCGCAGGTCTTCCAACGTGGTGCCGATGAGGTTGATGCGTTCTGCTTCCATGATGCTGTCCTTGTTCGTGGGCGGCGGCCAAAATCTCGCCGCGCAGCATGTACTGCGAAAAGAAGCATTTTCGCATGGGCTCAGCGCAGGAAGGCCTCGAGATGGGCCGCCAGCGCCTCGGGTTGGTCGTGATGCAGCATGTGGCCGGCCGGCGAAAGCACGCGGCGCTGCAGCTGCCTGACCACCTGGAGCCGCTCCTCGAACTCGGCGCGCGAATAGCGCTGCCCCCACCAGCGGGCCATGTCGGTGCGGTCGCCTTCCACCCACAACACTGGCGCCGTGATGGCGGTCCAGCAGGCCAGGGCTTCTTCCTTGCGGTAGAGCACCGCATGACGTCGTTTGTGCGCCGGGTCGGCGAGGATCTCCCACCAACCATCGTCGCGCTGGCGCGCCCAGTGCGGGGCCAGCCAGGCGGCCAATTCCGGGCGCAGCAATGGATTGTTGCGACGCAGGCGCTGGGCCACGGCCTCCAGGCTGGGGTAGGGGTGCAAGCTCTGCGGCATCTTCAGCTCATCCAGCCAGGCGGCATAGTGCTTGGGCGCGTGGTCGGGCTGGCTGGCGGGCAGGCCGAAGCCTTCGAGGTTGACGAGCCGGCGGATGCGTTGCGGGCGAATCCCCGCATAGAGCATGGCCACATTGCCCCCCATGCTGTGGCCCAGCAGGTCCACCTGCTGTCCGGGCAACAGCTCGTCGAGCAGGGCGTCCAGATCGCCCAGGTAGTCGGCAAACCAGTAGCTGTCGGACGAAGCGGCCTGACTGAGCCCGAAGCCACGCCAGTCGGGGGCGAGCACGTAGCGCGGCGAGACCATCGCATCGACCACGAACTGGAAGGAGGCTCCCACGTCCATCCAACCATGCAGCATCACCAGCGCCGGGGATTCTGGCCTCACCCACTCGGGCGAGCCCCAGCGGCGCACGTGATAGCGCAGGCCCCGGATGGTGAGGAAGGTCGACTCCGATGGCCGGCGCACGACATAGGGATGGCTGCCATCGGCCGGGACCATGACCCCACTCACTCCAAAGCTTGGGCGCGCACCATGCTGGCGTACAACCCGTTGCGCTGCATCAAGTCATCATGCCGTCCGGATTCGAGCACCCGACCCTCGGCCAACACATAAATGATGTCTGCATTGCGCACCGTGCTGAGCCGGTGGGCGATCAAGATCAAGGTCTTTTCGCCGTGCCACTGTTCGATGGACTGCTGGACGATGCGTTCCGACTCGGTATCCAGCGCCGAAGTGGCTTCGTCGAAGACCCAGATGCGGGCGTTTTTGTACAGCGCTCGGGCAATGGCCAAACGTTGACGCTGTCCGCCGGACAGCTTGCTGCCGTTGGTGCCAATCGTGGCCTGGAGCCCTTCGGGTTGCGCCTGAACGAAGTCCCAGAGATTGGCAGCCCGCAAAGCGGCTTCGATGCGTGCGGGATCCTTCGGCTGGGCGTAGGCCACGTTGTCGGCGATCGGGCCGTCGAAGAGCACGATGTCTTGCGAAACCACGGCAAACTGGCGGCGCAAGGACACTTTGCGGACGTCTTGCACATCGATGCCGTCCAAGGTGATCCGCCCTTCGGCAGGCGCCACGAAGCCCAGCATCGCATTGATCACGGTGGACTTGCCCGATCCGGAAGGGCCCACCAAGGCCACGGTTTTCCCCGGAGGCACCTCCAGGCTCAATCGGTTCAACGCCAACTGCTCGCTGCCTGGGTAGCGCACGCTCACGTCGCGGAATTCGATATGCCCTTTGCAGGTGTTCGTGTCGATCAGTTTCGTCCCCGGATCGGGTTCTGGAGGGGTGTCCATGAGACCGAAACAGGCGCGTGCACCGATCAATCCACCGATGATCGGCTGGGTCACGTCGGTCAGATGACGCATCGGAGAGATGGTCATCAGAAGCGCCGTGATGAAGGCCACGAACTCCCCGACGGACGCCTCACCCCGGTTGGCCTGGATCAGTGCCAGCGTCAAAATCAACGCGACTCCCGTGCTGGCGACCACCTGTGTCAGCGGGGTCATCGACGAGGCCGCTGCGACGTTCTTCAGCACCAACCGGCGCAGGCGGGTGGCTTCCTCGCTGAAGCGGCGGCGTTCGAATTCCTCGGCATCGAAGGTGCGCACCACGCGCCATGCGCGGCTGATGTCGTCCACGATGCCGACCAACTTCAACTGCGTGTCATAGGCGCGGCCTCCAACCTGGAGCACCCTGCGCTGGACCGTTTTGACGACATAGGCCAACACCGGCATCGTCAGCAGCGACACCAGCGTCAATTGCCAATTGAGGTAAAAAAGATAGCCCAGCAAGGCCACCAGCGTCGTGCCGTCACGCAGCAGCGTGGTCAATGCGCCGGCCAGCGATTGGGTGGCGCTTTGGGGGTCATTGATGACCCGGGTGGCCATCACCCCGGGGCTCATCTGGCTGTACAGGCTGGCATCGGCTCGCATCACCGCGGCCAGCAAGTCGGTGCGCAACTTCAGCACCGCTTGTGAGGTGGACCAGTTGAAGAGATAGGTGCCACAAAACGCAAGCCCGCCACGCACGGCGAACAGGCCGATCACCACCAGTGGCACCATCCACAGGGGAAAGCCAATGTCGGCTTTGAATCCGCTGTCGAGCAACACCTTCAGCAATGCCGGCACGAGCGGCTCGATGGCGGCTGACGAGAAGAAGCAGATGATGCCGAGAATGACACCCGCCTTGTGCGGACGAATGTACTCCAGCAAACGTCTGGCGGTGACTTTGAGGCTCATTCCTGATTCCAACGAGCAAGCAGATCCTCGGCGGCCTTCAGAGCAGCGGCCACCACCTGATCCATGTTGTAGTAGCGGTACTGAGCCAGACGGCCGATGAACGTCACGGTTTCTTCTTTGTCGGCCAACTCGGCGTATTTTTTATACAAAGCTTCGTTCTCCGGGCGCGGGATCGGATAGTAAGGATCCCCTTCGGCCTGAGGATACTCCCGCACGATCGATGTGCCGGTGTGCGTTTGTCCGGTCAGGTGTTTGAACTCGGTGATGCGAGTGTAGGCATGGTCGTTGGGGTAATTGACAGTGCCCACGGCTTGAAACTGCGGCACGTCGGGCAAATGCTCATGCTCGAAGCGCAGGCTGCGGTAAGGCAGCTTGCCATAGCAATGGTTGAAATAGGCGTCGATGGGGCCGGTGTAGACCACGTGGGCGCCTGAGAAACGATCCCGCACCTGGGCGAAGTCCGTCTCCAGTTCGATCGAGATCAACGGATGATCCAACATGCGTCGGAACATCTGGCCATACCCCTGGGCGGGCATGAATTGATAGGTGTCGGTGAAGTAGCGGTCGTCGTCATTCGTGCGGGTGGGGATCCGAGCCGCCACGCCCGCAGACAGTTCGGACAAGTCCAGTCCCCACTGTTTACGGGTGTAGCCCCGGAAAAACTTCTCGCACAGGTCTTTGCCCACGCTGTTGAGCACCACGTCCTCACTGGTGCGAATGGTGTCGCGAGGTTCACGCACCTTTTCCAAATACTCTTTGGCCTGCTCTTCGGTCAGGTTCAGGCCATACAGCTGGTTGAGCGTCGTCCGATTGATCGGAATCGGATACAGCTTTCCGTTCACTTGGGCCAACACTCGGTGTTCATAAAAACGCCAATCGGTGAAGCGTGAGAGAAACTCGAACACACGCTTGCTGTTGGTGTGAAAGATGTGCGGGCCATAGGGATGGATCAGGACGCCGGCCCCGTCCACGTGGTCATAGGCATTGCCACCGATGTGAGAACGCTTGTCGATGATATGGCAGCGATGGCCTGCTTCGGCCAGCACGCGGGCGACACTGGCGCCGGCGAATCCGGCGCCAACGATGAGAACATGGTGTTTCAAGCTCCGGGACTCCTGGGGGTGGGGAATCAAGACCGTCTGATCTGACTAAGCGCATCGACCGTGACACTTGGTGGATGGCGTCGCGCTCATTTTTTCGTTTGGCGATGCAGGCGCCGCTTCGCATTCAGCCGTCGGAGCTGCAACCAAAAGCGCTGATGCCACGGCAGACGGACCTTGGCGATCGCGCCTGCGGCGAAGGCATATTTGCTAAAGTACCGATGTTCGGTGAGCTGATATTTTTCGAGGATTCGGCGCTCGTCTGCACGCGGGTCCAAGTCTGGGTTGTTTTTATAGAGGTTGCCGCCCAGTGGCCGCGTGTGCCGCACCGGCGTGGCATCGATCACCGCGATGCTGTCGGGGCGTCCCTTGCCACAAAGCTCAGGCCATACCCAGTCCAGCCCCCAACCCGAGCGGCTTTCGGAAAAGGTGTGCATGCAAGCCTTCAGCGCGGCCCGATCGAAGATCGGGACCATCACTTCCACAAACCGACAGAAGCGCAACAGGTAGTCGGGTTGTTGCAGCAAGGTGTCCCACGTGTAGTAGGAGTCGCGCGTCAAAGCGGGTTGAGCCAAGGACAGCCCGAATCCATGAAAAAGCGCGAACATCCGGTTGAGAGTGTCCGTCGTCGCAGCGATGTCGTCGTCTGGAAACCAAAACGCGTCATAGCGATTCACGAGGTCGGGGTTTTGTTCCAACAGTTCACCGATACAGGGCCACTTGGGTCCGCGGCGGGTTTCATAGTAGTCCGCACTGGCCTGGTGCCGGCCCGGGGTCGTGCCGTAATAGCTGATGAAGAGGTCGAAATCTCGCTCGGGCTGTGCGATCCAACCATCATGGAGTGAATCGTCCCCAGCACGCAAAATGACGAGATTTTTTCGGCGGTAGGTCAGATTGGGGGTCATATCGGCTCCATGTCGTTTCGTGTGGAAAGCAACACTGTCACTGGGGCATCGCCGGCGCGAATGGGCTGGCCGGCAGGGGCTCTTCGTCATATCGAGTCGATAAGCAACGAGAACCGACATGCCGCGCAGGCTGCATTGGGCTTTGCTGCGGGTCCGCGCAGACGCAGCGCGGCATCGTCTCAACGGGGCAGACTCGCGCAAATCGGGCTGGGCCATGGCGTGGCTGGGCATGCGCGACGACGAAATCGACGATGAGCGCTCAGGTCAAGGTCCACATGAGGGTTTGCTCGGATGGTGAATTCTCGCATGAATGCCTAGCGCGCCCAGCTCGTGTGCTTGTCCGGTTGTTACACGGTCGTCTGTGTCGTCCCGTCACCGATTCACCGAGCGGGGCGGCCGCCGTGGCGCGAGGCCTGCGGCCAAAGGGGGAGGCATTCCTCATTGCATCACGCTGGACTCTGCCCACAGAATCGGTCACCCGAGTTTCAATTCGGGAGGAGGTGGAGCAGGGGATGGCTTGGGATGCTCACGCGGCGTTGCATGCTGCGTTTGGCTGGCGGGTGCCGGAGTTCTTCAACATCGCTGAGGTTTGTTGCCATCGCTGGGCACAGGCGGCAGGGCAGCGCACCGCGATCGTCTACGAGCATGAAGCCGGCCGGCGCAGGACGCTGAATTTTGCCGAGCTCCATGCGCAAGCCAACCGGCTGTCGCATGCGTTGGAGAGGTTGGGCGTGCAGCCGGGCGACCGTGTGGCGCTGGTCATGCCGCAACGGCTGGAGACCGCGATCGCGCACATGGCGGTGTACCAGATGGGGGCGGTGGCCATGCCGCTGTCCATGCTCTTTGGGCCGGAAGCCTTGGCCTATCGACTCGCGCACAGCGAGGCGGTGGTGGCCATAGCCGATGAGACCTCGATCGCCAATTTGCGCCAAGCGCGCGCCCAGTGCCCAGCGCTGCGACACGTGGTTGCCGTGGGGGAGGCCAGTGGCCTGGGCGACCTCGACTGGGAAGCCGCCTTGGCGCGCGAGTCTGCGCTTTACGTGGCGCGGGCCACGCGAGCGGACGACCCGGCCGTGCTGATCTACACCAGCGGCACCACGGGCCCGCCCAAGGGCGCGCTGATCCCGCACCGGGCGCTGATTGGCAACCTGCCGGGTTTCGTGGCGAGCCAGAATTGGTTTCCCCGCAAGGGCGACGTGTTCTGGTCGCCGGCGGACTGGGCCTGGACCGGCGGCTTGATGGATGCGCTGCTGCCCACGCTGTACTTCGGCCGGCCCATCGTGGCCTATCAGGGCCGCTTCAGTCCCGAGAAGGCCTTCGAGTTGATGGAACGTCACGGCGTGACCAACACGTTTCTGTTTCCCACGGCCTTGAAGGCGATGATGAAGGCCGTGCCGCAGCCGCGGAAGTGCTACCGGCTGAAGCTGCGCGCCATCATGAGTGCGGGGGAGGCGGTGGGGGATGCGGTGTTTGCCTATGGACGAGAGCAGTTGGGCGTGACGATCAACGAGATGTTCGGTCAGACCGAAATCAACTACGTGGTCGGCAACTGCGGGGAGTTCCTGGACACGGCGGGGCGGGTTCATCCGGGGTGGCCTGCCAAGCCGGGCAGCATGGGGCGGCCGTATCCGGGCCATCGGGTGGCGGTGATCGATGACGAAGGCCGTGAGTGTCCGCCGGGCGTGCCGGGTGAGGTGGCCGTGCACCGTCGGGATGTCCACGGGCAGCTCGATCCCATCTTCTTCCTTGGTTACTGGAAGAACGAGGAGGCCACGCGCGCCAAGTTCACCGGCGATCCGAACGACTCCTGGTGCCGCACGGGCGACACCGCGGTGATGGATGAGGACGGCTACCTCTGGTATCAGGGGCGCAGCGACGATGTCTTCAAGGCCGCGGGCTATCGCATCGGGCCCAGTGAAATCGAGAATTGCCTGGTCAAGCACCCGGCGGTGGCCAATGCCGCAGTGGTGCCCAAGCCCGATCCCGAACGCGGTGCGGTGGTCAAGGCTTATGTGGTGCTGGCGCCGGGGCATGTGGGGGATGCGGCGCTGGTCGAGTCGCTCCAGCAGCACGTGCGCGCCCGGCTGGCTCCTTATGAATATCCCAAGGAGATCGAGTTCATCGATGCGCTGCCGATGACCACCACCGGCAAGGTGCAGCGGCGGGTGCTGCGGCTGCGCGAGGAGGAGCGCGCGCGTGCCGCGCCTGCCTCATGAGGCGCGGATGCCCAGTGGCGTCAGTGCGACATCCGCTGGCTGCCGTGATCGGCCGTGCCAGACGGTAGGGCCTTGCGCACGTCGCTCACCTGCGGCCGGCGCAAGGCGCGCAGCGGATCGGCTCATCCAAACACCGCCACCACCTGATAGCCCAGCGCGGCCAGCCGTCCATCGGGGGACCACAAGCGGGTGCTTTCGCTGACGTAGCCCTCAGCGCCTGCGTGTGTGTCCTTGTCCACGCGCCACCAGCCACTTGCCGCCGAGGTGGCATCGGGCAGGGCATGGGGTTGCAGTTCCAGTGACCACGACACCGAACTGGCCGCAACGGGCGCGTTGAAGCGGCTGATCGCTGGCGTGGGCGGGGCATCGGCCAGCAGGACCGACAGCAGTTCGGCGTCGACGTCCCGGGCCTCGTGCAACCGCAGGTGGATACGCGACGACCATGTGTCGGTTCCCGACATCGGCCAGCCGCCTTCGGCCCATCGGAAGTCCAGGTGTTGGGTGAATGCGGGAGCCAGGCCCGGCACATAGGGCCGCGCCGGCAGCTCGTCGGGCTGCCGCGCCACGTCGGGGCGGCGCGGGTCCAAGGCTGGCAGCTGTGTCGGCCGTCCGGCGCCAAACACCCCCAGCAGCACGGCAGCGACCTGTTCACCCTGCCATACCCGCGCTTGCACCTGCCGGACATGCCGCCCCGTGCGCAGCAGCTCCACGGTGACTCGGACCTCGCCGGCATTCACCGGCGCGACGAAATTGGTCTGCAAGGCGCGCAGCGGCCACGCGCTGGGGGCGATGTCTCGCATGGCGACCACGCCATAGACGGCGATGAGGCCGCCAAAGGCCGTGCGGCCTTGCAGCCAGTCCGGCAGCACCGGCAAGACGACGGCATCGCCGTCACGTCGGCGCTGCGCCAACACTCGGGACAAGGGGGTCGGGGCGTCCATGGGCACCTGTGCGTCGTGAAGAAATGAGCATTATCGAACGATCGTTCGATTTTGTCAGAACGGGGCACTCCTCGTCTGCGGACGATCGATCAGGGGGCAAAAACGTCTGGACATGGATGCATTCGTTCCCAATCGTTACCGTTGTCGGTGCGGGCCGACAGCGTCGTTCGGGCGTGCGCCGACAGTGGCGCTGCCGCGGTCTGCCTAGAGTTCGTCTCAACCGCATCGATTCGATCGGTTCGAGCGCCGGGTCTGGATGATCTGGCGGCATCCGCCGCCTCGTGCGGCACAGAGGACTCGAAAGGACAAGTGCCATGAACAAAACCACCGTGTGGGTCGCACCCGTCATTGCGGTGCTGACGTTGGCCGGCTGCGGCCAGGAGCAGCAGGAACAGGCCCAGCGATCGCAGGCCGATGCGGCCATCGCCCAGGCCGAGTCCTCGGTGCGTGAACTGGGCGAGCAAGCCCGTCAGGGCTTGGAGCGCGCCGGCCAGGCCGTGGGTGATCGGGTCGAGCGCGCGGCCGAAGCCTTCGACGATGCGGCCCTCTCGGCCCAGGTCAGCGCGGCGCTGGCCCGAGATCCGCAGCTCAGTGCCTTGACCATCGATGTGGACACGAAGGCCGGGCGCGTGAGGCTGAGCGGCACCGCACCCAGCCCCGAGGCGCGCGATCGCGCCACCCAGTTGGCTGCTGCGGTGCCGGGCGTGCGCAGCGTGGACAACTTGCTGACCGTCTCACCGAAGCCCTGAGCTGGGGCGCCCATGCTGACCGACGGTGTGGGCTGCCCTCAGGCCGTATCGTCGGCCACCTGCAAGACGAGCTTGCCGAAATTCTCGCCGTTGAACAGCTTGAGCAGCGCGCGCGGAAAGTGCTCCAGTCCGCGGACCACGTCTTCTCGGGAATGCATGCGCCCTTCACGCAGATAGCCGGCCAGCTCGGCGATGGCCTGGGGATAGCGGTCGGCATAGTCGAACACGACCATGCCTTCCATGCGGGCTCGGTTGACCAACAACGACAGATAGTTCTTCGGGCCGGCCACCGGCGTGGTGTTGTTGTACTGGCTGATGGCCCCGCAGATGACGATGCGAGCTTTGCGGTTGATGCGGGTGAGCACGGTATCGAGGATGTCCCCGCCCACGTTGTCGAAATAGATGTCCACTCCCTGGGGACAATGTTCTTTCAGCCCGGCGCGCACATCACTGTTCTTGTAGTCGATGCAGGCGTCGAAACCCAGTTCGCGCACCACCCATTCGCACTTGGCCGGCCCGCCGGCGATGCCCACCACCCGGCAGCCCTTGATCTTGGCGAGTTGCCCCACGGTCTGGCCGACGGCACCGGCCGCGCCGGAGACGACCAGGGTGTCGCCCGGCTTGGGCTGGCCAATGTCCATGAGCCCAAAGTAGCCCGTCATGCCTGGCATGCCCAGGACGTTGAGCCATTGGGTCCAGCTGCCGAGGCGCAAGTCGATGCGGCTCAGGCCACTGCGGCGGATCTCCGACTCCGGGATCAGGCAATACTCCTGCACGCCCAGGCTGCCACTGACGGCATCCCCCACCGCAAACGCAGGGTTGTTCGACGCGATCACCCGGCCCACGCCACCGGCGCGCATCACCTCCCCAAGGCCCACCGGCGGGATGTAGGACTTGCCCTCGTTCATCCAGCCGCGCATGGCCGGGTCCAGCGAGAGATAGAGCGTCTTGATGAGCACGCCGCCGGGACCTGGCTGGGCGACGGGTTCTTCGGTGAACTGCCAGTTGGCATCCGTGGGCAGCCCCACGGGGCGTGAGGCCAGGCGAATCTGGTGGTTGAGGGTCGCAGTCATGGTCGTTCCTTTTTGAGCATGTCGCAGCCGGTGTTGGCCGGCCCACTCAGCAATGACACCACGGCCCGCGGTCGCGCGCCGTCACTTAGGCGACGCAGACGACTGGGCCGTCGTGGCAGCCTGCCGATCGGCGCGTAGCCGCAGTGGGGCGCGCGGCGGTCGGCGGTCGGGGCAGGCCGGATCGTCGAGTTTGCGCATGGCGGTCTCGGCAGCCGCTTGCAAGAAGTCGAGCATGATCGGGGCGCTGTCGATCAGATTGTTGCGGCCATGATGGAACTCAGGGTGCCACTGCAGGCCGCGCGCGTAGCCGTCGCCGGTCCAGCGGATGGCCTCGACCACGCCATCCAGTGAGGACACGGCTTCCACCACCACTTGCTTGCCCAGTTGCGCCACGGCCTGGTGGTGGATGCTGGTGACGCGCAGTTGGGTGGCGTTTGGGTAGAGCTGGGCGAGCTGCGAGCCTTGCAAGAAGGTGATGTCGTGCTCGAACTGGTCATACAACTCGGCATCGACATGACGGTGGGTATTGGGGCATTGCGTCTGCAGGTCCTGGTACAGGGTGCCGCCGAAAGCCACATTGAGCAGTTGGCAGCCGCGGCACACGCCGATGACGGGTTTGCCTTGGTCGAGAAAGGAGCGCAGCAGCGCGAGTTCATACCGGTCTCGCACCGGATCGCCGCTCCAGCGCGGGTCGATCGGCTCTTGACCGTAGGTTTGGGGGGCGACATCGGCGCCGCCTTGCAGCACCAGGCCGTCGAGCTCGGCCACGTATTCATCGACCGACAAGTGACGGGCGGCTCGGCGGCTGTCTTCGGCCACTGCCGGCACCATGAAGGCCATGGCACCATGCTCCATGATCCAGTGGGCCAGCGATTGCTCCAGATACTGCAAGGTCTTGTTGCGAAAGCCCAACTCCGGCGGCACCTGGTAGAGCAGGCGCGCCGAGATACCGATACGCAAGGGCCGCGTCGGAAGCTGTGTGTAGCGGGTCATGCGCGATTGTGAGACCAGCCCTGCCACTGCGGTCAAGCAGGGCCTTGCAAGGGGGCCGATGCGGGCGGAACAGACGAAAAAAAACCGCAGCGGCTGCTGCGGTTTTCTCGTCCGGGGCAAAGCCCGAGGGGCGTTACAGCGGGCGGATATTGGCGGCCTGCAGGCCTTTTTGACCTTGTTTGACCTCGAATTCGACGCGCTGGTTTTCCTGCAGGGTCTTGAAGCCCGTGCCTTGGATGTCACGGAAATGGGCGAACAGATCGGCGCCGCCGTTGTCCTGGGCGATGAAGCCGTAGCCCTTGCTTTCGTTGAACCATTTGACGGTGCCGGTTTGGGTGCTCATGGAGCGTTCCTTTGAAAATGACATGAAAAAAAGCAGGCATGCACAGCGTGCACGAAGCACCTGCAGGAAACACTCTAGAGACGGAACCCGGGGATTCGAACGAGACTTGCGCAGGTGAGCCCTGGCAAGACGGGGAAGACCTCAAAGACCGACGGTCTGGCGTGTACCTGCTGCGCACTATACACCACTTGCGCCGATCGTGCGCGTTTGCTGCATCATTGACTGCATGAAGCTTTCACGGTGGTTCCAGCCCAGGCATCCGATGTTTTGGCTGATGCTGATCTTCGGGGTGTTGTCCTCGCTATGTGTGTGGGCGCTACAGGCCCTGCCGCTGACATCGCTGGGGCGGGGGCTCGTCGGGGCTTTGGGTTTGGTCAATGCGGGCCTGAGCACGTTTCTGACATGGCGGTTGATGCGCGACTGAACCCGACCCCGTGCTTGGAGCGGCGCCGCTGGCTGAGATGGGCGGGCCTGCTCGGCGCTGCGATTGGGCCGTGGCCGGTGCTGGGTCGGCCTCGGGACGAGCGCTCGGAGGAGGGGCCGTCCGTGTCGCAGGCTCGGCCGCTGGTGATCGCCCATCGTGGGGCCAGCGGTCAGCGGCCTGAGCACACGCTGGCAGCTTATGCGCTGGCCATCGAGCAGGGGGCCGATCACATCGAAGTCGACCTGGTGAGCACCCGAGATGGCGTGTTGGTGGCACGTCACGAGAATGCGCTGGCCCTCCTCGATGCCGATGGCAAGGTGCGCGAGGCCACCACCGACGTGGCCGAGCGGGCGCGGTTCGCCGATCGCTGCAAGACCAAGACCATCGATGGCCGGCGCCAGACCGGATGGTTCACCGAAGACTTCACACTGGCCGAACTCAAGACCTTGCGGGCCCGCGAGCGCATGCCCCAGTTGCGTGCGGCCAACACACGTTGGGACGACCAGTTCGAGGTTCCCACCTTCGAGGAGGTGCTGCATCTGATCGACCAGGTCAATGCGCGGCGACGATCGCAGGCGCGTGATGAGGCCCGCGCATCGAACCGGCCTGCAATCGACCGGCCTGCGATCGCCCGGCCCGTGGGGGTCTATCCCGAAACCAAGCACCCGAGCTACTTTCGCCACATCGGCCTGCCGCTGGAGGAGCCTTTGGTCGCGTTGTTGGACCGATACGGCTATGGTGCCGAGGATGCGCCGGTGTTCATCCAGTCCTTCGAGGTGGAGTCCCTGCGACGGTTGCGCCGAATGACGGGCGCGCCGCTGGTGCAGCTGCTGGCAGCGCGTGGGCGACCCTACGACTTCAGCCTCAGCGGCGATGCCCGCGGCTATCGTGAACTCGCTCAGCCGGCTGGGCTGACCGACGTGGCCACCTATGCCCAGGGCATCGGGGTGCAGACCTCGTTGATTTTTCCGCAGCTTGCGGGTCGCTTGGGCGAGCCGACCCCGCTCGTACGCAATGCCCATGCGGCGGGGTTGCGGGTGCATGCCTGGACCGTGCGCGCCGAGAATGCGTTCCTGCCCGATGACTTCGATGTCGGAGGCGATCCGCACGCCCCGGGAGACATGGCCGGATGGGTTCACGCCTTGCTGGCGCAAGGGGTCGATGGATTTTTCACCGACCACCCTGAGCAGGGCCGGCGGGCGCGTGACGCCTTCGTCGCCGTTCGCTGAGACGCGTCAGCGTCTGCAGGATGGCGGTGGCGGCGCTACAGTCTGGAGCCTGTCCGACTGTTGCCCGATCGTATGTTGTTGCCTCCTCCTGTGACCCCACCCACCTTGGTGGATGATGCCCTGCGGGATCGGGGGTTCGCCGTCCTCGATGCCCCCGGCCTGGCCGCTTTTTGCGGTGTGGGCCAGGGCGGATTCGCAGAGCTGTCGCCCTTGTGGGGCGACCTGCCGCTGGATGCCTACTTGCGCGACGGGGGCCGCTATCGCCGCCGCCGACATACCAGCCTGGTGCTCGAGGAGGGGCAGCTCCGCATGGTGCCCCATCGTGCGCACTGGCAGCCCGTGGAATACAACGCTTTGCATGGAGGCATGGAGCGTTGGTTCGAGCCGGTGTCGGATCGCTTGCTGCAGGCGCCGGCGTTCGTCCAACTGATGCATGCCTTGGGGCGCTGCGCCAGTGGCCTCAAAGGCGAGCAGCCGTGGTACGTGGAGGTGCATCAATTCCGCATCGACACGACCGATGGCATCGGCCGCCCCACCCCCGAAGGTGCGCACCGCGACGGTGTCGATCTCGTCGCGGTGGTGTTGGTGGCCCGTTCAGGGATCAAGGGGGGCGAAACCCGCGTATTCGAGGCGCACGGCAGCCATGGCATCCGCTTCACCCTCACCGAGCCGTGGTCGGCGCTGCTGCTGGACGACGAGCGCGTGATCCATGAGAGCACCCCCATCCAGCCGCTGGACGGGCCGGGTTACCGCGATACGCTGGTCGTGACTCTGCGCGCTGGTGGCTTCCAGGGGCCTTGAGGGCTCATGGCCGCAGCTGCTGGTGCGTCTGGGCTCGGACCCACGCCTCGAAGGTGGCCGCCGGCTGCGGCAGGGTGATGACTTCCCCTTGAAAGACCTCGCAGCCCCGGGCCAGGAGGAAGTTGCGCTGCTCCAGGGTTTCCACGCCTTCGGCGACGATGCCATGGCCGAAATGGCGAGCCATTTGGATGATGGCGCAGGCGATGGCCGCCGAGTCGGCCGCATGCGGCAAGTCGCGCACGAAGGACCGGTCGATCTTGATCTTGTCCACGGGCAGCTCGCGCAAGAGGCGCATGGAAAAATGGCCGGTGCCGAAGTCGTCGACCACGATGTGTGCTCCCAGGGCTTTCAGGCGCGACAAGCGTTGCTTGACCTGCGGCACATCGTTCATCAGCAGCCGCTCGTTCAGCTCGAATTCCAGCCACTGCCCGTCAGCGCCTTCCTCGGCGAGTATCCGTTCGATCTCGTCCACGAAGCCGGGCGCCTGGAATTGGGTGGCCGACACGTTGAGGGCCATGCGTGCATCCGTGAGGCCCCGTTCGCGCCAGCGCCGTGTGGTGAGCAAGGCCTGACGCATCACCCAGTGGCCGATGGGCAGCATCAGCCGCTGCTGCTCGGCCACGGCGAGGAAGTCGCCCGGCACGAGCAGGCGGTCGTCGGGATGTTGCCAGCGCAACAGGGCTTCCACGCACACGATGGCGCGGTCGGCGGCCCGCACCTGGGGCTGGAACTGCAGTCGGAACTGGTCTTCGTCCAGGGCACGGGACAATTGACTTTCCAGTTCGAGGGCATCCAGGGCGGCGCTGGCCAGCGCGGGGTCGAAGAATCGGAACGTGGCCCGTCCATGCGCTTTGGCTTGGTACATGGCACGGTCGGCATGCTTGATCAGTTCGCCGGGCGATTGGGCATGCGCGGGAAAGAGCGCGATGCCTATCGATGGGGTGACGCTGAGCCGCAGCGCATCGACCTCGATGGGTTGCTCGATGGCTTCGAGCAGCTTGCGTGCCACGTCCTCCACGTCGGCGCGATCGCGCACTGCGCCCAGCAACACCATGAACTCGTCGCCGCCGAAGCGGGCCACACGGTCGCTGTGGCGCAGGCTCGCGGTGATGCGCTGCGCGACCGTCTGTAGCAGCCTGTCGCCCACGAGATGGCCCAGCGAGTCGTTCACACGCTTGAAATCGTCCAAATCGACGAACAGCAAAGCCAGTGCGTCTTCGGTGCGGCGCGCCTGGTCCATGCGTTGGTCCAGGTGTTCCATGAAGGACATGCGGTTGGGCAGACCGGTGAGAGCATCATGGTGGGCCAAGTGGCGGATGCGGGCCTGCGCCAGGTGCCGATCGCGGATGTCTCGCACGATGGACATGCGCAGCCGCTGGCCGTCGCGCATCATCGTGCGGCCGATGAACTCCACGGCAATGCGATGGCCGTCTCGATGGATGATCTCTCTTTCGTAGGTTGCGTCTTGTGCGGCGGCCAGAACCGCCAGGACTTTGGGATGGTGCTCTGGCGGCACGAAGTCCAGCGCGTTGCGGCCGATCAATGCCTCGCGGCTGTAGCCGGTGAGGTCGCACACCGGCTGGTTCACATCCTCGATGATGCCGTTGCTGTGGAAGACCACGCCTTCGGCGCTGGCGTGCATGAAGCGGGCCATGCGTTCTTCGGATTCGCGCAAGGCCTGCTCGGCTTGGCGCTGTTGCGTCACGTCGGTGATGAGCACCAGCGCGGCCTGTGGTGCCCCCGAGGCGTCCAGATGCGGCATCAAGTTCACCTTGATCCATTGCGTCGATCCATCCGGACGCACGGCTTGGCGTTCATAACTGATCGAGCGCCGCTGGGTCAGCAGGGCTTGCACGTAAGGCCCGATCTCGCGGGCGGCCTGCTCGCCGATCACCTCCGCAAAGGTGTGTCCGACGATGGAATGCTCATCCCAACCAAATGCCTCGGCGTAGGTGCGGTTGGCAAAGATGCAGCGGAAGTCATGAGCATCGTAGTACGCCAAGGCCGAGGGCACATTGTCCGCCAGCAGCCGCAGCTGTTCGGCCTGCGTGCGCGCCGAGCGCATCAGGGTCGTCACGTCGTGCAGCAGGCAAAGATAATGGCCGCCTTCAGGCTGCCAGTGGGCCGTCCATTCGATCCAGTGGTCGCTGCCATCGACGAAGCGCAGCACCACTTGCGCGACGAAGTGGCTGCGCGAAGGCAACCGTTCCCACAGGGTCGAGCGGGAGGCCGGCTCCAACGCGGCGTCCCAGCCGCTGCCTTGGTCGAGATCGAGCGCGGTGCCGGTCGAGGCGGCGTAGTCTGCACTGATGAACAGGCCCCGCCCTTGTGGCGTGAGCACCACCACCAAGCCAGGGATGCGTTGCCACAGCGCCATGGGATCGACCATCGCGGAGACGAGGGAGCGGGGTGGAGGTTGCATCGCAGACCGGCGAGTCCATCGAGTCGATGATAGGCCGACGATGCCAGTGATCCCAGCACCAACGCGTCCCCCTGGAGTGGGAGATGCGCACCCCCAGTAGGGGGATCAGGCCTCGCGCACGTCGGCCACGGGGTGCTGACCGAAGTCTGGCCGCTCCAGGTACTCGAGCAGCCGGCGTGCAGCGTCTTCGGGGGTGCTGAGCAGCCCCTGGGCCTGCAATTGCACGAAGCGCTCATGGTCGGGGAAACCGGCAGGGTCGCTGTGTCGCAGCTGCTCCTGCATGTCCGTGTCGATGACCCCGGGGGCCAGCGACACGATGCGCGCCCCGTGGGGAAGCCGGGCTTGTTCAAGTGCGACACAGCGGCTGAAGTGGTCCATTCCGGCTTTGGCCGCGCAGTAGGCGGCACTCCCGGCCATCGCCCGTCGCCCCAGGCCCGAGGAGACGTTGAGCACTTTGCGCGGAACGCTCCAGTGCTGCGTGGCTCGCAAGAAGGCGCTGGTCAGTAGCAGTGGCGCTTCCAGCCCCACGCGCAAGGCGTGGGCCAGGTCGGTCGCCTCGCTGTCCTCCAACGGGCCCACGCGTGAGATCACGCCGGCATTGTTGATCAGTGTCGCACTGGCCACGGCCTTGGGGTCGTGGCCCTTCAACCAGGCACTCAGGCGTTGGGCCGCGGTCCGGGCATCGGCCAGATCCTGGCTCCATTGCTCGCAAGAGGCGCCTGCGGCCCGGGCTTCATCGGCCAGCGCTTCGTTGGTGCGGCGCGACAAGCACAGCAAGCGATGGGCCGGCCCAAGCAGTTGGCGCGCCAAGGCCAGGCCCAACCCGCGCGAAGCGCCGGTGATGATGTAAAGATGGTGCATGCTCTACCGTGGGCAAGAAAATTCAAAACCAGTGGACCAGTCCGGATTGCTGGGCGTTTTGCGGGTTCGAGCCCGCAGCAATCACCTGCTGCAAGGCCGTGGTCGTCGGCCACCCCAGCTGTTTGAGCACACAGGCCGCCATCGTGCCTGTGCGTCCGATGCCTGCGGCGCAATGGATCAGCACCGATTCACCCTGGGCCACGGCGCTGGCCACCCGTTGCACCGCGGTGCGGAACTCGGCTTCGTCCAGCGGCAGACCGAAGTTGCGCATCACCAACTGCTCCCAGCGACATGGCAGGCTGCCTTGCCCGATGGCTTGGGCATAGGCCGGGGACAGCGCTCTGACCTCGTCCAGGCTGGTCAGGCACAGGATGCGGTCGAGGCGTCGGCGCTGGGCTTCGGCCAGAAACTCGCCCCAGGGTTCGAAGCGACCGGGCATGCTATGCAGCCAGAGCGAGCCGGTCGTGCCTGAGGGCAGGGCCAAGGAACGGAACATGATGCTGCGTGCAGACCTGGAAGGAGCAGACGGTGCCCTGGGACACATCATTGTGCCTTGGCCACGGGGGCGGTGCGACGCACACGGCGGGACACACACACAACAAACAACAAACAAGGCGGCCCCCATGGGGGCCGCCTGGGGCGGTTCGGCGCCGGGTCAGTGCAGGGCCGGCGGCGTGGTGTTCTGGGTGATCCCGGCGATGGCCCACTCCCGATGACCATCCAGCGGCTTGACGAAATGCCACAGCTCGTCGAAAGGCTCGGCCGCGGCATCGGCTGCTTCTCGGATCAGGCCGTGGAAGCGCACACTGACCACTTGCTGCCCCTCTTCTTGCGCGACGTCCACCACCTGCGCATCGAGCTGCAGCACATCGGTGCGCTGAGGGGCGCCACGGCGCTCGTGCAGGTCCAGTTGCACGGCGGCGAACAGCTCGGGGGTGGTGAACTTGCGCAAATCCTCGACTTCGCCGGCGTCATGCGCGGCCTGCATGCGGATGAAGAGCATCTTGGCAATGCGTTCGAAACCGGCCCGATCGAAATCGGCGGGCCACGGGGAGGCCCCGGTCACGGCAGGCGCGGCCGCCGGGGCGGCCGACGAGCCGACACCCGCTGTGGCGCCCTGTGCGCCGGCCCAAGACGGCGTGGCGCTGCCTGCGGCCGTGGCACCGGCATACTGCAGCCCGCCTTGGGTGGGTTGGGGCATGGAGCGGCGCAGCAGCCAGCGGACCAGCACGAACGCCAGCAAGGCGATCAGGACCAAGGTCATGGCATGCGCCAAGGTCTCACCGAAGCCGAGGTGGCTGGCCAATGCGGCCAAACCCAGACCGGCGGCCAGGCCAGCGATTGGCCCCATCCATGAACGCTGACCGGCCGCAGCGGCCCCCCCACTGGACGGGGCAGGATTGCTGGCGGTCGAGCCGTTGTGCTGCGCTGGAGGTGCCGGTGCGGCTTCGGCCGGGCGGGGCGGCGGAGCCTGTCGTTGCATTCCCACCGATCCGCCACCGCCGAAGCGGCGCGCATCTGCATCCAAGGGGGCCAAGCCCAGGCTCAGGCCGGCCAGGGCCATCGAGAGGGTCAACAGGAATGTTTTCAATCCGAGCTCCTTGCAGGTCGTCGGGGGATGAGGGACGGGAGTGTAGAGACGATAAAGACGGGTGTGTGTGCCCTTGCAGAGTCACTCCAAAGAATTCGATCAAAAACCGCGCGGAAGGTTCGCCAAGCCCCCAAGAGACCTCGGGTTAATGCGCCGTGGCTTGACAGCATGGGGTTGCGCCGGAGGATGGGTGTGGCGCGACGGCCGCGCGTGTGGCGATGGGCTCGTGCCCTCACCCGCGTCTGGCCGCGATCCCTGAGACCCATCCTGCGAGGACGACGAGGCATGCCCTCCAAAGCGACCACCGTCATCATCAGTGTGTTGGTGACCCTGTTTCTGGCGGCAGCGGCCTGGCTGGTCTGGGAGCGCCAGATGCGGCCTGCGGCCTCCGAAGCGGCCGTGGCCAGCCCGGCCTCCCAGGTTCGGCCGTCCGAGGCGCCCGCCCCGCCGGTCGAGGCGGCGCCCACCCTGCAGCATCCGGTGGATCGGCTGGCGGTGGCGGCCTCGGCCGACGCCGACGCGCATGACCGCTCGGGGGAGACGGTGCTCAAGGCGTTGAACCGGCTGCTGGGGCGCCAGGCCGTGCAGCGATTTCTGCTGACGGATGATTTCGTGCGCCGCGTGGTGGCCACCACCGATCAGCTGGCCCGACCGCAGGCGCCGTCACGTCTGTGGCCGGTGGCCCCGGCACCGGGGCGCTTCCAAGTGGAGTCACGCCAGGGGCGCACAGTGATTGCGGCCGCCAATGCAGACCGCTACGAACCGTTCGTGCGCTTCATCGAGTCGATCGATCTGACCGCAGCGGCAGCGCTGTACGTGCGTCACTATGGGCGCTTCCAGGCGGCGTATGAGGAACTGGGGTATCCCGGGCGCTACTTCAACGATCGCATGGTCGCGGTGGTCGACCATCTGCTGGACTGCCCCGAGCCGACCGAGCCGGTGGCAGTGCGCCTTCCCGAGGTGCAGGGGCCGGTGCAGCCAGCGCGGCCCTGGGTGATGTACGAATACGAGGATGCGCGCTTGCAGACGCTGTCGGCCGGGCACAAGCTGATGCTGCGCTTGGGCCCAGACCAACGCCAGCGGCTCAAAGAGCGCCTGGCCGAATGGCGACGGCTGATCACCACCCGGGATCCGGGGCGCCAGTAAAAAACGAGTTTGTGTTGGCGCCCGAGGGGGTGGGCGCGGTGGGCAGGGCGTGTCTGAATGTGTCGGCCGGTCGGCAGGCTCGGGGCCAGCCGGTAAACTCGGGCCCTTTGAAACCCCCATGGCATGACTGTGCGCACCACCGATCCGATGGCCGCATCCCTCGGGGCACCCGGGTGTGCTCCGTTCGAACTGCGCAGCGCTTCGCTGACCCTGGAAACCGTGTCTTTGCGCACCCGTGACCTGGATGTCCTGCAGGCCGCACTGCAGGCGCAGCTGGGCGCCAGCCCCGGAGCTTTCGATGGGGAGCCGGTCCTGGTGGACCTGGGGCCGGTGGCTGGCGATGCGCCGCCGTTGGACCTGGCCGCCTTGGTGGCGCTGCTGCGGGCCTATCGGATGCAGCCTGTGGCCGTGCGCGGGGGCACCGCGGCCGACCGCGAGGCTGCCCGTGCGTTGGGGCTGATCGAAGCGCCGGAGTCCTCGGGCATGCGCGAGCCCCGCGCGCCGATCCAAGAGGTCGTGCGCGAGGTCAGGGTGGAAGTGCCCGTCGAAGTCCCGGTGGAGGTGCCCACGATGGTGATCGAGCGGCCCCTGCGCTCGGGCCAGCAGGTCTATGCCAAGGGCGGGGACTTGATCGTGCTGGCGGCCGTGAATTTCGGTGCCGAGGTCATCGCCGATGGCCATGTGCATGTCTACGCCCCGCTGCGCGGCAAGGCGATTGCCGGGGCACGGGGCAACATCCATGCGCGCATCTTCAGCACCTGCCTCGAACCGGAACTGGTGGCCATCGCCGGCACCTACCGCACCACCGAGACGCCGTTGCCCGCAGAGGTGCTGGGCAAGCCGGCCCAGATCCGGCTGGAAGGTGACCGCCTCATCTTCCAGCCAGTGTGACCCCGTTCAACGACGAATCGTTCTCAGACACAAGGACTGCCTTCCATGGCCAAAATCATCGTGGTGACTTCCGGCAAGGGTGGCGTGGGCAAGACCACCACCAGCGCCAGCTTCGCCTCGGGCCTCGCATTGCGGGGCCACAAGACCGCCGTCATCGACTTCGACGTGGGGCTGCGCAACCTGGACCTCATCATGGGCTGCGAGCGTCGGGTGGTTTACGACCTGATCAATGTCATCCACCAAGAAGCCCATCTGCACCAGGCACTCATCAAGGACAAGCATTGTGAGCACTTGTATGTGCTGGCGGCGTCGCAAACCCGCGACAAGGACGCGCTGACCAAGGACGGTGTGCAGCGGGTGCTGGCCGAGCTGGAGGAGATGGGTTTCGAGTACATCGTCTGCGACTCGCCGGCGGGCATCGAGACTGGCGCGCTGATGGCCATGCACTTTGCCGACGAGGCGTTGGTGGTCACCAACCCCGAAGTGTCCTCGGTGCGCGATTCAGACCGCATCCTGGGCATGCTCAATTCCAAGACCCAGCGCGCCATCGACAAGCGCGAGCCGGTCAAGGAGCATCTGCTCATCACCCGCTACAACCCGCACCGCGTGGAAGGTGGGCAGATGCTGTCTTTGGAGGACATCCATGAGATCTTGCGCATCCCGCTGATCGGGGTGATTCCCGAGTCCGAGACGGTGCTTACGGCCTCCAATCAGGGGGTGCCGGCCATCCACATGCAAGGCAGCGATGTGTCCGAGGCGTACAAGGATGTGGTGGCTCGGTTCTTGGGTGAAGACAGACCCATGCGCTTCGTCGAGGCGGCCAAGCCGAGCTTTTTCAAGCGCTTGTTCGGGGGTAAATGACCCATGGGCTTTCTTTCATTCTTTCTCGACAAGAAGCCCAGTTCGGCCAGCACGGCCAAGGAACGGCTGCAACTCATCCTGGCCCATGAGCGCGGCCAGCGCAGTCGCAGCCCCGACTATCTGCCCGAGTTGCAGCGCGAGCTGATGGCCGTGATCTCCAAGTACGTGTCGGTCAACCCCGACGACATCAAAGTGCACCTCGAACGGCAGGACCATCTGGAGGTGCTGGAGGTCAAGATCGAGCTGCCCGACGGCAACCGCTGAATGGCAAAGCCGGCCTGGCCGTGAAAGATGCCACGGCCCCGGCGGCTTGCGTGCCAGACGAGCTCAGCCACCGGCCATGCGTGGCGCTAAGCTGGGGAGCCGATGAGCCGTCTGCCTGCGATCGCTTCGTCCGGTTTGCAAGCCGCCTCGACCCAGCTGGGCGTGGCGGCGCACAACATCGCCCATGCTCAGACGCCGGGTTTGCGGCCTCAGCAGGTGGTGTTGGAGACGCAGCCGGCCGGCGGGGTGCAGGCCGCCATCGTGTCGGCATCGCAACCTGGCGTCTCGCTGGCCCAGGAAATGCTTCGGCAGAGGGCGGCCAGCGATGCCTACATGGCCAATGCGCTGGTGTTGCAAACCCATCAACGCATGCTGGGCAGTTTGCTCGACACGCAAGCCTGAGGCGGGCTGAGGGACTCGGTGGGCGTGCCCAAGGGCCGGACCTCGGCTCACAGCATGCGGCCCAGGGTCGCGAGGGTGTAGACCGCCACGCCCAGCCCCAGGTTGGTGGCCACCCAACGCCCGATGGCCTGCAGCACCGAAGCGGCCGCCTGCCACTGGCCGCTGCGGACGGCTTGCTGCAAGCGCGGGTAGGCCGCCCAGCGAATGTGGCCGAAGACGGCCATCATCAACAGCCCAAGTGTGGCCATCGCATGCACGCTCCAGTGGACCGCACCGAAGCCCCCTTGCGCGAAGACCATCGCCAGCCCCGTGAGCAAGAGCACCGCGATGGCGGCCGCCACTCCATGGAGAAAGCGCCCCAGGGCGGCCGTCAGAAAGGGCAGGCGCTGGGCAGGGTCGAGGTGGCTGATTGCGGTTGGCCTCACGGCAAAGTGCATGCAGGCCATGCCCCCGACCCAGAAGGTGGCGGCCAGCAGATGAAGGATGAGGAGCACGGTGTACACAGTCATGAGGAGCGCGCGTTGCGTGAGGGGTGTCACGAATCGGGCCCGTGCCTGTCAGACGAGTTCCTAGGTGTGCCTTGGAAACGCGCTGACCCATGGTATGGGGATGCAAGCAGTGAAGTCCCGCAGGGTGGCCACTAGATTGTTCTCATCGTACCGTTTTCGGGGAGTTCCATATGGAAGCCGTGCTTGAACCCCAAGCCTGCGCGACCCGCTATGAGTTGCGTTTTCAGTCGCTTTTCCATCCCGGGCGCGGGCTGTGCTTTCCCTGCGATGCCCAGGGGCGGGTGGACCTGGATGCCTTGAGCGATCGCGCACGAGAAAACTACCTCTATGCCCGCGCCGTGGTGGGCCGGGAGTATGCGCACCCCTCGGTCGTGCCTTGCGACGGTGGGGGGATGCCCGGCGATCGGGGCAGACCGTCTTGAAAACCGGGTCTCTGACCCCAGCTTTGCCACCGAGACAGTGTTTGCCATTCAGCCATGAACGACACGACCATCCAGGTGCCGGCCCGCCTGCTGGGCCTCGTGATGATGGCGCGGCTGTTGCAGCGGCTGGACACCAGCCGCGAACCCGTCGATGCTCGGCAGTACCACGACGTGGTGCGGCGCTTACAGGATTTGCTGCAGACCACGCCCGTGGACGACGCGCTCAAGGCCGTGCTGAATGCCTACCCAGCCGCCGGCGAGGTGTATGAAAACCTGCGCTACGAGCATGCCGGCCTGTGCCTGCAGCCGCTGGAACGCTCGATGGGCACCGAACTGCAAGCCCGGGAGGTGCTGCGTCGGGTGGCACGGATGCGATAAGGAACCGAAGGGACGAGAGGCTCACTTCCCCCAGCCATCCTTCAGCCCGGTGATCCGGTTGAACACCGGCCGGCCGGCGGCATGGTCCTTGCGGTCGGCGCCAAAGTAGCCATGCCGCTCGAATTGAAACCGGTCTTCGGCCTGCGCCTGGGCCAACACCGGCTCCACATAAGCGGTCACGACCTTCAGGCTGGCGGGGTTCAGCACGGCTTTGAAGTCCTTGCCGCCGGCGTCGGGCTGGGGGTCGGTGAAGAGGCGGTCGTACAGGCGTACCTCGGCCTGCAGGGCCTCATGCGCGCCCACCCAGGTGATGGTGCCTTTGACTTTGACGGCATCGGCCCCAGGCGTGCCGCTTTTGGTATCGGGTAGTACGGAGGCCAGCACGGCCGTCACGCGGCCCGCGTCGTCTTTTTCGCAGCCGGTGCACTCGATCACGTAGCCGTATTTCAGCCGAACTTTGTTGCCGGGAAAGAGGCGGAAAAAGCCTTTGGGTGGGGTTTCGGCAAAGTCCTCGCGCTCGATCCACAGTTCAGGCCCCAGGCTGAAATGCCGCTGGCCGAGTTCCGGTCGCTGCGGATGCACCGGGGCCGTGCAGGGCTCGAGGTGCTCGGCGCTGCCAAACACGAGCGCCCAGTTGGTCAGCTTGAGCTTGACAGGGTCGAGCACGGCCATCGCCCGCGGGGCTTTGCCTTCCAGGTCGTCGCGCAAGGCGATCTCGAGGTTGGCGTAATCGATCCAACCGCCGGCCTTGCTGACGCCGGTGCGCTCGCAGAACAGCCGAATGGCCTCGGGCGTGTAGCCACGCCGGCGCAGGCCAACGATGGTGGGCATGCGCGGGTCGTCCCAGCCGCTGACGATGCCTTCATCCACCAATTGCTTGAGCTTGCGCTTGCTGGTGACCACGTAGGTGAGGTTCAGCCGCGCGAACTCGTACTGATGCGGCAGGTTGAACGGCTCGATCTGGTGTGCTTCCAGAGCCGATGCGAGCAAGGGCGTGAACTGGTGCGCCTGGGTCTTGAGCAACGAGAAGAATGTGGGCAGATCGCGCAGCACCGCATCGCGGTCGTGTTCCCATGTCGTGAACAGGGCGCGCATCTGGCGCTCGGGCTGGCTGTTGGCGCCCAGCTTGTGGGCGTGGTTGTGGCAGTGCAGCGCGAATTCCTTGCCCGCTTCCACGCCTTGCTGCTCGATGCGCTCGATCAACTGCTTGGCCCGTTCGAACTGCGGCGCACGCAGGATGGGCACGATGCGCTCCAGCACCCAGTCGTAGAAGGGGCGTTGGTCTTCGAACTCCAGCGTGCAGATGCTGTGGGTGATGTTTTCCAGCGCGTCCTCGATCGGGTGTGCGAAGGTGTACATCGGGTAGATGCACCACGCATCACCGGTGTTGTGGTGCGTGGCATGCTTGATGCGGTAGATCGCCGGGTCGCGCAGGTTGATGTTGGGCGAGGCCATGTCGATCTTGGCGCGCAGCACCATGGCACCATCGGGGTGGCGGCCGGCGCGCATCTCTCGAAAGCGCACCAGGCTTTCTTCGGCAGGACGGTTGCGGTAAGGGCTGTCGATGCCCGGCTCGGTCAGCGTGCCGCGGTGAGCACGCATTTGTTCCGGCGTTTGTTCGTCCACATAGGCGTGACCGGTCTCGATCAAGTACTCGGCCGCGCGGTACATGAAGTCGAAATAGTTGCTGGCGTAGTAGAGGTGGGTGCTGCCATGGGCTTCCCAGCTCCAACCGAGCCAGCGCACCGCCTCGAGAATGGCATCGACATACTCCTGCTCCTCCTTCTCGGGGTTGGTGTCGTCGAAGCGCATGTGGCACACGCCGCCGTAGTCTTGCGCCAGGCTGAAGTTGATCCAGATGCTCTTGGCATGGCCCACGTGCAGATAGCCGTTGGGCTCCGGGGGAAAGCGCATGCGCACCCGCGCCGGGTCGATGCCACCGCTTTCGTGGTGGCTGCCATCGCCGGGGCTGCCAGCCCAGCGGCGGCCATGGTAGCGGCCCTGGAGCAGGTCGCGCTCGATCACTTGGCGCAGGAAGTTGCTGACTTTGGCGTCGTCTTTGGAAGCAGGGGCCGACATGAGGCTGCTGTGATTCTGGATGACTGAACGGTCATTCTATCGAGCCTCCCCCCCTTCAGAGGGAGGCCGACTCCCCCTTTAGGCCGAGGCGCCGCCTGTGCAGGCGACCTAGACTGCACGGGTGGACACACGCTTGGGGCTGCGCCATGGATGAGCAGGACTTCGATGAGCAACTCGCGGACACCCGGGGGGAGGTGATGGCCCTGTGGATCGGTGCCGTGGGCCTGGTGCTGGTGGCCATCCTGGGATGGGTGCTGATCGGGTACTAGACGCGGCTTCCGGCGTAAAGCGTGAGTGGACACTTTCGTCGAGGCCCCGGGGTTCACGCCGCGATGGTCGGCATGTGGGGCCGACTCCAGCGGTTTGCATTTGCTTGCAACGTAAAGCAACGTAAAAATGGGCGGATCGAGCCCACCACGACGGCGATCGATGCGTTAATTGGGGCAAGGTCCGCGCTACGTCGGGCCGAAGGAGAAACGCTATGAACCGACGCACCGTCTTTGCCAGCCTGGCCCTTGCGGCAACCGCCATGGGCGCTGCCGCGCCGGCCTATGCCGACAAGGTTTATTGGTCCATCGGCATCAGCTCGCCCGGGGTGACGACCACCGTGTCGAACGCCCGCCCGATCTACCATGTTGCGCCGCCGCCGGCGGTGGTCTATCCCCCGGTGGTCTATCACGCCCCTGCGGTGGTCTATCCCGCCCCTGCGGTGGTGTATCGGCCTGCGCCGGTGGTGGTGCACCCCGCGCCGGTGGTGGCCTATCCCTATCCGTATTACGGCAAGCCGCGCAAGCATTGGCGCCACCCCCACGACTGATTGAACGGCATCGAAGTCTGGCCGGCCTAGGCGCGGACGAGGAGGTGCTCTCGCTCACCTCGACTGGCAGAGCTGTGCAGCGTTGGTCTGTCGGCCCGCTTCTCGGGCCGGCTGCGCCCAGGCAGTTGCCGCACGCGCAGCATGCCGTGCGCCTGCGCCAGCGTCGCGTTGGGGTTCGATGACCGATCAGCGGCCTCGGCGTGAGCCGCCCAACAAGCTGCCCAGCACGCCCCGAATGATTTCTCGGCCCACGGTGCTGCCGATGGTGCGAGCGGCCGACTTGGCCAAGGCATCCACGACCCCTTCGCGCCGCCCGCCGCGCGGGCCGGTGGAGCCGAACAGCACGTCGCCCAGGTTGCCGAGCATGCCTGCGCCGTCGGCACCCGGCAGGGGCTGGGTCGCACGGGATCCAGCTTGCTCGGCCCCTGCCTGGGCGCGTGCTTTGAGCAGCTCGTAGGCCGATTCCCGGTCTTGGACCTTCTCGTACACCCCTGCCACCAGCGAGCGTTGCAACAGCGCGCGCCGTTGCTCGGGCGTGATCGGCCCGATCTGGCTGCCTGGCGGCAGCACGTAGACGCGCTCGGTCACGCCTGGGCGTCCTTTTTCATCCAGGAAACTGACCAGCGCCTCGCCCACGGCCAATTCGGTGATGGCGGCTTGCAGGTCCAGCGAAGGATTGGCGCGCATCGTGCTGGCCGCAGCTTTGACGGCTTTCTGGTCGCGCGGGGTGAAGGCGCGCAGGGCGTGCTGTACCCGATTGCCCAGTTGGGCCAGCACGCTGTCGGGGATGTCCAGCGGGTTTTGAGTCACGAAATACACCCCCACGCCCTTGGAGCGCACCAGGCGTACCACCAACTCGATGCGCTCGAGCAAGGCCTTGGGCGCATCCTTGAACAAGAGGTGCGCTTCGTCGAAGAAGAACACCAGTTTGGGCTTGTCGAGGTCTCCCACTTCGGGCAGCGTCTCGAACAGCTCCGACAGCATCCATAGCAAAAACGAGGCGTACAGCTGAGGTGCGTTCATCAAGCGGTCGGCCGCCAGGATGTTGACGACGCCCTGACCGGCCTCGGTTTGCATGAAGTCCCCGATGTCCAGCATGGGCTCGCCGAAGAAGCGGTCACCGCCTTGTTCTTCGATGCGCAGCAACCCCCGCTGAATGGCCCCCACGCTGGCGGCGCTGATGTGGCCGTAGTCGGTGGTGAACTGCTTGGCGTTGTCGCCGACGAACTGCAGCATGGACCGCAGGTCTTTCAGGTCCAGCAGCAGCAATTGGTGGTCGTCGGCGATCTTGAACACCAGCGTGAGCACGCCTTGCTGAGTTTCGTTCAGGTCGAGCATGCGGCCCAGCAGCAGTGGGCCCATGTCGCTGATGGTGGCGCGCACCGGGTGACCCTGTTCACCGAAGACATCCCACAGGGTGGTCGGGCAAGCCCAAGGCTCAGGCGGGTTCAGGCCGCGCTCGGCCAGGACCTTGGCCACCTTGTCGGGCAAGCTGCCGCGCTGCGAGATGCCGGTGAGATCGCCTTTGACGTCAGCCATGAACACCGGCACGCCGATTTTGGAGAAATTCTCGGCCAGCGTTTGCAGGGTGACGGTCTTGCCCGTGCCCGTGGCTCCGGTGATCAGGCCATGGCGGTTGGCCAGGGCGGGCAGCAGGTGGCATTGGATGTCGCCGCGCTGGGCGATCAAGAGAGGGTCGGCCATGGCAGCAGCTGGTGTGGGTGGCACAAGTAAAATCGCAGTCTATCCAACAAATCCGTTTTCCAAGCGCTGCGCCGGTGGTTTTGCGTGCCGGTGCGGCCTGCCAGGAGCTTTCCGACCATGGCCGGACATTCCAAATGGGCCAACATTCAGCATCGTAAAAGCCGCCAGGACGAAAAGCGCGGCAAGATCTGGACGCGTGTCATCCGCGAGATCATGGTGGCTGCCCGTCAAGGGGGCGGCGACCTCTCGGCCAATCCGCGCTTGCGCTTGGCCGTCGAGAAGGCCAAGGCGGCCAACATGCCGGCCGATACGATCAAGCGCAACATCGACAAGGCCACGGGCAACCTCGAAGGCGTGCATTACGAGGAGGTCCGCTACGAGGGCTATGGCATTGGCGGTGCAGCCGTCATCGTCGATTGCATGACCGACAACCGCGTGCGCACGGTGGCCGAGGTGCGTCATGCCTTCAGCAAGCATGGCGGCAATTTGGGCACCGAAGGCTCGGTGGCCTTCCAGTTCAAGCATTGTGGGCAGTTCGTGTTCGCGCCCGGCACCAGCGAGGACAAGGTCATGGAGGTGGCCTTGGACGCCGGCGCCGAAGACGTGCTGACCGACGAGGACGGCAGCATCGAGGTGCTGTGTGCGCCGGCCGACTTCGAGACCGTTCAGCAGGCCTTGCAAGCCGCAGGTCTGAAGGCCGAAGTCGCCGAGGTCACGATGCGTGCTGAAAACACCGTCACCTTGGAAGGCGAAGACGCTGCGCGCATGCGCAAACTGCTGGATGCGCTCGAGGACCTCGACGACGTCCAGGAGGTTTATCACAACGCCGAGATCAACGACTGATCTGGGCTTTACGGACATCCCCATGAAAGTTCTCGTCATCGGCTCCGGCGGCCGTGAGCATGCGCTGGCCTGGAAGCTGGCGCAGTCCGCGCGCGTGCAAACCGTGTATGTGGCCCCTGGCAATGGGGGCACGGCGCTGGACAAGCGCTTGCGCAACGTGCCGATCACCGACATTGCCGAACTGGCCGACTTTGCTCAGTCCGAGAAGATCGCGCTGACGGTGGTCGGCCCCGAGGCCCCGTTGGCTGCTGGCGTGGTCGATGCCTTTCGCGCCCGTGGCCTGCGCATCTTCGGCCCCACGCAGGCGGCCGCCCAGCTCGAAAGCTCCAAGGCCTTCGCCAAAGACTTCATGAAGCGCCATGGCATCCCCACGGCGGCCTACGAAACCTTCAGCGACGCGGCCGCAGCCCATGCCTATGTGGACCGCCTGGGGGCTCCCATCGTGATCAAGGCCGATGGCTTGGCGGCCGGCAAGGGCGTGGTCGTGGCCATGAGCTTGTCCGAAGCCCATCAAGCGGTGGACTGGATGCTGCTGGACAACAAGCTCGGCGTGCAGCACAACGCCGGCGGGGCCCGGGTCGTGATCGAGGAATACCTGCAGGGTGAGGAAGCCAGCTTCATCGTGCTGTGCGACGGCAAGAACGTGCTGCCCCTGGCCACCAGCCAGGACCACAAGCGCTTGCTCGATGCCGATGCCGGCCCCAACACCGGCGGCATGGGGGCGTACTCGCCTGCGCCGGTGGTCACGCCCAATGTGCACGCGCGCGTGATGCAGGAGATCATCGGCCCCACCATCGCGGGCATGGCCAAAGACGGCATTCCCTACACCGGTTTTTTGTATGCCGGCTTGATGATCGATGCGCAGGGGCGGCCCAAGACCTTGGAGTTCAACTGCCGCATGGGCGACCCCGAGACCCAGCCCATCATGATGCGGCTGCGCAGCGATCTGTTGGAGGTGCTGCTGGCCGCCACCGAGGGGACGCTGGACAAGGTCGAGCTCACTTGGGACCGCCGGGTGGCCCTGGGGGTGGTGTTGGCCGCCCATGGCTACCCGCTGCAGCCGCGCAAAGGCGATCCCATCGAGGGCTTGCCGGCCGAGGCGCCCGACGCCATGGTCTTTCATGCCGGCACCATGCTCGATGGCGATGGTCAGCTGCGGACGGCCGGCGGCCGGGTGCTGTGCGTGACCGCGCTGGGCGACTCGGTCAAAGCGGCTCAGCAGCGCGCCTATGAGACCCTGCGGGGCATCCGTTTCGACGGCATGCAGTACCGCAGCGACATCGGTTTTCGGGCCCTGCGGCGGTAAGCGCAATGGATGTCGCGGCGGTACGTCACTACCTGCTGTCGCTGCAAGAGCGCATCGTCAGCGCCTTGGAAGCGGCCGACGGCCAAGCCTTCTTGCGCGATGCATGGACGCGGCCTCCTGGTGAGACTTTGCAAGGCGATGGCCTGACGCGCTTGGTGGAAGAAGGCGGTCTCTTCGAGCGAGGCGGTTGCAATTTTTCGCATGTGCGAGGCCCCCGGTTGCCGGCGTCGGCCACGCAACACCGTCCCGAGCTGGCCGGCGCGCCGTTCGAGGCCCTGGGCGTGTCCTTGGTGCTGCATCCGCGCAACCCCTATGTGCCCACCGTGCACATGAACGTGCGCATGCTCGCGGCCTTGCCGGCCGAGGCGCAGCCGGTCACCTGGTTCGGGGGCGGCATGGACCTGACGCCTTACTACGGCTTCGAAGAGGACGCGGTGCATTTCCACCGCAGTTGCCGCGAGGCCCTGGCTCCGTTCGGCGCAGACAAGTACCCCCGCTTCAAGCGCTGGTGCGACGAGTACTTCTTTCTGAAGCATCGAAACGAACCCCGCGGCATCGGCGGAATCTTCTACGATGATTTCAATGAGGGCGGCTTCGATACCGGCTTTGCGCTGACGCGCGCCGTCGGAGACGCCTTCTTGGGGGCCTACTTGCCCATCGTCGAGCGGCGCCGAGCCCTGCCCTATGGGCAGCGGGAACGCGATTTCCAGGCCTATCGTCGGGGACGTTATGTCGAGTTCAATCTGGTCTGGGACCGGGGCACCCATTTTGGCCTGCAGTCTGGCGGACGCACCGAGTCCATCTTGATGTCGATGCCACCGAGTGCGCAATGGCGCTATCGCTGGACGCCGCAGCCGGGCACGCCCGAGGCGCGTTTGTACAGTGATTTTCTCGTGCCGCGCGATTGGGTCTGAGGCGGCCACCATGGAAGCCCGGCGCGTGGGGATCTTTGGCGGCAGCTTCGATCCGGTGCACAACGCTCACGTGGCGCTGGCCCGGCTGGCGCTGGCCCACCTGGCCTTGGATCGCGTGGTGTGGATTCCCGCTGGCCAGCCCTGGCAGAAGGCCCGCCGCCTGGCGCCGGCCGAGCATCGCCTGGCCATGGTGCGAGCCGCGGTGGCCGATGAGCCGCGCTTCGAGGTGGACGACTGCGAGATCCGTCGAGCCGGCCCGAGTTATACCTTGGACACCGTCAAGGAGCTGCGTGAGCGATGGCCCGGGGTGCAAGAGTGGTTCCTGATCTTGGGGCAGGATCAGTACGCCGCATTGTCCACCTGGCACGGCTGGCGCGAGCTGCTGCAATGCGTGACGTTGGCCGTGGCCGGACGCGAGGGATGCGAACCAGCCCCGCACGAGGCCCTGCGCTCGGTGCCCCATCGCCTCCACACCCTGCCTTTGCCACCGTTGCCCGTGTCCTCCACCCTGGTGCGGCAACGCCGGGCCGCAGGTCTGGACATCGTCGCTCTGGTTCCGCCGGCAGTGGCAAGCTATATTGATTGCCATCGGCTCTATCTCACCGAATGACACGCCTCAATACCCCCTCAATGGACATCCGCAAACTGCAACGCGCCATCGTCAATGGCCTGGAAGACGTCAAGGCTCAGGACATCGTGATCTTCAACACCGAGCACCTTTCGCCGCTGTTCGAGCGCGTGATCGTGGCCTCGGGCACGTCCAACCGTCAAACCAAGGCCCTGGCCGCCAGCGTGCGCGAAGAGGTCAAGAAGCAAGGGTTTTCGGTGATCAGCACCGAGGGGGAGGACAACGGCGAGTGGATCATCGTCGACTGCGGGGCGGCCGTGGCGCACATCATGCAGCCGGCCATTCGCCAGTACTACAACCTCGAGGAGATCTGGGGGGACAAACCCGTCAGGCTCAAACTGAGCCAGACCAAGACCCTGCCCCAAGCCCGTGGGCCCGAGGCATCGACGCCGGCCAAGTCGGCGACTTCTGCGAAGAAAACGACGGCGACCGCCCAAAAAGCGACCGCCACGAAGAAAACGACCGCGGCGAAGACGACGACCGCGGCGAAGAAAACGACTGCAGCGAAGAAAACGATCGCAGTAAAGAAAGCCGCTGTCGTCAAGAGCACGACCGCGGTCAAGAAAACGGCGGCCGCCAAGACCACCGGGGCGGCGAAAAAAACCGCCGCAAAGTCTGCCCCCGCCAAACGGCCTGCCGCGAAGAAGGCGGCCTCGCGCAGCAAAGCATGAAGCTCGTCGTCGTCGCGGTCGGCCAGCGGATGCCGGGCTGGGCCGAGACGGCGTATGAGGACTACGCCCGGCGCTTTCCGCCCGAGCTGCGGCTGGAACTGAAGGCGGTCAAGACCGAACCGCGCGGATCCAAGTCGCTCGACTCCTTGCTGGCGGCCGAGCGCACACGCATCGAGGCGGCCTGCCCGAAAGGAGCGCGCACCGTGGTGCTCGATGAGCGCGGCGATCGGCTCACCACCCAGCAATTGAGTGTGCGCTTGAAGGACTGGATGCACGGTGGGCGCGACGTGGCGTTGCTGATCGGCGGGCCCGACGGTCTGGACCCGGCCTTGCGCGATGGGGCCGATGAGCGCATTCGGTTGTCCGACCTGACCTTGCCGCATGCCATGGTGCGTGTGCTGTTGGCCGAGCAGCTGTACCGAGCCTGGTCGCTGATCGTGGGGCATCCCTACCACCGGGAATGAGCATCGACCTTCGCATGAGCGCCGACTTCAACTTCATCTACCTGGCTTCTCAAAGCCCTCGCCGCCGGCAGTTGCTCGACCAAATCGGCGTGCCCTACGAGCTCCTCTTGCCCGAGGCCGACGAAGACGCAGAGGCCCTCGAGGCCGTGTGCGCCGGGGAGTCCGCCAAAGACTATGTGCAACGCGTCACCCGCGCCAAGCTGGACGCTGCACTCGCGCGCCGGGCTCGTCGCGCCTTGCCCGAGGCGCCAGTGCTGTGCGCGGACACCACGGTGGCCTTGGGGCGGCGCATTCTGGGCAAGCCGGCCGACGCCGTGCAGGCGCGTGAGATGCTGATGGCTTTGTCCGGACGCGAACACCGGGTGTTGACGGCCGTGGCCGTGGGGCAGGGGGCGCGGCGTGAGCTGCTGCTCAACGTCTCGCGGGTGCGTTTCTCGATCCTGGCGCCGGATCAGATCGACCGCTATGTGGCCAGCGGCGAGCCTTTTGGCAAGGCTGGAGCCTACGGCA
The DNA here is from genome assembly GCF_000381125.1 of Caldimonas manganoxidans ATCC BAA-369. Classification (GTDB taxonomy): domain Bacteria; phylum Pseudomonadota; class Gammaproteobacteria; order Burkholderiales; family Burkholderiaceae_C; genus Caldimonas; species Caldimonas manganoxidans. The sequence continues at coordinate 119,101 of NZ_KB905929.1, forward strand.
TCCAGAGCCGCGCGGCGGTGTGGATCGACCGTATCGTCGGCAGTTACTCCAGTATCATGGGTTTGCCGCTGCACGAAACCGGCCTGCTGCTGCAGCGCTTTGGCGTGCGTGTCTGAAGTGATCGGTTCGAGCGTTGCATGCAAGACATCCTGATCAACTGGTCGCCCCAGGAAACCCGTGTGGCCATCGTCGAGAATGGCGCGGTGCAGGAGCTGCACATCGAGCGCACGCTCGAGCGGGGGTTGGTGGGCAACATTTACACCGGCAAAGTGGTGCGCGTGCTGCCGGGCATGCAATCGGCCTTCATCGACATTGGGCTGGAGCGCGCGGCCTTCCTGCACGTGGGGGACTTGGTGCACCGCAACGGCACTGGCGAGGCGGCTGCGGCCACCCCCATCGAGAAGCTCGTCTTCGAAGGCCAGAGTCTCACGGTGCAAGTGATCAAGGATCCGATCGGCACCAAGGGCGCACGCCTGTCGGCCCAGATCAGCATCGCCGGACGGTTGCTGGTGTACCTGCCCCACGACGACCACATCGGCATCTCGCAGAAGATTGGCTCCCCCGAATTGCGCGAGCAGTTGCGTGCGCGCATGGCTCGCTTGGTCGGACAAGCCCAAGATGGCGGCGGCGGTGGATTCATCCTGAGGACCAATGCCGAAGACGCCAGCGACGAGGAACTGGCCGCGGATATCGCGTACTTGCGCAAGACTTGGGCAGGGGTGCGCGAGCGTTCTTTCAAGAGCCCGCCCGGGACCTTGCTGTACGAAGACCTCAACCTCGCACAGCGGGTGCTGCGCGATCTCGCGGGGGAAGACACCCAGTCCATCCGCATCGACTCGCGCATGCAGTTCGAGGCGCTGCAAGCCTTCGGCCGCGAGTTCACGCCCCGAGCGGTGTGCAAGTTGGAGCTCTACACGGGGGAGCGGCCGATCTTCGATCTCTACAACATCGACCAGGAGATCGAGCGGGCCCTGGCCCGGCGCGTGGATCTCAAGTCTGGGGGCTATCTCATCATCGACCAGACCGAGGCTTTGACGACCATCGATGTGAACACCGGCGGTTACGTCGGCGCGCGCAATTTCGATGACACGATTTTCAAGACCAATCTCGAGGCGGCTCAGGCCATCGCCCGCCAACTGCGTCTGCGCAACCTGGGCGGCATCATCATCGTCGACTTCATCGACATGGTGCGCGAGGACCATCAGGAAGCGGTGCTGGCCGAGCTGCGGCGTCAGCTCGCGCGCGACCGTGTCAAGATGACCGTCAGTGGCTTTACCCAGCTCGGCCTGGTGGAGATGACGCGCAAACGCACCCGCGAGTCGCTGGCCCACATGTTGTGCGAACCTTGCCCCACCTGCCAGGGCAAGGGCTCGGTCAAGACGGCGCGCAGCGTGTGCTACGACATCTTGCGCGAAATCTTGCGCGAGGCCCGACAGTTCAACCCCAAGGAATTCCGGGTGGTGGCCAGCGCGGCCGTGGTCGAGATGTTGCTGGACGAGGAGAGCCAGTACCTGGCCGGGCTGAGCGAGTTCATCGGCAAGCCCATCTCGCTGCGCACCGAGCCCACGCTGTCGCCTGAGCAATACGACATCGTCTTGCTGTGATCGGCATCAGCCTTTGGAGCGGGGCACTCGTCCCATCAAGTAAAACTCGTCATTCGGACGCAGGTTGATCAAGTTGGCCATGCGATTGGACAGGCCGAACAACGCGGTGATCGCGCCAATGTCCCAGATGTCCTCGTCCGAGAAGCCGTGCGCGTGCAGCGCCTCGAAATCGGCGTCCACCACTTCATGCGAGCGCAGGCAGACCTTCAGCGCAAAGTCGAGCATGGCTTGCTGGCGTGGGCTCAGGTCGGCCTTGCGGTGATTCACCGCAATCTGGTCGGCCAGCAGGGGCTGCTTCTCGTAGACGCGCAGGATGGCACCATGAGCGACCACACAGTACAAGCAGTGGTTTGCGCCGCTCGTGGCCACCACGATCATTTCTTTCTCGCCCTTGGACAGCCCCGACTCGCGCAGCATCAGCGCATCGTGGTAGGCGAGGAAGGCTCGGCATTCGTCGGGCCGGTGCGCCAGGGCCAGAAAGACATTGGGCACGAAGCCGGCCTTGTCCTGGACCTCCAGAAAGCGCCGGCGCAGATCTTCGGGAACGTCGAGCAGCTCGGGCACGGGGTAGCGGCTGATGGGAGCAGGGGCCATGATGGGCAACCGATGCGGGGACAGGATGTCCATTATCGTGAGCGCCCAGACACACGGCCCCCCGGGTCTGCCCGGGGCTCTCGTTGGGAACTGTTGCATCTGCATGCTCGCAGCAGCACCCGCACAGGCGACAATACGGGGTTGAGGCCGACGGAACCTGTCGGCATGAACCGGCTCACACGCCTGGAGGGCGCGCAGCCGTCGGCCGGGTGAGCGCCGCAACAGCATCAGTCCAAGGAGTTCGATGAGGATGTGGTCCCGACGTTCCTTCATGTCCGTGCCGGCCGCCATGGTGGCCTGGCCGGCCGTGGCGCAGTTCCGGGTCGACATTTCAGGCGTGGGGGCCACCCAGTTCCCGATTGCTGTCCTGGCCTTCGATGGCGAGGCTGGGCGCACGCAGCAGGTCTCGGCCATCGTGCGGGCCGATCTGGAGCGGTCTGGCCAGTTTCGCATGGTGCCCACCGACGGGGCCGTGCTCAACGAGCGCGCGATGCCCGTGATGACCGCCTGGCGCAGCCGCGGGGCCGATGCTTTGGTGGCCGGCAGCATCACTCGGCTGGCTGACGGCCGGGTCGACGTGCGCTTCAAGCTCTGGGATGCCGTGCGGGGGCAGGACCTCGGCGGCGAAGCCCATGCGGTGGCCGATGCCGACTTGCGCCTGGCCGCGCACCGCATTGCCGACTACGTCTACGAGAAGCTCACCGGGGAGCGTGGTGTTTTTGCCACGCGCATTGCCTATGTGACCCAGGCCGCGCAGCGACACACGCTGTGGGTGGCCGATTCGGACGGTGAGGGGGCGCAGGTGGCGCTGACCAGTGCCGAGCCCATCATCTCGCCCGCGTGGTCGCCCGACGGCCGCGAGCTTGCCTACGTGTCCTTCGAGACGCGCAAGCCCGTGGTCTTCGCCCAAGAGGTGGCTTCCGGGCAGCGGCGTGCGATTGCCAGCTTCAAGGGCTCCAACAGTGCGCCGGCCTGGTCGCCCGACGGTCAGCACATCGCCGTCGTGCTCACGCGCGATGGTTCATCCCAGATCTACACCGTCCAGCGCAGTGGCAACACTCTTCGCCGGCTCACCTCCAGCATGGGGATCGACACCGAGCCGGTCTACACCCCCGACGGGCGGCAGATCTACTTCGTCAGTGATCGAGGGGGCAGTCCACAGATCTATCGCATGTCGGCCTCGGGCGGCGCGGCCGAGCGTGTGACCTTCAGTGGAAGCTACAACATCAGTCCTGCGATCAGCCCGGATGGCCGCTGGATGGCCTACATCTCCCGCGAGGGCAACGCGTTTCGCTTGCAGCTGATGGAGCTGGCCACAGGCAACGTGACCGCGTTGACCACCACGGCGCACGACGAAAGCCCGAGTTTTGCGCCCAACAGCCGGCTCATCGTCTACGCCACGCGTCAGAATGGCCGCAACGTGCTGATGACCACCACGCTGGATGGTCGCATCAAGGCCACGTTGTTGTCCAATCGAGGCGATGTTCGAGAGCCGGCTTGGGGGCCCTACGGACGATGAACCCGACCCCATCACGGTCTCGTGTCAGCCTGGCGGGCCGCTTTGGCGTTGAGCCCGTTGGCGCCCTCGGGCTGCTTTCGTGTATCCGATGTCATTCCAAGGAGAAAAGTCCATGAATCTGCGTTCCCTGGCCAAGTTCGGCGGCACCGTGCTGCTGTCGGTCGTCCTGGCCGCTTGCGGCTCCAACGTCAAGCTCGATGAAACGCCGGTGGAATCGCGCACGGCCACCCCGGTGCCCGGCGGCTCTGGCCAGTCCCAGGCGCAGTCGCAGGTTTCGACGGTGACCGCCCCGGGCAGCTCGGGCAGCCAGCTGGAGGCGGCTAGCCAACTGGCCCGTGTGATCTACTTCGATTTCGACAGCTACGTGCTCAAGGAGGAGTTCCGTCCGACCGTGGCGGCCTATGCCCGACTGCTCACGGCGGATCCCAATCGTCGTCTGACGATCGAAGGCCACACCGACGAGCGCGGCGGCAGCGAGTACAACCTGGCCCTTGGTCAGAAGCGTGCCGAGGCCGTGCGCCGAGCCCTCGAACTGCTGGGCGTGCGTGAGTCGCAGTTGGAGGCCGTCAGCTATGGCAAGGAGCGTCCGGCCGTGGCCGGCTCCAACGAGGAAGCCTGGGCGAAGAACCGCCGGGCCGAACTGATCCTGCGCTGAGGATCCCGATGTCGAAGTCTCTGAGCCGATGCCTGGAGCGCGCACGAGGGCCGCGCCTGGCGCCTGCGGGGGCTGCCTTGGCCGTGGCCGCGGCCCTGTTCCTGCCCACCGGGGCGCATGCTTTGTTTGGCGACGATGAAGCGCGTCGGGCCATCCTCGATCTGCGCCAGCGATTCGAGCAGGCGGGCGAGGCGCAAAAGGCCGAGCAGGCCCGTACTGCCGAGCAGTTCGATCAGCTGCGCCGCAGTGTGCTCGAACTGAACACCCAGCTCGAGCTGATGCGAGGCGAGATCGCCCGCTTGCGTGGCCGCAACGAGGAACTGGCGCGCGAGATCGCCGAGTTGCAGCGGCGTCAGACCGACCTTGCCCAGGGGCTCGACGAGCGCATCCGTCAGGTCGAGCCGCAACGCACGGTGGTCGATGGCAAAGAGATCGTCGTGCGGCCCGATGAGCGGAGTGACTACGAGGCAGCACTGGACATCTTCCGCAAAGGCGACTTCCAAAACGCAGCAGCGGCGTTCATGTCTTTCCAGCGTCGCTACCCGGGCAGTGGCTACACCGAGTCCGTGCTGTACTGGCTGGGCAATGCCCATTACGGCCGGCGCGACTACAAAGAGGCCCTGGCCACGTTCCGGCAGCTCGTCACCGCCGCGCCGGATCATCCGCGCGCACCCGAAGCGTGGTTGTCCATTGCGATGTGCCAGATCGAACTGAAGGATCGTCCCGGCGCTCGCCGCACGCTGGAAGACCTGATCAAGAACTACCCCCAGTCCGAAGCTGCGCGCGAAGCGCGCGAACGCCTGGCCGCCCTGAAGCAATGAGTCCTTTTTGCAGGGCCTGAGCCTCCGGAGCGGGTTGGGGGCTTGCCTACAATCAGGCCCATGCAAGACATTGATCTGTCCTCTCTCACGAGTCAGGTGCTGTGGGCGGCCTTCGTGCTCGCAGCCCTCTTCGGCGCCATTGCACAGCGCACCCATTTTTGCACCATGGGGGCAGTGTCGGACATCGTGACGATGGGTGACTGGAGCCGCATGCGCATGTGGGTCATGGCCATGGGGGTGGCCATCATCGGCTTCAACGTCATGGTGGGCCTGGGCTGGGTGTCGGCCGCCGACACTTTCTATGCCGGACCGCGGCTTTTGTGGTTGTCGGCCCTTGTGGGGGGGCTGCTTTTCGGCTTCGGCATGGTGCTGGCCTCGGGCTGCGGCAGCAAGACCCTGGTGCGTATCGGTGCGGGCAACCTGAAGTCCTTGGTGGTGTTCTTGGTGCTCGGTTTGGCGGCCTTTGCCACCTTGCGCGGCATCACCGGCGTGCTGCGTGTGAACACGGTCGATACCGTCTATGTCGAGCTGCCGATGGGCCAAGATCTGCCCCGATTGTGGAGCAGCTTGACCGGATGGGAGCCGTCCTTGTCGGCCTGGACTTGGGGGCTGCTGGTCGGCGGCGCCTGCCTGGCGTGGGCCTGGGCGCGGCCCGAGGGCCGCCGTGGCAACACCCTGCTGGCCGGGCTGGGGATCGGCGCCGTGATCGTGGGGGTGTGGTGGGTGTCTGGCCGGCTGGGCTTCGTGGCCGAGCACCCCGAGACGCTCGAGGCCACCTTCTTGGCCACCAATTCGCGGCGCATGGAGTCGCTCAGCTTCGTCGCTCCGTATGCTTATGCGCTGGACTGGTTGATTTATTTCAGCGACACCAGCAAGACGCTCACGCTGGGCATCGTCAGCTGTGCGGGCGTGGTGACCGGTTCGGCCCTCCAGGCGCTGGCCAGCGGCACTTTCCGTTGGGAGGGCTTCCGTGACGTCCAGGACACGGCCCACCATCTGATCGGAGGGGCATTGATGGGCGTGGGAGGCGTGACGGCCATGGGGTGCACGATCGGTCAGGGCCTGTCTGGCATCTCCACCCTGTCGCTGGGGAGTTTTCTGGCCTTGGCCGGCATCCTCACGGGCGCCGTGCTGGCGTTCAAGTATCAGACGTGGCGCTTGGCGCGCATGGCCTGAGCATGGAACCGGCGGCTTCTTGGGCCGAGGGGCTGGTCCCTCCTTCCGACGACCTCGAGCTGGAGCGCCGCTTCGGCGGTTTGCGCCGCCTGTACGGTGCGGCGGGCTACGGCCGTATCCGCGCGGCCCGCGTGGCCGTGGTGGGGGTTGGCGGCGTCGGTTCTTGGGCCGTGGAGGCCCTGGCACGCAGTGGCGTGGCCGAATTGGTGCTGATCGATCTGGACCATGTGGCCGAGTCGAACATCAATCGACAAATCCATGCGCTCGATGCCACCCTCGGCCAGGCCAAAGTGCTGGCCTTGCGCGAGCGCATCGTCGGCATCCATCCGGGCTGCCGGGTGCGCGCGATCGAGGAGTTCGTCGAACCGGACAACTGGCCTGCGCTGCTGGACGGGCACACCATCGATGCCTTGATCGATGGCTGCGACCAAGTGCGAGCCAAGCAAGCCTTGGCGCAATGGGCGCTGAGCCAGCCTCGGCTCGTGCACGTCTGCGTCGGGGCGGCCGGGGGCAAACGTCACGCGCACCGGGTCGAGCTGGCCGACCTCGCCGAGGTCACCCATGACCCCTTGCTCGCCTCGCTGCGCCAACGCCTGCGCAAGCAAGGACTGGCGCCGCGCCAGGGGCGCATCGGAGTGGCTTGCGTGTATTCGAAGGAACCGGTCGGGCGGCCCGATGGGGCCTGCAGCACCGATGGCAGCCTCAATTGTCACGGCTATGGATCGGTGGTGTCGGTCACGGCCACCTTTGGGCTCGTGGCGGCAGGAACTGTGCTCGACCGGCTGGCGGCCGGTAAGGCTTGATGCATTGACCAATTCATGTCTATAATCACAGGCTTTCCGGGTCGTTAGCTCAGTCGGTAGAGCAGCGGACTTTTAATCCGTTGGTCGCAGGTTCGAATCCTGCACGACCCACCACCTTCGATACCGTCTGGCCCGTGCCGGTCAGACGCTGGCCCAAGGGCTGGGGCTCTTAGCTCAGCTGGTAGAGCAGCGGACTCTTAATCCGTAGGTCGTAGGTTCGAATCCTACAGGGCCCACCAACATCCCCAAGCGCTCCCATAGCGATTCCCAAGCGGGTCGATCGGGCCATGCGACTCCAGCCGTGCGACGGTGGCGCGTTGCGGCGTTGTTTTCGCGCGATCTGGGAGGTCGCTGGCGCTTGCGGAGGGGCGCCGATCAGGACGTACTGCGCAGGCGCAGTCGGTTGGGCAGGGGCGTGGAGCGGCGCAGCACGTCCTCGGCGAGCCATACGGCCGAGCGGCGCGCGCGCTGGGCGACGGTGGGCAAGGGCAGTTGCTGGTAGTCGTCGTTGAAGACCTCGAAGCTGTAGTCGCCTCGGTAGCCCAGCCGATCCAGCCGCACCACGATGTCAGCCAGCGCATCCGTGTGCACACCTTCGCCGGGAAACACTCGGAAGTGACGCGCCGTGGTCATGCGCTCTTCGAAGCTGCGCACCTCGTTCCACAGGAAATCGGACAGCTGCACCAGAAAGATCTTGCTCGCATCGATGCCGTCCAAGGCATCGAGAGGCGTCTTGGCGGCCAGCAGGTGATAGGAGTCGATGGCCAATCCCAGGTTGGAGCGGTCGGCGCGGCACACCACCTCCCAAGCCGTGGTGTATTCATTGACGGTCCGTCCCCAGGACAAGCCTTCATAGGCCACCTTGATGCCCAAGGGCACGGCCAACGTGGCCAGTTTGCGCAGGTCGCGGGCCAGATCGTCGAGGTCACTGCTGGCATGTTGTGAGGTGGACGAACACGCCAGCAGCACCTTGGCGCCTAGCGCATGGCACATCTCGAGCATGCCCTTGGCGATGTCGACCTTGTAGTCGTGCAGGTGGCCCGACAAGCCCTCGAAATCGCGCAAGACCTGAAACCCGGTGACGCGCAAGCCACTGGCACGAACCTCTTGCACGGCCGCGCGCCAGCCCTCGGGATGCCCCACCAAATCACGTGCCGAGAGCATGATCTGACCAAAGCCGGCCTCGCGCACGGCCCGAAGCTTGGCGCGCAGATCGCCGGCCAGGGTGATGGTGTCCATCCCAAAGTCGTCGAAGTGCATGGTCCACCTCACGCGGTCGGCAAAGGATGGTGCACCAGCTCGAAGGCCACGCTGCCCAGCCATGTCTGCGTCAGGGCGCCGCGGTCCTCGGTATGTACGCTGCTGGATTCGACGAAGTTCATGCCACGACGCGTGAGCTCGCGCACCGCTTGGCGTACATCCGGGGTGCCGAAGGCCACGCGATGCAGGGTTTCGTCCGGGTCTGCATCCATGGCGTCCGGTTCCGGCTCGATGAGTTGCAAGTAGAACTGCCCACAAGGGCTGGCCAGCACGCGCCCGCGGGGTAGGATGCCGAAGCGGGTCTCGTCGGGCAGGGCGGAGAAGCCGAAAAGTTCACCGTAGAACTCGGTCCAATCATCCATCCGGCCCAGGCCGATGTACTGCACCACACCGAACCAGTGCAACCCGGCCACTGCAGGGGGGTGCGGATCGACCGTGGGAATGGGCACGAAGTCGACGTCGTAAATCGAAAAGTCTTTGTATCGGTCGACGAGGTAGATGCGACTGCGGCCCACGCCGTGCAGTGCAGGGATGTGGAGCTCCATGGGCTGGGGTTGTGCTGGCACCGGCCAGCCACCGCGCTCGATCGCACGCCGCCAGGCTGCACCGGCATCGCGCACGCGCAAGGCGATGGCGGCGATCTCGGGGGCATCCCCCGGTTGCACGGCCTCGGGAACTCCTTCGGCATGGGCATTGATGACGATGTTCATCGAGCCTTGTCGATACAACAGCACCTCGCGCGATCGGTGCCGTGCGATGGGCCGAAAACCCATGATCTCCAGCACCTGCCCCAGGGCTTGAGGCCGGCGTGTGGCGAATTCCACGAATTCGATGCCGTCCAGCCCCAGGGGGTTGGGCGGCTCGTCGATGGCTTCACGGTTGCGCGCGTTGGAGCAGGTCGATGCCGTCATACCGATTTCCTTTCACTCGCCGCGGCGCTGCGCGACCAGACGTCGAAAGTGCGATTCCATGCGCTGTGCATCGGGGACGAGGCCGGTGAACAGCTCGAAGGCGCCCACGGCCTGACCGACGGCCATGCCCCCGCCGTCCACCGTTGGGCAGCCGATGTGCCGGGCCGTCTTGAGCAGCTCCGTTTCGAGCGGGAAATACACGACCTCGGCCACCCACAGCGTGGGCCGCAGCAGCTCGACCGGCAGCGGCAAGCCCGGCAGCTTGTCCATGCCCGTGGGCGTGGCGTGCACCAGACCGGTGGCACTGTGCATCGCGCGCGCGATGTCGGCTTCGGCGCGGGCCCGGCCTTGGCCATGGCGCGCGTTGAGCGCCTCTGCCAGCGCCTGGGCACGCTCGGTCTGGCGATCCACCAGCACGAGTTGCTGGGCTCCCAGTCGCAAGACCGTGTGAGCGATGGCCGCTCCCGCGCCGCCGGCGCCCAGCACCACCACTTCGGACAGATCGGCTGCCGGCAGCGCACGACGAAAACCCCAGGCCCAGCCGGTGCCGTCGGTGTTGTGTCCCACCAGTCGGCCGTGGCGGCACACGATGGTGTTGACCGCGCCCATCGCGCGGGCCTCGTCGGACAGCTCGTCCAACAGGGGGATCACGGCCTGCTTGCAGGGGTAGGTGATGTTCAGTCCCGCAAAGCCCATCGTGCGCACGGCCTGGAGCAAGCCAGGCAGGGCCTCGACGCCCGAGCCCGTGCGGTCCAGATCGATGAGTTGGTAGTGCAGCCGAAGGCCGTGGTGGCGAGCTTCTTCTTCGTGCATCGCCGGCGTCAGTGAGCGCTGGATCCCGGCGCCAATGAGGCCGACGAGCAGCTTGCGATCCTCGACGCAGACCGTCTGGTGCGCCGGGGTGGACGTTTCCACGCGAGTGGGAGCCTGGATCACGGCGATGCTTCCTGATTACTTGCGCACTTTGGCCAGTTCGGCATTGAGCGCGGCCACGGTGTCCGCGCCCACGCTCTGGGTGTGCTTGTCGATGACGGGCTTGACCTTCTCGCGGAAGCGCGCCAGCTCGCCGGCGGACAGCTCCGTGACCTGCATGCCGGCTTTGCGCAGGTTGTCCAGCGCCACGCTGGCCTGTTGACGCGACAGTTCACGCTGGAAGCGTGTGGCTTCGGCAGCCGCTTCGGTGAAGATGCGCTTTTCGTCGTTGCTGAGGCTGTCCCACAGGCGCTTGCTCACCAGCAAGGCTTGGGGGTTGTACACATGGCGGGTGAGCGTCAGGTACTTCTGGACTTCGTGGAACTTCGATGCGTAGATGGTCGTTTCCGGGTTCTCCTGTCCGTCGATGGCTTTCTGCTCCAACGCGGTGTAGACCTCTGGGAACGGCATGGGCGTGGCGTTTGCCCCAAGCGTGTTGAACAGGTCGATGTAAATCGGCGACTGGATCACTCGAATCTTCAGGCCGGCGATGTCCTCGACCTTGGTCACCGGCCGACGGTTGTTGGTGAGGTTGCGAAAGCCCAGGTCCCAATACCCCAAACCGACGAGATTCTTCTCTTCCAACTTGGCCAAGAGGTGTTTGCCAAAAGGCCCATCGGTGACGGCATCGGCTTCCTGCGGCGAGGCAAACAGGAAGGGGAAATCGAAGACCGCAAATTCCTTGACTTGGGCCGTGAGGATGCCTGCGTTGAGCACGGTCATCTCCACGGTGCCGCCTTGCAGGGCTGAGACGGTTTGCAGGTCACCGCCCAGTGTGCCACCGGGGAACAAGCGCACGGTGATCTTCTTTCCCGATTTCTGGGCCACCAGGTCGGCGAACTTTTGTGCGCCCTCGGCTTGCGGGTGACCCTTTTGGTTTTGGAAAGCGAACTTGATGGTGCGCTCTTTGATGTCTTGGGCCAACGAGGCCGTCATCGGCATCAGGGCCGCAACGCTCAGGCACAGTACGCGAGTCAGGGCTTTGAGGGTCATGGATGTCTCCTATCAGTGGGGTGGTGGAGCGGGCCGACGGCCCGCATCAGCCGCCGAACCAGCGGGCCGGCACGGTGACGATCGAAGGAAATAGCACCAACAAGAACAACACGGCGGTCTGTGCCGCCATGAAGGGCAACACGCCGCGAGCGACCGCATCGAGCTTCATGCGGCCCACGCCAGAGACCACGTTGAGCGCCGTGCCGACTGGAGGGGTGAGCAGGCCAATGGCGTTGACGATGATGAACAGCACCCCGAAATACACGGGGTCGATCCCGGCGGCCTTGATCACCGGCATGAGCACCGGCGTGAGAATCAAGATCGTGGGCGTCATGTCCATGGCCGTGCCGACGACCAGAACGAGCACCATGATGGCCACCAAAAGCAGTGTGGGCCGGTCGATGAGGGGGTCCAACAGATCGATGACCATCGACGGCAGATCCGCCACCGTGATCAACCAGGCACTGACCATGGCTGCGGCCACGAGGAACATGATCACCGCACTGGTGCGAGCCGACGCGACGAAAATCGGATAAAGCTGACGCAGTGACAGCTCGCGATAGATCACGGTGGAGACGAACAGCGCATACACGGCCGCCACCACGGCCGCTTCGGTCGGCGTGAACACCCCCAGCCGCAAGCCCACCAGGATGATGACCGGCAGCATCAGTGCCCACAGGGATTCGCGCAGCGCCACCCGGATCTCGCGTGCCGACTTGCGCGGCGGCGGCACGATCTTGTCCTTGCGCACCAGCCACCACCACGTGCACCACAGTGCCGCGCCCATCAGCACACCGGGCACGATACCGGCCATGAACAACTTGGCGATGGACACGTTGGCCGCCACGCCAAAGATCACGAAGCCGATGCTGGGTGGGATGACCGGCCCGATGATGCCGGCCGAGGCGATCAAGCCGGCCGCGGTGGCCTTGTCATGTCCGGCCTTGACCATCATCGGCAGCAGCAAGGCCGTGAGCGCGGCCGCGTCGGCCACCGCCGATCCTGACAGTGCAGCCATCAGGCAGGCGGCCATCACCGCCACATAGCCCAGCCCCCCCTTGACATGGCCCACCAGTGCCAAGGCGAGGTTGACGATGCGCTGAGACAGGCCGCCGACATTCATGATCTCGCCGGCCAACATGAAAAAGGGAACGGCCAGCAGCGGAAAACTGTCGGCGCCGTTGATGAGGTTTTGCGCCAGGATCTGCGCATCGAAGAGATCGAGATGCCACATCATTGCCACCCCGCTGGCCAGCAGGGCAAACGCAATGGGCACGCCCAGCGCCATGACGCCGAGCAGCGAGACGAGGAAGACGGCCACGGTCATCGCAGACTCCTTCAGCGTGCGTGGGAACTGGGGGTGGCGGCAGACGCATCGTTGGGCGCTGTGCCGTGGCCGTGCGCGAGATCTTCGGACGCGGTCACCTGCACCAGATCCGCATCGGTGAGTTGGCCGCGCAGGGCTTTGAGCACATCGAGCACCAGCAACGCGGCTCCCGAGACGGCAAACACCACGCCCGGAGCGTAGAACCAACCCATCGACAAGCCGGTGACCGGGGCCTGCACGTCCCAGTTGATGCGCAATTGCTTCCAACTGCCGTCGAACACCAAGCCACAGATGACCAGCATCAGCCCATGGCCCAGCAACAAACAGGCCTTCTTGCCGGCTCGTGGCAGCAGGGCCACGACCACATCGGTGCCCAGATGGCCCTTGTCCCTGAGCGCGACGATGGCCCCGAGGAAGGTGACCCACACGAACAGCCAGCGTGACAACTCCTCGGACACGGTGATGCCGGAATTGAAGACATAACGCAGCACCACGTTGCCGAACACGAGCACCACCATCACCGCCAAAAAGGCGGCCATCAGGCCATCGAGCAGGCGGCAATAGCGATCGAAGAGTCGGTTCACCCGCAGTTCTCCTCTGAGAGGCCAGATCGCCCGAGCGGACGCAGCAGGCGGCCAGATGGCCGGGTTCGAGCGGATGATCCTTGGGCATCCGCCATGACCGAATAATGTACGAACTGGTTAGTTTTTCACTAGGGACTTTCCCGGACTGCGGGAGCGGCGCCCAGAGGCTGCCGATGGCGCCGTGCGGCTTTACTTGCGGACGTAGCGGACGATGAGGTCGACGATGCTGGCGCGCCGGGCCGCCAGGGCCTCGGGCGAGGCCATGTCGCGTTTGAAGATCAGCGAGAAGGTGTACCGGTTGGACACGTTGAAGAAGCACAGGGCGCTGATCGACATGTGCAGGTCCACCGGGTCGAGATCGTCGCGAAACACGCCGGCGGCCCGACCGCGCTCGTAGACGGCGCGCACGGCGTCGATGGCCGGCACGTTGAGCTGCTGAATGGTTTGCGACTGCGCGAGGAATTCGCCCCGATGGATGTTCTCATTCATCACCAAGCGGATGAAGTCGGGGTTGGCGTTCTGGTAGTCGAAGGTGAAGGCCACCAAGGTGCGCAAGGCTTCCTCGGGGGGCAGGTCTTCCAAGTGAAGTTCGCCCTCGATCTGGCGAATGCGGCGGTAGGCTTCCTCCAGCACGGCAACGTACAGGCCTTCTTTGCTGCCGAAGTAGTAGTAAATCATCCGCTTGCTGGTGCGTGTGAGCTCGGCAATTTCGTCGATGCGTGCCCCCGTCAGCCCTTTGGCGGCAAACTCCCGGGTGGCCACCTCCAGGATGTCCTGCATCGTGCGCTCCGGGTCGTTGGTGCGGGGGGCTGCGGCCGCCTTGCGGGTGCGCTTCGAGGCGGCTAACGCAGATGCACGGACTGTTTCGTTCATGGTGGCGTGGGCAGACATGGCAGCAAGCGTGGACCCGAGGCCTTCATTATCACCGGCGACGCGCCGCCCCGGGGGGAACCGCCCAGATCGGCGTTTGTCCAAGGTCAACGCCTTTACACTGTGCACCCACCTTCTGGAAACGCATCGTGAAGCGTGCTGCCCGTCTCACTGCCGAAGGGCGCCATGTCGTGGTCGCCGCCACGCTCGCGTTGGCCGGCGTGCTGCAAGGCTGCGCGATCCGCTATGCCCCGGGCGCGCTGGACGCCGGTCTGACCGAGTCCGAGGTGCGTGCACGCATGGGCCCGCCGACGGGGGAACACCTCGGGCCCGATGGACGGCGTCGATTGGAGTTTGCACGGGGGCCCTATGGACGGCACACGTACATGGCCGACCTCGATGCCCAGGGGCGTGTGAGGCAGTGGACTCAGGTGCTGACCGAGTCGCACTTCAATGCCGTGACGGTGGGCATGGGCCGCGACGAGCTGCTGTACCGGCTGGGGCGCCCGTCGGAGGAGCGACGCATCCCGCGCCGCAACGAACTCGTTTGGTCCTACCGGTACGAATCGCCGTTTTGCCTCTGGTTCCAGGTGAGTCTGGATGCGGTCACGCAGCGGGTCACACAAACCGGGTATGGTGTCGATCCGTTGTGTGAGGGGATGGACGAAGAGGCTCACTGGCTCCTGCGTCGCGGCACAGGGGGCTCCACCGTGGTGGCAAGATGATCAAGGTCTACGGCATTTCCAATTGCGACACCGTGAAGAAGGCCCGACGCTGGCTCGACCAGCGTGGCCTGGCCTATCAGTTCCATGATTTCAAAAAGCTCGGGGTGCCCGAGGACCGCTTGGCCCACTGGCTGAGGGTCGTAGGCCCTGAGCGCTTGCTCAATCGCCAAGGCACCACATGGCGCCGGCTCGATGCGTCGGCCCAAGCGGCCGCATCCACCGAAGCCGGTGCACGCGCGCTCATGCAGGCCCAGCCCAGTGTCATCAAGCGCCCGGTGATCGAGGTCGCCGAGCACGTGCTGGTGGGTTTCGACGAGGCGACGTATGCGCGTCTGATGTGCTGAGTTGCCTCAGGCGCAGTCCGCCGACCGCGCGGACTGCGTAGAACCACGCTGGGAGTTCAGGCTGCCAACAGCTGCCGCAGCACGTAGGGCAGGATCCCACCGTGCTGGTAGTACTCGACTTCGATCGGGGTGTCGATGCGCAGCCGCAGCGTGACCTCCTGCCGGCTGCCGTCGGCGCGTTGGATCACCAAGGTGGCGTCGGCCTGAGGGCGCAGCTCACCGTCGATGACGATGTCGATCAGCTCATCGCCCTTGATCCCCAGGCTTTGCCAAGAATCCGCGCCTTTGAACTGCAGCGGCAGCACCCCCATGCCCACCAGGTTGGAGCGGTGGATGCGCTCGAAGCTGCGGGCGATCACCGCGCGAATGCCCAGCAACTGCGTGCCCTTGGCGGCCCAGTCCCGGCTCGAGCCGGTGCCGTATTCTTCGCCAGCGAAGATCACCGTGGGGGTGCCCTGGGCCAAATACTTCATCGCGGCGTCGTAGATGAACATTTTCTGGCCACCGGGCTGGAACAGCGTGAGACCGCCTTCTTCGCGCGAGCCATCGGGCAGGGGGGGGATCATGAGGTTCTTGATGCGCACATTGGCGAAGGTGCCGCGCATCATCACCTCGTGATGTCCCCGGCGCGAACCGTAGCTGTTGAAGTCGGCCTTGAGCACGCCTTGCTCCTTCAGCCACTGACCCGCGGGTGAGCATTCCTTGATCGAGCCGGCCGGTGAAATGTGATCGGTGGTGATCGAGTCGCCGAACAGCGCCATGATGCGAGCGGCCTTGACCCCTGGATCCTTGCTCGGCGGGGTGAGCGTGAAGTCACGGAAAAATGGGGGCTCGGCGATGTAGGTGGACTTGGGCCAGTCGTAGACCTGGCCCGTGGCCCCTTCGATCTGGCTCCACAGCTTGCCGGGCTTGGTTCGTACTTTCTCGTAGTTCTCTTTGAAGGCTTTGCGGTCCATCGCGAACTTCATCAGCGCGTAGATTTCCTCGCTGCTGGGCCAGATGTCGCCGAGGTAGATGTCGCGTCCGCCTTTGCCTTGGCCCACCGGCTGGGTCATCAGATCGCGGGTGACGTTGCCGGCGATCGCATAGGCCACCACCAACGGCGGCGAAGCCAGGAAGTTGGCCTTGAGGTTGGGGTGGATGCGCGCTTCGAAGTTTCGGTTGCCCGACAGCACGGCCGCGCACACCAGGTCGTTGCGGGTGATGACGTCGTTGATCTCGGGGGCCAGGTCGCCGGCGTTGCCGATGCACGTGGTGCAACCATAGGCGGCCACGTGGAAGCCCAGTTTTTCCAGGTAGGGCAGCAGGCCGGCCTTTTCGAGGTACTCGGTGACGATGCGAGAGCCCGGGGCCAGCGAGGTCTTGATGTGCGGTGCGACTTTCAGCCCGGCTTGCACCGCTTTCTTGGCCAGTAAGCCGGCGGCCAAGAGCACGCCTGGGTTGGAGGTGTTGGTGCAGGAAGTGATGGCGGCGATGAGCACGTCGCCATTGCGGATCTGCAGGCCACTGGCGGTGGTGTAGACCTGACCGAGCTTGTCGGCCGGCTGATTGAAGCCATTGGCCTCGATGGGCTTGCTGAAGAGTTCCGTGAACTTGGCCGACAACTGCCCGATCTCGATGCGGTCTTGTGGGCGCTTGGGGCCGGCCAGGCTGGGAGCGACCGTGCCCAGATCGAGCCGAACCACTTTGGAGTACTCGATGGGCCCGCCGTCGAAGTCCGGGGTGCCTGGGATGCCAAACAGCTTCTGGGCCCGGAAGTAGGCCTCGAAGGCTTCGATCTGCGCCTTGGTGCGGCCGGTGCCGCGGAAGTACTCGATCGTTTTGTCGTCGACCGGGAAGAAGCCCATGGTGGCGCCGTATTCCGGCGCCATGTTCGCAATGGTGGCACGGTCGGGCACCGACAGGCTGCGCGTGCCTTCGCCGAAAAACTCGACGAACTTGCCGACCACTTTTTCTCGGCGCAAGATTTCGGTGACCGTGAGCACCAGGTCGGTGGCCGTCACACCTTCGCGCAAGCGGCCGGTCAGCTCGAAGCCGACCACATCGGGCGTGAGGAAGTACACCGGCTGGCCCAGCATGCCGGCTTCGGCCTCGATGCCGCCCACGCCCCAACCCACCACGCCGATGCCATTGATCATCGTCGTGTGGCTGTCGGTGCCCACCAACGTGTCGGGGTAGTACACCCCCTGGGCCGTCTTGTGCACGCCGCGAGCCAGATACTCCAGGTTCACCTGGTGCACGATCCCGAAGCCCGGCGGCACCACGCCGAAGGTGTCAAAGGCTTGCATGCCCCATTTCATGAACTGGTAGCGCTCCCGATTGCGCTGAAATTCCAGCTTCATGTTCAGGTCCAGGGCCTGCTTGTTGCCGTAGTGGTCGATCATGACCGAATGGTCGACGACCAGATCCACCGGCACCAATGGCTCGATGGTCTTGGGGTTGCGTCCCATTTTTGCCGCCACCGAGCGCATCGCGGCCAGATCGGCCAGCAGGGGCACGCCGGTGAAGTCTTGCAGCACCACGCGGGCCACGACGAAGGGGATCTCGTCGACCCGCTCGCCGTTGGGGGCCCACTGGGCCAATTGCTCCACATGCTCGGGCGTGACCTTCTTGCCGTCGCAGTTGCGCAGCACCGACTCCAGCACGATGCGTAGCGACACCGGCAGCCGGTTGACGTTGGGGAACTGTCGGGCCAACTCGGGCAATGAGAAGTACTGACCGGACTTGCCAGAAGCCGTCTTGAAGGACTTCAGGGTCTTGGCAAAAGCATGAGCAGCGGCTTGGGTCATGAATGACTCCGTGAGGCGAGAGGTTGGTCGTTGTAGCAGCGCGGCAACGCGACACCATTGTGGCCGCACATCATGACGTTAGGGCGCACGGGGGCTTGTGGTCAAGCCTCACCGAGCAAGGCTTGCCATCGAGGACAAAAAAACGGCCCCACTGGGGCCGTTTCGGGTGACGGGTGGGCGCTGCGCCTCAGACCACGACCTCTTTGGCCGTCTGGGCGTACTCCTCGATCTGGTCGAAGTTCATGTAGCGATACACGCTGGCAGCATCTTGGTTGATGATGCCCATCTCCGCGTGGTATTCGGCCACCGTCGGGATGCGTCCCAGCTTGGCGCAGATCGCCGCGAGCTCGGCCGAGCCCAGGAACACATTGGTGTTCTTGCCCAGGCGGTTGGGGAAGTTGCGCGTCGAGGTGGACATGACCGTGGCGCCTTCGCGCACCTGGGCCTGGTTGCCCATGCACAGCGAACAGCCGGGCATCTCGGTGCGTGCACCGGCGGCGCCGAAGGCCGCATAGTGCCCTTCCTTGATCAACTCGTTTTGATCCATCTTGGTGGGCGGGGCCACCCACAGCTTGACCGGAATGTCGCGCTGGCCACCCAGCAGCTTGGCCGCGGCGCGGAAGTGTCCGATGTTGGTCATGCACGAGCCGATGAAGGCCTCATCGATCTTGGTGCCGGCCACCTCGGAGAGGAACTTGGCATCGTCCGGGTCGTTGGGGCAGCAGACGATGGGCTCCTTGATCTCGTTGAGATCGATTTCGATGACGGCGGCATATTCGGCGTCAGGGTCGGCCTCCAGCAGTTCGGGCTTGGCCAGCCAGGCCTCGACGGCCTTGATGCGGCGCTCCAGGGTGCGGCGGTCCTGGTAGCCGTCGGCGATCATGTTCTTCATCAACACGATGTTCGACTCCAGGTACTCGATGATGGGCTCTTTGTTGAGCTTGATCGTGCAGCCGGCGGCCGAACGCTCGGCCGAGGCGTCCGACAGCTCGAAGGCCTGCTCCACCTTGAGATCGGGCAGCCCCTCGATCTCGAGGATGCGGCCGGAGAAGATGTTCTTCTTGCCTTTCTTCTCCACCGTCAGCAGCCCCTGCTTGATGGCGTACAGCGGGATCGCATGCACCAGGTCGCGCAAGGTGACACCGGGCTGCATCTGGCCCTTGAAGCGCACCAGCACCGATTCAGGCATGTCCAGCGGCATCACGCCGGTGGCCGCCGCGAAGGCCACCAGGCCAGAGCCCGCTGGGAAAGAGATGCCGATGGGGAAGCGGGTGTGCGAGTCCCCCCCCGTGCCCACGGTGTCGGGCAGCAACAGACGGTTGAGCCAGGAGTGGATCACCCCATCGCCCGGCCGCAGCGAGACGCCGCCACGGGTGCTGATGAAGGCCGGCAGCTCGCGGTGCATCTTCACATCCACCGCCTTGGGGTAGGCGGCGGTATGGCAGAACGACTGCATCACGAGGTCGGCCGAAAAGCCCAGGCAGGCCAGGTCTTTCAGTTCATCACGCGTCATGGGGCCAGTGGTGTCTTGGCTGCCCACGGTGGTCATCTTGGGTTCGCAGTAGGTGCCCGGGCGGATGCCTTGCTGTTTGCCATTGACCACCGGCAGTCCGCAGGCACGCCCGACGATCTTCTGCGCCAGCGTGTAGCCCTTGCCGGTGTCTGCGGGCGCCTTGGGCAGACGGAACAGCGTGGACGCCGGCAGCCCCAGGAATTCGCGCGCCTTGCCCGTCAGCGAGCGGCCGATGATCAGGTTGATGCGACCGCCGGCGCGCACTTCATCGAGCAGCACCTCGCTCTTGAGCTGGAAGGTGGCGACGACCTTGCCGTCCTTCTCGATCTTGCCCTCGTAGGGATAGATGTCGATCACATCGCCCATCTCCAGGTTGGAGACGTCCACTTCGATGGGCAGCGCACCGGAATCTTCCTGCGTGTTGAAGAAGATCGGAGCGATCTTGCCACCCAGGGTCACGCCGCCGAAGCGCTTGTTGGGCACATAGGGGATGTCCTCGCCGGTGTGCCATATCACGCTGTTGGTGGCCGATTTGCGGCTCGAACCCGTTCCCACCACGTCGCCGACATAGGCGACCAAGTGGCCTTTCTTCTTCAGCTCCTCGATGAAACGGATGGGGCCACGCTTGCCGTCTTCCTCCGGCTCGAACGCGGCATCGGGCCGGCGGTTTTTCAGCATCGCCAACGCGTGCAGCGGGATGTCCGGGCGGCTCCAGGCATCGGGCGCGGGCGACAGGTCGTCGGTGTTGGTTTCACCGGGCACCTTGAACACGGTGACCGTGATCTTGCGCGGCACTTCAGGGCGGCTGGTGAACCATTCGGCATCGGCCCACGACTGAATGACTTCACGGGCCTTGGCATTGCCGGCGCGCGCCTTCTCGGCCACGTCGTGGAAGGCGTCGAACATCAGCAGCGTCTTTTTCAGACCGTCGGCAGCCACGCTGGCCACCTCGGGGTCGTCGAGCAAGTCGATCAGGGGTTTGACGTTGTAGCCGCCCACCATCGTGCCCAGCAGTTCGGTGGCTTTGGCACGGCTGATCAGGCCCACCGAGAGGTCGCCGTGCGCCACGGCAGCCAAGAAGCTGGCCTTGACCTTGGCGGCATCGTCCACGCCGGGCGGCACGCGGTGCGTCAGCAGCTCCAGCAAGAAGTCCTCCTCGCCGGCTGGCGGTGCCTTGATCAGCTCGATCAGTTCAGCGGTCTGCTGGGCCGACAAGGGCAAGGGCGGGATGCCAAGCGCAGCGCGCTCGGCGACGTGGTCGCGGTAGTTTTTCAGCATGGGCACTCCGGAGGGATCGGGCGGTCCGACGGGGCCGCCCGGCTCTCGTATTTTATGTCTTATATAAGACTTGCGCCAGCAAACGGCTGGCGAACGGGCAGGGATCGATCCCGCGCCCGAGTGTCGGAGTGAGTGCTGTTACCGATGAGCTGCGCGGGCGACTGCGCGGAGCCGCGCCGCACGTTCAGTTGGCGGTGATGCCGATGCTTTCTCGCTGGTGGGTGGCCATCGCCTCACGATGCTTCGGGTGCACGCAGTTGTCGGCCACGCGATAGCCCAGCGCGGTGTTCATCAGCATGGACTTGTCGGCGATCTGCAGATACAGCGCTTGGCCACGGACGTCTTCCATGCGCAGGGCGCCGGTGGACGAGAGCACGGGCTTGACGACCCAGGTCTTGCTGGCCAAGGTCACAGTGAAATACCCGGCGTGGTCGGGATGCGGCGTCACGGTGACATGTTGGCCAAACTCGCAGTCGCTGCGGCCCACGTAGACACGGGCTGCGGCCTCGAGTTGTTCCGGCGTGGCCGGGGCCAGCGACAGGGCCGCGGCGCTGGGGGCCGCTTTGGTGCTCTTCTTGACGGAGGCCGACGACTGGGCCATCGTCACCCCACAGACGGCCAGGGCCAGCGCCCCGCCCAGACAGATCGCGATGCGTCGGACATTCATGAATCTCTCCTTCTCCGAGATGCAGCAACCTCGATTGTGGAGAGGTGCATTTGGTAACACAGAGAATTTATGGGGCTGGCACCCCGCAATGTGCGAATTTTTGCCGTTTCCGCCTCAGTCTGAGGCGGGGCCGGTTGTGTCCTCGGTAGAAACCCCGAAGAAGGCCTTTCGGATGCCGTCGGGCAGCGGACGGCCGGTACGTTCGGCACGTTCCAGCACGTACCAGTAATAGCGGTAGCTGGCCCGGTCGTGCAAGGTGTCCACGCCGCGCGTGCGATGTCGGATCGGTCCCCATTGGGCGGCCTGTGCCGCCAGCAGAATCTCGCCAGCTTCTTCGATCTCGCTCGCGTCGGGGGCGAATGCCTCCACGATGGGCAGGATCTGGTCCGGATGAATGCTCCACATGCGCGTGTAGCCCAACTGCTTGGCCGCGCGATGTGCGGCTTGGCCAAGCGCTTGGCGGTCGCGGAATTCGGTGACCACGCAATGCGAGGGGACCTTGGCATGGCGGTGACAGGCGGCTGCGATTTCCAGCTTGGCGCGCAGCACCAGCGGATGGGAGAACTGGCCCGTGGCGCTCATGCCGGCGGCGCTGATGGCTCCACGGTGAGCCGAGACGAAGTCCATCAGGCCGAACGAGAGCGACTCCACCCGAGGGTGGGCCGCGATGCGATCGACCTCGTGCAAGGCGCCGTGGGTCTCGATCAGCACATGAATTGGAATCCGACACGACAGGCCGCGGCTGCGGGCGATCGCATCGATGCGTTCGATGGCCTGCGCCACGTCACGGGCGTCGCGTGGCTTGGGCAGCATCAAATATGCCAAGCGTGCACCGCAGCGTGACAGCAACAGGTCCACCTCGGCCTCGAAGGCCGGGTGGTCGCCTGGGTGGACCCGGGCGCCCACTCGGCCCCAGCGGTTGGCCGGGCTGTTGACCAGCTCGGCCATGAGCGCGACATGTTCCAACTCGCCGCCCACCGGGGCGCCGTCTTCGGCATCCAATGTCACGTCGAAGAGGGCCCGGCCATGGGCCTCGCCCAGCTCGGCCTGCAGCGCCAGGCTCTTGCGCATGCGGGCTTCCACGCCAGCGTAGTGGTCGCACACTGGCAGCTCCGGGGCAAGGTCACCCGCGTCCAGCAGGGCCTGACGGGGGTGCAGGGCAGGGGCGGCAGAGGTCATCATGGGCTCCGCGAGAGGGACAAGGCAAGCAAACGAAAGGGCCGGCACCTGCTGGCGCCGGCCCTCGATGTCAGAGCGCGACCAAGACGGGCGCCCGTTGGAGCTTACAGCAGGTGCTTGACGCCGTCGGCCTCGGCCAGCAGCTCGGCCAAGGTCTTGTCGATGCACTCCTTCGAGAAGGCATCGATTTCCAAGCCCTCGACGATCTTGTAGTCCCCACCCTCGCAGGTCACCGGGAAGCCGAACACCACATCCTTCGGGATGCCGTACTCGCCGTTGGAGGGCACGCCCATCGTGACCCACTCGCCATTCGTGCCCAGGGCCCAATCGCGCATGTGGTCGATGGCGGCGTTGGCGGCGGAGGCCGCCGACGACAGGCCACGTGCTTCGATGATGGCCGCGCCGCGCTTGCCCACGGTGGGCAGAAACACCTCCTTGTTCCAAACCGGGTCGTTGATCATGTCCTTCACCGAGGCGCCGTCGATCGTCGCGAAGCGGTAGTCAGCGTACATCGTGGGCGAGTGATTGCCCCACACGCACAGTTTCTTGATCGAGGCCACGGGTTTCCCGGTCTTGGCCGCGATCTGGCTGAGCGCGCGGTTGTGATCCAGGCGCAGCATCGCGGTGAAATTGCGACGCGGCAGGTCGGGGGCCGACTTCATGGCGATGTAAGCATTGGTGTTGGCCGGGTTGCCCACCACCAGGACCTTGACGTTGCGCGAAGCCGACTCGTTCAAGGCCTTGCCTTGCGCCGTGAAGATCTGGGCGTTGGCCGCCAGCAAGTCGGCGCGCTCCATGCCGGGGCCGCGGGGACGCGCGCCCACCAGCAAGGCGTAGTCGGTGTCTTTGAAAGCCGCCTTGGCATCGCTGTGGGCTTCCATGCCAGCCAGCAGCGGGAAGGCGCAGTCCTCCAGCTCCATCATCACGCCCTTGAGCGCCTTCTGGGCTTTCTCGTCAGGGATTTCCAGCAGCTGCAGGATGACCGGCTGGTCCTTGCCGAGCATCTCGCCGGAGGCGATGCGGAACAGCAGCGCGTAGCCGATCTGGCCGGCTGCGCCGGTGACGGCGACGCGAACGGGTTTCTTGCTCATTGTTGGCTCCAAGGGGGAAGGGAGGGTTGTGACCGGCCTGAAGTTTAGGCCAAAGTGGGGCGGGAAACCACGAGGTTTGTCATCTTATGTCTTATATAAGACATCTGTCTCTAGACTTCGTGCAGGCGATGTGTTGCAATCCCGTCCATGGCACAGCAGCCCCCTCCGAGCGCGATCGATCCCTCCTCGCCCGATGCGGCGGGGCCGGCCTTCAGTCCGCTCTATCAGCAGATCAAGGTGCTGATCACGCGCAGCCTGCAGGGCGGGGAGTGGCGTCCGGGGGAAGCGATTCCCAGTGAAGTCGAGCTGGCGGCGCGGTATCGCGTCAGCCAAGGCACGGTGCGCAAGGCCATCGACGAGCTGGCGGCCGAGAACCTGCTGGTGCGACGCCAAGGCAAGGGCACCTTCGTGGCCACCCATGCCGAGGAGCGTGTGCAGTATCGCTTCTTGCGCCTGACCCCCGATGAGCCAGGCGGCACGCCGTTCGAGCGTCGCGTGATCGATTGCCGCCGTCTTCGCGCCCCGGCCGAGGTGGCGCGCGCGCTGGATCTCAAGTCTGGGGATACGGCAGTGCAAATCCGTCGTCTGCTCAGCGCCAAGGGGGTGCCGGTGGTGCTCGACGACATCTGGCTCAACGGGCAGCTCTTCAAGGGGCTGACGGCCGAGCGGCTGGGGGAGTACCGAGGGCCGATGTACGCATTGTTCGAAACGGAATTCGGCGTGCGCATGATTCGTGCCGAAGAAAAACTGCGTGCGGTGGCTGCCGACGAATCCTGTGCCGGGTTGTTGCAGGTCGAGCGCGGTTATCCCTTGCTCAGCGTCGAGCGGCTGTCCTTCACTTATGGTGATCGTCCCGTGGAGTTCCGTCGCGGGCTGTACAACACCGCCGCCCACTATTACCGCAACGAGTTGCAATGACCGTGCGCTGCTCGCAACGAAGGCCCTCGATGGCTGTTGCGTTGCAATAAAATCGAAAGGTTTCACATCTGTTACATAAGGTTGGGTATGCCTGAGATCGCCAAAGAAAGACCGGTCTACCGAAACATCCATGTCACGGAGATCATCAAGTACCGGCTACCGGCGGCCGGCATCGTGTCGATCTTGCATCGCATCAGCGGCGCGTTGATGTTCTTGTTGATGCCGCTGGTCATCTGGATGTTCGACAACAGCGTGAGCTCGCAGGTCTCCTTCGATCGCTTTGCCAGCGCATTTCATGTGGGCTTGGGCTTCGTTCCGGGGTGGCTGCTCAAGTTGGCCGTGCTGGCGTTGATCTGGGCTTATTTGCACCATTTCATCGCCGGCCTTCGCCACCTTTGGATGGACGTCTATCACACGGTCTCCAAAGAGCAGGGTCGCCATTCCGCGATCTTCACCTTGGCCTCCAGCCTGCTGCTGACGGTGCTGCTGGGCGTCAAGCTCTTCGGGTTGTACTGAGGGGCCTCACAGAACAACAGAAACGGAATCCCGCGATGAGCAAAAACTACGGATCCAAGCGCCTGGTGGTTGGGGCGCATTACGGCTTTCGCGACTGGCTGGCCCAGCGCGTCACGGCGGCGCTGATGGCGCTGTTCACTCTCGTGCTGCTCGTGCAGGTCCTGATGCCCGGTGAACTGGGCTATGACCGTTGGGCCGGCATTTTTTCGAGCCAGTGGATGAAGGTGCTGACCTTCACCGTGATCATCGCTTTGCTCTACCACGCCTGGGTGGGCATGCGCGACATCTGGATGGACTACATCAAGCCCGTGGGCATCAGGCTCGTGCTGCAGGTGTTCACGATCGTGTGGTTGGTCGGCTGCGCCGGCTGGGCGATCCAGGTGTTGTGGAGGCTGTAAATGCAAATCGGAACTTCTCTGCCCAAGCGCAAGTTTGACGTCGTCATCGTCGGAGCTGGTGGCTCCGGGATGCGCGCATCCCTGCAGCTGGCTCTGGCCGGCCTGAACGTGGCCGTTTTGTCCAAGGTCTTCCCCACGCGTTCCCACACCGTGGCCGCGCAGGGCGGCATCGGCGCCTCGCTGGGCAATATGTCCGAAGACAACTGGCATTTCCACTTTTACGACACTGTCAAAGGGTCGGACTGGTTGGGCGATCAAGATGCCATCGAGTTCATGTGCCGCGAGGCGCCCAAGGTCGTCTACGAGCTCGAGCATTTCGGCATGCCCTTCGACCGCAACCCAGACGGCACGATTTACCAGCGGCCCTTCGGGGGGCATACCGCCAACTATGGCGAAAAGCCAGTGCAGCGTGCCTGCGCCGCCGCCGACCGGACCGGCCATGCCATGCTGCACACGCTCTACCAGCAAAACGTCAAGGCTCGCACGCAGTTCTTCGTCGAGTGGATGGCGCTGGACCTGATCCGCGATGCCGACGGCGATGTCGTCGGGGTCACCGCCTTGGAGATGGAAACCGGTGAGGTGTACATCCTCGAGGCCAAAACGGTGCTGCTGGCCACCGGCGGTGCTGGGCGCATCTATGCAGCCTCGACGAATGCCTTCATCAACACCGGTGATGGTTTGGGCATGGCTGCACGCGCTGGCATTCCGCTGGAAGACATGGAGTTCTGGCAGTTCCATCCCACCGGTGTGGCTGGCGCGGGCGTGTTGCTGACCGAGGGCTGCCGTGGAGAAGGGGCGATCCTGCGCAACTGCAATGGCGAGCGCTTCATGGAGCGCTACGCGCCCACGCTGAAGGATCTCGCTCCGCGGGACTTCGTCTCGCGCTGCATGGACCAGGAAATCAAGGAAGGGCGCGGCTGCGGCCCCAACAAGGACTATGTGGTTCTCGACATGACCCACCTGGGCGCCGAGACCATCATGAAGCGCTTGCCCTCGGTCTACGAAATCGGCCTCAACTTTGCCAACGTCGACATCACCAAAGAACCGATCCCGGTCGTGCCCACCATCCACTACCAGATGGGCGGGATTCCGACCAACATCCACGGGCAAGTGGTCGTGCCCAAGAATGGCAATCCCAATACCGTCGTGCCGGGCTTGTATGCGGTGGGCGAATGCTCCTGCGTGAGCGTGCATGGTGCCAACCGTCTGGGCACCAATTCCTTGCTCGACCTGCTGGTTTTCGGGCGTGCGGCCGGCAACCACATCGTCGAGACCCTCAAGAAAGAGCCCAAAGCCCACAAGCCTTTGCCCAAGGACGCGGCAGACCGTTCCTTGGCGCGTTTGGCGCGTCTGGAGGCCAGCACCTCGGGCGAGTATGCGCAAGACGTGGCCAACGACATTCGCAAAACCATGCAGCAGCATGCCGGCGTGTTCCGCACGCAAGCCAGCATGGATGAAGGGGTGCGCAAGATCGCCCAGATCGCCGAGCGCGTCAAAGCGATCGTTCTGAAGGACAAATCCAAAGTCTTCAATACGGCCCGCATCGAGGCGTTGGAGGTCGAGAACCTGATCGAGGCGGCTCAAGCCACGATGGTGTCAGCGGCTGCTCGCAAGGAAAGCCGTGGCGCCCACACGGTGAACGATTACGGCGACTCGCCCGAGTTCCCGAACGGTCGCAACGACCGTGACTGGTTGAAGCACACCCTGTGGTACAGCGAGGGCAATCGCCTGGAGTACAAGCCGGTCAACCTCAAGCCGCTGACCGTCGATTCCATCGAGCCCAAGGTCCGTTCCTTCTGAAGTCTGCGCCCGGAGTACTTTCATGACCCTGCGAACCTTCAAGATCTATCGCTACGATCCGGACAAGGACGCCAAGCCCTACATGCAGACCCTGCAAGTAGAGCTGGACGGCTCCGAGCGCATGCTGCTGGATGCCCTCGTCAAGCTCAAGGCCGTCGATCCGTCGCTGTCCTTCCGCCGCTCTTGCCGTGAAGGCGTTTGCGGTTCGGATGCGATGAACATCAACGGTAAAAACGGCCTGGCCTGTCTGACGAACATGCGCACGCTGCCCGAGGTGGTGGTGCTCAAGCCGCTGCCGGGTCTGCCGGTGGTGCGTGATCTGATCGTCGACATGACGCAGTTCTTCAAGCAGTACCACTCGATCAAGCCCTACCTCGTCAACGACACGCCGCCGCCCGAAAAGGAGCGTCTGCAATCGCCCGAAGAGCGAGACGAGCTCAATGGCTTGTATGAATGCATTCTGTGCGCGAGCTGCTCCACGAGCTGTCCCAGCTTCTGGTGGAACCCGGACAAGTTCGTCGGTCCCGCGGGTTTGTTGCAGGCTTACCGATTCATTGCCGACAGCCGCGACCAGGCCACGAACGAGCGGCTCGACAATCTGGAAGATCCGTACCGCCTGTTCCGCTGCCACACCATCATGAATTGCGTGGATGTGTGCCCCAAGGGCCTGAACCCCACGAAGGCCATCGGGAAGATCAAGGAGCTGATGGTGCGCCGCGCCGTCTGAGGCGCTTGTGCCTGTCGTGATAAGGTTCCTGCAAGACGCATGATGGACACTGCACTCGACGAACACTCGCGAAGCAAGCTGCGCTGGCGCTGCCGCCGTGGCTTGCTCGAGAACGACTTGTTCATCGAGCGCTTCTTCGAACGCCACGGGTCGACGATCACGGTTCGCCAGGCCGAAGGGCTGCAGGCTCTGATGGATTTGGCTGACAACGACCTGCTGGACCTGCTGCTGGCCCGCAAGGAGCCGCAGGGTGAGCTCGACCGCGCCGAAGTGCGCGAGGTGCTGGCCTTGCTGCGACAGCGCGGATGACGTTTTTTGGATAGCCTCAAGGAAGAGCCATGACACCGTCTGATGTGAAAGCCACCCTGTCGTTTTCGGACGGCAGCCCGTCAATTGAGCTTCCCATCTACAAGGGAACGATCGGCCCGGATGTGATCGACATTCGCAAGCTGTATGCACAGACGGGCAAGTTCACCTACGATCCGGGCTTCCTGTCCACCGCTTCGTGCAATTCGTCGATCACCTACATCGACGGTGACAAGGGTGAGCTGCTCTATCGTGGCTATCCGATCGAGCAACTGGCCGAGCACTGCGATTTTCTGGAGACCTGCTATCTGCTGTTGTATGGGGAGCTGCCCAACGCTGCCCAGAAGAAGGAGTTCGATGCGCGTGTGACCCATCACACGATGGTCAACGAGCAAATGCAGTTCTTCTTGCGCGGCTTCCGGCGGGATGCCCACCCAATGGCCGTGCTGACCGGGCTGGTCGGTGGCATGTCGGCCTTCTATCACGACAGCACCGACATCAACAATCCGCAGCACCGCGAGATCTCGGCGATCCGGCTGATCGCCAAGATGCCGACCCTGGTGGCCATGGCCTACAAGTACTCGGTCGGCCAGCCCTACATCTACCCGAAGAACTCGTTGTCGTACACCGCGAACTTCCTGCGCATGATGTTCGCCACACCGTGCGAGGAGTACGAGCCCAACGACGTGTTGGTGCGGGCGCTGGACCGCATCTTCATCCTGCACGCTGACCACGAGCAAAACGCGTCCACCTCCACGGTGCGTCTGTGCGGCTCCTCCGGCACCAATCCATTTGCGGCCATCGCCGCCGGTGTGGCCTGTTTGTGGGGCCCCGCGCATGGTGGGGCCAACGAGGCCTGCCTGAACATGCTGGAGGAAATCCAGCGCATGGGGGGCGTGGCCAAGATCGGCGAGTTCATTGCCAAGGTCAAGGACAAGAACTCCGGCGTGCGCCTGATGGGCTTCGGGCATCGGGTCTACAAGAACTACGATCCGCGCGCCAAGTTGATGCGCGAAACCTGCCACGAGGTGCTGGGCGAGCTCGGCCTGGGCAACGACCCGTTGTTCAAGCTTGCGATGGAACTCGAGAAGATCGCGTTGGAAGACGAGTACTTCGTGGCTCGCAAGCTGTACCCGAATGTCGATTTTTACTCGGGGATCGTTCAGCGCGCCATCGGCATTCCGGTGAGCCTGTTCACGGCCATCTTCGCCTTGGCGCGCACGGTGGGCTGGATTGCCCAGCTCAACGAGATGATCGGCGACCCGGAGTACAAGATCGGCCGTCCGCGTCAGCTGTTCGTCGGCTCGCCCAAGCGCGACGTCAAACCCCTAGCCCAGCGGGGCTGAGCGCGGGGCTGGGCCGCCCCGGGCCATTCGAGGCCAACCCCTTTTCCGACCCCGGCCCCGAGCCGGGGTTTTTGTTTATTCAAAGCTTAAAATCACAGGTCCCCCACCCACGAGGCTGCACCGAGAGCTTGCTATGGGCCGCACGCTGTACGACAAGATTTGGGACGAGCATGTCGTCCACACCGAGGAAGATGGCACGGCCATCCTCTACATCGACCGACATCTGCTGCACGAGGTGACCAGCCCACAAGCCTTCGAGGGGCTGGAGGTGGCTGGTCGCAAAGTCTGGCGTCTGTCGGCCAATCTGGCCGTCAGTGATCACAACGTGCCCACGACCGATCGCAGTCAAGGCATTGCCGACCCCGTGTCGCGCCTGCAGGTCGAAACACTGGACCGCAACTGCGACCGTTTCGGCATCACCCAGTTCAAGATGAACGACAAGCGCCAGGGCATCGTTCACGTGATCGGCCCCGAGCAGGGTGCCACGCTGCCGGGCATGACGGTGGTCTGCGGTGATTCCCACACTTCCACCCATGGCGCTTTCGGTGCCTTGGCCCACGGCATTGGCACCAGTGAGGTCGAGCATGTGCTGGCCACCCAGACACTGCTGGCCAAGAAGGCCAAGAACATGCTCGTCAAGGTGGAGGGGGTATTGCCCAAGGGCTGCAGCGCCAAGGACATCGTGCTGGCCATCATTGGCCGTATCGGCACGGCAGGCGGCACCGGCTACACCATCGAATTTGCCGGCAGCGCCATTCGTGCGCTCAGCATGGAAGGCCGCATGACGGTGTGCAACATGGCCATCGAAGCCGGCGCGCGCGCCGGCTTGGTGGCCGTGGACGACACCACGATCCAGTACATCAAAGGCCGCCCCTTCGCGCCCAGCGGCGTGGCCTGGGACCAGGCTGTGGCCTATTGGCGCACGCTGTACTCCGACCCCGATGCGCACTGGGATGCCGTGGTCGAGCTCGATGCCAGCCAGATCCGCCCGCAAGTCACCTGGGGTACTTCGCCCGAGATGGTGGTGTCCATCGACGAGCGGGTGCCAGACCCCGAGCGCGAGAAAGACCCCGTCAAGCGTAGTGCCATGGAGCGGGCCTTGCAATACATGGCCCTGGAGCCGAACAAGCCCATCCAAGACATTCGCATCGACAAAGTGTTCATTGGCTCGTGCACCAACTCGCGCATCGAAGACCTGCGTGAGGCGGCCGCTGTCGTGCGTCGCTTGGGGAGCAAGGTCGCCGCGAACGTGAAGCTGGCCATGGTGGTTCCTGGCTCCGGCCTGGTCAAAGAGCAGGCCGAGCGAGAAGGCTTGGACCAAGTCTTCAAAGCGGCTGGTTTCGAATGGCGCGAGCCCGGCTGTTCGATGTGTCTGGCGATGAATGCGGATCGTTTGGAGCCGGGTGAACGCTGTGCGTCCACCTCCAACCGCAATTTCGAAGGGCGGCAGGGTGCGGGTGGGCGCACCCATCTGGTCAGTCCGGCGATGGCCGCGGCAGCAGCCATCGAGGGGCATTTCGTCGACGTGCGTCGCATTGCGTGAGGAGGACCGCATCCATGAAACGTCTGTGGATCGTGCTGATGTTGACGGCCTTCGGGGTGGCTGTGGCCGGTTGCAACACCATCGAAGGGCTGGGCAAGGATGTCCAGAAAGTCGGCGAAAAGATGGAAGAAGCGGCCAGCCGCAAGAAGTAACCCCATGAAGCCCTTTACCGTTCACAAAGGCCTGGTGGCGCCCATCGATCGCGAGAACGTCGATACCGATGCCATCATTCCCAAGCAGTTTCTGAAGTCGATCAAGCGCACCGGCTTTGGTCCGAATTTGTTCGACGAGTGGCGTTATCTCGATCGTGGCGAGCCGGGGCAGGATCCCGCCACCCGCAAGCCCAACCCTGAGTTCGTGCTGAACCAAGCGCGTTACCAAGGGGCCTCGGTGTTGCTGGCGCGCAAGAATTTCGGCTGTGGCTCCAGTCGCGAGCATGCCCCATGGGCGATCGAGCAATACGGTTTCCGTGCCTTGATCGCGCCGAGCTTTGCCGACATCTTCTTCAACAATTGCTTCAAGAACGGGTTGCTGCCCATCGTGCTGCCCGAGCACGAAGTCGCCCGGCTGTTCGACGAGGTGTATGCCTTCGTGGGCTATGAGCTCACCGTCGATCTGCCAAGACAGGTGGTGGTCAAACCCGACGGCACGGAATTGGCCTTCGAGGTGCAACCCTTCCGCAAGTATTGCCTGCTCAATGGCTTGGACGACATCGGCCTGACCTTGCGTCATGCCGACAAGATCAAGGCTTTTGAAGCCGAGCGTTTGGCACGCATGCCTTGGCTGGACCAGCGATTGGTCGGCTGAGACGGACCAGGAATTTCAATCACACGCAAGGAAGACCATGAAGATCGCAGTCCTGCCGGGTGACGGCATCGGCACCGAGATCGTGGCCGAGGCCGTCAAGGTGCTCGGCGCGCTCGATCTGCGCTTCGAGATGGAGCAGGCGCTGGTGGGCGGTGCGGCCTACGAGGCGCACGGCCACCCGCTGCCCGAATCGACGTTAAAGCTGGCGCAGCAAGCCGACGCGGTGCTTTTCGGTGCCGTGGGCGATTGGAAATACGACAAACTCGAGCGCGCATTGCGGCCCGAGCAGGCCATCCTGGGGCTGCGCAAACATCTGGGGCTGTTCGCCAATTTCCGCCCGGCGATCTGTTACGAGCAGCTCACGCATGCTTCCAGCCTCAAGCCCGAGTTGGTGGCGGGGCTGGACATCCTCATCATCCGCGAACTCACCGGCGACATCTATTTCGGTCAGCCGCGGGGGCGCAGGGCGTCGCCCGATGGGGCATTCCAAGGGGCGCCCGAAGCTTTCGACACGATGCGCTACAGCCGCCCGGAGATCGAGCGCATCGCTCACGTGGCTTTTCAGGCGGCTCGCAAGCGCGGCAAGAAAGTCACCAGCGTCGACAAGGCCAATGTGCTGGAGACCTTCCAGTTCTGGAAGGACGTGGTCACGGAGGTGCATGCGCAGTACCCCGACGTGGAACTCGAGCACATGTATGTCGACAACGCCGCGATGCAGCTGGTCAAGGCGCCGAAGAAGTTCGATGTCATCGTCACCGGCAACATGTTCGGCGACATCCTGTCCGACGAGGCGGCGATGCTGACGGGCTCGATTGGCATGCTGCCGTCGGCCTCCCTGAACGAACGCAAGCAGGGGCTGTACGAGCCCAGCCATGGCTCGGCGCCGGACATTGCGGGCAAGGGGGTGGCCAACCCCTTGGCCACGATTCTCAGTGCGGCGATGATGCTGCGCTTCAGCTTGGATCAGCCCGAAGCGGCCGATCGCATCGAACGTGCCGTGCAGGACGTGCTGGCCCAGGGCCTGCGCACGGCGGATATCTTCAGTGAAGGCACCACTCGCGTGGGCACGAAGGAGATGGGCGACGCCGTGGTCGCCCGTCTGAAAGCGCAGGGCTGAGCCCACGAGGCCGGCTATCGACGCTGGCATTGTGGGAGTCCGTGGCATGGACTCCCATCCCTCAAAGCAACTTCTGGCGATAGACAACGATGGCAACGACTCTGGTAGGTTTGGTGGGTTGGCGTGGCATGGTCGGCTCGGTGCTGATGGATCGCATGCGTGCCGAAGGTGATTTCGAGTTGATCGAGCCGCTGTTCTTCAGCACCAGCAACGCAGGGGGCGCCGCCCCTGAGATGGCAAAGAACGAGACCACGCTGAAGGACGCTTTCGACATCGAAGCGCTCAAGCGCTGCGACATCATCTTGACCGCGCAGGGGGGCGACTACACCACCGAGGTCTTCCCCAAGCTGCGTGCAGCGGGTTGGAAGGGGCATTGGATCGACGCGGCCTCTACGCTGCGCATGAAGGACGATGCGGTCATCGTCCTGGACCCGGTCAACATGCCTGTGATCAAGAATGCGCTGGCCAAGGGCGGGCGCAACTGGATTGGTGGCAACTGCACCGTCAGTTGCATGCTCATGGGCGTGGGGGCTTTGTACAAGGCCGGCTTGGTCGAGTGGATGAGCACCATGACCTACCAAGCGGCCTCCGGCGGCGGCGCGCAGCACATGCGGGAGCTGCTCACGCAGTTCGGCACGCTCAATGCCGAGGTGCGCGAGCTGCTGGACGACCCCAAGAGCGCGATTCTGGAGATCGACCGGCGCATCATCGCCAAGCAGCGCAGTTTGTCGGCCGAGGAAGTGGCCCATTTCGGTGTGCCTCTGGGGGGATCGCTGATTCCCTGGATCGACAAGGACCTCGGCAACGGGGTGAGCCGCGAAGAATGGAAGGGCGGGGCCGAGACCAACAAGATCCTGGGCATCGGCGAGGGCTTCGGCACGCCGGCCATTCCGGTGGATGGCTTTTGTGTGCGCATCGGCGCGATGCGTTGCCACAGCCAGGCACTGACTTTCAAACTGAAGAAGGATGTGCCGCTGGCCGACATCGAGGCCATGATCGCGGCCGACAATGCTTGGGTCAAGGTGGTTCCCAACACCCGGGAGGACACGTTGCGCGAGCTCACGCCGGTGGCCGTCACCGGTACGCTGACGATCCCGGTGGGGCGCCTGCGCAAGCTGGCCATGGGGCCGGAATACCTTGGCGCCTTCACGATCGGTGATCAGCTCCTGTGGGGGGCGGCTGAACCCTTGCGCCGCATGCTGCGCATCATCATCGACCAGTGAGAGCAGCCCCGGACTGTGGCGTGCGCCCCACAGTCCGTGCAATGTTGACGCCTGTGGTGGTGAAGGCAAACGTCAGCCATTGCATGAGCTTGTCATCGTATCTGCTTGATGCTATTGTGATTTCCGACTTTCCTGCGGAAAATCCATCACTATCGATGACTCTGCAGGCCCGCTTGCGCGCTGGCGGCCTGTTTCATTGGGAGACGCCTTGAAATCATCTTCACGTTCCCTAGGGCGTTTCGCTCTGTCTGGGGTGGCGGCTGCTGCCATGTTTTTGGCAGCCGGCCAGGCCGCGGCGCTGGGGCTGGGTCGGGTGACGGTTCAGTCGGCGCTTGGCGAGGCCCTGCGGGCGGAGATCGACGTCACCAGCCTGACGCCGGAGGAGGCGGCCAATTTGCAGGCTCGCATCGCGGCTCCCGATGCTTACCGGGCCGCCGGCGTGGAGTACAACGCTGTCCTGAGCGGCGCGCGTGTCACCCTCGAGCGTCGGCCGGATGGTCGCCCATACCTGAAGGTCGTCAGCGATCGTGCGGTGCAAGAGCCGTTCGTCGATGTGATCCTGGAGCTGTCGTGGACCTCGGGTCGCTTGGTGCGCGAGTACACCTTGCTGCTCGATCCGCCATCGTCCACGCGCCGTGCGGCGGCACCGGCGACGGCACCGATCATCAGCGCTCCCCCGGCGCCAGCGGCGTCGATCGCCGCGCCCCCGGCGCCGGCGGCTGGGCCTGCGCGGCCGGCCGCAGCAGCGGCTGCGCCCGCGCCATCGGCTGCGCCGGCCGCGGCCAATGCTGCAGACGAGTACCGAGTGCGCCGTGGCGACACTTTGTACGGCATCGCCGCACGTGTCCAGCGTCCCGGCGTCTCGCTCGACCAGATGCTCGTGGCGCTGTTTCAGGCCAACCCACAGGCGTTCTCTGGCGGCAACATGAACCGCTTGCGCGCCGGGGCCGTGTTGTCGATTCCTGCCAGCGAGCAAGCGGCCAGCGTCTCGCCCCGGGAGGCACGCCAGCTGATCCAGGCCCAAAGCGCCGACTTCAATGCTTATCGCCAGCGTCTGGCTGCCGCGACCCGGCAGACGGCCACCGAAGAACCCACGCGACAAGCGTCTGGACGGGTCGAGGCCGAGGTGCAGGATCGCCGACAGGCCGCCGATGCCCCACCGGATCGGCTGACGCTGAGCAAGGGGGCCGTGGCGGCCGCCCCCGGTGCGCCTTCCACCGAGGATCGTATCGCGCAGCAGCGGCAACAGCAGGAAGCCGCTCAGCGTGTGGCCGAACTGTCGCGCAATGTCGAAGAACTCAAGCGCATCGCGCCGGCTGGCACCCCGGCCGCCGCACCCGCGCCTGCGCCGGCGGCTTCGCCCGCGCTCGGTGTGAGCGTGCCAGTGGCGGCCGCGCCAGCGCCGCTGGCCTCGGCGCCCGAGGCGGCGCCATCGCAGCCAGCTGCCGCCGTGGAGGCTGCGGCCAGCGCGGCCTCCGATGCGGTCGGTGTGGCCGCTGCGGAGGCTTCGGCACCGGCAGTGGCCCAGGCCGCAGCCTCTGCGCCTGCGCCGGCGGCCGCACCTGCGCCGGCGCCCGTGCCCGCGGAGCCCAGTCTGATCGATGACTTGTTGGCCAATCCGCTCACCCTGCCGTTGGCGGGCGGCTTGGTGGCCCTGCTCGTGGGCTTGGGGGTTTACCGTTTGCGCTCGCAGAACAAGAAGGACAGCGGTGAGACGTCCTTCCTCGAGAGCCGCTTGCAGCCCGATTCCTTCTTCGGCGCCAGTGGTGGCCAGCGCGTGGATACCAAGGATGCGACCGGTGCTCCCTCGTCGTTGAGTTATTCGCTCAGCCAGCTCGATGCCATCGGTGATGTCGATCCGGTGGCCGAGGCCGATGTGTACTTGGCGTATGGTCGTGACTTGCAGGCCGAGGAAATCCTCAAGGAGGCCATGCGTGCCAATCCCGAGCGGCTGGCCATCCGTACCAAGTTGCTGGAGGTTTACGCCAAGCGTCGTGATGCCAAGGGGTTCGAGCTGTTGGCCACGCAGTTGTACGGCCTGACGGGTGGTCAGGGCGAGGATTGGGCTCGCGCCCAGGAGTTGGGGCGCCAGATCGACCCGGACAATGCGTTGTACCAACCGGGTGGCGCGCCCGCGGATGCCGCCAAACTGCCCGAAGGGGGCTACGAGCCGCTTGGGGCGAGCACCATGCCCCAATCGGTGATGCCTACGCCGTCGACGTATGCCGACGAACCCCAGGCTGCGCTCAAGGTCGACCTCGATTTGGATCTGCCTTTGGACGAGCCGCCAGCGCCGGCCGGCGGCTTCAATTCGGAATCGACGCAGCCGCTGACGGCCGCGCCGGTGGACCCGGAGCCCGCCCCGACGGCGCCCCAGGAGCTGCAAGCCTCGTTGCCGCCCGCGGCGGCGCCCGAGGCGGGCATGGCATTCGAACTGCCGGAGCCGCCCGAAGTGGCTTCGGCAGGGGCTGAGGCCGGTGTCGGTGCGCCAAGCTCGCAACCCATGGAGTTCGAACTCGAAGGCTTGTCGCTGGAACTTGAGCCCCGCCCATCGGCCGAGGCACAGCCCTCGCGGGCCGAGGATCCCTTGGCCGAGCTGGATCTCGGTGAAGGCGAGGTGCCTGGCGATCCGATGGAGCGCAAATTGGAGTTGGCTGAAGAGTTTCGCCAGATCGGTGACCGTGAAGGCGCGCGTGAGCTGCTCCAAGAGGTCGTGTCCAAGTCCAGCGGGGCTCTGAAGGCCAAGGCGCAGAGCATGCTTGCCGAGCTGACCTGAACGGGCCGTGCCCGTCGTGGGCCAGGAGGGCGCTGGTCGCCACCTGGCCCTTTGTTTTTTCGAGTCGCGCCAGAACCGATCAGAAAAGAGGTGTCGTGAGGATTGCATTGGGCGTCAGCTACCGGGGAACGGCTTATCTGGGTTGGCAAAGCCAGCCCAATGGTCGTACGGTGCAAGATCAGCTCGAACGGGCCTTGTCGCGTTTTGCCGATCACCCGGTGCGGGTGGTGTGTGCAGGGCGTACCGACGCCGGGGTGCACGGCCTCAATCAGGTGGTGCATTTCGACACCGAGCGCCAGCGTGAGCCGTTTTCCTGGGTGCGAGGCACCAATACTTTCTTGCCCGAGGACATTGCGGTGCAATGGTGCCGGCCGGTGCCGCCGGACTTCCACGCCCGCAACAGTGCCCGCTCACGCCGCTACGTCTACGTGTTGCGCGAGTCGCCCGTGCGGCCGGCCTTGGAGCTTGGTTTGGTGGGCTGGGTGTTTCGGCCGCTGGACGAGTCCGCAATGCGCCGGGCGGCCGATCACCTCGTGGGACGGCATGACTTCAGCGCGTTTCGTTCTTCCGAGTGTCAGGCGCGCAGTCCGGTCAAACACTTGATCGACATCTCGATCGTGCGCCGTGGCGCCTATTGGCGGTTCGAGTTCGAGGCCGATGCCTTCTTGCATCACATGGTGCGCAACCTCATGGGCTGTTTGATTGCGGTGGGCTGCGGCGGACGCGATCCGGAATGGGTGGCTCGGGTGTTGGCCGGCCGCGATCGGACATTGGCGGCGCCTACCTTTGCGCCAGACGGTCTGTACTTTCTTGGGCCTCGGTACGATGCGCATTTGGGGCTGCCGCTCCATACCGCAGCCCATGACTGGCTGCCCGCGGCGGTGGCCTCGGAGGGTTCTCGATGACTTTGCCTGCACAACGCACGCGCATCAAGATTTGTGGCCTCACCCGCGAGGTCGATGTGGAGGCGGCGGTGGCTGCCGGGGCGGATGCCATTGGCTTGGTGTTCTACGAACGCAGCCCCCGTTACGTCAGCTTGGAGCGAGCCATGGCCTTGGTGCGCGAGCTGCCGCCGTTTGTCACGCCAGTGGGTTTGTTCGTGAACGCCACGCCGGAGGAGGTGCGCCGGGTTTGCGAGGCCATCCCGCACCTGGTGTTGCAGTTCCATGGCGATGAAACGCCCCAGCAATGCGAAGCCGCCGGCCGTGCCTATCTGCGTGCGGCGCGCATGGCTCCCGGCTTCGATTTGCTACACTTTGCCCAGCGTTTTGCCACTGCCCAAGCCGTGCTGCTGGATGCGCATGTCGAGGGATATGGTGGCGGTGGAAAGGTCTTCGATTGGTCACTCATTCCCCCCGGCGTGCCCTGTCCGGTCGTTTTGTCTGGTGGGTTGAATCCTGCAAACGTGACCGATGGGGTGCTTCAGGTCCGGCCCTGGGCCGTTGACGTAAGCTCCGGCGTCGAATCCGCCAAAGGCATCAAGGATGCCAGCGCGATACGCCGGTTCTGCGAAGCGGTTCGCGAAGCCGATGCGCGCATCGCAGCCGCCGTTGCCTGACCCCCCCAACACCTGAAGTCATGTTGAACTATCAGCAACCCGATGCCCGAGGGCATTTCGGCCCCTACGGTGGTTCCTTCGTCGCCGAAACGCTGACCCATGCGCTGGAGGAGCTCAAGGCGGCGTATGAGCGCTATCGCCGCGATCCCGACTTCCAAGCCGAGTTTCGCCGCGAGCTGGCCCATTTCGTCGGCCGTCCCAGCCCGATCTACCATGCCGCGCGGCTCAGTCGTGAGTTGGGAGGGGCGCAGATCTACCTCAAGCGCGAAGATCTCAATCACACCGGCGCCCACAAGGTGAACAACACCATCGGTCAAGCCTTGCTGGCGCGCCGCATGGGCAAGCCGCGCGTGATTGCCGAGACCGGTGCCGGGCAGCACGGTGTGGCCACGGCCACCATTTGTGCCCGCTATGGCATGGAATGTGTGGTGTACATGGGCAGCGAGGATGTCAAGCGCCAGTCGCCCAATGTCTATCGCATGCACTTGTTGGGTGCCAAAGTGGTGCCGGTCGAAAGCGGCTCTCGCACGCTGAAGGATGCGCTCAACGAAGCCTTGCGCGACTGGGTCACCCACGTGGAGAACACCTTTTACATCATCGGCACGGTGGCTGGGCCCGCGCCGTATCCGGCCATGGTGCGTGACTTCCAGAGCGTCATCGGCGAGGAATGCCTGGTGCAGATGCCCGAGATGACCGGTCGGCAGCCGGATGCCGTGATCGCCTGCGTGGGTGGTGGCAGCAATGCGATGGGCATCTTCTACCCTTACATCACGCATGAATCGGTGCGCCTCATCGGTGTCGAGGCGGCCGGGCAGGGGCTGGACACTGGCAAGCACGCCGCGTCACTGAACGCGGGCTCGCCAGGGGTGTTGCATGGCAACCGCACCTATCTGCTGCAGGACGACAACGGCCAGATTTTGGAGACGCATTCGATCTCGGCCGGTCTGGACTATCCGGGCGTGGGGCCCGAGCATGCCTATCTGAAGGACATCGGTCGTGCCGAGTATGTGGGCGTGACCGACCAAGAGGCGCTGGAGGCGTTCCACCGCCTGTGTCGCACCGAAGGGATCATTCCGGCGCTGGAATCCAGCCATGCGGTGGCTTATGCCATGCAAATGGCGCCGACGATGCGCCCGGACCAGATTTTGCTCGTGAATCTGTCGGGCCGTGGGGACAAGGACATCGGGACCGTGGCCGATCTCAGCGGGGCCGAGTTCTTTTGTCGGCCATCGTGCCGGGGCCTCGGCGTCAAGGGCGGTGACGCTTCCGTGATGAAGGGGCCGAAATGAGCCGTATCGCTGCCACCTTTGCCCGCTTGCGCCAGCAGGGTCGCAAGGCCCTCATTCCCTACATCACGGCTGGCGACCCGTTTGCCGATGTCACACCCGAGCTGATGTTGGGCTTGGCCGATGCCGGGGCCGATGTGATCGAGCTGGGGGTGCCTTTTTCCGATCCCATGGCCGATGGCCCGGTGATCCAAAAGGCGGCCGAAAGGGCGTTGGCCCGGGGCATCGGTTTGCCCCAGGTGTTCGATCAGGTCAGGGCGTTTCGCGTGGGCAACACGACCACTCCGGTGGTTCTGATGGGCTACGCCAACCCGATCGAGCGCTACGACCAGCGTCGTGGCCAGGGCGCCTTCGCGCAGGCGGCCCGTGAGGCGGGCGTCGATGGCGTGCTGGTGGTCGATTACCCGCCAGAGGAGTGCGAGTCGTTTGCCGCCACGCTGCAATCCCAGGGCCTGGACCCGATCTTCCTGCTGGCGCCGACATCGACCGACGAGCGCATGCAGCAGGTTGGACGGATCGCCAGCGGCTACGTGTACTATGTGTCGTTGAAAGGCGTCACTGGCGCCGCACACTTGGACACGGCGTCGGTGGCGCAGATGCTGCCTCGCATTCGCAAGCATGTGGCGGTGCCCGTGGGCGTGGGTTTCGGTATTCGCGATGCCGAGTCTGCCCGGGCCGTGGCCGCCGTATCGGATGCGGTGGTCATCGGCTCGCGTCTCGTGCAATTGCTGGAAGATCAGCCCCGTGACCGCGTGGTGCAGGCCGGGCGCGAATTCATCGCGCAGATCCGTGCGGCCCTGGACAGCCTGGAAGGAGTTCATCGATGAGTTGGCTTGAAAAACTGCTGCCGCCGAAGATCCAGCAGACCGATCCGGCCGAGCGCCGTTCGGTGCCGGAAGGGTTGTGGATCAAGTGTCCATCGTGCGAATCGGTGCTGTACAAAACCGACCTCGAACACAACCACTATGTCTGCCCCAAGTGCGCTCACCACCATCGCATCAACGCGCGCGCGCGGCTGGACAAGTTCCTCGACGCCGAGGGGCGGTACGAGATCGGCCAGGAGGTCATCCCGGTCGATGCTTTGAAGTTCCGGGACAGCAAGAAATACCCGGATCGCCTGAAGGATGCCCTGGAGGCCACGGGCGAGACCGACGCGCTCGTGGTCATGGGCGGCGCCGTCTTGAGCATGCCATTGGTGGCAGCCTGCTTCGAGTTCGACTTCATGGGCGGCTCCATGGGCTCGGTGGTGGGCGAGCGTTTCGTGCGCGGCGTCGAGACCGCGCTGGAGCAGAAAACCCCCTTCATCTGCTTCACCGCCACAGGAGGGGCGCGCATGCAGGAAGGTCTGCTCAGCCTGATGCAAATGGCCAAGACCAATGCGGCGCTCACCCGCCTGGCCAAGGCGAAGCTGCCCTACATCAGTGTGCTGACCGACCCCACCATGGGCGGTGTGTCGGCCAGCTTCGCCTTCATGGGCGATGTGGTGATTGCCGAGCCCAAGGCGCTGATCGGCTTTGCCGGCCCGCGGGTGATCGAAAACACCGTGCGAGAAAAACTGCCGGAAGGCTTTCAGCGCTCTGAGTTTTTGATGCAAAAGGGGGCGCTGGACATGATCGTCGATCGGCGCGAGCTGCGGCCCACGGTGGCCCGATTGCTGGCAAAGCTGCTGCGGCAGCCGGCCGACGCGGTGGCCTGAGCCTCGTGTTCCCCCATCGGTGTGCGGGGCCGGCTTCGCGCCGGCCCTTTGCCTTGATTCGCAGAGAC
The DNA here is from genome assembly GCF_000381125.1 of Caldimonas manganoxidans ATCC BAA-369. Classification (GTDB taxonomy): domain Bacteria; phylum Pseudomonadota; class Gammaproteobacteria; order Burkholderiales; family Burkholderiaceae_C; genus Caldimonas; species Caldimonas manganoxidans. The sequence continues at coordinate 160,861 of NZ_KB905929.1, forward strand.
ATTGCAGCCTGTGCGGACAACCGCCAGGCCTTTACCATCGCTCCATGACTCGTCCCCAGACCCTCGCCGACTGGCTGCTGCATTGTGAGCGCCTGCATCCCAGGACGATCGATCTGACGCTCGAGCGCGTGCAGACCGTGGCAGCCCGGTTGAACCTGCGCTTCGAGTGTCCGGTGGTCACGGTGGCCGGCACCAACGGCAAGGGCTCCACCTGCGCCATGCTGGAGGCCATCGCTTTGCAGGCTGGGTATCGCACAGGGGTCTATACCTCGCCTCATCTCGTGCATTTCGAAGAGCGTTGCCGATTGCGCGGGGAGGTGGTGAAGGCCGAGGCCCTGCTGCCACATTTCGAAGCCGTGGAGATCGCACGTGCAGGTCAGGGTCTGACCTATTTCGAGTTCACGACCTTGGCGATCTTGCGGCTGTTGTCCCAGTCCGAACTGGATCTGGTGGTGCTGGAGGTGGGCCTGGGAGGGCGGCTGGATGCCGTCAATGTCATCGATGCCGACTGTGCGGTCATCACCAGCATCGATCTGGATCACATGGAATACCTGGGGCCCGACCGCGAGAGCATCGGGCGAGAAAAGGCGGGCATCATGCGTGCCGGGCGTGCCGTGGTGGTGAGCGATCCCATGCCGCCGCGCAGCGTGATCGAACATGCTCAGGCCTTGGGGGCCGACTTGCACCTGTTTGGGCGCGATTTCCGCTACAGCGGCGATCGTCAGCAATGGAATTGGGCGGGACGGCATCGCCGCTACAACGCGCTGGCCTATCCGGCCTTGCGCGGTGCCAATCAATTGCTCAATGCCTCGGGCGTGTTGGCCGCTTTCGAAGCGCTGCATGAGTCTCTGCCCATCAACGCCCAGGCTGTGCGCAACGGTCTGGCCATGGTGGAGCTGCCCGGGCGTTTCCAGATCGTTCCGGGGCAACCCACGCTCGTGCTGGATGTTGCACACAACCCCCATGCAGTGGCCACACTGGCCGAGAACCTCGACCAGATGGGCTTTTTCCCGCGCACGCATGCGGTGTTCGGTGCCATGGCCGACAAGGACGTGAGCGGCATCCTGCGACGCATGCATCCCATGGTCGACGCCTGGTATTTCACCGACCTGCCCACGGCCCGGGCCCTTCCGGGCGCCGACCTGTTGCGCCGCTGGCAAGCTCTGCCAACGCGCTCGCCGGCGCCGGCGGTCGCCTCGGTGCATCCATCTGCGACGGAGGCCTTGCAGGCGGCCCTGTCTGCGGCCGACCCGGCTGATAGAATCGTAGTCTTCGGGTCCTTCTTCACCGTTGGGGGCGTGCTGCAAGGCGGCCTGCCCCGTTTGTCGGCCCGGCACTTGGGCTGAAGCGGCCTGGCTGGCCGGCGGGTGGGCTGCAGGGCCGGCGTTCCCACATTCCGAGACGCATGGGTCTGCTTTCCTTTTTCAAGCGTGTCGCAGCCTCTGGCGAGGCGCCTGCGGCCTCGCCCCGCCCGGAAGACTCGGTGGAGCAGGCGCGCACCCGGGCCCGACATCGGCTCATTGGGGCCGTGGTGCTCGTGGGGGCGGCCGTGATCGGCTTCCCCTTGCTATTCGAGACCGAGCCTCGCCCGATTCCCACGGACTTGCCGATCGAGATTCCGGCCAAGGATGCGCCGGTGGTTCGTGCCCGAGGGGATGTTCCAGATTCTGCGGCTTCCGCGGCACGCGCTGCGCAGCCCAGCGCGATCGAAGAGCGCGCGGCCAATGCCGCTGGCGAGCAGGAGGCGGCTTCCAGCCCGGTGGCAGTGGCCCCCCCTGCGTCCAACGTGTCTGATGCGCCGCCCAGGCCGGCGGCGGCCGCTCCAAGTCCGGCGCCGGCGTCGGCCCCGGCGCCCGCATCGCCTGCCGAACAGGCCGAGGCCGCCCGGGCCCGGGCCTTGCTCGAAGGCCGTCCGGCCGCGGCAGCCGAGGAGACCGCGGCTCGCTTTGTGGTGCAGGTGGGTGCCTTTGGCGAGACCGCCAGTGCGCGCGAGGTGCGAGCCAAGGTCGAGAAGCTCGGGTTCAAAACCTACACCCAGGTCATCGAGACGGCAGCAGGGCAGCGCATCCGTGTGCGGGTGGGGCCTTTCGCGTCTCGGGAGCAAGCCCAGCAGGCGGCCAGCCGACTCAAAGCGGCTGGCCTGCCCGCGGCAGTGCTCACGCTATGAGAACCATGGCTGCCATGGGCTGGGTCGACATTGCTTTTCTTGCGCTGCTGCTGGTGTCGGTGGTGCTGGGGCTGGTGCGAGGGCTGGTCTTCGAGGTGCTTGCGCTGGCCGGATGGGTGGTGGCCTTTTTCGCTGCGCAGTGGATCACGCCGCAGTGGAGTGCAGCAGTGCCCATCGGTGCGCCCGGGTCGATGATCAACCACGTCAGCACCTTTGCGATCGTGTTTGTGGCCACGCTGTTCGTCTGGGGGCTGCTGGCGTGGCTGATCAAGAAGCTCGTTCACGCCAGCGCGCTCAGTGTGCTCGACCGGCTCATGGGGGCGGCTTTCGGTTTGGTGCGGGGTGTGCTGATCGCTTTGGTGGTGACTTTGCTCGTGACCTGGACGCCGCTGGCGCGCAGTGAACCGTGGCGAGCCTCTCATGGAGCGGCGCTGCTGCAAGAAATGCTCCAGGGGCTCAAGCCCCTCATGCCTCGCGAGCTGGCCGAGCGGCTCGTGACCCGTTGAACTGTCTGGAAGGTAAACCATGTGCGGCATCGTGGGCGTCATTTCGAAGGCGCCGGTCAACCAGCTCATTTATGACGCGCTGCTGCTGCTGCAGCATCGTGGCCAAGACGCCGCGGGCATCGTCACCGCGATGGACACCAAGTTTTTCATGCACAAGGCCCGCGGCATGGTGCGCGACGTCTTCCGCACCCGCAACATGCGGGCACTGCCCGGCACCGTGGGTTTGGGTCAAGTGCGTTACCCCACGGCGGGCAATGCCTACAGCGAGGAGGAGGCACAACCCTTCTACGTGAACGCGCCGTTTGGCTTGGTGCTCGCGCACAACGGGAACCTCACCAATGCCCATGCGTTGCGCAAAGAGCTTTTTGCCATCGATCGACGTCATCTGAACACCGAGAGCGACTCTGAAGTCTTGCTCAACGTGCTGGCCCATGAGCTGGAGCTGGCCGCGCGTGAATTGCCGCTGACGCCGGAGGAAATCTTCAAGGCCGTGCGAGGTGTGCACAAGCGCATCAAGGGCTCTTATGCGGTGGTCTGCCTGATTGCCGGCCATGGCTTGCTGGCCTTCCGCGACCCATATGGCATTCGCCCGCTGTGTTACGGGCAGGCCGACCTGCCAGAAGGCACCGAGTGGATGGTGGCCAGCGAGTCGGTGGCGCTCGAAGGCACCGGTCATCGATTCGTCCGCGACGTGGCGCCGGGCGAGGCGATCTTCATCGACCTCGAGGGGCAGGTGCATGCACAGCAATGCGCCGAGCGTCCCAGTTTGAATCCATGTGTTTTCGAGTTCGTGTACTTGGCGCGTCCGGATTCCGTGATCGACGGCATTTCGGTGTATCAGGCGCGGCTCAACATGGGCGAGACGCTGGCCCAACGTGTCATCTCGACCATGCCACCCAGCGAGATCGACGTGGTCATTCCGATTCCGGAGTCCAGTCGTCCCTCGGCCATGCAACTCGCGCAGAAAATCGGAAAGCCCTATCGGGAAGGTTTCGTGAAGAACCGTTACGTGGGGCGCACCTTCATCATGCCGGGGCAGGCGGTGCGTCGCAAATCGGTGCGCCAAAAGCTCAATGCGATGCCGCAGGAGTTCAAAGGCCGCAACGTGCTGCTGGTGGACGATTCCATCGTGCGAGGCAACACCTCCCGTGAAATCGTGCAGATGGCCCGTGAAGCCGGTGCGCGCCGGGTCTACATGGCTTCGGCGGCGCCGCCGGTGCGCTATCCGAATGTCTATGGGATCGACATGCCCACCAAGAGCGAGCTGATCGCGCACGGCCGCAGCATCGAAGAAATTCGTGAGTTCATTGGCGCCGATGCGTTGATCTACCAAGACGTGGCGGCCATGAAGAAGGCAGTGGGTTCGCTGAACCCCCGGATCGACGGCCTGGAGGCTTCCTGTTTCGACGGCCACTACATCACTGGCGATGTCAGCGCCGAGGACTTCGCGGCCATCGAGACCCAACGGACCTCGCAGGGTGAGGACGAAGAGCCTGGGCGCACCCGCTTGGCGCTGCAAAGTTCGGACGAGGCTTGAAGGGGCGACGATGAGCGACAAGCCTGGCATCCCTCGTGTGGATCTGCCCCTCGATGCCCGCCTAGACACTTTGGCCGTGCGCGAGGGGCTGCCCGCCACGCCCTGGGGCGAAAACTCCGAGGCGCTGTTCCTCACCAGCAGCTTCGTGCACCCGGATGCGGCCACCGCGGCTGCACGGTTTGCCAATGAGGAAGAAGCTTTTGTCTATACCCGCTTCACCAATCCCACCACGATGATGATGGAGCGGCGCCTGGCCGCTTTGGAAGGGGCCGAGGCCTGCATCGCCACCTCCAGTGGCATGGCTGCCATCTTGCTGCTCGTGATGGGCCTGCTCAAGGCGGGGGACCACATCATTTGCTCGCAAAGCGTCTTTGGCTCGACCATCAAGCTGCTGGGCGGGGACATGGCCAAGTTCGGCGTCGAGACCACGTTCGTGTCACAGACCGACGTGGATCAATGGCGTGCGGCGCTCAGACCCCAGACCAAGCTGCTCTTTGCCGAGACGCCCACCAACCCGCTCACCGAAGCCTGCGACATTGCTGCGCTGGCAGATATCGCTCATGCCGCCGGCGCCTGGCTGGCCGTGGACAATTGCTTTTGCTCGCCGGCGCTGCAGCAGCCCCTGCGGTGGGGCGCCGACTTCGTGATCCACTCGGGCACCAAGTACCTCGATGGCCAAGGCCGCGTCATTGCGGGGGCCATCTGCGGGCCGCAGGCCGAGATCGAGGGCAAGCTCGTGCCTTTGATGCGTAGCGCTGGCATGTGCCTGTCGCCTTTCAATGCCTGGGTGGTGCTCAAGGGCATGGAGACACTGTCCATCCGTATGAAGGCGCAAAGCGAGCGTGCTTTGGCGCTGGCCCAATGGCTCGAAGCGCACCCGCAGGTCGAGCGCGTTTACTACCCGGGCCTGGCCTCGCACCCGCAGCACGAGCTGGCCATGCGCCAGCAAAACGGCCTGGGCGGGGCGGTGCTGTCCTTCATCGTCAAAGGCCAGGCCCAAGGGGGGGCCGAGCTGGCGCGCAAGCGTGCCTTCCACGTGATCGACAGTACCCGTATCTGCTCGATCACCGCCAATCTGGGCGATACCAAGACCACCATCACCCATCCGTCCAGCACCTCACACGGACGCCTGAGCGAAGAGCAGCGCTTGGCTGCTGGCATCACCCAAGGCTTGATCCGCGTGGCCGTGGGACTGGACGACGTCGAAGACCTCAAGGCCGATCTGCAGCGCGGCCTCGACACTCTGACCGCATGACCCAAGTTCGCACCCGCTTTGCCCCGTCTCCGACGGGCTTCATCCACCTGGGCAACATCCGCTCGGCGCTGTATCCCTGGGCCTTCGCGCGGGCCAACCAGGGCGTGTTCATCCTGCGCATCGAGGACACCGACCTGGAGCGTTCGTCTCAGGCCGCCGTCGATGTCATCCTCGAAAGCATGAAGTGGCTGGGGCTGGACCCCGATGAAGGCCCCTATTTCCAAATGCAGCGCATGGACCGCTACAAGGCCGTGATCGCGCAGATGTTGGAGCAAGGCCTGGCCTACCGCTGCTACATGACCCCGGCCGAGCTGGATGCGCTGCGCGAGCGCCAGATGGCAGCCAAGCAAAAGCCGCGCTACGACGGCACGTGGCGCCCCGAGCCTGGCAAGACCTTGCCGCCGGTGCCCGAAGGGGTGCAGCCGGTGATTCGTTTCAAAAACCCGATCGGCGGGGCAGTGGTATGGGATGACAAGGTCAAGGGCCGCATCTCGATCAGCAACGACGAGCTGGACGATCTGGTGATCGCTCGACCGGACGGCACGCCCACCTACAACTTCTGCGTGGTGGTGGATGACATCGACATGGGCATCACCCATGTGATCCGGGGCGATGACCATGTGAACAACACGCCGCGTCAGATCAACATCTTCCGAGCGCTTGGCAAAGAGCCTCCGGTGTACGCGCACCTGCCTACCGTGCTCAATGAGCGGGGCGAGAAGATGAGCAAGCGCAACGGGGCCAAGCCCGTGACGCAGTATCGTGACGAAGGCTACCTGCCCGATGCGATGATCAATTACCTCGCGCGCCTGGGGTGGAGCCATGGCGATGACGAGATCTTCACGCGCGAGCAGTTCTTGCAGTGGTTCGACCTGGATCACTTGGGCAAGAGCGCGGGCCAGTTCGACGAAGCCAAGCTGCGCTGGGTGAATGCCCAGCACCTGAAGATGACCGAGGATGCCAAGCTCGTGCCGCTGGTGCGGCAGCAGCTGGCCCGGCTGGGACTGTCGGCCAACGATGATGCGAAGCTGGCCCGCATGTGCGGCTTGTTCAAAGACCGCTGCAGCACCACGGTGGAGCTGGCCCAGTGGTTGGCGATGTACTTTGCGCCGGTGCAGCCCAGCGCGGAAGACATGGCGGCCCATGTGACCGAGGCCGTCAAACCCGCGTTGCAATCGCTGCGCGAAAAGCTCGCCACGGTGACCTGGGAGAAGGCTGCCCTGCAGCAGGCGATCAAAGACACCATCGCTGCCCATGGCTTGAAGATGCCCCAGTTGGCCATTCCCGTGCGTGTGCTGGTGTGCGGCCGTGCGCAGACGCCGTCGATCGATGCGGTGCTCGAACTTTTCGATCGATCCACCGTGCTCGACCGCTTGCAAGTCTGAGAATTTTCGGTTTATACTTTCGTTCTCGCTTGAACGGCGCGACAAAAAAGAAATCAGCAATGATTTCTGAAGCCTCGATGGGGGTATAGCTCAGCTGGGAGAGCGCTTGCATGGCATGCAAGAGGTCAGCGGTTCGATCCCGCTTACCTCCACCAAGTCAGGCGGCGTGCGGTTCAAGTGGACGAAGATTTCAGTCCCCTTCGTCTAGAGGCCTAGGACACGACCCTTTCACGGTTGTAACAGGGGTTCGAATCCCCTAGGGGACGCCAAGTTTGGCGGTGCTTGTCGCAGCGATGCGAAAAACCCGCTACCGACGCGGAGTGGTAGTTCAGTCGGTTAGAATACCGGCCTGTCACGCCGGGGGTCGCGGGTTCGAGTCCCGTCCACTCCGCCAATGTTTGACGCCACGGGGCAAGCACGATCAGTGCTTGCCCCGTTTTCATTTGAGAGGCCAAAGGGTCTTTCCGTAGGCAGGTTTGCAGCGATGGGCATGTCGGTGAGGGCATCGAGCCGTGGTGATGCAGCGATCGGGGCCGAATCCAGGGCCGGCGTGCGCCAGCCATGGCGCATGGCGCGTGCCTTGGGCGTCGTCTGCCTAGGCTTCGGCCTTGGCGTGTGACATCATGGGCTGCCCTCTTGGCCACGCCAGCAATGCTGTGTGCCAGCCGCCGTCGGGCTCGTTCGATTCCCGCTCAACCCTTGATCTTCCGACATGAACGCCTTGCTGATCGCTTTCGTGGTGTTGTACTTGCTGGCCACCTTGGCCCTGGGGGTGTGGGCGGGCACGCGCATCCATGACACCCGCGACTTCGCCGTGGCTGGCCGAAGCCTGCCCTTGATCATGGTGGTGACCACGACATTTGCCACTTGGTTCGGCGCCGAGACGGTGATGGGCATCCCGGCCAAGTTCATCCAGGGCGGGCTGCATGCCATCGTTGAAGATCCTTTTGGGGCAGGGCTGTGTCTGGTGTTGGTCGGCGCGTTTTTTGCCGGCAAGCTGTATCGCTTGAACCTGCTGACCATTGGCGACTTTTACCGTCGCCGGTATGGCAAGGGCGTAGAGGTGTTCTGCTCTGCGGCCATCATTCTGAGTTATCTCGGATGGGTGGCTGCGCAGATCACGGCCTTGGGCCTGGTGTTTTCGGTGTTGACGCAAGGCGCGATGAGCGAGACGGCAGGCATGATCGTCGGGACGCTGGCGGTGTTGATCTATGTGGTGATCGGCGGATTCTTGGCGGTGGCCTGGACCGACTTCATCCAGATGATCGTGTTGGTGCTGGGTCTGTCGGCCATTGCGCTGTTTTCGGCCGATTTGGCCGGTGGCGCTGCCGCGGTGATGGAGGTGGCCCGTTCGCGCGAGTTGTTGCACATCTGGCCGCAGCCGAACTTTACCGACGTGGCGATGTTCGTCGGTGCGGCGCTGACGATGATGCTGGGCTCGATTCCGCAGCAAGACGTGTTTCAGCGCGTGATGTCGGCCAAGGACGAGCGCACCGCGCGGCGTGGCGCGGTCATTGGCGGGGTGAGTTACATCCTGTTTGCGGCCGTGCCGATGTTCATCGTCTGCGCGGCAGTGGCCGTGATGGGACAGCAGGCGCTGGATCTGGCCCAGGAGGACTATCAAAAGCTGCTGCCGACGTTTGTGCTGACGCACATGCCGCTGGTGATGCAGATCTTGTTCTTCGGCGCGTTGCTGTCAGCCATCAAAAGCACGTCTTCGGCGACGCTGTTGGCGCCGACGACCAGCTTCGTCGAGAACATCTTGAAAAACTTGCGCCCCGAAATGAGTGACCGCGAGCAGCTCTTGGCCATGCGGTGGACCTTGGTGATCTTTGCCGCCTTGGTTCTGACTTATGCGATCGCCATGGAGGGCACCTCGATTTACGAACTGGTGTCCTCGGCCTATCAGATCACCTTGGTTGGGGCCTTCGTGCCCTTGGTGTGTGGTCTGTATTGGCGGCGGGCCAGCACGCAGGGTGCCATCGTCAGCCTGGCAGCCGGCATCGGCACTTGGGTGCTGTTCCTGCCGCAGGTCAGCCGTCTGGGGACGGTGTTCCCCGGGCAGTTGGCCGGTCTGCTGGCGGGTTTGGCGGGCATGGTGGTCGGCTCTTTGGCGCCGCAGTGGCTGCGCAACCGGCACGATCCCGTCGGTGAGGTGGCCGCCGCACCGTCGTCAACGCACTGAAGGGCTCACATCAGCAGGTCGGCCTTGTGCGCCAGGGCCGTGCGTAAGTAGTCGACGAAGGCACGCACCCGCGCCGAGGTTTGGTGGCGAGGGGGATACACCGCGTAAATGTCGGCCTCCGGCGTGCTGTACTGCGCCAGCACTTGAACCAGCCGGCCGCTGCGCAAATAGCGTTCGATGTCCCACTGGGCACGCATCAGAATGCCATGACCGTCCAGAGCCCAGTTCACCGCGATTTCGCCATCGTTGGTGGTGAGGTTGCCGCGGATCTTCACCGTCTCGGTGCGCAGATGGCCTGCACGCACGCTGGTGAGTTTCCACACGCCGTAGGCCAATTCACCTTGCCGGATGCCGATGCAGTTGTGGCGGACCAAGTCTTGCGGGGTTTTGGGCACCCCGTGCTTTTGCAGATAAGCCGGACTGGCACATAGCAATCTGCGATTGGGCGCCAAGTAGTGCGCGATCAGCCGGGCATCTGGGGGGGCGCCGAAGCGGATGCACACATCGTAGGCGTCTTCGGACGGTGGCGGCGGATCGACCGATAGTTGCAGTTGGACCTCGACGTCGGGGTATTTGCGAACGAACCGGGAAATCAGGGGGGCCACATGGCTGCGCCCAAAGCCCAGCGTGGCATTGACGCGCAGCAACCCTTTGGGGGTTTGTTTGCTCATCCCCAGGAGCTGCTCCATGCTGTCGATCTCCGACAAGATGCGACGCGCGTGTTCCAGGTAGAGCTCGCCTTCGGGCGTGAGGCTCATGCGGCGCGTGGTTCGGTTGATCAGCTTGACGCCCAATCTGGCTTCGATGAGGGCCAGATGTTTGCTCACCGCAGGGGTGGTGATGCCCAGCTCGCGCGCGGCGGCACTGAGGCTGCCGGCACGGGCCAGGGTGCTGAAGAACCCAAGATCGGACGCTTGAACCACTTTGGGCATGGCGCAGGAGCGTGGCTTGATTGTGAACTTGAAGTAAATGATGCGTTGAGTCGTGCGCGCTCGCAAGGCCGGGCCGGGCTCCTACAGTGACGGTGTCTCTTCACATCGTTTGCGACATCGGTCATGAAAACCTATGCGATCGCGCTGATTCCCGGCGACGGCATCGGCAAAGAAGTGGTGCCGGCCGGACGTCAGGTGCTGGAAGCCCTGGCCCGCAGCCGCTCGGATTTGCATTTCGAGTTCGAGCACTTCGACTGGGGGGCGGACTATTACCGCCGGCACGCAGTCATGATGCCGCACGACGGGCTGGACCGTCTGCGCGCCAAGGATGCGATTCTGTTTGGCTCGGCTGGGGATCCTGGGGTGCCCGATCACATCACGTTGTGGGGCTTGCGACTGAGGATCTGCCAAGGATTCGATCAGTATGCCAACGTGCGGCCGACCAGAATCCTGCCAGGCATCGACGCGCCATTGAAGCGTTGCAGTCCGGAAGATCTCGACTGGGTGATCGTGCGGGAGAACTCCGAGGGCGAGTATTCGGGCGTGGGCGGGCGGGTGCACCAGGGACATCCGATCGAAGCGGCCGTCGATGTGAGCATGATGACCCGTGTGGGCGTACAGCGCATCCTGCGCTTTGCGTTTGGCTTGGCGCAATCGCGTCCGCGCAAACAGTTGACGGTGGTCACCAAGAGCAATGCGCAGCGCCATGCGATGGTGATGTGGGACGAAATCGCCCACGAGGTGGCCGAAGAGTTCCCCGATGTGCGCTGGGACAAGGAGTTGGTCGATGCGATGACGGCGCGCATGGTCAACAAGCCCGATACCTTGGACACCATCGTGGCGACCAATTTGCATGCGGACATTCTGAGCGACTTGGCTGCCGCTTTGGCGGGCAGCCTGGGGATCGCGCCAACGGCCAACCTCGACCCGCAGCGTCGTTATCCGTCAATGTTCGAGCCCATCCATGGATCGGCTTTCGACATCATGGGCAAAGGGCTGGCCAACCCGATCGGCACGTTCTGGTCGGTGGTGATGATGCTCGAACACTTGGGCGAGAACGAGGCAGCGCAGCAGGTGATGCGAGCCATCGAGGCCGTCACTTCCGATCCGTCCTTGCACACCGGCGATTTGGGCGGCCATGCGACCACGGCGCAGGTGACCGAAGCGGTGTGTCGCTTCATTCTCGAGCCCGGTCGGCGATGAGCGCTGGCGGCTGCGCACCGGGGCGTCGTTGCTTCTCGGCCTGCCGAGGCGGGGCGCATTGAGGGCGCACGGAGGGCGGTGTAAGGCTGCGGCAGAGATCTGTGGCTGCGCCGCCTCGGATTCAACCGTTCGAAGAGGAGACATGGTCATGAAGTCGTTCGTCCGGCTGGGCCTATGCTTGGCCATCGTGGGTCTGGGGTTGCAAATGGGGGGCGTGCAGGCCCAATCCTGGCCTGCCAAACCGATCACGTTGGTCGTTCCGTTTTCGCCGGGGGGGACGACCGATGTCTTGGCGCGAGCCTTGGCCGATCGGCTTCAGGGCCCCTTGGGCCAACCTGTGGTGGTGGAAAACAAGCCAGGGGCTGGCGCAACACTGGGAGCGGCGGCCGTGGCGAGGGCGCCAGCCGATGGCTACACGCTGTTGATGGGGGCGGTGCATCACACGATCGCCACGAGTGTGTACAAGAAGCTGAGCTACAGCTTCGAGCGAGACTTTGCGCCCATCACCACCGTGGCATTGGTGCCCAATGTGTGGGTGATCAATGCCGCCACGCCTGCGCAGGATGTCAAGTCCATGGTGGAGCTCATTCGCCGGACTCAGCCGGCGATGACCTACGGCTCCAATGGCGTTGGCACGTTACAGCACTTGATCGGCACGCAGCTGTCCGAACAATTCGGGGTGAGTTTGACGCATGTGCCCTACAAGGGCAGCGGCCCGTTGACCACCGATTTGATCGGGGGGCAGGTGCACATGTCGTTCGACACGATCACCCCGGTGCTGCCGCATATCAAGGCGGGCAAGCTGCGTGCGCTGGCGGTGACCTCCGCCAAGCGGTCGTCGGCGCTGCCCGAGGTCCCGACCCTGGACGAGGCCGCAGTCAAGGGATTCGACATGGGCACTTGGTTTGGGGTGCTCGCCCCGGCGGCCACGCCCAAGGAGGTGTTGAGCCGGCTGCACCGGGAGATGGTGGCGATCATTCGCTCGCCGGAGTTTGGCCAGCGCATGCGCGACATCGGCGCCGAACCGATCGGCGACACCAGCGAGGAGATGGCCCAGCGCATCGCAGCGGATACGGCCCGCTATGCGCAGCTGGTCAAGAAAGCCCGCGTGACGCTGGATTGAGGGGCCCCGCCTGCGCCAAGTGGACGCTGGGCGCGGCGGGGCGGCTCAGGCTGAGGGCTTGGTCGGGGCGGCGCCAGCGGCGTCGATCACCGATTGGGCGGCCCGGAAGCCCTCAATGGCCGCCGGAAAGCCACAGTAGAGGGCCGAGTGCAGCAGTATTTCCTTCAGTTCCTCGACCGTCACGCCGTTGTTCAGTGCCCCGCGCACATGGCCTTCGAGTTCCTGGCGCTTGCCCAGAGCCACCAGCATGGCCACGGTGATCATGCTGCGCGTTTTCGGATCGAGGCCGGGGCGGCTCCACACCGTGCCCCAGGCCAGTGCGGTCACGAGTTGCTGCAGTTCGGCGTGAAAGTCGTTGGCGTTGGCAAAGGCGCGCTCGACGAAGTCGGGGCCCATGACACGTCGTCGCATGGCCAAGCCGTCGCGAAAGGCATCGCGGCTGAGGTTGAGCGTGAGCTCGGCGGTGGCGGGGTCGGGGATGTGGCTCATGGTGCGGGCACGTCGGCAGGTCAAGAGCTCCATTCTCGCTCAGCCCCTGAAGGTGGCATCTTGGGCTTGGCACGCGGGAACACGCCCGTGACGAGGGCGGTGCCCACGAGGATGACCGCGCTGCCGGCCAGCATGGCAGGGGTGACGCTTTCGTCCAGGAAGCTCCACCCCCACAGCACGGCGAAGCCGGGGATCAGGAAGGTCACGGTGATGGTGTTGGTGGGCCCGACGCGACTCATCAAGCGGAAGTACAGGAGGTAGGCCAGGCCGGTGCACAGCAGGGCCAGCGCCAAGGCCGAGGCCCAAGCGCCGGCCGAGGGGGCGGATGCGGGCCACCACCACCAAGCCGGCACCAGCAGTGCCAAGGCGGCACCCAGCTGGGTGCCGGCGGCCACCGCCAGCGGCGGCACATCGGAGAGGTGGCGCTTGGTGTAGCTGGCCGCAAAGCCGTAGCACAGGGCGGCTCCCAGGCAGGCCAGCACGGCCCAGCCCGAGGCTACGCCCGACGCATCCGGCCGAAAGCTCGCTTTGTCCCAGGCCAAGCCCACCACGCCGACGAAGCCGATGGCCAGCCCCAGCACGCGAGGCCAAGTGAGCCTGTCCTTCAGCCACAGCCAGGCGATCAACGCGCCAAATAGCGGCGTGGTGGCGTTGAAGATGGAGGACAGGCCCGCCGTGATGCTCAGCGCGGCATAGCTGAAGCCGAGAAAGGGCAGGGCGCTGGTGAACAGACCTGCCACGAAAAGCGGGACCGCACGGCGGCTCAACCACGGGGCCTGACCGCGCCAGACCAGCCATGGCAAGAGGAACAGGGCAGCGCCCGCGACCCGCACGGCCACCAAGGCCACGGGGCCGAACGGGCCGGCGGCCAGGCGCATGAAGAGGAAGGAGGCGCCCCAAATGGCGGCCAGGACCACGAGTTCGGACAGATCGCGAGTCTTCATGCCGCCAGCACCCCTTCGAGCCGCAGCAAGGCGATCTTGCGTTCCAGGCCACCGGCGTAGCCCGTGAGGCTGCCGTCGCTGCCGACGATGCGGTGGCAGGGCACGAGGATGGACACCGGATTGCGCCCCACGGCCGCGCCCACGGCCCGCACGGCCTGTGGGCGGCCAATGCGCTCGGCCAGGTCGCGGTAGCTCAGCGTCTGTCCAAGGGGCACCTCCAGCAAGGCTTGCCACACCGCGCGCTGAAAGGGGGTGCCATGCAGGTCCAACGGAGGCCGCTCGCTCAGGCAGCCTGCTTGCCAGTAAGCGTCGAGGCTGGCCTCCACCGCTCGTAGCAAGGGGTCGTCCTCGCAGGTCGGTGCGTCGAGGGTTTCCGGGGTGTCTTTTTGCCCTTCGGCAAACCACAGGCCGGCCAATCCGAGGGCAGTGCGTGCGGCCCAAATCGTGCCCAGCGGCGAAGGCCAGCGGCGTTGCGCGGTGTATGGGACATTCGTCATGGTTGTGGTGCGGTCAGGCAAGGCTGGGGGATGTGAGGACGGCAAGACCTGGCTTGGCCGCTGCGTCGGTGCGTGCTTGCAGCCATCGAGGGGCACGGTGCGCACCATTGACGCACGCTGCGGGTCGCCACACGCTGGCGCAAGAAGGCCGAAGGAGGCGTCTGCGAGCCAGATTCTCGGCATAGGGCATTATCCGCTTTCGGGGCCCCGCGGCCTGAGGCGGCGGCAGAGGGCGCATCGAATGTGACGGGGACGGTCTCTACAATCGGCAGGCATTCGTCCCCATTGTCCAGAAGGAGCGTCCGTGCAGCCAGCCGCATCGATCTTCAAGGCCTACGATATCCGTGGCATCGTTGGGAGTACCCTGGACGAGGCCGTGGCCGAACACCTGGGACGAGCCTTTGGCACCGAAGCCCTGGCGCTGGGAGACAAGGCGGTGGCCGTGGGGCGTGACGGACGTTTGTCGGGCCCGTCCCTGTCGGCTGCGTTGATCCGGGGGCTGTGCGCCACCGGGATCGATGTCATCGATCTGGGGGCCGTGACCACGCCGATGAGCTATTACGTGGCGGCCACCCGAGCGCAGCAGGGCTGCCATTCCAGTGTCCAAGTGACCGGCAGCCACAATCCGAAGGACTACAACGGCTTCAAGATGGTGCTGGGCGGTCGCGCCATCCATGGAGAGGACATCCAAGGCTTGCGCCGCCGCATGGAGTTGGAAGACTATGCGCAGGGTCAGGGGACCGTGCACCGGCTGGACGTGTTGCCCGAGTACACCCGGCGTATCGTCAGCGATGTGACCCTGGCCCGCCCGATGAAGATCGTGGTCGATTCGGGCAATGGGATTGCGGGCGCTTCGGCGCCGGGCATCTTGCGCGCCCTGGGCTGCGAGGTGATCGAGCTCTACTCGGAGGTGGACGGCCACTTTCCCAACCATCACCCCGACCCGTCCAAGCCCGAGAACCTGGCGGATTTGATCGCTGCGGTGCAAGCGCATGGGGCAGAGCTGGGGATGGCCTTCGACGGTGACGGCGATCGCCTGGGAGTGGTCACGCGCCAAGGCCACAACATTTTCCCCGACCGCCAGATGATGCTGTTCGCGCGCGACATCCTGCAGCGCAACCCGGGCGCGACGATCATCTACGACGTCAAGTGCAGCCAGCGCCTGGCCCAGGTGATTCGCGAGTCTGGGGGGGTGCCGTTGATGTGGAAGACGGGGCATTCCCTGGTCAAAGCCAAGCTGCGCGAAACCGGCGCCCCGTTCGCAGGGGAGATGAGTGGCCACATCTTCTTCAAGGAGCGTTGGTACGGTTTCGACGACGCGACCTATACCGCCGCGCGGTTGCTGGAAATCCTCAGCCGTCACGACGATCCGAGCGCCGTGCTCGATGCGCTGCCGACCAGCCATAGCACGCCTGAACTCAATATCGCGTGTGCCGAAGGCGAGCACCATCGGCTCATCGAGCAGTTGCGCAAGAACGCTCGTTTCGAGGGCGCGCGAGAGGTGGTGGATATCGATGGGTTGCGCGCCGAGTACGAGGATGGCTTCGGCCTGGTGCGCGCCTCCAACACCACGCCGGTGCTGGTGCTGCGCTTCGAGGGCTACACGCCGGAAGCCTTGGATCGCATTCGTGAGCAATTTTTGGCCGCGGTGCGTCAGGTCAAGCCCGATACCCGCATCGGCGGGGCCGCACATTGATCGAGTTGGCAGGTCGTGCGTCCGAGCGCTGGGCTCGGCGGCTTTACTCGGTGGCCCTGTGGCTGCTGCAGCCCTTGTATGTGGCGCGTTTGTGTTGGCGCGCCCGCCGGGAGCCGCTGTATCGGCATCGGCTGGCCGAGCGCTTCGGCTGGTATGACGGCCCTGCGCCGCCGCCGGGGGCGGTGTGGTTGCATGCGGTCTCGCTGGGAGAGACGCGCGCGGCGGCCGGGCTGGTGAAGGCGCTCAGAGAGCGTTGCCCGCAGCTGCGTCTGTTGCTGACCCATGCCACGGCCACTGGCCGGCAGGCGGGACAAGCCCTGTTGCAGCCGGGCGACCGTCAGGTCTGGCTGCCCTTCGATACGCCTGGCGCGGTGGCGCGCTTTTTGGCCCATCATCGGCCAGCTCTGGGCTTGTTGATGGAGACCGAGATTTGGCCCAACCTCCAGCATGCGGCGGCGGTCTGCGGGGTGCCGATGGTGCTCGTCAATGCACGATTGAGCGAACGCAGCTTGCGGCGCGGACAACGTTTGGGCGTCTTGATGCGCCCGGCAGTGCGCCAACTTCGATGGGCCCTGGCGCAAACGCAGGCCGATGCGCAGCGCCTGCGTGAGGCGGGCGTCGAGCACGTGGAGGTTTGCGGCAATCTGAAGTTCGACATGACGCCTCAGCCCGAGCTTTTGGCTTTGGGACGGGGGTGGCGGGCCGCGTGGGAAGTGGCCGGGCCGCGGCCGGTGGTGCTGGCCGCCAGCACCCGCGAAGGCGAGGAGGCGGCCTTGTTGCGTGCTTGGCAGGCCTTGCCCCAGCCCCGACCGCTGTTGCTGCTGGTGCCTCGGCATCCGCAGCGTTTCGACGAAGTGGCCGCGCTGGTGCAGGCCGCAGGCCTGGATTTGGTGCGCCGCTCCTCGTGGGGGGCGCAGCGGCCCGAGGCGTCGGCCGGCCGAGCCGACGTGTGCTTGGGCGACAGCCTGGGAGAGATGCCCGCGTACTATGCCGCAGCCGATGTGGCCTTGCTCGGCGGCAGCTTCGAACCGCTGGGAGGACAAAATCTGATCGAGGCCGCCGCCTGCGGCTGCCCGATCGTGATGGGGCCTCACACCTTCAATTTTGCCGAGGCGGCGGAGCTGGCCTGGCAGGCCGGGGCGGCCTGTCGGGTCCAGACGTTGTCACAGGGGGTTCAGGAAGCCGTCGCTTTGGCCGTCGACTCTGGGCGGCGCGAGGACATGGCCACGCGGGCCCGCCGCTTTGCCGCTGCCCACCGGGGGGCAGCGCAGCGCATGGCCGAGCGCGTGCTCGGCCTGCTCCTCCCCACGGGAGACTCAGCGCGCCAACAGGTCGTTGATCGAGGCCAGATCGTCGGGTGAGAGCACGCCAGCGGCTTGGCGCAAGCGCAGGTGGCCCAAGAGCACGTCGTAGCGAGCGCGAGCCAGGTCGCGCTGCGTGGAGAAAAGCTGCGTCTGGGCGTTGAGCACATCCAGATTGACGCGCACCCCGACGCGGTAGCCCGTCTGTGTGGCTTCCAATGCCAGCTTGGAGGACGCCTCTGCCGCTTCCAGGGCTTGCACTTGGGCTTGCAGCGACAGCACGCCCAGGTAGGCTTGGCGGGTCCCCAGCGTGACCCCGCGCCGCACCGCCTCCAGGTCGTTGCGTGCTTTTTCTTCCAACGAGAGCGTTTCCTTGACCCGGTTCTGGACGGCAAAACCGGCGAACAACGGCAAGTTGAACTGCACGCCGACACTGGCGGTGCTGCTGTTGCCAGCCGTGCGTTGGGCCTCATACAGCGAGCCGTTGTTGCGATTGCGCGCCAGCGAGCCGACCAGGTCCACCGTGGGCAGATGGCCGGCACGGGCCTTGTCGGTTTCCAGCCGGGCGATCTCGTAGGCCAGGGCTGCACGTCGCACCGCGGGAGCGTCGAGCGCGCGTGCGACCCAGGCCTCGGGGTCGGCGGGCTCCACCGAGGGCAGGACCACTGGCGTGGCCAAGGGTTTGGGCGTGACACCTTGGCGGCCGACGAGCTGATCCAGCGCCAGCTGGCGCGTGCGCAGGGTGTTTTCGGCCGCCAGTTCTTGGGCGCTGGCCAGGTCGAAGCGGGCCTGGGCTTCCCGGGTGTCGGTGATCGTGGCCGTGCCCACTTCGAAATTGCGCCGCGCCGAGGCCAGTTGTTCGGCGATGGCGGTTTTGTTGGCCCGTGCGGTATTGAGCGCGTCTTGCGCGGCCAGCACGTCGAAATAGGCCTGGGCCACGCGCACGATCAGATCTTGTTCGGCTTGGATGAGGTCGGCGCGGGAGATGTCCAGGGCCTTGTCGGCCTGATCGATGCTCACCGCGTTGGTGCGGTTGAACAGCGGCTGACGGGCCTGTAGCGCCAGCTGATGGGCCGTGCCAGAGACGTCCGGGCCCAGGGCTGGATAGGCCTCGGTGCGAGTGCTCGAGGCACCCAACCCCACGGTGGGCAGCCGCAGCGCGCCGGCCTGCGCGGCACGGAATCGTGCCGACTCGGCCTGGGCGCGGGCCGCCAGGTAAGTGGCGTCATATTGGCGGGCGGCCTCGTAGATCTCGACCAAACTTTGCGCCCCGGCTGGAAAGGTCCACACCAGGCTCAACCCAAGCACGAAAGGGCGCAGACGGGACAGTCGGTGTGTCGCGCAGGCCAGCGCGAAGCGGGGACGCAGAGGCATGGAAGGTCCTTCTCGTTGCAGGGGTCAGAAGCGGAACCGGGATGGCTCGTCGAAGCCTTGCAGACGGGGAGCCACGGTGTCGAAGACCTCGACACTGCGGAACTCGTGCTCGCCGGTGCGCGTGACGATGACCGCGCGCATCACGGGCTCATGGCCGACGATGGCGGCGAGCCGGCCGCCGATCTTGAGCTGTGACAGCAGCTGTTGCGGCACTTGGGCCACCGAGCCCGAAGCCAAGATCGCGTCGAAAGGCCCCTCGGCCAACGTGAGCTTGGAGCCGTCACCATGGCGGACTTCGACGTTGTGGATGGCCGCGCGGCGCAGATTCTCGGCGGCCATGCGGGCCAGCTCGGGATGGATTTCCAGCGTCAGCACGCGCTGGGCCTTGTGGGCCAGCAAGGCGGCCATGTAGCCCGAGCCAGCGCCGATCTCCAGGACCTTCTCGTGCTTACCCAGAGCCAATTCCTGCAGCAGCCGGGCTTCGACCTTGGGCTGTAGCATGCACATGCCCCGCGCTCCGCCTTCCAGCAGAGGCACTTCCATGTCGACGAACGCCAGGGAGCGATAAGCGGCTGGCACGAAGTCCTCGCGGCGCACCACCGACAGCAAGGACAGCACCGACGGATCCAGCACCTCCCAGGGGCGGATCTGCTGTTCGATCATGTTGAAGCGGGCTTGTTCGATGTTCATGGACGGGTCCTTGTCCGGGACGAGGCTAGGGAAGGTCCGGATTTTATTTCGGCACTGCGTTGGCGCTGGCCTCCTCGGGCAGTGGGGGGCGGCCAAGCTTGCGGCGGATCCAAGCGGCCAGATCGTCGAGATAGCAGTAAATGACGGGCACGACGACCAGGGTGAGCAAGGAGGACGTGACCACCCCGCCGATCACCGCTTGGCCCATCGGGGCGCGCTGCTCGGCGCCTTCGGACAAGGCGAAGGCCAGCGGCACCATGCCGAAGACCATGGCCAGTGTGGTCATCAAGATCGGGCGCAGGCGCACGCGCGCGGCCATCATCAGGGCATCCTCGCGGTCGAGTCGGCGACCTTCCAGTCCTTCGGCGCCATGGCCTGAGCGCGCCCGGTTGGCGAAGTCCACCAACAAAATCGCGTTCTTGGTGACCAAGCCCATCAGCATGATGACGCCGATGATGGAGAACATGTTCAGCGTCGAGCCGAACATCAGCAAGATGAGCACCACGCCAATGAGCGTGAGCGGCAGTGAGGACATCAGCGCGATGGGCTGCACGAAGCTCTTGAACTGCGAGGCCAGGATCATGTAGATGAAGATCACGGCCAGGCCCAGCGCCGACAGTGCGTACGAGAAGGATTCCTGCATGTCGCGCGTGGAGCCGCCGAAGTTGATCCGGTAGCCCGCTGGCAACGCCATGGACTCGATGGCGCGCCGGATGTCGGCCGACACTTCGCCCAGTGAGCGTCCCGAGACGTTCGCGGTGATCTCGACCTCGCGGCGAAGATCGCGACGGTTGATCTGGCTCGGACCCACCGAGGGCACGAGGTCGGCCACTTGCGCCAAACGCACGATGCGGGCACTGCCATCGGCGTTCTGACCCACGGTCAAGCCCAAGGCGGCCAGATCGTCGGCTTGCTGCCGCGCCTGTGGCGCCAGCCGGACCTTCACATCATAGATCTCGTCGTCTTCGGCGCGCCAGTTGCCCACGGTTTGCCCGGCCACCAGGGCTCGCAAGGTCGAGGTGATCGCCCCCACGCTTAAGCCAAGGTCGGAGGCTGCTTCGCGGCGCACCTGCACGTTCACCGTGGGCTTGTTGGGCTTCATGCTGGTGTCCAAGTCCACCAGGCCCGGGATGGTGCGCAAACGTTCGAGCAAGGCTTGTGTTTGACGCTGCAGCTCCTGCAAGTCGTTGCCTTGCAACGACAGCGAGATGGGTTTTTGTCCGCCGACGGCATCGAGCAAGCCCACATGGGTCACGGTGATGCCCGGCACCGATGCCAAACGTTCTCGCAGCGGTACCGACATTTGGTCGACGTTGCGTTCACGCTGGTGGCGATCGACCAACCTCACGAAGAGGTTGGCCTGGTTCTTGTCCGGCGCCGAGCCGGTGTTGATGGTGGCCACCGTGTAACGTACCTCAGGGAACTCACGCAAGATCGCATCGACTTGCCGCACCTTGGCCTCGGTGGCCTCCAGTGACGAGCCGGCGGGCGTGTAGAAGCTCACATTGGTGTCGCCGAAGTCGGCCTTCGGCACGAACTCGGTGCCCAGCAAAGGCACCAGCGCAAAGCTCAGCACCAAGCTGGCTGCGGCAATGCCCATCGTGGCTGCCTTGTGCCGCAGCGACCAGGCCAAGATCCGCTGGTAGGCCTCACCAAGCCCATGCGAGAAGCGATCCATCGCTGCGGTCAGCCGGCCCAGGGTGCGGTCATACAGGCTTTTCGGTCCATCGTCGCGGCGCATGACCGCCGGGTCGTGCCACACGCTGGACAGCATCGGGTCCAGGGTGAAGCTCACGAACATCGAGATCAGCACGGCGGCCACCATCGTGATGCCGAACTCGTGGAAGAACTTGCCGATGATGCCGCCCATGAAGCCAATGGGCAGGAAGACGGCCACGATGGACAAGGTGGTCGCCAGCACGGCCAAGCCGATCTCGTTGGTGCCGTCCAGCGCCGCCTCGCGCGGCCCCTTGCCCATCTGCATGTGCCGCACGATGTTCTCGCGCACCACGATGGCATCGTCGATCAGCAGACCCACGCACAGACTCAGCGCCATCAGGGTGACCATGTTGATCGAAAAGCCGAAGGCGTGCATCACACCGAAGGTGCCGATCAGCGCGATCGGCAACGTCAGGCCGGTGATGACGGTGGAGCGCCAAGAATTCAGGAAGAGAAAAACGATGGCCACCGTGAGCACCGCGCCTTCGATCAGCGTCTGACGCACGTTTTTGACCGCCACGCGGATTGGCCGTGAGCTGTCGGTGACCACCTCCAGGGCCATGCCCTGGGGCAGCTCGCCGCGCAGCTCGTCCACCACGCGGTTCAGTCCATCGACCACTTCGATGGTGTTTTCTCCTTGCGCCTTCAGCACGGTCAGCGCCAGGGTTCGTTGCCCGTTGTACAGCGCCAAAGTTTCGAGTTCTTGAGGGCCATCAACGATATCGGCGACTTGGCCCAAAGTGACCGGCACGCTGCCGCCTGGGCCGCGACGCGCCACGATGATGCGGGCGAAATCCTCGGGCCGTTGGATGCGCGCGGTGATCTGGACCACTCGTTCGGACTCGCGCGAACGCAGGGCGCCGGCCGGCAAGTCGCGGTTGTCGGTGCGCACTGCATTGAGCACCTGATCCACGGTCACCCCCAGCGCTTCCATGGCTTGCGGGCGCAGGTAAATATTGACCTCTCGGCGAACTTCGCCAACCAGCGACACCGAGCCCACCCCGGGCACGTTTTCCAGGCGCTTCTTCAACGTCTGGTCCGCGTAAGTGCTGAGCTCCAGCGCGCTGCGCGAGCCGTCTGGAGAGGTCAGGGCAAGGATGTAGACGGGGCGGGCCGAGGGGTCGAAGCGCAGCACACGCGGCTCTTCGACCTCCTCGCGCAGCGACGGGCGCAGGATGGAGAGCTTCTCACGCACATCGTCAGCGGCACGACGGTCGTCCACATCGAGGTTGAACTCGATGATGACCACCGAGCGGCTGTCATAGGAGCGCGAGTACAGCTTCTTGATGCCGGCGATCGAGTTGACGGCCTCCTCGACCTTGCGTGTCACCTCGGTCTCGACGATCTCAGGCGAGGCGCCTGGATAGTCGACCTGAACCACGACGATGGGAAACTCGATGTCAGGGAATTGGTCGACCTTGAGCCTTTGATAAGAGAACAGGCCCAAGACGACGAAGGCCAGCATGACCATCGTGGCCATGACGGGGTTGGCGATCGAGACGCGGGTGAACCACATACAGGGGGCCGTGCCTCAGCGTTGCTGGAGAGGGTCCAACGCGGTCAAGCGCGCGCGCACGCCCTCGCGCACGGCGCCCACCGAAGCGGACAACACCTGTTCGTCTTCGCTCAAGCCGGAGCGGATCTCCACGATTCGCTGGCCGTCGGCGGTCGACCCTGATTCGCCCACGAGCACGTCGCGCCGCTCGATGCGGCCCTCGTGCAACACCAGGACGAAGGATCGACCCTGGTCGTGTCGGACCGCCGACTCCGGCACGGCCAGCGCCTGCCTCGAGGCCCACTCGATATGGCCGGTGGCAAACATGCCATGCCGCAGCGCTGGATGGGCTTGCACGGCCAGATAGACCGGCACGGCCCGGGTACCGGCTTGCGTGCTGGGGTTGATGCGCGTCACGGTGGCCTCGATGGATTCGCTCAGACCATCCACGCGCAAGCGCGCCCGAGCGCCCACACGCAGCTCGACGACTTCGTCGGCGCGCACGGCGGCTTCCAACTCCAAGCGCGAAAGATCGACGATTTCGACGATGCGGGCCTCCACACCGACGCGCTCGCCGGGTTGGGCGCTGCGCATCGACACCTGGCCCGCGATCGGCGCGCGCAGCACGGTGTCGTCCAGCGCCTTGCGAGCCAGATCCACACCGGCCTGCGCCTGCTGCACCGCGGCGCGGGCCGCCGCGGCATTGAGCATCGAGGTCTCCAGCGCGTTGCGCGAGATGAAACCCTGGTCGGCCAGCGCCCGGTTGTTGGCCAAGGTGCGCTCGGCGATGTCGAGTTGCGCTTGCGCGGAGGCGGCTTGCTCCAACGCTTGCCGCAGCCGAGCGGCATATTCGGTGGGGTCGATGCGTCCCAACACTTGACCTGCACGTACCGCTTCGCCCTCCCGGACCTCGAGCGATCGCAACTCGCCGGCGACCTTGGCCTTGACCTGCGCGGTGTGCACGGCCTTGAGGGTGCCGGAGATCGCGATGCGCCGACTCATGTCCTGGCGTTGCACCTTCACCAGGTCGGTTGGGGCCAGTTCCACCAAAGACACGACCGTCGCAGCCGCAGGAGCGAGAGCCTGGCGCGCTTTGACCGCGCGGATCACGCCCAAGACCAGGCCCAGCAGCAGCAGACCCAGAATCAACCAAGGCAAAGTGCGCCGGATGTGGTGGTTCATCGGTGGACTCGCATCAAGACGAAGCGGTGGGGCGACGCAGGCCGTGCAGCATCAGGTCGATGTGATTGAGGATGAAGGCCCGAGGATCTTGTGTGGCGATGTCTCCAGAGCAGGCAGCGATCGAGTGCTTGTGCAGACACAGCATGAGCATCGGGAAGATCAGGGCATGCGCGGTGTCCTCCAGCGGCACGGGGCGGAATTCCCCGCGATCGATGCCCCGCTGCAACACGGCCTTGAGCAAGCGCCGCCCCGGCTCGATCACCTCAGCGGTGTAGAACTCCGAGAACTCGGGGAAGTTGCGCATCTCGGTGATGATCAGTTTGAAGATGCCCGAGGCCTGCGTTTCTCCGACCCGCTCCCACCACCCCAACGCGAGCACACGCAGCAACTCATCGGTGGGGCCGCTGAACTGGGCCGCGATGTCGCCGCCTTGGGCGATCGACAGCGACAAGTTGTGGCGGATCACGGCCTTGAGCAATTCCACCTTGCTGGGGTAATAAAGGTAGACGGTGCCCTTGGACACGCCGGCGCGACTGGCGACGTCTTCCATCTTGCTTGCCGCAAACCCCCGTTCGACGAAAACCTCCAGGGCTGCATCCAGCAGCTCCTGCGGGCGTGCTTCCTTGCGGCGTTTGCGGATCGGTTCGGCCGGGGCGTGTTCCCCTGGCGTGGATCTGGGCATGGCGGAAATACTGACTCTTGAGTCAGTAATGTAGCCCCCCGGAGCCGGTGGGTCAAGCCGCAGCGGCCTTCCCAGAGGGCTTCGGTTGCGCACTGGGCGCCGCTATGATGCCGGCCTGCCCGATCGCGGGTCTTGGAGCAAAGGATCGGTCTTGGAGTTCGAACTATGGTGGAAAGCGGCCCTGATGGGCCTTGTCGAGGGACTGACGGAGTTTTTGCCGATTTCGTCCACAGGACACCTGATCCTCACTGGCTCCTTGTTGGGGTGGACCGGGGAGAAGATCAAAGTCTTCGAAGTCGTGATCCAAGTCGGTGCGATCCTGGCGGTGTGTTCGGTCTATGCCTCCAAGCTGCGTGAGGTGGTCTTGGGCCTGCCGCGAGGCGAGGCACAGGCTCGGCGTTTCCTCATCAACATGCTCTTGGGGTTTGCGCCGGCTGCCCTGATGGGGGTGATGTTGGCCGATCTCATCAAAGGGCTGTTGTTCAACCCGATCGTCGTGGCGCTGGGCTTCATCGTGGGCGGCATCATCATCCTGTGGGCCGAACGCCGGCAGCACGATGGGCGCCATGTGCGCATCCACGAGGCCGATCAAGTGGGCTGGCGCGATGCTCTGAAGGTCGGACTGGTGCAGTGCCTGGCGCTCATTCCGGGGACCAGCCGATCCGGGGCCACCATCATCGGCGGCATGTTGCTGGGCCTGTCGCGCAAGGCGGCCACGGAGTTCAGTTTCTTCCTCGCCATCCCGATGATCGTGGGGGCGGCCGTCTATGACCTCGTGCGGCACCGGCATCTGCTGTCGGCCTCCGATGGGCCCTGGTTCGCCGTGGGCTTGGCGGTGTCGTGGCTGTCGGCCTGGCTGTGCGTGCGCTGGTTGCTGCACTTCGTCGCGCGTCACAGCTTCGTCATGTTCGCCTGGTACCGCATTGCCTTTGGCATGCTCGTGCTGGTGACTGCCTGGGCGGGCTGGGTCGAGTGGCGGGCGTGAGGGTGGGCGCTGGGCGCGGTGGCTTCACAGCCGGGTGAACACCAAATCCCACACGCCATGGCCCAGGCGCAAGCCGCGTTGCTCGAACTTGGTCATCGGTCGATAGGCGGGGCGCTCGGCGTAGGTCTGTGCCGTGTTGCGCAGGGTGGGTTCGGCACTGAGCACCTCCAACATCTGCTCGGCATAGGGTTGCCAGTCCGTGGCGCAATGCACGTAGCCGCCGCTGGTCAATCGCGAGGCCAACAGCGCCACCAGAGGGGGCTGAATGAGCCGGCGTTTGTGGTGCCGTTTTTTGTGCCAAGGGTCGGGGAAGAACACATGCACGCCGGCCAGGCTGCCCGGGGCGATCATGTGCTGGAGCACTTCGATGGCATCGTGTTGCACGATGCGGACATTGTCCAGCCCGAGCTCGCCGATGCGCTTGAGCAGCGCGCCCACGCCGGGCTCGTGCACCTCACAGCCGAGAAAGTTCGTGTGCGGCAGGGTTTGGGCGATCTGGGCCGTGGCTTCCCCCATGCCGAAGCCGATTTCCAACACGGTCGGGGCGGCTCGCCCGAACGTGGCGGCCAGATCCAGCGGCTCTGGACGGTAGGGCAGCATGAAGCGCGGGCCCCAGGTGGCCAGCGCGCGTGCCTGAGCCTCGGTGGTGCGGCCGCCGCGCTTGACATAGCTGCGCACCCCGGGCCGCAGGACCGGGCTGGGCTCGTCCGAGGTTTCGAAGGGGGGAGGGGGGCTGGCGGGTTTCATCGGGGCGGCATTCTAAGGGCCTGAGTCGAAGGGCCCGAGGGCCTGACGGGCCGCTGCCCCGCCGGGGCCCGCCTGCGGCTCAGGCCATGCCGGCTTTGGGCTGGGTGCTCAGTTTGAGTTTGCGATAGATCGACTTGATGTGGTCGTTCACCGATAACCAGCGGATTCCCATCAACCCGGCGATTTCTTTGACCGTGAAGCCTTTGCTGAGATAAGTGAGCACCTCGTTCTCGCGGGGCGTCAAGCTTTCACCGTCCGGTGCGGTTGGCGGCCCATCCAGCGGGGGGCGACCGGAATCCCCGAACTGGGAGTGACTGAAGCCGGTTTCGCGGAAGTGGCTGAGCAGCCGCCGCGCAATCGCCGGTGACAGCGGCGGCTGGCCACGCACGATGCGTTGCAACTCCTCGACCAGGACCTCGAAACGGTCTTCTTTGAGGAGGTAGCCGTCGGCGCCGAGTTGCAGGGCCGGGAAGAGATGCTCGTCATCCGCATACAGGGTGGTCACGACCTTCAGGGCCGGATGTCCGGCGATCTCGCCCAACAGATCCAAACCGCTGCCGTCGGGCAGTTCCAGGCTGATCAGCACCAGACCGACGTCGTTTCCCTCTTGCGACAACGCATGGTGTGCGGCGTGAAGGTCGCCTGCCTCGCGGATGTCCAGCGCATCGCTGAAACTGTCGCGCACCACCCGAGCCAGAAAGCTCCGCGTCATCGGGTTGTCTTCGACGATCAGCACAGGGATGGCCATGGCACGCACATGCAGGCGAATGAACGGACGCCATGGTAGCCCAGGCGCGCGCGCCGCCCCACCCTCGGATGAAGGGTCAGCCCGCGTTGGTCAGCACCAGCTTGCCTCGCACCTGCCTGGCTGCCATCAACTCGAAGGCTCGGGGCAGTTCGGTCATGGGCAGCTGGTGCTCGATCACCGGACGGATTTTCCCCTGTGCATACCACGTCGCAAGCTCGGCCAGCGCTTGGGCATTGCGGGCAGGCTCGCGGCGTGCGAACTCCCCCCAGAACACGCCCACGATGGAGGCCCCTTTGAGCAGCGCCAGGTTCAGAGGCAGGGACGGGATGGTGCCCTGCGCGAAGCCGATGACCAGATAGCGCCCGCGCCAGCCGATGGAGCGGAAGGCGGGCTCTGCCAAGTCACCGCCCACCGGGTCGTAGATCACATCGGGGCCCTGCCCCCCGGTGAGGGTCTTGATTTCCTCGCGCAAGTTGGCCGTGCCGTAATTGATCGTGGCATCGGCGCCAATCTCACGGCATAGCGCGCATTTCTCGTCCGACGACGCCGCTGCGATCACGCGGGCTCCGGCGGCCTTGGCGATCTGGATGGCCGCCGTGCCCACGCCGCCGGCCGCACCCAGCACCAGCACCGTTTCGCCCGCTCGCAGTGCAGCGCGATCCATCAGCGCGTGATGGCTGGTGCCGTACGTGCACAAGAAAGCGGCCGCATCGGGGAAACTGAAGCCAGGCGGCAAGGGCATGACGAGCGAGGCCGGTACGCAGGCATGGGTGCCGAAGCCGCCCAGGCCCCCGAAGGCAGCCACGGCATCGCCAGGCCGAAGTTGCGTGACGCCTTCGCCCACCGCATCGACCACGCCGGAAAATTCCGAGCCCGGCACGAAAGGCACGGGGGGCTTGACCTGGTACTTGTTTTGTACGATCAACAGATCCGGAAAGTTCAAGCTGGCTGCTCGGATCGCCACCCGGACTTCTCCCTTCTTGGGTTCAGGGGTGGGCACTTCTTTCCAGGTGAGGGCTTGCGGGCCGATGGGGTTGTCGCAAATCCAGGCATGCATGTCGTGTCTCCTCGAGGGTGCGCAGGGCGCTTGTCGCAAGTTGTTGTCGCAAGGGCGCTGTCATGATCCATGATAAGCATGCAAGCCTGCCCAACGCGTCACCGACGTGACGTGTCCCTACAATGCCTGCCATGCGCATCTTGATTGCCAATGACGACGGCTACCTCGCCCCGGGGCTGCAGGCCCTGGTCGAGGCCTGCCGGGATCTGGGTGAGATCCATGTGGTGGCTCCCGAGCAAAACGCCAGTGCGACATCCAATGCGCTGACGATCCACCGCCCGTTGAGCGTGTTCACGTCCTCCCAGGGCTATCACGTGGTCAATGGCACCCCCTCGGACTGCGTGCATGTCGCCCTGACGGGCATCTTGTCACAGCGGCCCGATCTGGTCGTCTCGGGCATCAACAACGGGGCGAACATGGGCGAGGACACCTTGTATTCCGGCACCGTCGCTGCGGCCATGGAGGGCTATCTGTTTGGGATTCCGGCCATTGCCTTTTCCCTGGTGGACAAGGGTTGGCATCACTTGGGGACGGCCGCCCGTGTGGCTCGGGAGTTGGTGCAGCAAGCGCTGACGCGCCCGATGACGTCTGGCCCTTATCTGCTCAGCGTGAACATTCCCAACCGTCCCTATGAAGCGCTGACCGGCCGCGAAATCTGCCGCCTTGGGCGCCGTCATGCCAGTGCAGGGGTCATTCGGCAGACCAATCCTCGTGGTGAGCCGATCTACTGGATCGGGCCGGCCGGCGACGCACGTGAGGCCGGTGAGGGCACCGATTTCCATGCCATCGCGCAAGGGCGGGTTTCGATCACACCCCTGCAGTTCGACCTGACCGACCATGCGGCAGCGCCGGCGTGGCGCCAGTGGCTGGCGGAGGGCGGATGAGGCGGCCGCGCCACTTCCCGCTCAGTCTGGATCGGCTGAGCCGCGGCCATGCTCCGGTTCCCCGTGCGGCCGATGGTTTGCTGCGCCCGCAAGGGCCCGTGCGGGCCGCGGCGCTGGATCAGCGCCGCCAGGCCGTGCCGGTGGGGCTGGGGCTGGACTCCGACTTGGTGCGCCGTCGCATGGTCGAGCGCTTGCGGGCTCAAGGAGTGCGCGACGAGCATGTGCTGGCGGCCATGCTGCAGGTGCCACGGCACCGGTTCGTCGATTCGGCCCTGGCCAACCAGGCCTACGAAGACACCAGCTTGCCGATCGGTTTGCAACAAACCATCTCCAAACCTTCCGTCGTGGCGCGCATGATCGAGCTGATGATGGGGGGGCGTTCACCGCAGAGTCTCGGTCGGGTGCTCGAAATCGGCACCGGCTGCGGTTATCAGGCGGCGGTGCTCAGTCTGCTGGCGCGTCAAGTCGTCTCGATCGAGCGCTTGCGGCCGCTGCACGACAAAGCCCGTGAACTCCTGGCCCCTTTGCGGCATCACAATCTGCGCCTGGTGTATGGTGATGGCATGCTCGGGCACGCCCCGAATGCTCCTTATGACGGCATCATTGCCGCCGCCGGTGGTGCGCAACTGCCTCAGGCCTGGCTCGACCAACTGGCCCCTGGCGGCCGTTTGGTCGCTCCGATGCTCACCCCTGCGGGCGGCCAGGTCCTGGTGTTGATCGAGCATCGTGACGGGCGTTATGTGCGTACGGAGCACGAGCCCGTTCACTTCGTCCCCTTAAAATCAGGCACGACCTGAACACTCGAAAAGGAAGTCATGAATTTCCGCCTCGCAGGCCGTTCATGGAGGGTATGGAACACGTGCGTCGCGGCAGCGGTGCTGTTGTCCGCCTGCGCCTCGCCTCTGCATCGGGCGCCGGTCGAAGAGCGCAATCTCACCGGCTCTGTCGGCGCAGCACCATCTCCCAATGGCCAGGCGACGCCGGCCGCGCCGGCGGCCCATCCCCATGCCGGTCAACCGGGCTACTACACCGTCAAGCCCGGCGACACTTTGATCCGCGTGGGCCTGGAGACCGGCCAGAGCTGGCGCGACATCATGCAGTGGAATCAACTCGAGAACCCCAACGTTCTCGAGGTCGGGCAAGTCTTGCGCGTGGTGCCGCCGACGGCCGATGCGACGGTGGCCTCCACCAAGCCGGTCGGCGTGGCGCGGGTCGAATCTCGCCCCTTGGAGGCGCGCGCTACGGCAGCGGCCTCGGCACCGCCCAGTGCGACGCCCGCACCGGCCGCGTCCAGTCCGCCGCAGCCTGCTGCGGCGCCGGTGGCTTCGGGGCAGGCGCGTGAAGTCGACGACATCCTGTGGACCTGGCCGGCCGCCGGGTCGGTCATCGCAGGCTTCGACGAGACGCGCAACAAGGGCTTGGGCATTGCCGGCAAGCCTGGCGATCCGGTGTTCGCAGCGGCCGATGGCAAAGTGGTGTATGCGGGCTCGGGGCTGCGTGGCTACGGCAACCTCGTGATCGTCAAACACAGCAATAGTTACCTCACGGCCTATGCGCACAACCAGGCATTGCTCGTCAAGGAAGACCAAACCGTGCGGCGTGGCCAGAAGATCGCCGAGATGGGCTCCACCGATGCCGATCGGGTGAAGCTCCACTTCGAGATTCGCAAGGAAGGCAAGCCGGTCGATCCGGCTCGCTATTTGCCACCGCGCTGAAGACATCCCCCCGCCTGTCGGAGATGGCCCCATGACCAGGAAGCGTGTCGAGTCCAACGGACATGCCGATCCTGGAGGCGAAGGGGAAGACGGCGCGCGCGCAGACGACATCCCGCCCATCCATGATCTGCCCGTCGAGGGCTCGCCTTCGGTCGAGGGCCTGGCCGACCGTGAGTTCGAGGTCGGCGAGTCCGAGGTGGGCAACACCTTGCAGAGCTACCTGCGCGAGATCCGCCGTACTCCGCTGCTGAGCCCGGAAGAGGAATTTGCCACCGCCACCCGTGCCCGCGAAGGGGACTTCCAGGCTCGCCAGGCGATGATCGAGCACAACCTGCGCCTGGTGGTGAGCATTGCCAAGAATTACCTCGGTCGCGGCCTACCGATGACCGATCTGATCGAGGAAGGCAACCTCGGACTCATGCACGCCATTGGCAAGTTCGAACCGGAGCGTGGGTTCCGCTTTTCCACCTACGCGTCCTGGTGGATCCGCCAGAGCATCGAGCGCGCCATCATGCACCAGGCCCGTCTGGTGCGCTTGCCGGTGCATGTCGTGCGCGACCTCAATCAAGTGCTCAAGGCACGCCGGCAAATCGAAGCCCACCAAGATCGCCTGGGCGACGGGGATCGCCCTGTCCGAGTCGAAGACGTCGCGGCGCTGCTGGGGCGACCCGTGCAAGAGGTGGCCGAGCTGCTCAAGCTTGCGGAGACGCCGACCTCCCTCGATGCTCCGTTGGAGCGTGACGCGACCGAATCGATGATCGACATGGTGGCCGACGAGCAAGCCACCGATCCGATGGGGCTGGCGTTGCACCATGAAGTCGAGCAACTGCTCGACACTTGGCTGCAAGACCTCAGCGAGCGGGAACGCGAGGTGCTGACGGGCCGTTATGGCTTGCATGACCGCGACCCCGAGACCTTGGAGGTGCTGGCCGAGCGTCTGGGCCTCACGCGCGAGCGCATCCGACAGATCCAGCAGGAGGCGCTGGTCAAACTCAAGCGTCGCATGATGCGGCAGGGCGTGGACCGCGATTCGATCTTTTGACGATCCGGCGTCGGCGGCGGCCGCGGGATAATCCGCGTCATGAGTGAAGTGAATGAATGGCTGCGCATCGAGTCCCTCGATCTCGAAGCGCAGGGCGTGGCGCACGATGCGCAGGGCAAGGTCGTGTTCGTCGAAGGCGCTTTGCCGGGGGAGGAAGTCCAGGTCAAGGTGCTGCGCCGCAAGCATCAGTGGGAGCAAGCCACCGTGACGGCCTGGCGCCGTCAAAGCCCGCAGCGTGTGCAGCCGCGCTGCCCTCATTTCGGCATCTGCGGTGGCTGCAAGATGCAGCATTTCCACGTGACCGCCCAGGTGGCCGTCAAGCAAAGGGTACTGGAAGACAACTTGTGGCATTTGGGCAAGGTGCGGCCGGACTTGGTGCTGCGGCCGATCGAAGGCCCTTCCTGGGGATATCGCTACCGTGCCCGCTTGTCGGTGCGTCACGTGCCCAAGAAAGGCGGGGTGCTCGTGGGCTTTCACGAGCGCAAGTCCAGTTACGTGGCCGACATGCGCCGTTGCGAGATCCTGCCGCCGCATGTCAGCGCCTTGCTGGAGCCCCTGCGCGAACTGATCGCGGCCATGCACTCGCGCGATCGCTTGCCGCAGATCGAGGTCGCCGTCGGTGACGCGGTCGATCACAGCGTCACTGCTTTGGTGTTGCGCCATCTCGAACCGCTGGACGAACACGACCTGGCTCGGCTGCGGGATTTCGCGCGTGAGCATCGCATCCAGTGGTGGCTGCAGCCCAAAGGTCCCGACAGCGTCCATCTGTTGGACCCGGCCGAGGTTCCGCTGGCCTACCGACTGCCGGAGTTCGGGATCGAGATGCCGTTTCGGCCGACCGATTTCACCCAGGTCAATCACCACATCAACCGCGTGCTGGTGGGCCGGGCCGTGCGTTTACTGGATGTTCAGCCGCATGAGCGAGTCATCGACTGGTTCTGCGGCTTGGGCAATTTCACGCTGCCGCTGGCGCGCCAAGCCCGCGAGGTCTTGGGCATCGAAGGCAGCG
This sequence comes from Caldimonas manganoxidans ATCC BAA-369, assembly GCF_000381125.1. Taxonomy (GTDB): domain Bacteria; phylum Pseudomonadota; class Gammaproteobacteria; order Burkholderiales; family Burkholderiaceae_C; genus Caldimonas; species Caldimonas manganoxidans. The sequence goes on from NZ_KB905929.1 coordinate 193,410, forward strand.
AAACCCTGGTGCAACGCTCGCGTGAGAATGCGCGGCACAACGGTCTGGATGGGCGGGCCCGCTTCGAGGCGCGCAACCTGTTCGAGTTCGAGGTGGCCGACCTGGCGCGATACGGGTCGGCGCAGAAGTGGCTGATCGATCCTCCCCGCGAAGGCGCACTCGCACTGAGCAAGGCCCTGGCCGAGTGGCACCAATGTCCGCAGTCGGCTCCAGACTTCCAGCCTCCGCAGCGCATCGTCTACGTGTCATGCAACCCTGCCACGCTGGCGCGCGATGCCGGCCTGTTGGTGCACCAGGCCGGCTACCGTTGCGCCGCCGCTGGCGTGGTCAACATGTTTCCTCACACGGCCCACGTCGAGAGCGTGGCTGTGTTCGAGCGGGGCTGACCCCTGCGGGACCCTGGACAGCGCAAGCAATCCCCCAGGCGTTGCGCAGCACGGGATGGCGCGGCTCGGCCCCGACGGTCCATCCCGTGTAGGCCGCATGCAAACCCTGGGTCATCGAGCCGTTCGAGACGGTTCCCATCTGCGGTGCAACCCGTGCTTGGGATGCCCGACGATCCGGGCGCGGTGAGCGCCCTGCTGCGGACGGCCTCGACTCTGGAGTAGGCTTGTGCCTGGGCGGCGTGGTGTCGCCAGATTCCTTCCCAAGGACCACCCATGCAACAGAAATATCAGCTGACGCTCGAAGACGTGAAAAAAATTGCCCAGGCCGCCGAGGCCGAAGCACTGGCCCACCATTGGGCCGTGTCGATCGCCATCGTGGACGACGGCGGACACCTGTTGTGGTTGCAGCGCTTGGATGGCGCTGCGCCGATCTCGGCCCATATCGCGCCGGCCAAGGCTCATGCGGCCGCGCTGGGGCGGCGTGAGAGCAAGGTCTACGAAGACATCATCAACCAGGGGCGCACCGCGTTCCTGAGTGCGCCCACGTTGCATGGTCTGCTCGAAGGAGGAGTGCCTATCATGGTGGAGGGGCAGTGCGTCGGGGCCGTGGGGGTCAGTGGAGTGAAATCCACCGAAGACGCACAAATCGCCCGTGCCGGCATTGCGGCCCTCATCGGCTGAAGAAAAGCCCTCGGCTGACGTGGCCGAGGCCTCTATTTGGTCAGGATAAGCTTGCCGAACTTGGTGGCGCGCAATTGATACAGCGCGCCGTTGTGTTCGATTTGGATTGATTTGCGTCCCTGGAGCAGGCGGCTGCTGGGCAGGGTGATCTCCTGTCCCAAGACTTCGGGCTCCTGGGACGGCTTGGGCAGGCGTGCGGTCGACGGGCGAGGCAGACTCAGGGTCGGTTTCATGTCTCAGGCCTTTGTGCGTGGACGCTCATCCTGTACGGTGAACGGGTCGCCGAGCAGCAGGGATTCAGCAGGCAAGAGCCCACCAAGCCGCTGCGGCGACGATCAGCAGACTCAATAACCAGTCCTTGGGGTGGGCTCAGGCCAGCGCCAGGGCCGGGGCCATCACCGAGGCGGCTGCCGCTTGGGCCGGGTGCGTTTGAGCGGCGCGCAAGACCGAGGCAGCACAATCGGCGCAGCGGCCGCAGCAAGTTGCGACGCCAAGCTCCATTTGCAGGTCTTCGAGGGACCCGCAGCCTCGATGCGCGGCATGCACGATGTCGCGGTCGGAAACCCGGCGGCACACACAGACGATCATCTCGGAGCCCTTGGCATGGTTGGAACTGGGATCAGTATAAATAAGAATGATTCGTACTACAAGTCGGCTGGGGTCCGGAATGTGTACGGGTCGGCACGGCGTGCGACTTTCATTTGGTTGCCAATCCGCACGGGATTTCCCCCCTCTGGGGGAAGCGCACGGCCCAAAGCTGCCTCGATACTGCGCAGGGCAGCGTGTGCCCATGCTGCGCGCAGCACTGGATCTCTTCCTGTAGACGTCATGCGTTCGACTCGGACCAGCCTCTGTGGGCCCGTTCTGTCTGTATGCCCCCGTTGGGGGGCCATGATGGAGGCGCGGCCGTGAAACCCATCGAAGCAGCCTCGGCCGCTCAGCGGTCGAACGCGACGTCCGGTGTGTACGGCGACCGGTTGCGGTTTTGGTTTCCAGTGGTTCTGTTCGTCTTGGTCGTGGGGGCTTATTGTTGGCGCCGTGGCGACGATTGGCGCTGGTACGAACTGGTGTGGGCGGTGGCTTCGCTGGTTCAGGCGGCCATTCGTTGGCCGCACGTACAGGCCAATCGGGTCAACCGGGTGCGCCTGCAGCGAGTGGATCGACGCGAGCAGTGGCTGATGTTCCTGGTGTTTCTGGGGCTGCTGTGCTTGCCCATGCTGGCGCTGGCCACGCCATGGTTCGATGCGCTGAACTATCGCTTGCCGCACTGGGCGCCCTGGGTCGGCACGGCGATGATGGTGGCGTCGCTGATTTATTTTCATCGGGCGCACGCCGACCTGGGGCGACATTGGTCGCCCTCGCTGGAAGTGCATGAAGAACATCGCCTGGTCACCCAAGGGGTGTACGCTCGGGTACGTCACCCCATGTACGCCTCGATCTGGATCTTTGCTCTGGCGCAACCCTTGCTAGTGCACAACTGGCTGGCCGGCGCGTTTGGGGTGCTGGCGTTCGGGCTGCTGTATGCCTTGCGAGTTCCCCGAGAAGAAGCGCTGATGCTCGACGTGTTCGGCGACGACTACCGGGCTTACATGCAGCGCACCGGCCGCCTGTGGCCCAGGCGGCCGCGCTGATTCTGGAGCACTTGCTCAGGAGACCTCGCCCATCTGGGACTGCAGGTAGTTTTGCACCCCGACTTTGCCCACCAGTTCGATCTGGGTCTCCAGGAAGTCGATGTGCTCCTCGGTGTCGTCCAGGATGTCCTGCAGCAGGTCGCGCGACACGTAATCACGCACGGACTCACAGTGGGCAATCGCCTCTTTGATGGTGGATTGCGCCGCCGTTTCGAGCTGGAGATCGCAGTTCAGGATCTCCACCACGTCTTCCCCCACCAGCAGCTTGCCCAGATCCTGCAGGTTGGGCAGACCATCGAGCATGAGGATACGGTCGATCAAGCGGTCGGCATGCTTCATCTCCCCGATCGATTCCTCGTATTCCTTCTTCGCGAGCTTGTCCAGGCCCCAGTGCTTGAGCATGCGGTAATGCAGGAAATACTGGTTGATGGCCGTCAGCTCGTTTTTGAGCTGGGCATTGAGGTACTCGATGACTTTGGCATCACCTTTCATGGGGCTCTCCTAGTGTTGTTGATCGTGGGTCGGGGACGATCGACCGACACTCCATTGTGCGGCCATCCTCCCTGGTGCCCGAAGGAGTGACGCCATATCCCTGGAGATCCATTCGGGCTGCGTGTGCGTGCGACAGGCGTTCGCATTCTCATCCGCATTTGTCCAATGATTTGCAAACGAGAATCGTTCGCATTAATATGCTTGCATCGACCCACCGGAGACCTCATGAAGCCCGATGTCCTGAGCCCCGTCTCGATGCACGAGGAGGAGCACGAGCTGCCGTGCGCCGAGGGCTTGCTGGCGGCCAGCTTGGCCTTGATGACCGGCTACTCTGATCCGGCGGCTTGCCCGGCTCACCGGCCCTTGTTGGCCCGCAAGATCAGTGAGAACCTTGCGGCGTTGTGCGAGCACCCCTTGTTGAACCCGAACTTCAGAACCGTGTTGTGGGGCTTGTGCCAGCGCTGGCAAGCCCGCTGCGAGTCGGAGGCGCGTCATGGGGCGGCCAGCCCGTCGGCCGTCGAGGGGCGGTTGCCCTGGGTGAAGGCCCCGGCCACCCTGCAGTGATCCTTCTTCGTGGGTCTGCGGCGGGAAGGTCGGCAGGGTATAATCGATAGGTTTACCTGCAACCATCCCCCGCCCTCGCGAAACTTCCCGCCGAATCCTGACCGGACGCCTGCTGGAGGCGTAGCGCTGGGCGCGCACAACACCGGAGAACCCCGTGCTGCCGCAACTGCCCCAAGCTCTCTTAGCACTCGCAGACGGCACGGTCTTTCGTGGCACCTCGATCGGCTCGCCCGGTCATACGGTCGGTGAAGTGGTGTTCAACACCGCGCTCACCGGCTACCAAGAAATCCTCACCGACCCCAGTTACTGCCGGCAGATCGTCACGTTGACGTATCCGCACATTGGCAACGTGGGCGTCAACGATGAGGATGTCGAGGCGTCGAAAGTCCATGCCGCCGGCCTCATCATCAAGGACCTGCCGGTCCTGGCATCGAACTTCCGTCAAACTCGCTCGCTGTCGCAATACCTGGTCGACGAAGGCACGGTGGCCATCGCCGACATCGATACTCGACGCCTGACTCGGATCTTGCGGACCACGGGCGCCCAAAACGGTTGCATTCTGGCCCTGCCGGCCGGGCAGCCCCTCACGCAAGCGCATGTCGAGGAGGCGGTGTCCAAAGCCAAGGCTGCGCCCAGTATGGCCGGACAGGATCTGGCGCAGGAGGTGAGCGTCAGTGCGCCCTACGAGTGGACGCAAACCGAATGGCGTCTGGGGCGTGGCTACGGCACCCTGGCGGCGCCGCGCTTCCATGTCGTGGCCTATGACTTCGGTGTCAAGCGCAACATCCTGCGCATGTTGGCCCAGCGTGGATGCAAGATCACCGTGGTGCCGGCTCGTACGTCAGCCCAAGAGGCTTTGGCGCTGCGTCCCGATGGCATCTTCTTGTCCAACGGGCCTGGCGACCCGCAGCCCTGCGACTATGCGATTGCGGCGGCACGTGAGTTGATCGACACGGGCATTCCAACCTTTGGGATCTGCCTGGGCCACCAGATCATGGCGCTGGCCTCGGGGGCGCGCACGTTCAAGATGAAATTCGGTCATCACGGGGCCAACCACCCCGTGAAGGACCTGGACAGCGGGCGCGTGAGCATCACCAGTCAGAACCATGGCTTTGCGGTGGACGAAAAGACCCTGCCGGCCAATCTGCGCCCCACCCATGTGAGCCTTTTCGACGGCACGCTGCAGGGCCTGGCCCGCACCGACAGGCCCGCTTTTTGTTTCCAAGGCCACCCGGAAGCTTCTCCCGGACCCCATGACATCGGCTATCTCTTCGACCGGTTTGTGTCGCTGATGGAGAACAAGAATGCCTAAGCGCACAGACATCCAAAGCATCCTCATCATCGGCGCGGGCCCGATCATCATCGGCCAAGCCTGCGAGTTCGACTATTCCGGCGCCCAGGCGTGCAAAGCGTTGCGTCAGGAGGGCTACAAGGTCATCTTGGTCAACAGCAATCCTGCGACCATCATGACCGACCCGGACATGGCCGATGTGACCTACATCGAGCCCATCACGTGGCAGGTCGTCGAGCGCATCATCGCCAAGGAGCGGCCAGATGCCATCCTGCCCACCATGGGAGGACAGACCGCGCTGAACTGCGCGCTCGACTTGCATCGCCATGGCGTGCTGGCGAAGTATGGTGTCGAGATGATCGGCGCCAACGAGCATGCGATCGAGAAGGCCGAGGACCGGCTGAAGTTCAAGGAAGCGATGACCAAGATCGGCCTGGATTCAGCCAAGTCGGGCATCGCGCATTCGATGGAAGAGGCCTGGGCCGTGCAAAAGCGCATCCAGGCGGAGATCGGGGGCTCAGGCTTCCCGATGGTGATCCGGCCCAGCTTCACGCTGGGTGGCACGGGCGGTGGCATTGCCTACAACCCGGAAGAGTTCGAGGAGATCTGCAAGCGTGGGTTGGACTTGTCGCCGACCAACGAGCTGCTCATCGAGGAATCGCTGATCGGCTGGAAGGAGTACGAGATGGAGGTCGTGCGCGACCGCGCCGACAACTGCATCATCGTGTGCTCGATCGAGAACCTCGACCCGATGGGCATTCATACGGGGGACTCCATCACCGTGGCGCCTGCGCAAACGCTGACGGACAAGGAATACCAGCTGATGCGCAACGCCTCGATCGCCATCTTGCGCGAGATCGGCGTGGATACCGGCGGCTCCAACGTGCAGTTTGCGATCAACCCGAACAACGGGCGCATGATCGTGATCGAGATGAACCCGCGTGTGTCGCGTTCATCGGCCCTGGCGTCCAAGGCCACGGGCTTTCCGATCGCCAAGGTGGCGGCCAAGTTGGCCGTCGGCTACACGCTGGACGAGCTGCGTAACGAGATCACCGGTGGCGCCACGCCCGCGAGCTTCGAGCCCAGCATCGATTACGTCGTCACCAAGATCCCGCGCTTTGCCTTCGAGAAATTCCGTGAGGCCGATCCCCATTTGACCACCCAGATGAAGTCGGTGGGCGAGGTCATGGCCATGGGGCGCACCTTCCAGGAAAGCTTCCAGAAGGCCTTGCGCGGACTGGAAACCGGCATTGATGGCCTGACCGAACGCAGCACCGATCGTGAGGAGATCGTGCAAGAGATCGGTGAGCCCGGTCCTGAGCGCATTCTGTACGTGGCCGATGCCTTTCGTATCGGCATGAGCTTGGCCGAGGTGCACGAGGAAACGTCCATCGATCCCTGGTTTCTTGCGCAGATCGAGGAGCTCGTTCGTATCGAATCTGGCTTGGCGGGGCGCGCCTTGCCCAGCCTGACGGCCGAGGAGTTGCGTTTCCTCAAGCGCAAAGGCTTTTCTGACAAACGGCTGGCCCGCTTGCTGGGGACCGACCAGCATGCCGTGCGGCAGGCCCGCCACGCTTTGGGCATCCGCCCGGTTTACAAGCGTGTGGACACCTGCGCGGCCGAGTTCGCCACGCAGACGGCTTACATGTACTCCACCTATGACGAGGAGTGCGAAGCCGACCCCTCGAACCGGAAGAAGATCATGGTGCTGGGCGGTGGGCCCAACCGCATCGGTCAGGGCATCGAGTTCGACTACTGCTGTGTCCATGCGGCGCTGGCCATGCGTGAAGACGGGTACGAGACCATCATGGTCAACTGCAACCCCGAGACCGTGTCCACCGACTACGACACCTCCGACCGTCTGTACTTCGAGCCGGTGACCTTGGAAGACGTGTTGGAGATCGTCGAGAAAGAAAAGCCCGTCGGGGTGATCGTGCAATACGGCGGACAGACCCCGCTGAAGCTGGCGCTCGATCTGGAGGCCCAAGGCGTGCCCATCATCGGCACCAGTCCCGACAGCATCGACATCGCCGAAGACCGCGAACGCTTTCAGCAGTTGCTGCACACCTTGGGACTGAAGCAGCCGCCCAACCGCACGGCCCGCACCGAGGAGCAGGCCTTGCAGATGGCGCGGGAAATCGGTTACCCGCTGGTGGTGCGTCCCAGCTATGTGTTGGGTGGTCGGGCGATGGAGATCGTGCATGGCGACAAGGATCTGGAGCGCTACATGCGCGAGGCCGTGCGGGTGAGTGAGAAGTCGCCGGTGTTGCTCGACCGCTTCCTCGACGATGCCATCGAAGTCGATGTGGATTGTGTCGCCGACGGCGAGTCGGTGATGATTGGCGGCATCATGGAACACATCGAGCAGGCCGGCGTGCATTCCGGTGATTCGGCTTGCTCCTTGCCGCCGTACACGCTGTCACCCGGCCTGCAAGACGAGCTGCGGCGTCAGACCACCCTCCTGGCTCAAGCCCTGAAGGTGGTGGGTCTGATGAATGTGCAGTTCGCCATCCAAGGCGAAGGGGAGGAGGCCACGGTCTATGTGCTGGAGGTCAACCCGCGGGCTTCGCGCACCGTGCCGTATGTGTCCAAGGCCACTGGTCAACCCCTGGCCAAGATCGCCGCGCGCTGCATGGCCGGGCGCAAACTGAAGGATCAACAGGGCTTGGGCGGACGTCCGCCGCGCGAGGTGATCCCGGCGTATTTCTCCGTGAAGGAAGCGGTCTTCCCGTTCAACAAATTCCCCGGGGTCGATCCGGTGCTGGGGCCCGAGATGCGATCCACTGGTGAGGTGATGGGCGTGGGCAAGACCTTTGGCGAGGCGATGCTCAAGAGCCAATTGGCCGCCGGCTCGCGTCTGCCCACCAGCGGCACGGTGTGCCTGACGGTGAAGGACGCCGACAAGGCCAGGGCGGTGGATGTGGCTCGCCAGCTGCATGCGCTGGGCTTCCAACTCGTGGCCACGCGGGGCACGGCTGCGGCCATCGCTGCGGCCGGCATTCCTGTGCGGGTGGTCAACAAGGTCAAGGAGGGGCGTCCGCACATTGCCGACATGATCAAAGCCGGCGAGATCCAACTCGTGTTCACCACGGTCGATGAAACGCGCACGGCCATTGCAGACTCACGCTATATCCGCACGGCAGCCTTGGCCAACCGTGTGACCTACTACACGACCATGGCCGGTTGCGAGGCTGCAGTGGAGGCGATGAAACACCAGGCCGATCTGGTCGTTTATTCCGTGCAAGAATTGCACAAGACGCTACACTGATTTCCATCTTCTGAACCCAGGCCGCCGCCGACCGTCCCCTGCGGGAATCGGCGGCGGCCGATTTTTTGCTGACCTGCGCTACCGTTCTCGAGCGGCCACCGCTTGGGGATCGGGCGCTTTGACCATGTGAGAGAGTAGACCGTATGGCCACCATTCCGCTGACCAAACGAGGCGCCGAGAAGCTCAAGGCCGAACTCGCGCGCCTGAAATCCGTGGAACGTCCGGCCGTGATCCATGCGATCGCGGAGGCCCGCGCGCAAGGCGATCTGTCTGAGAATGCCGAGTATGACGCGGCCAAGGACAAGCAGGGCTTCATCGAGGGCCGCATCCAAGAGATCGAAAGCAAGCTCGCCGTGGCCCAGATCATCGATCCGGCAGCGCTCGACGCGGGCGGTCGGGTGGTCTTCGGCTCGACCGTGGACCTCGAGGAAGAGGAATCCGGCGAGACCGTGACCTATCAGATCGTCGGCGACGACGAAGCCGACCTCAAGCAGGGCCTCATTTCCATCAGTTCGCCCATCGCGCGGGCGCTCATTGGCAAGGAAGCAGGGGACGTGGCCGAGGTGCAGGCGCCCGGCGGCATCAAGCGATACGAGATCGTCGAGGTTCGCTACATCTGATCGATCGGAGGACCCGTCATGCTGCGGCGTTGGATGGCCTGGGTCGCCGGCCTGTGGGCTGGAGCCGTGCTGACCATCGGCTCCGTGGCCGCGCCCTCGGCATTTGCGGTGCTCGAGCGCGCCCAGGCCGGGCGCTACGTGGCGCGGATATTCGCCATCGAGGCCCATGCCAGTTTGGCCTTGGCCGTGGTGCTGATCCTGCTGGCGCGCCGGTGTGCCAAACAGCAGGCCGGCTCGCACTTCAGCCTGGAACTGGGGCTGGCATTGATGGCCCTGTTTTGCACCGTTGCAGGCTATTTCGCGTTACAGCCCATGATGGAAGCCGCGCGGGCCGGGCAGGGCGCCTGGTCGTTTGCGGCCCTGCATGGGGCCTCGTTGGCCTTGTTCGTCCTCAAGGGATTCGCGTTGCTGGCCCTGGCCTGGCGCGCCACCGCCGTGGCCGCGCGCCCCTGACCGGGACGCCGCGGCGCCTCCGGGACTCAGGACTCGAGGGCGCGCTTTTTGCGACTGACGATGCGTTTCTTGGCCCGCTTGACCGTGCCACCTTGGGTCAGGCGCTGGTTGCCCAGAATCGTGACCTTCTTCACCTCGGGGCGTTGCCCCCCGCGCTTGGAGTACTTGATCACCTTGACCACCCTGGGGCCGGGTTTACGATCCTCGTCCACGGGTTTTTCTTTGGGCGGGATCGGGCGCCACAGCACCAGCAGCTTGCCGATGTGTTGGATGGGGGCGGCGCCCAGGCGGTCGCTGAGCTGTGCGAGCATGTCCTCGCGGACTTGCCGGTCGTCGGAAAAAACGCGCACCTTGATCAGGCCGTGGGCCTTGAGGGCGGCGTCGGTTTCCTTCAGGACGGCGTCGGTGAGACCCTCGGCGCCGATCAGGACGACGGGGTCGAGATGATGGGCCTCGGCGCGCTTTTCCTTGCGCTGGGCCGCAGTGAGTGTGATCGCGGACATCCGCCTATTATCGTCGGCTCATGAACATCAAAACCAAGAGCAAGAAGGTCAACCGGGCGTGGTTGCACGACCACCTGACCGATCCTTACGTGAAACTGGCCCAGAAAGAGGGCTATCGATCGCGCGCGGCCTACAAACTCAAAGAGATCGATGAGACCTTGGGTCTGATTCGACCGGGCCAACTGGTGGTCGATCTGGGAGCCGCGCCGGGGGCCTGGAGTCAGTACGTGCGGCGGCGCTTCGCCCCGCGCGACGCCGTCGGCGGCGGAGCCGCGGCCGGCGCGCTGAATGGGCAGATCATTGCCCTGGACCTGCTCGACATGGAGCCCATCGAGGGGGTGCGCTTCATCCGGGGAGATTTTCGTGAGGAAGCGGTGTTGGCCAAACTGGAAGCGGCGGTCGCTGGCCGTCCCGTGGACCTCGTGATCTCTGACATGGCGCCCAACCTGTCGGGAATTGCCGTGTCCGACGCGGCCCGTGTGGCCCACCTGGTCGAGCTGGCGGTGGAATTTGCTTGCGCCCATCTGCACCAAAATGGTGCACTTGTCTGCAAGGTCTTTCACGGCAGTGGGTACAGCCAACTCGTCGAGCTCTTCAAGCGCCACTTTCGCATCGTCAAGCCGATCAAGCCCAAAGCCTCCCGCGACAAGTCGGCCGAAACCTTCTTGGTCGGCCAGGGTCTCAAGTCCCAGACGGCGGCACGCTGAGGCACGCTGAAAAAGCTATCTCGGTCATAGCGCCGAAGGACTCGCTGCGAGGTGTGTGATCCGTCAAACTCGGGTTGGAAACGGGGTCACCTGGATCGGAGTGCTGCGCTTGTGTCGAATAGAATGACCCCGATGTCGTTTGTCAACGGGCAATTTTTGCAGTTCGTGTCGGAGAAGGAGCCGCGGTGAACAATCAATGGTTCTCGAAAGTGGCTGTATGGCTGGTGATCGCGCTGGTGCTGTTCACCGTCTTCAAGCAGTTTGATCGTACCGCGGCCACCACCGGGCAGATCGCCTATTCCGATTTCCTGGAAGAGGTGCGCAACAATCGCATCAAGAGTGTCACGCTGCAAGAAGGTTCGGGCGGCGCCACCGAGATCATCGCCATCACCAACGATGATCGCCGTATCCGCACCACGGCTACCTATCTCGATCGTGGCCTGGTGGGCGATCTGATCAATCACAACGTCCGCTTCGACGTCAAGCCGCGCGAGGAGCCCTCGCTGCTGATGAGCATCCTCATCTCCTGGGGGCCGATGCTGTTGTTGATTGGTGTGTGGATCTATTTCATGCGCCAGATGCAAGGCGGCGGCAAAGGTGGGGCGTTCAGTTTCGGCAAATCGCGCGCACGCATGCTCGATGAGTCGAACAATACCGTGACCTTTGCCGACGTGGCCGGCTGTGACGAGGCCAAGGAGGAAGTCAAGGAATTGGTCGACTTCCTGAAAGACCCCCAGAAATTCCAAAAGCTGGGTGGGCGCATCCCGCGTGGCGTGCTGATGGTGGGGCCCCCGGGCACTGGCAAGACCTTGTTGGCCAAGTCCATCGCGGGCGAGGCCAAGGTGCCGTTCTTTTCGATTTCCGGCTCGGACTTCGTCGAGATGTTCGTGGGCGTGGGTGCGGCCCGCGTGCGTGACATGTTCGAGCAGGCGAAGAAGAACGCGCCTTGCATCATCTTCATCGACGAGATCGACGCCGTGGGCCGTCATCGCGGAGCCGGCCTGGGCGGCGGCAATGACGAGCGCGAGCAAACGCTCAACCAGATGCTGGTCGAAATGGATGGTTTCGAGACCAATCTGGGCGTGATCGTGATCGCTGCGACCAACCGTCCCGACATTCTCGATCCGGCCCTGTTGCGTCCGGGTCGCTTCGACCGTCAGGTTTACGTGACCTTGCCGGACGTGCGCGGCCGCGAACAGATTCTCAATGTGCACATGCGCAAAGTGCCTATCGGTACGGATGTCAAGCCAGACATCCTGGCTCGCGGCACGCCCGGCTTCTCGGGGGCCGACTTGGCCAACCTCGTGAACGAGGCGGCGCTGTTTGCTGCGCGTCGCAATGCGCGCGTGGTGGAAATGCAGGATTTCGAAAAGGCCAAGGACAAGATCCTGATGGGGCCCGAACGCAAGTCCATGGTCATGCCCGAGGAGGAGCGTCGCAATACCGCCTACCACGAGGCAGGACACGCCTTGGTGGCCAAGTTGCTGCCCAAGACCGATCCGGTTCACAAGGTCACGATCATCCCACGCGGGCGCGCGCTGGGTGTGACCATGCAACTGCCTGAAGGCGACCGCTACAGCATGGACAAAGAGCGCATGCTCAACACCATCGCGGTGCTGTTTGGCGGACGCATTGCTGAAGAGGTGTTCATGAACCAAATGACCACCGGCGCCAGCAACGACTTCGAACGTGCCACGCAGATCGCGCGGGACATGGTCACCCGCTACGGCATGACCGATGAGCTGGGCCCGATGGTGTATGCCGAAAATGAAGGCGAGGTGTTCTTGGGACGTTCGATCACCAAGCAGGTGAACGTCTCGGAAGAGACCATGCAGAAAGTCGACAAGGAAATCCGCAAGATCATCGACGAGCAATACGCCGTGGCTCGCCGCTTGATCGAACAAAACAAAGACAAAATGCATGCGATGGCCCAAGCCTTGCTGGAGTGGGAAACCATCGATGCCGAGCAGATCGACGACATCATGGCGGGCAAACCGCCCCGTCCGCCGAAAGACTGGGCGCCCAGCGGTGGGGGCAAAGGCAGTGGTGGTCCTACTCCGCCGGTCAATACCGACCAAGCGCCCGCAGCGGCTTGACACGCTAGGCATTTCCAGCGCTGCGCGTTCATACCCAACGGGGCTTCGGCCCCGTTGTCGATTTCCGAACCCATGTTTTGGCAAACCTCGCGCTACGAGATTGATCTGAGTCGTCCTCGGGTGATGGGAATCGTCAACATCACGCCCGATTCCTTTTCCGATGGCGGCCGGCATGCCGACACGCGATCGGCGCTGGCCCATTGCGAGCGGCTGTTGCGCGAGGGGGCGGACATCCTCGATTTGGGCGGGGAATCGAGCCGTCCGGGGGCTCAGCCCCTGCCCCTGCAGGAAGAGCTCGACCGCGTGCAACCGGTGCTGCGTGAGGCCGTGCGACTGGGCGTTCCCATCTCGGTCGATACCTACAAGCCCGAGGTGATGCGCATGGCCCTGGAGGCTGGCGCGGACATCGTGAACGACATTTACGCGCTGCGCAGCCCAGGGGCTCTTCAGGTGGTTGCGCAGCACCCGCGTTGCGGCGTGTGCCTGATGCACATGCAAGGGGAGCCCAAGTCCATGCAGATGGCCCCGCACTACGAGGATGTGACCACCGAAGTGCGCTGCTTTCTGGATGCACGAGCACAGGCTTTGCGCGACCATGGGGTTGCGGCGCAGCGCATCGTCCTCGATCCGGGATACGGATTCGGCAAATCGGTGCAACACAATTTCGAGTTACTGCGCCGACAACAGGAGTTGCTTGCGCTGGGCTATCCGCTATTGGCAGGGTGGTCGCGCAAATCGTCGCTGGGGGTGGTCACCGGGCGGGACCTGGCCGATCGCCTTGCAGCCAGTGTGGCGGCGGCCCTGGCGGCCGTGGCGCATGGTGCGCGCATCGTGCGTGTGCATGATGTGGCCGCGACCGTGGATGCGCTGAAAGTCTGGGCGCATGGGGGCCTGCCTTCATGGAGCCAGCAGCCCAGGCAAGGTTGAAAGTCTCTGCAACCCGCAGCGCAGCCTCTCCCACCTCTGGATCGAAACGAACCACACAGCCATGAGCCAACGAAAATACTTTGGGACTGACGGTATCCGCGGCACGGTCGGCAGTTTTCCCATCACTGCGGACTTCGTCTTGCGTCTGGGGCATGCCGTCGGCCGCGTGCTGCGGCGCGCACACCAGGGCAAGGGCCGTCCCACGGTGTTGATTGGTAAAGACACACGCATTTCGGGCTACATGCTGGAATCGGCTCTGGAGGCGGGTTTTTCGTCCGCTGGTGTGGATGTGCTGCTCAGCGGCCCGCTGCCGACTCCGGGTGTGGCCTACCTGACCCGGGCCCTGCGGTTGGATCTGGGCGTGGTCATCAGCGCTTCGCACAATCCGTTTGACGACAACGGCATCAAGTTCTTTTCGGCTCAGGGTGAAAAGCTGCCTGACGAATGGGAGTCGGAGGTCGAGGCCTTGCTCGAGGAACCCCCCCAGTGGGTGGACTCGGCATCGCTGGGCAAAGCGCGGCGGCTCGACGATGCCCAGGGTCGCTACATCGAGTTTTGCAAGGCCACCTTCAGCGCGACGCTTTCACTCAAAGGCTTGCGGATCGTGGTCGATGCGGCTCACGGCGCGGCTTATCAAGTCGCCCCCAATGTGCTGCACGAGTTGGGCGCCGAAGTGGTGGCCATTGGCTGCAGTCCGGACGGCTACAACATCAACGCCGGATTTGGCGCCACGGCACCGCAAGCCTTGATCGAGGCGGTGCGCCAGCATGGTGCGCACTACGGTGTGGCCCTGGATGGGGACGCGGACCGGTTGCTCATGGTCGATGGCCAAGGGCGCCTGTACAACGGCGACGAGCTGCTGTACGTGATGGTGGACGACCGCTTGCGTCAGGGGCAGGCCGTGCCCGGTGTGGTGGGCACCCTGATGACTAACCTGGGGGTGGAGCAGGCCTTGGCGCGGCGCGGTGTCGCGCTGGTGCGAGCCAAGGTCGGTGATCGCTATGTGCTCGAAGAGTTGCTGGCGCGCCGATGGTTGCTCGGTGGCGAGGGCTCGGGGCATCTGCTGGTACTGGACCGTCACACCACGGGAGACGGCATGGTCAGCGCCTTGCAGGTGCTGCAGGCGACGATGCGTTGCGGACTGAGTTTGGCCGAGCTACTGGCCGATGTGACCCTGTGTCCGCAATCTCTGATCAATGTACGGCTGTTGCCTGGGCAGGACTGGCGCCGCAATGAGCGTTTGGCTCGTGAGCAGGCCGATGTGGCGCGGGAGCTGGGTGACACCGGGCGCATCTTGATCCGTGCGTCAGGCACCGAACCTTTGCTGCGCGTGATGGTCGAGGCCCGGGATGCCGCTGTGGCGCAAGCCTGCGCCGAGCGCTTGGCCGCTGCGGCGAGCCTGTCGGCCTGAACGTTGCAGGGCTACTGGCTGATCCGGAACTCGATGCGGCGGTTACGGGCCCGCCCTTCAGGCGTGTCGTTACTGGCCAAAGGCCGTGCGGAGCCCACGCCGGAAATCGCCAGGCGTTGGGCATCGATGCCTCGGGCCTGAAGGTAGTTGCGCACGGCGTCGGCCCGTGCCAGTGAAAGGGCCAAATTGGCATCTGGTGCGCCCAGGGCGTCGGTATGACCGATGATCTCGATGCGCTTGGCCGACAGGCGCATCAAGATGGGCAGCATTTGGTCCAGCACGGAGCGGCCTGCCGGGGTGAGCACCGAGCTGCCGGGTTCGAACTCGACGATGCGGTTGGCCAGCGCTTGGTCGATCAGACTTTGCTCCCCCGTGCCGACGCGCAGGGCGCTGCGCACGGTATAGGTGGGATTCAGCCGGGTGGCCATGGCGCTGAGCACCTGTTGACGTTGGGCTTCATTGGGCACCTCGCCCTGCAGGTCGATTTGCGTGCCGCGCACCGAGAGCTGGCCGCGGCTGACCTGGCGGATTTCAGGGCCGAGGATGTTGCGCACATGTTGGGACCACTGTGGCGGGGCAACCACGCTGCCGATGGCGATCTGATCGACGACCCGTTGAGCGCCATACAGCTCATGCAATCGTTGTAAGACGAGCGCACGGGTGGCTTCGTCCGGGACCGTGCCGGTCACGAGGACTTGGTCGGGCCCTGGTTCGCTTCGATTGCCGGCCACGGCCAAGCCGGCGCTCAGAAGCAAGGAGGCGGCCAAGGCACGCATGGGCCACAGGTGCCGCCGTGGCACGCACGGGCGTGTCTGCAGCGCGAGACAGGGATGTGTGAACATCATCGTTGTGTTCCTCAGAGGCCCAGAAAAGTCTCACGAAAAGTCTGGCTGGCCTGCGCCAGCGAGAGCGTGGGGTTGCGCAGATAGCTCGACAGCTTCTTCAGTCCGTAGTCCGTCTCGACCGAGGGTTCAACCCAGGAAGGACTGGAAAATTCGATGTTGTCCTTGAGTCCGGCTTGTGGGTCCAGCACAGAGCGCAGGCTGCGCGGACAGGCGCCGTTGAACCCGATGACCAGCACCGCGCGTCCGTGGTGCCGAGCGGTGAAGATGCCCAGCTCCAAACCGCTACGCCGCAGGAAGCCGGCCACCAGATCAAGCCAGAACGAGGCCACGAAAGGTCGATACAGCGGATCACTGGGAAGCGGCAACTGCAGGCCCCGCTCGAGTTTGGGGTTGGGATGGCCAATCAGGGGACGCAGCAGCAGTCCCAGTGCCAACAGCGTTTGGCGCAGCGGCAGCGCTTGACCGGCTTCTTCGAGGAGGGATTCCAAACTGCCCAGGGTCTGGGTTTCCAAAAATTCCCGGAAATGTGTTGCGTCCTGCGTGGCAGGGCACTGCAGTCGCCGTTCGGCGTGCGTCAACACCTCCTGGGTTTGCGTGGATTCCTGGCAGGCTTGCGCAAGCTGGGCGGTGTGTTCCATTTGGGTCCACAGGCGCGACAAGGCCAGTGGGCTCAAGCCCAAGAATCCGACGGGCTCGGCGACACCGAATGAGGCCGCCACGATGAACGGATAACGGCGGCCGGAGGCATCCTGGCTGGGCACCAGGTATCCGGCCAATCCGACGGGGCTGCGGGGCCCCAAAAATGCGAAATGGGTGGCCGGTGCCTGATCGTAGGTCTGCTTCCAGCAGGGATCCTGTGCCAGCAATTCCAGGGTGCGCGACATCCAACGGTCCAATGTCTGCACCAGCGACGCACTGGCGGTCCCGTTGCGCACGAAATCGCCGCAGGATGGCAGTTTGCCGAAGCACACGAGCTTGGCGGTCGCGGTGGGCAGGCTCATCGAGCGCCTCCCGCTGCAAGGGCCGAGACAGAACGAGCAGACGCCGCACCGGCGACCGCACGGGGTAGGGGCGCCGCCCCCAAACTGCCGTTCCCTGCGGACGCCCCGCCCGACGCTCCGGGCATGGCGATGATGCGCAGGTGCACGGCCACGGTGTGTCCGCCCGCAGACCATCGCAGCTCGTGAGTTTGGGCATCGATGCGGCGGCGTTGGGCGTTGTGGATCATGCGTTCCAATCCGAACCGGCCAGGCTCATGCAAGAACTCGATGCTTCGGCCATCGAAACTCACGCCTTGCAAGCGCACGCCCAGCGTGGGCTGAGGGCCGGGCCACACAAAGTGAGACCATGCGGCCGCGGCATTGCGATAGCGCATCACTTGGCCGTCAATCTCCAGGCTGTACTCGGTCAAGCCCGGCGCCGGTTGGGGAAGGATTTGAAACAGCGTTTGCTCGGTGTCGGCCGAGCTTGCGGCATGACCGCCAAGGGGCGCCACCCAGGCGGCGAAGCGACCCGTGAATTCCGGCAACAGCCGGATGGACAGATCGGCCCAGGTGCGCGGAGCCAGGCTGTCGCCCCGCCGGATCACCAGCGGCCCCAGGGTCTTGTCCGCAAACCGGGCGATCGCTCCCTCAGGGCCGAAGATCTTGGCCATGTCGGCGGCGGATGCCTCGACACGGGCGTCGGGCTTGAAGGGGTAGCGGTCGGCCAGAGTGGATTCATACGGGCCGTAGACCTGAGCGAGCCAAATGCGGTTGATTTCTTCCTCTGCGTCCGGGATCAGTGCTTCGAATGCCTGCATCAGTGGCCGCACGAGCAGTGGGCGCAGGCTTGCGCGCGCGTTGTCGTTCAAGCCGTTGAGCATCTGCTCGTCCACGAGTTTGAGCAGCTCGGCGATCTCCGACTGTCCTTCCAGCGTCTGCTGCATCAGCTGAACGCTGCCTGGGCCGGATTCACCCTGGGTGTGGATCCGATTGAATCGTGTGCGCAGACGCGACAGGCCCTCCAGGTAGGCTCCCATGAGCGTGCCGCCATTGTCTCGTGCGCTCAACAAACGGCTCACGCCGGCAAATTCCTGGCTGACTTGCCCCGCGATCGCTTGCTGAGCGCTGGGCGGATCGTCGGTGCGCACTTGCGCATTCATTGGAGGCGGGGTTTGTCGCAGCACCACTTCTCGGAACCAAGCGCCCAAACCACGGTTGGCGCTCATCAGCGCCGTGGCACTCGCGGGGCGATCCCAGGAGGTTTCTTCGTGCACGACCGCCATCAATCGCCCGAGGGGCGAATTGGCGGGGTCGCCCAGGCGGTTCATCCGTTCGACGGCTTGCTCGAAGCTGCCAAACGGCTGCACGGTCACGCCGTGGAGGAAGCGGTGCCATTGGGCGATGTATTCGGACTTGTAGGCATCGGTCAGCGCCTTCTGGATCTGCTCGGGGCTGCCATCCAGTGTGAGGTCGTCCTGCACCGTGGTTTTGAGGACCCAGTCGTCGGCCTGGAGGGTTTTGTGTGCGGCGTCACGGATGGCGCCCTGCACGTACTCGACCCAGGCTTGTCGTGTAAAGGCGCCCGAGACGGCCTGGCTGCCGGCCAGCAGATCTTGCCCCGATTCGCCAACGGCGCGGGCCACGGTCATGGGCGCAAAGCGAGTGGCGGCCCGCGCCTTGATTTCGGCATAGACCCGTTCGCGGGCGGGCATGCCACGCACCACGGTGCGCAGCACGCGACGAGTTTCGTCGACCAAGGCCAGGTTGTTGGCCACCTGGGGAAATGTGGGATCCTGGACTTGGGCCGTGGTGTAGGCAATCAGGGATTCGGCCAACATCAGCATGCGCTCGCGTGGCATCGCGCCGCGATTGACTTCGAGCCAGC
The DNA here is from genome assembly GCF_000381125.1 of Caldimonas manganoxidans ATCC BAA-369. GTDB lineage: Bacteria > Pseudomonadota > Gammaproteobacteria > Burkholderiales > Burkholderiaceae_C > Caldimonas > Caldimonas manganoxidans. The sequence goes on from NZ_KB905929.1 coordinate 212,153, forward strand.
CGCGCCAGAATCGGGTGATTTGGTCGCTCAGTTGAGCGGGCTCTGCGCGGCGCCGATCGGCCAGCATCAAGTAGGTCTTGAGGGCGTTGTAGGCATCGGTGACGTTGGTGGTCGATGCTGCGCTGTACGGCGAACCGGTTGTGGCGCTCGGGGACTGCGTCGTCGCCACCGGTTCGGCGCCATCTTGTAATTTGCCCTCGTTGTCCTTGACGGCTGCCAGATAGGCCTCGATGCTTTGGGCCACGGGTTTGAGCATGACCTCGCGCACGCCGTGAAAGTATTCGCGCCGCAGGACATCCTCCAGCTGCTGGCCCTGATGCAAGCCAAAGGACAGGGACCACGGACGCTCGTGACGGATCGCCTCGACCTGACGCAGCCGATCCTGCAGGATCATGAGCGCCTCCAGGCGCGACGAAAGATCCGGCGAAGAGGCCTGCAGCCGGGTGACCTGCTCCAAGTCAGCGCGAACATTGGCCACCCATTGGCGATTGTTGGCATACGACCAGGTCCACAGGCCTAGGCACAGCCCCAGTGTTGCAAGGCCCACGATCACCGTGGCTTGGCGCCAGCGGCGCCGGACACGGGTGACGTGTTGACGCACCAGATGCCGGTCGGCAAAGATGACCCGGGTGAACAGGTCTTTCAAGAAGAAACCCGTGTGGGAATAGACGTTGGCCGTGGTGCCGGGCTGCAAGCTCAGGCCGAAGCGACGTGCGACGCGCTCACTGGACCGACTGGTCGATTCCCCTTCTTGCACCGCGCTGGTGAAGTAGAAGCCTCGAAAGCGGGGTCGATACTGGTAAGGGTTGTCCTCGAACAGCGTTGCAATGAAGGTGGACAGTGCGGGCTTCAGACCCGCGAACTCCAAGGGGAAGCTCAATACGCCAGGCGGCAGCCGCTCGCCGCGCTGCATCGACATCCGCGCCACCGAGGCGGCTTTGAGCCCTTCGTACAGCTCGTCGAAATGCCGTTCGAACAGCCCCAGGGCATCGGCGCGTCCTTGTTCATCGTACGGGAGGGTGGCACCCCAGACTCGCTCACGTTCGCTGCGGTCTCGGTCTTCGAAGAATTCGACGAACCCGCTGATCAGGTCGGCCTTCGTGAACATGACGTAGACCGGGGCGATGACCTCCAGCTTGTCGGTGAGCTCTTGCATGCGCTGGCGCAGCTGCTTGGCCAGACGGATGTTGGCTTCAGGCCGCTGGGCTGCCAGTTCGGCCACACTGACGGCAATCACGATGCCGTTGATCGGGGCTTTGGCTCGGTACTTTTTCAGCAGACCGAGGAAACCCAGCCATTCGGCCCGATCCTCATCTTGGACGCTGTAGCGACCGGCAGTGTCGATCAGGATGCCTTCAGAGGTGAAGAACCAATCGCAGTTCCGGGTTCCGCCGATGCCCTGGATGATGCTGCCGGCATCGTCCGTGAAAGGAAAACGCAGCCCCGACTTCACGATGGCCGAGCTCTTGCCTGCGGCTGGGTTGCCGATCACCATGTACCAGGGCAGTTCGTACAGCGCGGCCCGTCCCGAGGTCTGTCCGAGTCGGGAGCGTTGGAGGGTGCGGATGGCCTGTCGCATGCGCTCGCGCAGCAGGGCCACTTCTTCGCGACGTTGCCGGTTCGTTTCGAGCCGCGAGGCTTCGGCATGCTGGGCGTCGAGGGCTTGTTCCAGAGCTTTGGCCGCCTTGCGGGCCTTGTAGCGCTGCACGGCCCAGCGCACGAGCATGGCCAGCGCGAAGAGGGCCAGCAAGGCCAAGGCCCAGTGCATCGGCAGTTCGAAGGCCCAGGCTCCGACGCTCACGAATCCGATCAACGCCAGCCAGCCCGTGACGCGCTGGGTGAGGGGATGCAACAGGAAGTTCAAGACGCTTTGCATGGCGAGGCGAACGGAAATCAGCTGGACGAGGCCTCGGCGGCCGAGGAGGCGACTTGCGTCGGACTCAATACGGCCGCCCAGGGCTGCGGGCCTGCCAGCAGGAGCAGCACGGCGGCTCGATCGTGACGTGAGGCGTGGCTGCCCAGGGCCAAAGCCACCAGCGGTCCCGCACATCCGAGATCGCCGCAGGCCACACCGATGCGGCACAGACGTTCTCCCACGTCCAGCTCGGGCAACAGTTCGACGATGGTGTCGAGGACTTGTTGAGCGTCAGGCCCGGCCAGCGCGACATTGCTGACCACCCGGCCGACCGCCGAGGTGGGCGGCCCAGCCTTTAGGGCATGTGCCGCGATGTCGTGCACGGCACGCTCTGGCGGGACATCGGATGTCGGTGAGGCCGGCCAGGACAGCTGGGCCAGGACCTCATCGTGCGCGGAGGTGTCGCCAGCGCGCGGCGCTTGGACCAGCAAGGCGGCAGCGGCTTCGCCAGGAACGGCTGCCGTGGGGGCATGCTGCGGATCGATGAGCGAATCGCAGGCCAAGACCAAGGTTGCAGAAGTTCCGCCGCCCGACGATTCATCGTTCCCGAGGCTCTCGGCGTGGAGACGGTGGAGCATGCCAGCCAGGCCCACTGCAGGCAGCAGGCGAATCTCCACCGGGCCGGCATCAGGCCACAGGCGCGCCATCAGCTCGTCTTTCAACCAGCTTTGGGCCAGGCTGCGTTCGTCTGCGCTCCAGTGATCTGGCACGGTCCATTGGACATTCAGCCTGGTGTGGGAGGGAAGCTGCTGCAAAGCCGCTTGCAGACCATCGAGCGCGTCGGCTTGCAGGGCCAAGGCTCGCCACAGGGCCGGGCGTTCGACGGCTGCAGAGGCGGCCGCCTCGCCCAAGGCGCGGGTCACTCGGGACACATCCAGGGTGGCACAACGGGCGCTCAGGCGCAGCAGTCCCTGATCGTCCGGCCATTGCGGATCGGGTTCTGGCATCGATGGCTGGGGGCCGATGGCCTGCAGCACCGCTTCCGGGACGTTGCCACATCGGGTGGCGACGGACGCGCCACGCACCAGCAGCGTCTGCGGTGCTCGAGCATGAGCGTGAGCGACGGCGGTGCCCTGGGAACCGTCGGTTGCTTGCGGTGGGTGATTGGGTTGCGCATCCCGACGGCTGGGGCGGAAGGCCCACAGCGCCATGCCACCCAGCAGAACGAGCACGACGACAGACCACCATCGGTCGCCAAGCCAAGGTGACATCGACGGCCACTGTGCGATGGACCACAGCACGGCTGGCACGAGCAACAGAAGGGCCAGACCAGGCCAGAGGATTTTGCGCATTGGGCAGACTCCTGTGGCGCCGGTCAGGCGGTGGTGCTGAAAGATTGGCTGGCAATCAAGGTGGCCCCACAGGCGCATTTGTCGCCATGGCGAGCCGCCGGCTTGCCGTCGATCCGCATGGGGGGGCGCCCGTCAAGATCACTGTCGTGCGTCATATTGCGTCGCCGTGCTCGACTCGATGCTGCTGCGCTCATACTTGCCAAGAGCTTCAAGTACACGTTGATGATGGCGATATCTCGCGAGCCGTGACGAGTTCCTGGTCGGTGCCCGCGCAGGCTTGGTTCGTCATTTCGATTCGATCTTTGTTGGATTCGGGGTCCCCGGAAAACTCGCCTCGCAAGTGGTTGCATATGTCCCTGTGTTCCATGAACCGTAAGAGATCCTCCGGCAGTCTCCCGCCGGTAGCACGGGCAGACAGCGCCCCACTCACCAGTAAAGGCAACAAGCGGCGCAGCAGGAGTGCGCCCAGTACTGGGCCAACGGCAGCACGGTGAAGTACAGCACCCGGTCGCGCCTGTCGAAGCCGCGGCCAGTGCCAGACGGTGCAGCCCTGGAGAAGACACGTGGCCAGCAGCATCCAGAGGAGGAATCGGAGGTGTTTCGATACGGTTCGATCTGTTGTATCCCTGGTGCCTGTCCAAGGTATCGGACCCCAGCGTGTGGGGCCGAAGCACGTCCTTCCGCACAAACGGTTCGTGAACCGTGCTTTCGCACGCGTCATGGATCGCTGTGACTAGCGCAATGTCGGCTTTCCGGTCACACGAAAACTCTCCTCGAACGGAGCTGCAGGACTCCCAGCGCTCGACAGGATGCTTCACAGACACAGAGGGCGGCTGGCCAGAGGCTGCACAGCGGCTCAGCCCCGCGCTTGTGACAGAGATCCAGGCCACGGTCTTCATTTGCCTTGGTGTGGACGATGCGGCCCCTGACTTGTGCTTGGCTGCGCAACGGGGCCCACGGTGAAGTGCAGCATGGGCCGGTCCCGTGTGGATCTCCCGGGTGTGAGCAGGTAAGCCGCACGCACGTCCTGATGCTTGCCGCTTCGCCCCACTCCATCAAAGTTGAAGCTGACGCACAGGTAGGTCCGACCGCTTCGCCAAAGCTGGATCCAGTCAGCACGGAATGGATCGAATGGCATCGGAGAAACCGTGGTTCCCGCTGCCAGCGAGGCCGACGAGAGCCGGAGCACGTGTTCACCATAGATCAACACATGCGAGTTCTCCGACTGCCCATATCCGACTTCAGTTTCTCTAGCAGAAATCAAGTACGTCGCCTTCACGCCTGGAGAAAAGTCGTCGTCTGCAGTGACCTGCGAGGTCGCAAGTTCCTCGGCGGCAATGTCACTCGACGTGACGCGAGCAGCGAGGCAAGAGCTGAGCACTTCTCGCGGCGGCTCTTTTGCGATGGCACATGCGCCAAGGATCAGAGCAGGTGCGAGCAAAGCGCGGGAGAGCAGCATCACTTATGGAAACTCTGATCAAGTCCTGCGCCTGGCAGTAGTCCGTCTTGTCGCCCTGGTGATGGGCGGCGATGATTACGGTCATGAAGCAGATGACCTTGGCAGCGGCGGCCGATGCGTCCGCGGGATTCGAGCGTTTTCGCAAGCCCACCCGGCGCGACGCATTCTTGGCCGAGATGCAGACGATCGTGCCGTGGAATCGGCTGGTGGCGTTGATCGAGCCGCACTACCCCAAGCCCGGCAATGGCCGTCCTCCCGTGGGCTTGGAACGCATGTTGCGCATTCACTTGCTGCAGCACTGGTTCAA
>NZ_KB905930.1 GCF_000381125.1 Caldimonas manganoxidans ATCC BAA-369
CGCGCGGGTCGAGCACCCGTTTCATGTGCTCAAGCGCCTGTGGGGCTTTGCCAAGGTGCGCTACCGAGGCCTGGCCAAGAACGCCAACCGCGCCTTCACGGCGCTGGCGATGGTCAACCTGTACATGGCCGCACGGCGCGTGCCGGCATTGGTGCGCCCGTAATGGGCCCATCATGGCCCGGGCGGGCGCCGAAGGGCCCGCCAGTAAGGCCCTCGAGGCCGTAGAACGCGCCAAAAACGCTCCGTTTCGCCCCGCGCAGGACAATCTCGCCGCGGCGCGGGGCTTGATCAGCGTTTCCTTATATTCCTTAGCGCGTGTCAATCGGAGGTACTCAGGGTTCAACCTCCAGAAAATCGTCCCGCCGTGAGCCGCTGTGGATTGATAGACGTGGTCATAGCGGCCGACCTCCTCCTGCTTGACGCTCACGGTGCCCGTGCTCTTGTCTCGAACCTTGATCCGCTTATAAAGGATCACGACCTTTGTCGACTCCTCGATGCCATAGATGTTGTGTGATGGATCCGTAAAGCGGATACCGTGCTTCACTTTGAAGTGGTTCTTGTAATTGGTCTTGATGTCGGCGCCGTCCCAGAACCAACCGCCGTTCGACATGTCCGGTCCCCCGGCCAGTGCATTCTTGGCGGCGGCGACCGCACGTCGCATGCCGGTGTCCTTCTCGATTTCTTGATCGCTAGCCTTCATCAGCTTGGCGTAGCGCTTGTTCCCGTCGTTGACGACGAATGAAAAGGTTGGCTCACCTCGCGCAAAGCTCGCGATGTCCTTGTATCCGCGCGCGTCGCGCTGTCGCACCAAGATGCTGGCCAGAGCCTGCAGCTCGGCTTCCACGTTGTCTGGCGATGCCTCGCCGTATGCCATTGCCGCCAGTTGGCGAGTTTCGTCGTCGACCTTTGACATCTCAGTTCAGCCAAATGATCAGTTTGAGCTCGCAAACGCCCTGCACACTGGTAGTACATCCATCGCTGAAATCCTTGGCCTTCGCATGCAACGCGCCGTTCGCGAACAGGTCATATCGGTAGCCCTTGCAGGGATATCCAAATTCATCAGCCAGGAAGAAGTGCTGCTCAATCACCTCATCCTGTTCATCTTGCTTGTCCGGCTCTGCCTTGGCCCCAGGCTCCGGAGGAGACACGGAAGTGGCACTGCTGACTGCCCATGGGGCGGATGTGTCTCCGCCCCCGCTTGAGCCGACAGTGCTGATGCTTTGGCTCGCGATCAGCGTTGCCCCACAGGCGCATTTGTCGCCATGGCGAGCCGCCGGCTTGCCGTCGATCAGCATCGTGGGGTCACCGGTGACGATCGTGGTCACGCGGCCGTGGCCCTTGCGGGGGCAGGTCACTTTGTCCCCGACGCGTGCGATACGCCGTCCGTGGGTGTCGGTCGATCCGGATGCTTCGACGACGGTGCCGCCGTGACTGGTCTTGTCGCCCAGAACAATGAACGGACGTGACATGTGCACTCCCTGCACTTGAAGATTTCTTTGTGGAACGAAGTCTAGCGATACAAACGTCTGCAACCTGTTACCGTTGGTGTCGTCGAGACAATTGGATGGAACGCAGCTCCACGTGCCCGTAGTCGCGCATCTGCCATCGTCCCCCCCAGGTCAGGCCCACCGATTCGGCGAGTTCGCCATACAGTCGATACCCTTCGAGGGCCCAGGGATCTTGTTCGGAGATCACGAGCGTCCCATCACGAAGAAACGCGCTGTCGGCGGCCAATCCGTGCTGGTGATAGCTTTCTCCCGGTCCGGCTTGCGTGACCTGAGGCCCCATGGCTTGCAACTCGGCTTGTCTTTGCGGGCTTCGGTATCCCTCGATGAGCACCATCTCATAGCCATATCGCTCCCGCATCAGTCGATAGACGAGCAGCAGCCGTTGACGGAAGTCCTCGTCCAGAAGCGACCAATCTCGGCTGGCGTGTGTGAGTCGAGGGCGGATGGCCTCGACCTCGGCCGTGGCGAATACCTCCGGTGGCAACGCCGGCGGCGGAACCAGCTTTTCGCCTTGTAGCAGCCAGGCGATCTGGGGGTTCCTGCTCGCGGTGTGGGGCACGCCGAGGTCCGCCACACGGCGGCCGTCGTGCATCCACCATGCCAGCAAGGGCGGCACGATCAGGAGCGACAACATGCCCAGGATGCGCAGTCGGTGTCGGTACGAAAGCACAAGCTGCGTCGGCGCCTTCCAAGGCTTCTTCGGGCGCATGCGGCGGTGTCCACGTTGGGTTCGTCGCCAGTCGCGGCCGAGGCGGCGCACCCATGGGAGCGGATTGCTGCGCAGTTCCGGCAAGGCCCACCAGCTCAGCAGCAGGCTGCCAGTGATGACGAACAGGAGAATCCAGCCCATGGCGTTTTCACGATGTAACGAGGCTTTGCGAGCCCCCACAAATCACACCGGTCTTTCTAGAATCGTGCGCGCGCGGTCCGGGACGGTCATGCCACGGATCGCCCAAGGGAGGATCCATGCATAACCGTCGTTTGCCACCATCGGGGCACGAGCCTGTGCCCAGTCTCCTGGCGAGCCGCGACGCGGCCGTCGACGCCTCGCTCGAAGCTGCCGAGCAGGCAGAGGGCATCCTGGCGGTGGTCAGCCAAGGCCACGCGCCGGGCACATCACGTCGGATGCGGATTTGGCGCGTGCTGCCGATCGTGTCGATCGTGCTGGTCGGCGCGTTGACATGGTGGATATGGCCCATGCAGGATCGCCGCGTACCTGCACTCGAGGCAGCACCTTGGTCCCAGCAGCGCGCGCCCCAGCAGCCAGCGGCCGCTGCGGTCTTGCCCGACCCGTTCGTTCGCACCACTGAGGCGGCCGTCACGAATCCGTCGGCGGCACGTATCGAGCTGGCCGAGGAAGTCTCCACCGTGCCCCAGCCCGAGGTCGAGCCGCAGGCCTCTGAGCGCGTGACGGTGGGGCAAGCGCCTTCGGCGCCATCCACCTCTCCTGAGAGTCGCCGCAAAGGATCGCGGGTCGCTCCCGTGTCTCGAGAGCCCGTGCGCCGCATGGCCACCCGCACCGTCGATCCCGATGTGGACGTCATTGAAGTGCTGATGTCACGCGCTGTGCCCGAATCGGTCGCCCCCCGCCAGGTGTCGTTGGGATCGGGTTCCGCGCCTGGGGGGGGCCACAGCGATGTCGTGCTCGTCCAGGCGGGAATTCCCACTGCGGAGCTGGTCCGGCGTTGTCTCACCTTGGGCTGGCTGGAAGGGCAGTTGTGCCGCGCCCGAGTGTGCGCGGCGCGGCATGACGACGAGGCGGCCTGTCCACGCCAGGCCACTGCCTTGGGCGCTCCCTGAATCATCACGGCAGTGTGATCGTCAGATGCGCGGCTTCGGGGGGAAGCTGAATGAGCTGTTGGTAGGCCGCGAGATCGGTATGGGTTGCCCGATCGAGCAGGGTCCGAATCCCCATGAACGCCAGCAGTCCCAAGCAGACAAAGCCAGCTGCCAGCATCCACGGCGGAATCACGGTGTGCAGCACGTGTTGCACGCGGTCCGGAGGCGCCCAATGCGGAGCGAAGCTTGCTTTGCGTCCTTTCATGTGGGTGATCTCGTCGGTCAAACGTGCCGTCAAGTAGCTCAGCTTCTCTTGCCCTTCGAGCAGGTATTTCCCCTGAAACCCGAGCAGCAGGCACAAATGAAAGACCTCGAGCGCGGCCAAACGAGCGCTGCCTTGCTGACGCAGTCGCTCGAGATGCACGAAGAAGTTCTCCCCGGCGAGTTGATCTCCGAAAAACTGCAACTGCAAGGGGTGGCGCTCCCAGTCCTCGCGGATCTTGAGGCCCGAGGTCAGGATCGTTTCATCCACCAGCGCGCAAAACGCGTACTTTGCGAGGTGAACGTCTTCGGCGCTGGCATCGAGCTGAATCGAGTGACGCTCGAACTCGGCGAGAAATTCCTTCAGCTTCTCCCGCAGAGTGGTGGCATCGGCCGGGCTATGTCGATTCTTCAGTAGAAAGACCAGGTAGAAGCCCTCGTAGAGCAGATCGACGAGTTTGCCGGTTTGGACGGGCGCACCGGAGGGGGCCTCCGCCGGTGGCATCAGCTCGGTGTCTTCGAAAAGGGAGGGGGGTGAAGTGCTCATGGATTCACGGCGATCAGTTCGAGACGCAGATCAGGCCAGCCCTGCGGGGTGTACAGAGCGATCGCTTGTGCTTGCAGCATGCGCTCGTAAAGAGGGCCACGTGGCTCCAGCGAAAAGTAGTGCATGCCCGGTCGAATCGGCACAGCGGCAGGGACCTGCTGAGCATGGATGAGCCGCACGCCTGGCATGGCTGACAGCACGAGTTTTTCCACATCGTCCGGCGCGCCGATCTTCAAGCGCAAGGGCGCGGTCTCGATGAGCTCCGAGCCGGGCAGTGCGGCCGACAAGCCCAGGAAGAAGGCCGTGGAGGCTTGGATTTGCTCGCTGTCGAGGCGACCGATGTGGAATGAAGGCTTGCTCTCGTGCAACGCGATGGCGAAGTATCGTGTGGAGATGACGGCTTCTAGCATTTCCCGCACGATGTGATCGATGCGAGCAAAGCAAGTGCCCGGGTCCTGGTGGTCATAGGCGGGCAAGTCCGACAACGTGAACGACTTGGAGAACGTCAAGAGCGAGCCGGCCAATTGGAGCAAGGCCTGATACAGGCGCTCGGGATGCAAACCGGGGTGGCGCGCCAAATGGGTCAAGGACGCGTGGGCTGCGTTGACGGTGTGAAGCAGCCAGAATGAAGCCACGTCGCCGGATCTGAATTCGATGATGTTTTTCGACGGCTCTCGGTGCAGGCCGATCAGCGCATCGGCCTTGGCTTGCAGCGCATCGAGCAGCCGGCGGAGCATCGACTGCAACGCCGGGGTGGAGTCGATGGCCACCGAAGGCGGAATGAAGCGACGGTCCACTTCGAATCCACCGTTGCCTTTGCGCCGCAAGCGCAGCACCGGAAAACTGACGGTGTCTTCTCGCGCATCGTGGCTGGCACGTAAGCGCGCCGCTTTACGCAGGACCACGACTTCGGCCGGGACCGCGTCGGTGAACCAGTCGCTGGCTTGCACGTGTGCGTCTTGTCGAAACCGCAACTCGACGCCTTCGTTCTCGTCGAGACGGCTATGGTTGTTGCCCATTCGACGCATCGGGGCGACGCACAAATGAAACGTGAATTCGGACTGCTGTAGGTCGAGCTCGGTCAAAGACAAGGAAGGAGGCAGCAGGTCATCTCCTGGTGCGTCGTAGAGATCGCCATCTGGCAACACGGCTTGAATCTCCAACAGTTGCAGCAGGCCGTTTTGCAAAGCGTCTTCGTCGACGCGAAGGTGCCTCACCCCCCAGGCGTATGGATGCAGGATGCGCGCCATTTGAGCAAGCCGCCACTCGTGATAGGCGTCTTGCCGTTGGAAATGCTGAGGTCTCAGGAAGAGACCTTCACCCCATAGGATCTTGGAAGATGGAATCACGTTGTCAGGTCCGTGTTGCAAGTCCTCATCCGCGCTGACAGCCCGCCGGCGCAGAAGGAACGGGGTTTGCAGACGAGGTCGTCGATCGGCCGATGGCCACGCTGAGGCTGCAGGCGTGTAGACCAAGCGACAGGCCCGTTTTCGCCGCGTCCTTCGCATCGAAAGTCAGTCGCCAGCTCTGCGCAGCAGGGTGATGGAATAAAGCCACGATGCCCAGGTGAGTAGCCTCGGCAGGAAGAACTTCGTGCCATTCACGGTGTTGCCCTGGCAGCATCTGAATTTCGCGCACCTCGATCAGCTCGTCGCCGAGCAGCTCGCGTTCACGGGCAGGCGAGGTGAACGCGTCCTGCGGTGCCGACTCGAATGCCTGGATTCCTTTGAGCTTGTAGACGCGCATCACCAGCGACAGGGATCGGCCTTGGTCGTCGACGTTGAGCGATTCGCTGGCCTGCATTCGCACCGCAATGCGCGCAGGTTGAGCGTTTGGTGGAGGGGATTCTTGCGGGGCCAAGCCGATCAGGCGCAGCGCCCCACTCGTGAGGGCGCTGGCCGCATCGACTGCCTTGCCGGCGCTCGCGCAACCGACGACACCTGCCAGCGCCACGACAGACAGAACACGGGCGAGCAAAGCAAGTGCCGGCGGTGCGCGATGCCACATGGCTTTCTTCCCTGAGACGATGCTTGTTGTGATGAAAAGCGGCCGTAGTCTAGGCAAGACGAGCGCGGATGCACTCACCTGTTCAGGGGGATATGGTGACTTGCTGTATCAATAGGTAATTCTGTGTAACGAGCGCCTCGAAGCCCTAGCGTCGAGCCCACAAGCTGCGATTTAATCCGCAGCCATTCAAGCGACACGATGAGAGTGCGGGGCCTGCATCCACTTGCAGGTGAAGCAACCGGTCGCAACGATCAGCAACAGCAGGTGAGGGGGTCTTCGGTATGGACCTGATTGCATTCAAGGGGGCACTCAAGGGGGCGCTTTGGCGCATCGGGGCGGTCTTGGTGGTTCCAGGCTTGACGGCCTGTGCCAGCGTGTCACGGACCGAAGACAAGTTGCCCCAAGTGGATCTTCAGCAGGCGCTGGCTCAGGCCCGGACTGCACAGGAAGCCGGCGATTGGGCCAAGGCGAGCGATTTGCTGCTGCAAGCGGCGCGCGCCCACCCGGGAGCCAAGGAGCCCTGGCTTCAGCAGGCCCAGATGCATTTGGAGGCCAAGCGCTATGGCCAGGCCATGGTCGCTGCGCAGGAAGTCCTGCAGCGCGATGTGAATGACACCACGGCCCACAGCATCATGGCGGTGGCAGGTTTGCGAGCTTCGGCCTTGGCTTTGAGTCATTTGCGGCAGGGCAATGCGGTGCAGGGCAGCACCCGCGAGGAAGCTCAGACACTCACGCAGACGATCCGAGAGGCCATAGGCGAGACGGTGATCGTGGCGACCGAACCCGTCCAGACGCCGGCTGCGCGCCCTGCGGTGGTGACCCGCCGCCGGGAGGCTTCATCCATCTCGGCCTCCAGTCGGGCGGCGCGTCCGGCGGAGCCTGCCACGGCCCGACCGGCATCCACCGGGTCGCGCAATCCATTCAGCGCTCTCCAGTGAGCGTCTTTCATCCTCTTCGCAGGGAGTCCCATGGCCAAGAAAGACAGTGTGCAAAAGCGTCTCGAGAAGGTGCGTCCGCCTCGGGTGCAGTTGACCTACGACGTCGAGATCGGCGATGCCATCGAGCAGAAGGAGTTGCCGTTCGTGGTGGGTGTGCTGGGTGATTTCATCGGAAAACCTTCCGACCAGACGCCTCCGCCTCGGCTGAAGGATCGCAAGTTCGTCAACATCGATCTCGACAACTTCGATGCCGTCATGGCAGGCATGGCCCCGAGAGCGTCGTTTCGGGTGCGTAATGTCTTGAGCGAGGAGGGTGGGGAGTTCGCCGTCAACCTGGAGTTCAAGCAGATCGACGACTTCCGTCCGGAATCCGTGGTGCAGCAAGTGGAACCGCTGCGTCGTCTGCTCGAGGTGCGGACCCGGCTGGCCGATCTGCGTAACAAGCTGGCAGGCAACGAGAAGCTGGAGGATTTGCTCGACGAAGTGTTGCGCAACACCGAGCAGCTCGAGCGCTTGGGCCAAGAAACCCAGACCACGAAGGAGTGACGTGATGAGTGCCGAAGCCCTTGCGCAAGCGCCGCAACCCGAAGCCGCGCCAGAGTCGGAGTCTTTGCTCGATCGCATCGTCGAACAAAGCCGCGTGGCCAAGTCGCCGACGGAACATCAACGTGCGCGAGACATCATTTCCGAGTTGGTGCGAGAGGTCCTGAAGGGGACCGTGGTTCTGTCAGAGAACCTGTCGGCCACGCTCGATGCCAGAGTGGCTGAGATCGACCAGCTCATCTCAGCCCAGCTCAGCGAGGTGATGCATGCCCCGGAGTTTCAGCGTCTTGAATCATCTTGGCGCGGTTTGCACTATCTGTGCAAGCACACCTCCACGGGAGCGATGATGAAAATCAAAGTCATGCACGCAACGAAGAAGGAGCTCGTGCGTGACTTCAACACGGCCATCGACTTCGACCAGAGTACGCTTTTCAAAAAGGTCTACGAAGAGGAGTTCGGAACCTTCGGCGGGGCGCCCTTCGGGGCCTTGATCGGTGACTACGAGATTGGTCGTCAGCCCGAGGACATGTACTTCATCGAGCAGATGTCCCATGTCGCGGCGGCGGCTCATGCGCCATTCATTTCTGCAGCGTCGCCGGAGCTGTTCGGGTTGGAGAGCTTCACCGACCTGGGCAAGCCTCGCGATTTGGCCAAAGTATTCGACACGGTCGAATATGCCAAGTGGAAATCCTTCCGAGATTCGGAAGACGCCCGCTATGTCGGTCTGACCTTGCCGCGCTTCCTCGGGCGACTGCCGTACAACCCGAAAGATGGAACCACCGTGGAGGGGTTCAACTTCGTCGAGGCGGTTGATGGCAGCTGCCATGACCGTTACCTGTGGGTCAACAGCGCTTACGCCTTCGCCGCGCGACTGACTGCCGCTTTCGAAAATTATGGATGGTGCGCCGCCATTCGCGGGGTGGAAGGTGGGGGGCTCGTCGAAGATTTGCCGACGCACACGTTCAAGACCGACGATGGTGAGATCGCTCTGAAGTGCCCCACGGAAATCTCGATCACCGATCGGCGAGAAAAAGAGCTCAGCGACCTGGGGTTCATTCCCTTGGTGCATTGCAAACACACCGACTACGCCGCGTTCTTCGGTGCTCAGTCGGTGCAAAAGCCGCGCAAATACGATTTGGATGCGGCCAACGCCAACGCCGTGCTGTCCGCGCAGCTGCAGTACATGTTTGCGGTGTGCCGCATCGCGCACTACATGAAAGCGATGATGCGCGACAAGATCGGTAGCTTCGCGTCGGCAGCCAACGTGGAAGACTATCTGAACCGATGGATCTCGCAGTACGTCACCTCGGATGACGCTGCATCTCAGGAGACCAAAGCGCAGTTTCCATTGAGAGAGGCCTCCGTGCAGGTCTCCGAAGTTCCGGGCCGTCCAGGGGTGTACAGGGCGGTCTCCTTCGTTCGTCCACATTTCCAATTGGACGAACTTTCGGTGTCTTTGCGCCTCGTGGCGGAATTGCCACAGGGTGGCAAGGGCTGATTCTCAACGCTCCAACCTTTTCAGCGGAGGATTTTTTCCATGGCGAAGGACATCTACGTCGAGTTCAAGGGTAGCGACATCAAGGGCGATTCCCGCGACAGCAAGCACAAAGATTCCGTCGAGGTCTACTCCTGGAGCCACTTGGTGCGTCAACCCAAGTCTGCGACGGCGTCGACGGCCGGTGGGCATACGGCAGAGCGCTGCGAACATGGTGAAATGGTCTTCACCAAGGACATCGACGGTGCCACGCCCAAGCTGCTGCAGGCTTGCTCGGCCGGGACCATCATCAGTGATGTCATCGTCTACTTTTACCGGGCCCATGGCGGGAAGAACAATGTGGGCAGCCCGTCGGGGACTCAGAGCCGTCACCAGTATTTGAAGATCGAGTTGAAGAATGTCATCGTTTCTTCGGTGGCGCCGACGGTCAATGGTGAGGGCGTTCCTTCCGAGACGTTCACGCTGAAGTACTCGGCTGTGCGCTGGACTTACGACGAACTCAACATCACCGGCGACAAGTCCGGCAAGGTCAACATCACCGGGGCCTGGGACCTGGCCAAGAACGTCCCGAACTTCAGCTGATTCTCAAGGCTCCTTCCGGAAAGAGAAAGGCGGCACGTCCGCCTTTCTTTCTGAGCTTGGATGCCCCGTCGTTTCACTTGCGCCCCTCATGTTGCGCTATCGTCCTTCGCTCTTGGACTGCCTGCTCGACGACGATGGAGGTTCGGTCAGTCCTCATGCCGTGCTTCAAATGTCGCTGGAGCAAATCAAGGACTGTGTGGCTCGCGACCTGGAGGCCTTGCTCAACACCCGTTGCGCTTTAGCGGACGAGGACTTCGAGGGGTACCCGCTGAGCGAGCGTTCCGTGCTCTCGTATGGGATGCTGGATTTCAGCAGCCTGAGCCTGGCCAGCCCAGAAGACCGGCGGCGCATCTGTCAATCGATCGAGCGTGCCATCGGCATCCACGAGCCCAGGCTGAGTGCAGTGCAGGTGACTCTGGAGACAGGGGCCGTGGCTGAGCAAAAACTGCATTTCTCCATTCGAGCGTGGCTGCTGGTAGAGCAATCGAAAGAGCCTGTCAGCTTTGATGCGGTGGTGAGCCAGACCACGCAGCATTATCGCGTTCGCTGCGCGGGTGCAGACCGCATTGTCGAGGTCTGAAGTGGAAGAGCTACTGCCCTACTATGAGAGAGAGCTTGCGTTTCTACGCAATCAGTCCAGGGAGTTCGCGCAGCGGTACCCGAAGATCGCTTCCCGTCTACAACTGAGTGGAGAGTCTGCCGAGGATCCTCATGTCGAGCGACTGATCGAATCGTTCGCATTCCTGGCCGCGCGAATCCACAAACGTGTCGAGGACGATTTCCCTCTCTTTACGGAATCTCTGCTGGAGGTCCTCTATCCTCATTACCTTCGGCCATTTCCTTCGTGTTCCGTGGCTCAGTTCCGTCTTGGATCGGCAGCCGCGCAGATGAATGGGGTCGTACGCATTCCCCGTGGTGAGGTGTTGCGCAGTCGACCGATTCGGGGCGTGGCGTGTCAGTTCCGCACGGCTTACGACGTTGAATTGGTGCCGGTGAGGTTGACCGAAGCCAGCTTCCGGATGGCGCCACCGTCCCTGCCGGGCTGCCGTTGGCCCGATGGGACGTCGGCAGTCGTGTCCATTCATCTGGAGTCCCTGTCGCCACAGTTTTCTTTGGGGGATTGGCAGGGAAAGTGCTTGCGCGTCTACCTCGATGGCGAGCCGTCGCTGGTGAGCGTTTTACGCGAGGCGCTGTGTTCCAAGTCACTGGATGTGATTTTGCAGTCCGGTGATGGACAGGGGGTGTCGAAGCTGACAGGGATGCGGCCGCGGTTGGTCGGCTTCGAGGACCATGAGTCGATCGTGGAGCTCGATCCACGGTCGCATGTGGCTTATCGCTTGCTCACGGAATACTTCGCCTATCCGGAAAAGTTCAATTTCGTGGACCTGCCTGTGTCGCTTCCATCGCAAGGCACTGGCAGGGACATGGCCATCAAGGGGACGCACCTGATCCTGCACATTCCATTGACGGGCATGCGCGGTGATTCTGATGCGGCCCGACTTCTGGAAGATCTCGACGCCCAACATCTCCAACTCGGGTGCACGCCGGTGGTCAACTTGTTCCGAACGCCGGCCGACCCCATCCGGGTGACCCATGCTCGAACGATGTATCCGGTGGTGGTCGATGCGCGTCGGGCGTATGCCTATGAGGTGTATGGGGTTCAGAGGGTGTGGTGTGTGCGCCAGTCTGCGCAAGGCGAGTCCGTTCAGGAGTTTCGCCCGTTTTATTCTTTGCGCCACGACGACTTGCTGCGTGATGGGGAGCGTGTCCAACCCAAGGCCTGCTATTGGTACACCCAGCGCGACGAGCGAACGGCCTCACAAAGCCCTGGATATGAGTTGGAACTGGGGCTGGTGGATGCAGACTTTCAACCCAGCTGGGCGGTGCAAGAGACTTTGTCACTGGAGGTGTGGGCGACCAACCGAGACTTGCCCACCCAGCTGGCGATCGGGCAGCCAGGAGGTGATCTCTTCGTCGAGGGGGGCAGTGCGGCCCAAGAGATTCGGCTGTTGCGCCGGCCCAGCCCGAGCTTGAGGTTTTCACGCGGGCAAGGCGCTTTGTGGCGGCTCATTTCTCACCTGTCGCTCAACCATCTCTCACTCAGTCAGGGGGGCATCGATGCCCTCAAGGAAATGTTGCGGCTGTACGATTTGCCGCGCAATGCTGCCAATCAGCGCCAGATCGATGGCCTGGTGGCCGTGCAGCATCAGCCTGCGGTGGCCTGGTTGCCAGGCAAGCCCTATGCCACTTTCGTGCGCGGAACCGACATCTGTCTGACCATCGATGAAACCAGTTTCGTCGGCGTGGGGCTGCATGTGTTCGCCGAGGTGCTCCACCGATTCTTTGGTTTGTATACCCATCTCAACAGCTTCACACGGTTGCGGCTGGTCTCCGCCCACACCGGCGAAGAACTTCTGTCATGCTCTCCCCGCAGCGGCGCTCAATCCCTCGTGTGATCGATCGGCTGCTGGAAGAGCCACATCGACACGAGTTCTTTCAGGCCGTGCGCCTGTTGTCGCGTTGGCTGTCGGCGCGCGATGGCCTGGACGAGCAGGGCATTCTTGCGCATCGGCTCCGCTTTCGCAGCTCGCTGTCGCTGAGTTTTCCGGCCAGTGAAATCGAGGACCTTCAGGTCGTCCGAGAGGCGTCGCAGGGGCAAGCCGCCAGTGCAGGGTTGGAGCGCATCGAGATCACGCCTGCGTTCATGGGGCTGCTGGGCGTGCACGGCACCTTGCCGCTGCACTACACCGAAACACTCGTGCGTCGCGAGGTGTTCAAGCGTGATGGCGCAGCACGCGCTTTCCTTGACATCTTCAATCACCGAGCCCTTGGCTTGTTCTACCAGGCATGGAAGAAGCATCGCTTGGCCCTGTCGTATGAGTCCGACCGAGCCGAGGGGTTCTTGCCCATGGTGCTGTCCTTGGCAGGGCTGGGGCAGTCCGCGTTACGCAACCGTCTGCTCGATGGGCCAGGGGCTGGTTTGCACGACGAGTCGGTGGCCTATTGGGCAGGGGCCCTGCAGCGCCGGCAGGTGTCGGCATCGCAGTTGGAGTCTTGGATCGGAGCGCATTTCGGCATTCCCGTCCGGGTGGAATCGTTCGTGGGCCGTTGGGTTCGATTGCCCACGTCGGCGCGAAGTGTGCTCGGTCACAGCGATGTGGCCCTGGGGCGTAACGCGGTTCTGGGCGAACGCCTGTGGCAGCGCGACTTGCGTGTGCGCTTGCACCTAGGCCCCCTGGAGCGGCGGCGCTATGACCATTTTCTGCCGGGAGCCACCGGCGCGCGAGCCCTACAGCGACTGCTGACCTTGGTCTGCGGCGTGTCATTGGAGTTCGAAGTGCGCTTGTGCCTGCGGCAGCAGGACGTTCGGCCCACGGTGTTGAGCTCGCGGTCTGACGCTCTGGTCCCACGGTTGGGATGGACGACGTTCCTCTGTAGCAAACCCGCGACCCAGGATCGCGACGATCTGGCCTACGACGCGCTGTCGGCGGTGTGAATCTTTCATTCTTTGGACATCGACCATGTCTGTATCCCTCAAGACCTTGATTACCAAGCTCAACGAGCTGACGCGGCAGGCGGCTGAACGGGCGGCCAATTTGTGCATGGCTCATGGGCACCACGAGGTGGATATCGAGCACCTCTTGCTGGCCTTGCTCGACGAGCCTCGCAGCGACCTGAGCTTGATCTGTGCGCGTCGTGAGGTGTCGGCCGCAGGGCTGCGCCGGGATCTCGAGTCCGCGCTGCGGCAGCTGCCCAGCGGCAATACACGAACCCCCGTGTTCTCGCAGCGTCTGCCGCAATGGTTGGAGCATGCTTGGCTGATTGCATCGCTCGATAGCCAGGTGGCGCGCATCCGCAGCGCGCATTTGCTCTTGGCATTGCTGACCGATCCCGGATTGCGGCAGATGGCCGCTCGGGCCTCATCGGCGTTGTTGCGCATCCCCGTGGAGGACCTGAAACACCGCCTCGACGAACTGACTGCCGGCTCGGCCGAAGCCGCTGGCATTGCATCCTCACCGGTTGCAGCATCGTCACCGGATGGGGGCGCTGCAGCCTGCGCCAGCACGCCGGCATTGGATCGTTACACGGTCAACCTCACACAGCGAGCCCGCGAGGGACAGATCGATCCAGTGATCGGTCGGGAGTCCGAAATCCGTCAAGTCATCGACATCCTGCTGCGACGGCGTCAGAACAATCCCATCCTCACCGGAGAGGCTGGCGTGGGCAAGACGGCGGTGGTCGAAGGCTTGGCCTTGCGCATCGCTTCGGGAGACGTTCCTGGGCCTTTGCGAGACGTTGCGTTGCATGTGCTCGATTTGGGCTTGCTGCAGGCTGGCGCCTCCGTCAAGGGGGAGTTCGAACACCGGCTTCAGCAGGTCATCGATGAGGTCAAACGCAATCCGCAACCGATCGTTCTGTTCATCGATGAGGCCCACACCTTGATCGGTGCGGGAGGGCAGGCCGGGCAAAACGACGCGGCCAATCTGCTCAAGCCAGCACTGGCCCGGGGGGAACTGCGCACGGTGGCAGCCACCACCTGGAGTGAATACAAAAAGTACTTCGAGAAGGACGCTGCCTTGGCGCGTCGCTTTCAGGTCGTCAAGGTGGAAGAACCGTCCGAGGCCGTGGCAGCGGACATGTTGCGCGCGATGGTTCCGCTGATGGAGCGACATTTCGATGTGCGCATTTGCGACCAGGCCGTCACTGAGGCCGTCCGTCTGTCTCACCGCTACATCACCTCGCGTCAGTTGCCGGACAAGGCCGTGGGGGTGCTGGATACGGCGTGTGCCAGGGTGGCCTTGGGGCGCAATGCCACGCCAGCGGTGATCGATGAAGCCCGCCGCCGACTCGCGGCTCTGGAAGCCGAGCGTCAGGCTTTGCAGAAGGAAGCCGCGCAAGGCGTGGATCACCGCAGCCGCTTGGCCGAGCTGGACACACAATCCCAAGCGATCCAGGCCCGCCTGGAGGCCGACCTGAGCCGTTGGGAGCAGGAAAAGGCCTTGGTGGCCGAGATCGATGAGTTGCGTGAGCGTCTCGAACGTGGGGCAGACGAGGCGGGCGCGCCGTCCACGCCCGCAGCGCTGGGTGCTGAGCCTGCGCCGCCGGCTGGCAAGTCGCGCAAGAAAAACGAACCTTTGTCCTTGACGCCCTGGCAAGCCGCACTGCAGGCCAAGTTGTCGGAGTTGGCCGTCATCCAAGGCGACACGCCCTTGGTGCCGGTGCAGGTGGATGCGCAGGTCGTGGCCCAGATCGTCTCGGACTGGACCGGCATTCCTTTGGGCCGCATGGTCAAGGACGATATCCAAGCTGTGTTGCAGCTGCAACAAGCGTTGGAGGAGCGGGTCATCGGACAGTCCCATGCCCTGGCTGCCATCGCTCAGCGCGTGCGTACCGCCCGGGCCGGGTTGGAAGATCCGAACAAGCCCCAGGGGGTCTTTTTGTTCGTGGGCCCCAGTGGCGTGGGCAAGACCGAAACCGCGTTGGCTTTGGCCGATGCGCTCTACGGTGGGGAGCGCAGCCTCATCACCATCAACATGAGTGAATACCAAGAGGCGCACAGTGTTTCTGGCCTGAAGGGCTCGCCGCCGGGTTATGTGGGCTACGGAGAAGGCGGTGTCCTCACGGAGGCGGTGCGCCGAAAGCCTTACAGTGTGGTGCTGCTCGACGAGGTGGAGAAGGCGCACCCCGATGTGCTGGAGCTGTTTTTCCAGGTCTTCGACAAAGGCGTGATGGAGGACGCTGAAGGCCGCGAGATCGATTTTCGCAACACCCTCATCATCCTCACGTCCAATGTGGGTTCATCGACCTTGATGCAGGCCTGCCTGAACAAAGACGAGAGCGAAAGGCCTAGCCCGGAGCGCCTGGAGGAGCTGCTCAGGCCGCAGTTGTACAAGGCTTTCAAGCCGGCCTTCCTGGGGCGTTTGAAGGTCGTGCCGTTCTACCCCCTGTCCGATGAGGTGCTCGAGCGGGTCATCCGTCTGAAGCTGGACCGCATCGGTGAACGCTTCCATGCCCAACATGGCGCCCGCTTCGAGTATGGCGATGACTTGGTCGAGGCCGTGCTGGCCCGATGCACGGAAGTGGACACCGGGGCCCGCAATGTCGATCACCTGCTGGGCGGCAGTTTGTTGCCGGAGTTGGCGCAATTGGTGCTCGCCCGCATGGCCGAAGGTCAAGCCGTGGGGCGCATCAAGGCCAGCGTGGGCAAAGACGGACAGTTCAAGTACCGAATGACTTGAGCAGCGCTCGTCAACCGAGGCGCAGCCGTGGTGGTGTGGGCAGGCGCTGTGGACGCCTTGCGGCGCATCCCGGGATGCGCCGCTGGCGCTGGCGGGCCGCATGATCCGCTGCGGCTGGGCGCAGGCGCCTGTTGCAGGGCCGACGAAGCCCGAAACCGACGAATTCGGGTGACGAGCCTTAACCCCGGCACTGTTCGCGATGGTTAGGGCTGCTTCGTTCCCGACCTGACCCGGTTGGCCATGCTCCCATGCGAGGAGGCCCGTCATCCGCTATTGTAGGCCATGCCCCGCCAGTGGCAGTCCGATCGGTGCGGCCAGATGTGTCGCGGACGGTCGGCTGGACAGCGGGGGCGCGTGTTGGGCATGATGGGTGCATGAATGAGTTGCTGACCCAAGTGCCTCCCGTCTACAGAGAGACCAGCCTTCATTTGCTGGGCGCTGTATTGGCCGGAGCGGTCATCGGCCTGGAGCGAAGCTACCACGGGCGCCCAGCGGGGTTCCGGACGCATACCTTGGTCTGTTTGGCCTCTAGCCTGCTGATGCTCATCACGGTGTTCCATGCCGAGTGGTTTGCCGGTCCAGCGGCGATGCGGGCCCAGATCGATCCCACGCGCATGGCTCAGGGGATCATGACGGGCATCGGCTTCTTGGGGGCGGGCGTGATTTTCAAGGAAGGCCTGTCGGTGCGAGGGCTCACGACGGCGGCCTCGATCTGGGTCACCGCCGCGGTGGGCATTCTGATCGGCGTGGGATTCTTCTTTGCCGCGGCGTTGGCGACGCTCATCACCCTGGGTGTGCTGGCCGTGTTCCGCTTGATCGAAGGACGCATGCCCACGCGCCAGCATGCTCATTTCAGCGTGTGTTTCGAGCGCGACCACGTGATGCCCGAAAGCGAGCTGCGCCAGTTGCTCGAGGCCCATGGCTTTTCGATTGCAAACCTGAGCTACCGGCTCGAGGCTGAAGGAAGGATCTTCGAGTACCGCATGACCGTGCGCTCACGAGCCGGCGACAGCCTCTCGCGGCTGGCGTCGACGCTGGCGGCGCGGCCCATGGTGAAAGAGTTCCGTCTGTCACCGGCTGGGGATTGAGGCCGGGCTGGTCCGCACAGGGCGTGGTTGGACCCCAACCAACGGTTCGGCAGGCTCTGGAAGCGCGCAGCACAGCCTGGCTTGCGGGGCCATCACGCCGATGCGGCCGTTGCGGGCGCGCTGGGAGGCTGGCTGGACGCTGGCTTCGTGCCGATCAAAGGCAGGTCGGGGCCGACGGAGCAAGGCCGCAGTGAGGCGGTCAAGGCGCTGCAGTGTGGGGCTTGGAGACCCGACTCCAAGCTGGGTGACTGGACGGCCCTGGGGGGGGATCCGTTAGAATGCACAAAATCGAACGATCGTTCTATTTTGTGCAGGCTGCGATGCCTAGGGTTAACCCGAGCACGCTTGTCGCCAGGACAACAGTCCGGCTGTGCGCTGCACCATAGAATGGGATGTAACGTTTACGTCAATCCGAAGGAGAGCGTCGCATGAAGGCACTGGTCGCAGTCAAGCGCGTCGTGGACTACAACGTCAAGGTGCGTGTGAAGTCCGACGGCACGGGGGTGGACATCGCCAACGTCAAGATGAGCATGAACCCCTTTGACGAGATCGCGGTGGAAGAAGCCACCCGTCTGAAGGAAAAGGGGGTGGTCAGCGAGATCGTGGCCGTGTCCTGCGGCGTGGCGCAATGCCAGGAAACGCTGCGCACGGCGATGGCCATTGGGGCGGACCGGGCCATACTCGTCGAGACCGATGCCGAGTTGCAGCCGTTGGCCGTGGCCAAGCTGCTCAAGGCCGTGGTCGACAAGGAGCAGCCCCAGCTCATCATCTTGGGCAAGCAAGCCATCGATGACGATTGCAACCAGACGGGGCAGATGCTGGCGGCATTGCTCGATCGCCCGCAGGGGACCTTTGCCAGCAAGGTCGAAGTGGTCGATGGGGCCGTGGTCGTCACCCGCGAGGTCGACGGTGGCCTGGAGACGGTGAAGCTGCAATTGCCGGCCATCGTGACCACCGATCTGCGCTTGAACGAGCCGCGCTATGTGACGCTGCCCAACATCATGAAGGCCAAGAAGAAGCCCCTGGAGGTGCTCAAGCCGGCGGATCTCGGGGTTGACGTCAGCCCGCGTCTGAAAACCCTGAAGGTGGCTGAGCCTCCCAAGCGCAGCGCCGGTGTGAAGGTGCCCGACGTGGCCACGCTGGTCAGCAAGCTCAAGAACGAAGCCAAGGTCATTTGAGGAGTTCGGTCATGTCCATTCTTGTCATTGCAGAGCACGAGCACGGCGCCCTCAAAGGGGCCACGTTCAATACGGTGACGGCTGCGTTGGCCTGCGGGTCGGAAGTGCATGTGTTGGTGGCGGGTCACAACGTCGGGGAAGCGGCTCGGCAAGCGGCCCAGATCGCCGGTGTGACCAAGGTGTTGCATGCCGATGCGCCGCAACTCGATGCACAACTGGCCGAGAACGTGGCGGCCCAAGTGCTGGCCGTGGCCCAAGGTTATAGCCACATCCTCTTTCCGGCCACTGCTCACGGCAAGAACGCCGCCCCCAGGGTGGCGGCCAAGTTGGACGTTGCGCAGATTTCGGATATCACCAAGGTGGTGTCGCCGGACACCTTCGAGCGGCCCATTTATGCCGGCAACGCGATCGCGACGGTGCAAAGCGCCGATGCGGTCAAGGTGATCACGGTGCGCACCACGGCGTTCGACGCGGCGCCGGCCACTGGCGGCGCAGCAAGCGTGGAAAGCGTGGCGGCGGTGAGTGATTCGGGGTTGTCCAGCTTCGTGGGTCGCGAAGTCACCAAGAGCGACCGTCCGGAGCTCACCGCCGCCAAGATCATCGTCTCGGGTGGCCGTGCGCTGGGCTCGGCCGAGAAGTTCAACGAGGTGCTGACGCCGCTGGCCGACAAGCTCGGGGCCGCGCTGGGCGCCAGCCGGGCGGCGGTGGACGCGGGGTATGCGCCCAACGACTGGCAGGTCGGTCAGACGGGCAAGATCGTGGCACCGCAGCTGTACATCGCCGCGGGCATCAGCGGGGCGATTCAGCATCTGGCGGGCATGAAGGACTCCAAGGTGATCGTGGCGATCAACAAGGATCCCGAGGCCCCGATCTTTTCCGTGGCCGACTATGGCCTGGAGGCCGACCTGTTCGAAGCCGTGCCGGAGCTGGTCAAGAGCCTGTGAGATCCACAACGGGCCGTGACATCGGGATGTTGCGGCCCGCCAGACCCGTGCGCCCGTTGCACAGGCCACGGGTCTTTTTTCCGCCTGGTGCACAAGTTGTCCGTCGAGTGACAAGCGAGGAGATGCCGTGACTTACCGTGCCCCCGTCAAGGACATGCTGTTTTGCATGAAGGAGCTGGCTGGTTTGGACGAGGTGGCCAAGCTGCCTGGTTTCGAGGATGCCGGCGTGGAAACCGCCCAGGCCGTTCTGGAGGAATGCGCCCGGTTCAATGAGGGGGTGGTCGCTCCGCTCAATGTGGAAGGCGACCGCAACCCCAGCGCCTGGAAGGACGGGCAAGTCTTCACGACGCCTGGCTTCAAGGAAGCTTTCCGTCAGTTTGCAGAAGGGGGCTGGCAGGGTCTGCAGCACCCGACCGACTTCGGTGGTCAGGGCCTGCCCAAGACCATCGGTGCGGCCTGCATCGAGATGATCAACAGTGCCAATCTGAGTTTTGCACTGTGTCCGCTGCTGACCGATGGGGCGATCGAGGCCTTGTTGACCGCCGGCTCGCCCGAGCAGCAGCGCACCTACATTCCCAAGATGATCTCGGGGCAGTGGACCGGCACGATGAACCTCACCGAGCCGCAAGCGGGTTCGGACCTGGCGCTGGTGCGCACGCGCGCCGAGCCACAGCCAGATGGCACCTACAAGCTGTTTGGCACCAAGATCTTCATCACTTACGGTGAGCATGACATGGCCGAGAACATCGTCCATCTCGTGCTGGCGCGTGTCACCGGCGCGCCCGAAGGGGTGAAGGGCATCTCGTTGTTCATCGTGCCGAAGTTCTTGGTTCGGCCCGATGGGTCGATCGGTGAACGCAACGATGTGCACTGCGTGAGCATCGAGCACAAGCTTGGCATCAAGGCCAGCCCGACGGCAGTGTTGCAGTTTGGCGACCACGGTGGCGCGGTGGGTTACCTGGTGGGTCAGGAAAACCGCGGTCTGGAGTACATGTTCATCATGATGAACGCGGCTCGCTATGCCGTGGGTGTGCAAGGCATTGCGGTGGCCGAGCGGGCTTATCAGTTGGCAGCGGCGTATGCCAAGGAGCGTATCCAGTCGCGGCCGGTGGACGGGTCTCGGCCTGGCAGCGCGCCGATCATCCACCATCCGGATGTGCGCCGGATGTTGATGACGATGCGCGCCTATACGGAAGGCTGCCGTGCGATGGCCATCACTGCCGCAGCGGCCTATGACGCGGCTCATGCACACCCGGACGAGAAGGAGCGCCAGCGCAATCAGGCTTTCTATGAGTTCATGGTGCCGCTGGTCAAGGGCTACAGCACCGAGATGAGCTTGGAGGTGACCAGCCTGGGGGTGCAGGTGCACGGGGGGATGGGCTTCATCGAGGAGACGGGGGCCGCCCAGCATTATCGAGACGCTCGCATTTTGCCCATCTATGAGGGCACCACGGCGATCCAAGCCAATGATTTGGTGGGCCGCAAGACGGTGCGCGATGGGGGCCAGGTGGCCAAGGCCATCGCTGCGCAGATCGCCAACACCGAGGCGGACTTGGCCCGTCGCGACAGTGTGGCCGCTCGTGCCATGCTCCAGCGCCTGCAAGCGGCCCGAGAAGCATTCGTGCAGGTGGTGGATTTCATCGTGGCGCAAGCCAAGAGCCGACCGAATGCGGTCTACGCCGGCAGCGTGCCGTATTTGATGCTTGCCGGCAATGTGGTGGCAGGTTGGCAGATGGCGCGGGCCTTGATGGTGGCCGAGGATCGGCTGGCCGCCGGCGAGGACACGGGCTTCATGCAGGCCAAGATCGCCACGGCGCGCTTCTATGCCGAGCACATCCTGGCCAAGGTGCCAGCGGTGCGTGAGGCGATCGTCAATGGCGCCGACAGCGTCATGGGCTTGGACATCGAAGCATTCTGAGTCTCGAGGAGCATCCCGTGCCTTTGCCGACCATCCTTCAGAACTTGCCGCTGCCAGTCATCGGCTCGCCGTTGTTCATCATCAGCAATCCACGGCTCGTGATCGAGCAGTGCAAGGCCGGCATCGTGGGTTCGATGCCGGCGCTCAATGCGCGGCCGGCCTCTCAGTTGGACGAGTGGTTGGCCGAGATCACCGAGACGCTGGCGGCCTATAACCGCCAGCATCCGGACCGCCCGGCTGCCCCGTTTGCGATCAACCAGATCGTGCACAAGAGCAATGACCGGCTCGAGCACGACATGGCCTTGTGCGAGAAGTACAAGGTGCCCATCATCATCACCTCGCTGGGGGCCCGCACGGATGTGAACGAGGCGGTGCATCGCTGGGGTGGAGTCGTGTTGCACGACATCATCAACAACACCTTTGCCCGCAAAGCCATCGACAAAGGGGCGGATGGCTTGATTGCCGTGGCGGCCGGGGCCGGCGGTCATGCGGGCACGACCAGTCCTTTCGCGCTGGTGCAAGAGATTCGGGAGTGGTTCGACGGCCCCTTGGCGCTGTCCGGGGCGATTGCCACGGGGCGTGCGATCTTGGCGGCGCGGGCCATGGGGGCGGACTTCGCTTACATCGGCTCGGCTTTCATCGCCACCGAAGAGGCGCGCGCCGTCGATGAATACAAGCGCATGATCACCGAAAGCACCAGCCAGGACATCGTCTATTCGAACCTTTTCACCGGGGTGCACGGCAATTATTTGCGTGGCTCCATCGTGCGTGCCGGGTTGGATCCGGACAATCTGGCCGTTAGCGACCCGAGCAAGATGAATTTCGGCGGCGAAGGGGCGAAAAAGGCCTGGAAGGACATCTGGGGCGCCGGCCAAGGGGTGGGGGCCATCAAAGAGGTGGTGCCCGCGCGCGTGTTGATCGAGCGTTTACGCAGCGAGTATCTGGCCGCCAAGGCGCAGTTGTGCGCAGCTTGATGCGGCGGCCCGGCGTTCGCGCGGTCCACGGGCCGGGTGGACGCTGAGCCGCCGGCCTGGACTTCCAGCGGTTCGGCATCTATACTGTATATCTATACAGTTACCGATGGGTCCCGGCATGGCCGAACCTCCATGGTCTCCAGTGGTGATCAAGGGCCGCGGCACGGGCTGGCGGCTGGCGCATCGTTTCGAAAGCCAGGAGCGCGAATGGTTTGACGATGGATGGACCCCGGGGGCGCAGGCCGAGTCTGCCGCTGAGGGGGCCGTCGCGCATCCTCCTCGCACCGAGGTGATGGAAGAGCGCGTGCGCTCGCTGCTCAGCCCGAACGACTCCCCAGACATTCCCTTCGAGTGGTCGATCAATCCCTACCGGGGCTGTGAGCACGGCTGCATCTACTGTTACGCCCGCCCCACGCACAGCTACCTGAATCTTTCGCCCGGGCTGGATTTCGAAACGAAGCTGGTGGCCAAGGTGAACGCGGCCGAGGTGCTGGCCCAGGAGCTGGCGCGACCAGGGCACCGAGTCAGCCCGATCAATATCGGCTCGGCGACCGATGCCTATCAGCCCATCGAGCGTCGCTTGCGGATCACGCGGGCGGTGCTGGAGGTGTTGCACCGCTGCAAACACCCTTACACCATCGTTACCAAGTCCTCAGGGGTGGAACGGGACCTGGACCTGATTGCCGCCGATGCGGCCGAGCGCCGGGCGATGGTCTTCGTGAGCGTGACGACACTCGATGCGGCGCTGAGTCGCCGTCTGGAGCCCCGTGCGGCGGCGCCCCACCGCCGATTGCAGACGGTGCGGACTCTGGCGCGCGCCGGTGTGCCGGTGGGCGTGAACGTCGCCCCGATCATTCCTTTTTTGAACGAGCCGGAGATCGAGCGGCTCGTCCAGGCGGCTGCCGAGGCCGGCGCCAGGTCGATTCACTACACCGTGTTGCGGCTGCCGTGGGAGGTGAGCCCTTTGTTTCAGCGCTGGCTGCAAGATCATCTGCCGCAGCGGGCCGCACGCATCATGGCACGGGTGCGTGAGTTGCGGGGCGGCAAGGACTATGAGGCCGAATTCGGCGTGCGCATGAAGGGTCAGGGGGTGTGGGCGCAGCTCATCGCCCAGCGCGTGGACAAAGCCTGCGCCCGCGCCGGGCTGGCGCGCCACGCACCGCGTCTGGATGCGACGGCTTTCCGACCTCCTGGTGACGCACGCCAGGCCGAGCTGTTTTGACGCAGGGATCTGATGCGAGGGGGCCGAAGCGGGGGCATCAGAAGCGGATGGTCAGCGTCAGGCCCAAGGCCCACAGGCCTCGGCGCGCTTCGGCCGCTGTCTCGCGTTCGCGGAAGTGACCCAGGGAGACCTGACCGAGCAGCCAGTCTTCGTGCAGTGCTTGCTCCCAGCTCAGTTGCAGACCGTATTCCTCGACCTTGACACCGCCTCCTTCACGACCGCGGAAAAGCGCCTCGGTGGACAGCAGGCGCTGGTTGCCGAAGAACTGGTACAGACCGAGGTTGCTCGACCATTCGACGCGCTGGCTGCGTTGGGTGTAGGTGGCCGCGTGGAGCCAGCGCCCGATCAGGGTGGGGTTGACCTCATGCTCGTACGACACCGCGGTGGTGGATCCGACGCGGTCATCGCGGGTCCAGAAAACGGTCTCGCGCAAATGCAGCCGGTCGGCGGGGCCGAGTTCCCACTGGTGCCGGTAGCGCAGCTGTGCATAGGGTTTGATGCCTCCGCGCAGGCCCAAGCGGGCATCGAAACCGGCCCCGGCATGGACGCCCAGCCCAGCAAAGAAGGTTTCTTGTCCTGAGCCGGGGGGCTGCAAACGCTGTTCGCGGCTGAGGGGCTGCGGCTGGTCGGTCACCAGGTCTCGGGCGTCGTCTCGTCCGACGAACAGCCGTGCAGAGCGCCGTTCGATGTTGGGCAGCCGGAAGCTGGCGTTGAAGCGGGCCCCCAGCCGGGGCGCATGCTGTTGCCGCAGCAGCAACCGCACTTGGAAGACGCCGTCGCTCACAGAGCCGCCGTCTTCGAAGGGATGGTCGCCAAACCAACCGTCCACGCCCCGGGCCAGCCACTCGGCGGATGCGCGTAGGGACTGCCGGGCCGAGCTGGCGATGTCCACCATCGGGGAGGCCGGCTCCCCGGGAGGGGAGTCGGCCAGCGCCATGGCTGGCAGGATCAAGATCGCGAACTGACACCAGGCGCTGAGGCGCGGGGCAGGGCATCGTGAGCGTGCAGAAGGCGCGTACGTGGTGGACATGGGGGTAGGAACTTGCAGGCCGTGCGCACTATAAGCCAGCCCGCACCCCACGCCAGTACATCATCGCGGCACGACGCGGATCTTGCCCACCATGCCAGCGTCGAAGTGACCCGGCAGCAAACAGGCATACTCGAACTCGCCCACACGGTTGAAGTGCCAGATCATTTCGGCCGTCTTGCCCGGGGCGACATGGGCCATGTAGGGCTCGTCATGCTCCATGTCGGGGAACTTCTTCATCAGCTCGGCGTGCGCCTGGAGTTCCTGACGGGTGCCGAGCACGAATTCGTGCATGACGTTGCCGCGGTTGTGGTGGAGGAAGCGAATCGTCTCGCCGTGCTTGACCTCGATCTGGGCGGGGGTGAAGCGCATGTCGTCGCTCATTTGGATCTCGAGGGTGCGAGTCACGGCCCGCGCCTGTCCGGCGATGCCCCAAGGTTTTTGCTCAATCACCACGGGGCCGGCCTGGCCGCCGTGGTGGCGGTCGCCGTGCGCGATGGTCACCGCTGGCACGAGCAACAGGCCCGCAAGGGCGAGGGCATGGGCGGCTTGCAGCATCGGTGGGTCTCCTTCCAATGGGGCATCGATGGGGCGTCAATGGGCGTGGCCCGTGCCGTGGGGTTTGACCGCGCGGGCCGAGTCGGGGGCGGGCGATGGCGAGCCCGCGCGCACGGCCGCCGGAGGCGCGCCTGTCCATTCGTAGGCCACAGTGCCTGGTGGATGCCTGAATGGCCCGGGATCGCTGTAGTCACCGGGCCGCTGGTGGCGGCGCACTTTGAGCACGGTGAACATGCCGCCCATCTCCAAGGGGCCGTACTGTCCCTGGCCGGTCATCATCGGTGCGGTGTTGTCCGGCAGGGGCATTTCCATTTGACCCATGTCGGCCATGCCGCGTTCGCCCATTACCATGTAGTCGGGCACGACACGCTGGATCTTGCGCACCAGGCCGCGGTGGTCGACTCCGATCATCGTGGGCACATCATGGCCCATGGCATTCATCGTGTGGTGGCTCTTGTGGCAGTGCAAGGCCCAGTCGCCTTCTTCGTTGGCGATGAATTCGATTTGGCGCATCTGGCCGACGGCGATGTCGGTGGTCACCTCGTTCCAGCGTGCACTTGGTGGTGTGGGGCCGCCGTCGGTGCCGGTCACCTGGAACTCGTGACCGTGCAGGTGGAGCGGATGGTTGGTCATCGTGAGGTTGCCCACGCGAATGCGCACGCGGTCGTTCAAGCGCACGTTGAGCGTGTCGATGGCTGGAAAGATACGGCTGTTGAAGCACCAGATGTTGAAGTCGAGCATCGTGTTGATGCGCGGGGTCTTGCTGCCTGGCTCCACATCGAATGCGTTGAGCAGGAAGCAGAAGTCGCGATCGACCTCGTTGATGTGCGGGTGCTTGTCGCGCGGGTGCGTGACCCAAAAGCCCATCATGCCCATGGCCATTTGCACCATCTCGTCGGCATGAGGGTGGTACATGAAGGTGCCAGGGCGGCGGGCTTCGAATTCGTAGACGTAGGTCTTGCCCACGGGGATGGCCGGCTGAGTCAGGCCGGCCACCCCATCCATGCCGTTGGGCAGGCGCTGCCCGTGCCAGTGGATGCTGGTGTGCTCGGGCAAGCGGTTGGTCACGAAGATGCGCACCCGGTCGCCCTCGACCACTTCGATGGTCGGGCCCGGGCTTTGGCCGTTGTAGCCCCACATGTGGACATGGAAGCCAGGCGCCACCTCCCGCACCACCGGTTCGGCCACGAGGTGGAATTCCTTGACGCCATCTTTCATGCGCCATGGGAGGGTCCAGCCGTTGAGCGTGACGACCGGTCGGTAGGGCCGTCCATTGGGCGGCAGCAGGGGCGGTGCGGTCTGTGGCGAGGTCTGGACCACCGGTTCGGGCAGGGCCGCCAAGGCCGAGCGGGCTACGGCCACACCGGCCACGGCGCTGGCGGCCATGGCGAAGAATCCGCGTCGGGAAGAGGCATTCGGCATGTGGTGTCGGGACATCGAGGGTCAGTGAGCTGGGGCGGTGTCGGCGCTGGCACCATCGCCGAGCGAGACGAAGTTCGTGGGCTCGCCCCCTTGGAGCACCCATTGGAGATCGGATTCGGCCAGCCAGAAGTCGCGTTGGGCACGGACGGCGTCGGCTGCAGTGGCCAAGCGGGAGCGGGTGTGGGACAGCAGCTCCCAAACGCTCATGAGCATTCCGTTGTAGCGCAGCACCGCTTCCTCGGCCATCAGCTCGCGGGTCTTGAGCACCTGGTCGCGGTAGGTCATGGCCAGGGCGTGGCTGGTCCGATAGGCCTCGTAGGCCAATCTTGCATGAGCGGATGCACGCAGCGCCTCGGCTCGTGGCAACTGGTCGCGCAAGCCCTGCAGATGGGGTGCCAGCGCATCGACGCTCATCAAAGACTCTGGCAAGGCTGGCAGCGCATCGGGCAGGGCGATGCGGTCGTGCCGTCCGGTCAGCTGCAGCACGCGCACCAGCTCGCGCTCGGCCAGGGCGGCCGCGTATTCGGCTTTCTCCAAGGCCATCTTGGCTTCGCCGAGGGCCAGCGAGCTCGGCGCTGCTTGCAGGCGACTCCAGTTGCCCACCTGCACCATGCGTTGACCGAGTTCATGAGCCGCCTGGGCCGCCACGAGGCTGTCGCGGTGCATGCCGATGCTCTGTCGCGCCGCCACGGCTTGGATCCATGCCTGACGGGCCTGCCGGGCCACGGCCAGCAACTCGCTCAGACCTTGTACGCGACGGTGCATCTTGGGGTCGAGGGCCATCCAGCGCCCCTGGGCGATGGCATCGGTCAGCGCTGCGCCGAGCTGGGCCTGCACTGGGGCCAGCGACAGATGGGCCTTCCAGGCCTGGCGCACGGCGTCGGCGGGCGTGGCCAAGGACAGGGACGCCGATGGCGCGGCGGGCTGCGCGGGGTCTTGGTGTTGCGCTTCTTCCCAGCGCAGGATGTCGACATGGCCGCGCTGAAACCTTCCGACCGTGTCATTGGCTTGGCGCCAGTCGAGGGGGGCATCGCTTGGAGAGGCCAGCGCGGCGGGGGCCAGCATGGCCCCTGCGGCCCACAGGGCGGCTGCCAGTCGTGCGAGTTTGAGATGGAACATGGGTGGCATAAGGGGGGAACATCCACGGGCTCATCGACCGGTACATCAACCGGTGGGCGGAATTTTGGGCGGGTCGAGCCAACGGCAAGCTGTCTGCCAGATGACAAATCTGTCAGCTTGTGGCGCTGGGCAGCGTTGCAGGCACACTACGTCTTGTTCCAGTGTGTGCAGCGGCCGTGAAGATCCTCATCGTCGAAGATGAACCCAAGACCGGCGACTATTTGCGCCAGGGCCTGCGTGAGGCGGGCTTTGCCGTCGATCTGGCGACCCATGGCGCTGACGGACTGCACATGGCGCTGGCTGGCGATCCCGACTTGCTCATCCTGGATGTGATGCTGCCCGGCCTGGACGGCTGGACGGTGTTGCGCGAGCTGCGCAGGCAGGGGTGGACGCGGCCGGTGCTCTTTTTGACCGCGCGCGATCAGGTCGAGGAGCGGGTGCGCGGCTTGGAGTTGGGCGCCGATGACTATCTCGTCAAGCCGTTCTCGTTCGCCGAGCTGCTGGCGCGCGTGCGCACCATTTTGCGCCGAGGGCGTGCTGGCCTGGAGCCCACGATCCTGAGAGTGGCCGATCTGGAGCTCGACTTGCTGCGTCGTCGCGTGACGCGAGCGGGCCGTCGGATCGATCTGACGGCCAAGGAGTTTGGCCTGCTGGAGCTGCTGATGCGGCGCAGTGGAGAGGTGTTGCCCCGTTCCTTGATTGCCTCTCACGTATGGGACATGAATTTCGACAGCGACACCAATGTGATCGAAGTGGCGGTGCGGCGGCTGCGGGCGAAGGTGGACGAAGGCTTCGAGCCGCGGCTGATTCACACGGTACGCGGCATGGGCTATGTGCTGGAGGTGCCTGAGGAACGCGCATGAGACTGCGGCTGACGCTGACGGCTCGCCTGACGCTGCTGTACACCTTGGTGTCACTGACCATGCTGCTGGGGCTGGGCGTGTTCGTGCTGCGCGCCACCGATGCGCATTTCGTCGAGTTGGATGAGGAGCTGCTGCGCGACAAGTCGCGCCTGATCGCGCGGATCGTGGCCGAGAGCCGCTCGGCCGACGAGTTGGCCTCTCACTTGGATCATCTGCTCTCGACCCACGAGGGCTTGCATGCCGAGCTGCATGACGGGACTCGCGCGGTGTATGACGCCCATGGGCTGCAGCTGGCCCAAGCCGTCGAGCGCCAGCAGGGCGTGCGGCCGCCCGCCCAGTGGACCGTGGCGGGGCGGACGTTGCGCGTGCTGCAGTTTTCCTTGCCTGCTGCGCAGGCACTGGCTGCCGACGGCATGCTCGTGCTGACCTTGGGATTGGATATCGGGCACCACCAGCATTTCATGCAGTCGCTGACCCGCTGGCTGACGGTGTGCCTGGCCGCAGCCACGTTGCTCAGTGGGTTGCTGGCCTGGTGGGTGGCGCGGCGCGGGCTGGCTCCGCTGCGGGAGATGAAGGCGCGCGCGCAGCGTGTGACGGCGCGCCAGATCGATCATCGCATGCCCGAGCAGGACGTGCCGGTGGAGCTGGCCGACTTGGCCCAGGGGCTCAATTCGATGCTGGATCGTCTGCAACAGGATGTCGAGCGTTTGTCGCAGTTCTGCGGCGATCTGGCTCATGAGCTGCGCACGCCCATCAGCAACTTGCTGACGCAGACGCAGGTGGCCTTGGCCCAGCCACGACCGGCGCAGGCCTATCGCGAGATCTTGGCTTCCAATGCCGAGGAGCTGCAGCGCTTGGCTCGCATGGTGTCAGACATGCTCTTTTTGGCCCAGGCCGATCACGGACTGGCGCTGCCGCGGCCCGAGCGCATCGTGTTGGCCGAGGAAGTCAAAGCGCTGTTCGACTTTTATGAGGCCTTGGCCGAGGACAAGGGCTTGCGCCTGGAGGCTGCGGGTCAAGCCGAGGTGTGGGGGGACCGTCTGATGGTGCGTCGGGCCATCAGCAACTTGTTGTCCAACGCACTGCGGCATGCGCGGCCCGGCACGCCGGTGCGCGTGAGTCTGGAAGAGCGGGATGCCCAGTGTGTGCTGACGGTGCACAACGAGGGGCCGGACATCGATCCGCAGGATCTGCCCCGGCTGTTCGATCGCTTCTTCCGCGCCGACCGCTCGCGGCGCCACGGTGTCAGCGAAGGGGCCGGGTTGGGGCTGGCGATCACGCAGGCCGTGATGCGCGCGCACGGTGGGTATGCCTCGGCTCGGTCAGGGCAAGGCCAAACCGCGATGTCCTTGCATTTCCCGCGCGCAGCGTCCGGGTGAGGCGCTCACTTGAACAGGTCTTTGACCCGGTCGGTCCAACTCTTGGCATGGGGCGAGTGGCGTTCGCCGCCTTTCTTGAGCGATTCATCCAGCTCCTTGACCAGCTTGCGTTGGTGCTCTGTGAGCTTGACCGGTGTTTCGATCTGGATATGGCAGTACAGATCGCCAGGATAGGCCGAGCGCACGCCCTTGATGCCTTTGCCACGCAGGCGGAAGGTCTTGCCATGCTGAGTGCCCTCGGGCAGCTCGATTTCGGCGCGGCCAGACAGCGTGGGCACCTCGATGGTGCCGCCGAGGATGGCCGTGGTGATGCTCACGGGCACGGTGCAGTGCAGGTCGTCGCCGTCGCGTTCGAAGATCTCGTGTTTTTTGATGCGGATCTCGATGTACAGGTCGCCGGGTGGGCCACCGTTGGTGCCGGGTTCCCCATTGCCGGCCGAGCGGATGCGCATGCCTTCGTCGATGCCGGCGGGGATTTTGACCTCCAGTGTCTTGGCGCGCTTGACCCGACCCTGTCCGCCGCAGCTGGGGCACGGATCGGGGATGACCTTGCCGCTGCCGTGACAGTTTGGGCAGGTTTGTTGGATGCTGAAGAAGCCTTGGCGCAGGTGCACGGTGCCCGAGCCATGGCAGGTGCCACAGGTTTTGGCACTGGTGCCCGGACGGGCGCCGCTGCCATGGCAGGTGTCGCAGTCTTCCCAGCTGGGGATGCGAATTTGCGCTTCCTTGCCGAAGGCGGCTTCTTCCAGGGTGATTTCCATGGCATAGGACAGGTCGCTGCCGCGATAGACCTGTGGGCCCCCGCGGCGCGAGCCGCCGGTCCCGAAGATGTCGCCAAAGATGTCGCCGAAGGCTTCTGCAAAGCCACCGAAACCTTCGGGGCCACCGCGGAAGCCGGCGCCGCCCATGGACGGATCCACCCCTGCATGGCCGTACTGGTCATAGGCCGCGCGCTTTTTCGGGTCCGAGAGCATCTCGTAGGCCTCTTTGGCCTCTTTGAACTTTTCCTCGGCTTCCTTGGCCTTGTCACCCTGGTTGCGGTCCGGGTGGTACTTCATGGCCAACTTGCGGTAGGCCTTTTTGATGTCCTCTTCGGAGGCATTTTTCGCCACACCCAGGACTTCGTAGTAGTCGCGCTTTGCCATGTTCTCGGTCACTTTCAAACGCAAAGCCCCCGTGTGCAGGTGTCGCTGCCCACGGGGGTGCTTTCATCCCCGCCCCCTGCGGC
Organism: Caldimonas manganoxidans ATCC BAA-369; assembly: GCF_000381125.1. Taxonomy (GTDB): domain Bacteria; phylum Pseudomonadota; class Gammaproteobacteria; order Burkholderiales; family Burkholderiaceae_C; genus Caldimonas; species Caldimonas manganoxidans. The sequence continues at coordinate 30,820 of NZ_KB905930.1, forward strand.
TGCGGCTGCCGGCTTCGGGGGGCGGGCCAGCGTCGATTACTTTTTGTCCTTCACTTCGGTGAATTCGGCGTCCACCACGTTGTCGTCGGCGGACTTGGCCGAGGCTTGGGCACCAGCAGCGGAGTGGCTCTGGCCGGCCGCCTGAGCCGCCTGCATGTCGGCATAGAGCTTCTCGCCCAACTTCTGGCTGGCCTTCATCAGCGCCTCGCTCTTGGCTTCGATGGTGGCCTTGTCCTCGCCCTTGAGGGCTTCTTCGAGGTCCTTGATGGCCGACTCGATGGCTTCCTTCTCGGAGGCTTCGAGCTTGCTGCCGTGCTCACCCAAAGACTTGCGCACGCTGTGCACCAGGGCGTCGGCCTGGTTGCGGGCTTGCGCCAGTTCGAGCTTGCGCTTGTCCTCGGCGGCGTTGAGCTCGGCGTCTTTCACCATCTTTTGGATCTCCTCCTCGGTGAGGCCGGAGTTTGCCTTGATGGTGATCTTGTTCTCCTTGCCGGTGGCCTTGTCCTTGGCGCTGACGTGCAAAATGCCGTTGGCGTCGATGTCGAAAGTCACCTCGATTTGCGGCACGCCGCGCGGCGCCGGCGGAATGCCTTCCAGGTTGAACTCGCCCAGCAGCTTGTTGCCCGCGGCCATTTCGCGTTCGCCCTGGTAGACCTTGATGGTCACGGCCGGTTGGTTGTCCTCCGCCGTGGAGAAGACCTGCGAGAACTTGGTCGGGATGGTGGTGTTCTTGCTGATCATCTTCGTCATCACGCCGCCCAGGGTCTCGATGCCCAAGGACAGCGGGGTGACGTCCAGCAGCAACACGTCCTTGCGGTCGCCGGCCAGCACCGCGCCTTGGATGGCCGCACCCACGGCCACGGCTTCGTCGGGGTTGACGTCTTTGCGCGGCTCTTTGCCGAAGAACTCCTTGACCTTCTCCTGCACCTTGGGCATGCGGGTCATGCCACCGACCAGGATCACGTCATCGATGTCGCTGACCTTCACGCCGGCATCCTTGATGGCGATGCGGCAGGGCTCGATGGTGCGCTCGATCAGGTCTTCGACCAGGGCCTCGAGTTTGGCACGCGTGAGCTTGATGTTCAGGTGCTTCGGCCCGGAGGCGTCGGCCGTGATGTAGGGCAGGTTGATTTCGGTTTGCTGGCTGGAGGACAGCTCGATCTTGGCTTTCTCGGCAGCTTCTTTCAGGCGCTGCAAGGCCAGCACGTCCTTGGTGAGGTCGACGCCTTGTTCTTTCTTGAATTCCCCAATGATGTAGTCGATGATGCGCTGGTCGAAGTCCTCGCCACCGAGGAAGGTGTCGCCGTTGGTGGACAGCACTTCGAACTGCTTCTCGCCATCGACATCGGCGATTTCGATGATGGAGATGTCGAACGTGCCGCCGCCGAGGTCATAGACGGCGATCTTGCGGTCGCCTTTGGCGGTTTTGTCCAGGCCGAAGGCCAATGCGGCCGCCGTGGGCTCATTGATGATGCGCTTGACTTCCAAGCCGGCGATGCGCCCGGCGTCCTTGGTGGCTTGACGCTGGCTGTCGTTGAAATAGGCCGGCACGGTGATCACGGCCTCGGTCACGGGTTCGCCCAGGTAATCCTCGGCGGTCTTCTTCATCTTGCGCAGCACTTCGGCGCTGACCTGCGGAGGCGCGAGTTTCTTACCCCGCACTTCGACCCAGGCATCGCCGTTGTCGGCTTGCACGATGGAATAGGGCATCAGGTCGATGTCCTTTTGGACTTCCTTCTCGGTGAACTTGCGTCCGATCAGGCGCTTGACGGCGTACAGGGTGTTCTTGGGATTGGTGACTGCCTGGCGCTTGGCAGGGGCGCCGACCAGCACCTCACCGTCTTCCATGTAGGCCACGATGGACGGCGTGGTGCGCGCGCCCTCACTGTTTTCGATGACCTTGGGCGTATTGCCTTCCATGACGGCCACGCACGAGTTGGTGGTGCCCAGGTCGATGCCGATGATTTTTGCCATGTTGGATGCTCCTGATCTGAAAAATCCGGTTGTCCGCTACTTGTGGATCAATGAGGGGCTTTCAAGGGGTCAGCGGGGGGCCGCCACGGTCACCAGGGCTGGACGCAGCACCCGGTCGGCAATCACATAGCCTTTTTGCAGCACGGCCACGATGGTGTTGGGCTCTTGCTCGGCCGGCACCATGCTGATGGCCTGGTGTTGATGGGGGTCGAACTTGTCGCCGCTGGCCGGGTTCACCTCGAGCACCTTGTTGCGTTCCAGGGCCTGGGTGAGCAAGCGCAACGTGGCATGCACACCCTCGCGCAATTGTTCCAGCGTGGCGTTGTCCACTGCCAAGGCGGCTTCCAGGCTGTCTTTGACGGGCAGCAGGCTTTCAGCAAACGCCTCGATGGCGAACTTGCGCGACTTGGCGATTTCCTCCTCGGCGCGGCGGCGGGTGTTTTCGACCTCGGCCTTGGCGCGCAAGTAGGCGTCGGACACCTCGGCGTGCCGGGCTTCGAGTTCGGCCAGCTTCTGTTCGAGCGTCACCTGCTCGGCCGGCTCGGCGTTCAGTTCAGGGGCAGGAGATTGGTTGGGGTCAGGATGTTGCGGTTCTGTCATGTCGTGCTTCCCATCGGTTGGCGCGCAAATGGGGGCATGCTCCAAAGGTTCAAGAGGCTGGGCCCGATGGCGGACGGGAAAATCCTGAAGAAAATCTTGAATTTTGCCGGCAAATGGCCTGGGCCGGTCCGTCCGGTCCCCGACGCAGGGGGGCGCCTGGGCATTTTGCGCAGGTTAGGATGCCTGCCTGAGCCTGTGAATCAGTCCCATTTGCCCTTGGACACTTCCTTTTCCAGCGAAACCAAGGATGCCGCTGCGCATTCCAGGGGCGCCGGCCGCGCCGAGCTGGCCATGCGCACGGCCCTGACCTTGGCCCGGCCCATCGTGCGTTGGTTGCTGCGCCAGGGGGTGCAGTACGGGGCTTTCGTGGCCGCGCTCAAGCGGGTCTTCGTGGAGGTGGCGGCCGAGGAACTGCGCCGCCAGGGGCGGCGCTGCACCGATTCGGCGCTGAGCGTGCTCAGCGGGGTGCACCGCAAAGACGTGCGGGCGCTGACGCAGCTGGGCCGGGCCCTGCAGCGCGACAAGCCTTTTTCGCCCGCGTCGCTGGTCTTCACGCGCTGGGCCACCGACCCACGCTGGCGCGATCCGGCCAGCGGCCGCCCGTTGCGGCTGCCGCGCCAGGGAGAGCAAGGCTCGTTCGAGGCGCTGGCGCGAGAGGTGTCCACGGACGTGCACCCCCGCACCTTGCTGGACGAGCTGCAGCGGTTGTCGCTGGTGCACATCGATGGCCCGTGGGTGGAGTTGGTGGCGCAGAGCTACGTGCCGTCGGCCGACGAGGCCGCCATGGCCGAGCTGTTGGCCGCCAACGGGGCCGATCACCTGGCTGCTGCGGTGCACAACCTGACCATGTCCGAACCGCGCCTGCTCGAGCAAAGCGTGTTCGCCAGCGGGCTGTCGCAGGCTTCGGCCGAGGCGCTGGGGGTGCTGGCACGGCGGCTGTGGGCGCAGGACTTCGTGTGCATGGCCGAGCAGGCGCGACAGCGCTGTCAGGCCGACGCAAAGCCTGCGCAGCCTTACCGCATGCGCTTTGGCGTGTATTACTACATGGAGCCCGAGGCATCCGAGACCGACGCTGCGCACGCCCGAAAGGAGTCTTCGTCGTGAACCGAGTCCTGAGGGGGAGTCGGATCGGCCTGATGGCCCTGGCGCTGGCTGGCGGGCTGGTTGCTTGCGGCGGTGGGGACGGTGTGGGTTCGGGTGGGACGGGGGCGCCGGTGTCGTCATCGGGGACGGTCTCGGGCTTCGGCAGCGTGTGGGTCGATGGCGTGGAGCTGGACGACACCCAGGCGCGCGTGAGGCTCGACAGCGCGGAGGGGGCGCCCGACCTTCCCTCCGGACCGCTCCGGCTCGGCCTGGGCCAGCGCGTCGAGCTCGAGTTCGAGACCGCGGCCTCGGGGCGGCGCGTGGTCTCCGAGATCCGCATCTCGCCTCAGGTGATCGGCCCGGTGACCTCGGTCTCGCCCTTGAAGGTGGCCGGGCAGCCGGTGCGGGTCAACACCGATGCGGCGCAAGGGCCCTTGACCTTGCTGGTGGGGGTGGCCGACGCCTCGGCGCTGCAGGTGGGGCAGCGGGTGGAAGTGCACGGCCTGGCCCGCACGAGCGGGGGGGTGCGCGAGATCCTGGCCTCTCGGATCGCCACCGTGGACGGTGCCGGACAGAGCCCCTGGCTGCGCCTGAGCGGTTCGGTCATGGGCCTGACATCGGGCAGCTTCAGGCTGGGTGGACTGAGGGTGCAGTGGGACGGCCGCACGGTCATCGTGCCTGGTCAACAGGCGCTGGCCGAGGGGTTGTCGGTGCGGGTGTGGACACGCGGGGGCATCTTGGGCCCGCCGGACGACCCGTATGTCCTGGCCGATCGCATCCAGATCCTGCGCCGGCAGTGGCAGCCGCAACAGCCGGTGCGTCTGTCCGGGCCGGTGCAGGTCTGCTCGGAGGCACCCTCGTTGTTTTATGTGTGCGTCGCCGATGCCGTGATCGAGCGGTCGTCGGCCCAGGTGAGCGGAGGGAGTCTGGATGACTTGGTGGAGGGGCGGTACGTGGACGTGCAGGCGCACTACGATGCGGCGCTGCAGGTGCTGCGTGGAGCCCGCTTTGCGCTGCGCACGGATGCCAGTGAGGCGTCCGTGGCCCGACTGGCCGGGGAGGTGTCCGAGGTGTCCGGGTTCCGCTTCACGGTGCGCGGCACGTTCGTCGAATGGAACGCCAGCACGCCGCGTGACTGTGACCCGGCCCACGGCGTGCGGGTGCGGGTGACGGGCCGCATCGCTGGCGACCATGTCCGCGCGACCCGGATCGAGTGTGTGAATCCTTGAGGCGGCCTCAAGCAGCGGATCCTCGGGGCCGCTGCGGGTGTCCCGTGCCGGCGCGCCGGTGGCGGTATCACCGCTTGGGCAGATCGTCCAGCGACACGCTCCAGCGCTGCCAGTCGGCCAGCTTGCGCCGGTCGCGCTTGGTCGGGCGGCCTTGTTCGATGGCGTGGGCCGGGTCGGCGAGGTAGCGCCGCAGGCGCGCGGCTTCTTCGCGGGCGCGAACGCTGTCCGGTGTTTCTTCGTAGAGCTGCTGAGCCACGGCGGCCGGGCCGCGCACCTTGCTCAGACCGCGCACGATGAGAATGCGGGTCGTCGGTCCCTGTTGAATGCTCAGGCGGTCGCCGATGCGAACTTCGCGCGAGGGCTTGGCCGGTTGGTCGTTGACACGCACTCGACCTTTGTCGACTTCTTCCATGGCCAGGCTGCGCGTCTTGTAGAAGCGCGCGGCCCATAACCATTTGTCCAGGCGTACGCCGTCCATGGCCAGACCTCAAGCGGCTGCGCCAAGCGCCAGGGCGCGCTCGCGTTGGCGTGTCAGTGCGGCCGGGTCACTGGCTTCGCGTGTGGGCCATCCGGCCAGATGCTGCTCGGCGATGTCGCAAAGCGCGACGATCCATTCGTGCAGATCGTTCAGGCAGGCGATGTGATGGAACTCCTGGCCGCCGGCGCCCAGAAAGGCTTGGCGGCCTTCGATGGCGATCTCTTCCAGGGTTTCGATGCAGTCGCTGACGAAGCCGGGGCAGATCACGTCCACACGCCGCATGCCCTGGCGGGCCAGTTCGATCAGCGTGGGCTCGGTGTAGGGCTGCAACCAAGGTGCCTTGCCGAAGCGGCTTTGGAAGGTGACGCAATATTGCTCGGCTCGCAGGCCGAGCCGTTCGGCCACCAGGCGCGCGGTCTTGTGGCATTCGCAGTGGTAGGGGTCGCCGAGGTCCAGGGTGCGCCGCGGCACGCCGTGGAAGCTGAGGACGAGCCGGTCGGGCCGGCCATGGTCCATCCAGTGCTGGCCGATGCGTCGGGCCAGGGCGCCGATGTAGCCAGGATGGTCGCCATAGCGGTTGACGAAGCGCAGCTCGGGCAGGGCCCGCGTGCGCGCCGCCCAGGCGCCCACGGCATCGATCACGCTGGCCGTGGTGGTGCCGGAATACTGGGGGTACAGGGGCAATACCAGCACCCGTGTGGCACCAGCGGCCTTCAAGGCATCCAGTTGGGTGGCAATGGACGGTCGTCCATAGCGCATGGCGGCTGCCACCGTCACACGGTGCCCGCGCTCGCCCAGATAGCCTTGCAAGAGTTTGGCTTGTCGTTCCGTCCACACCCGCAAGGGGGAGCCAGCCTCGGTCCAGATGCTTTCGTATTTCGCGGCAGACCGGGATGGACGCACGCGCAGGATGATGCCGTGCAACAGGGGCTTCCACAGCCAGCGCGGGATCTCCACCACGCGGGGATCGCTCAGAAACTCGGCCAGGTAGCGGCGCAGCGCCGGCGCCGTGGGGGCTTCCGGAGTGCCCAGATTGCACAGCAGCACACCGGTGGTGCTGTCGCGGCCATGGGCATGGGGGGGTTCGGGGGCGAAGCGCATCGATTCGGGATTCCTTGTGGCTTCGGGATTATTCCCGAGCCGCTCCAGTCTCACCATCGCAGGCCGGGCTTGCCCCTAGGGGGTGGGGGGAACTCAGTCCTCGGGGTCTGGCCGGCGCCTCACGCGCGCGATGTCCGCCAGCACTTGGGGCAGGGCGATGGGTTTGGTCCAGTAGCCGGCGAAACCGGCCTGACGGGCCCGTTCGATGTCCTCGGGCATGGCATCGGCCGAGCACATGAAGGCTGGGATGTCGTGCAGGCCGTGGTCTCGGCGCAGGCCTTGCAGCACGTCGAAGCCGGACATGCCGGGCAGGTGGGCGTCGAGCACGATGACGTCGGGCCGCCAGTGGCGCACCAGGTCGAACGCTCGTTCACCATCTTCGGCGACCTGCAGTTCGATGTGCTCGCACAGGGTCATGGCCTCGCGGAACAGCAGGGCGTTGACCGGGTTGTCTTCCACGTAGAGCAGGCGCAGCGGGCCGATGCGGCTGGGCATCGATGGCGCGGGATCGGTGGACGCCGCACCGATGGTGTTCGCCGTGGCGGCATCGGCGCGCGGCAGCTCCAGGCTGACCGTGGTGCCCGTGCCGACGCTGCTGCGCACGTGGATGCGGCCGCCCATCTCTTCGATCAGGCGCTTGGCGATGAACAGACCCAAGCCGGTGCCTTCGATGCCGGAGGTTTCGCGCCCCAATCGCTCGAAGGGCTGGAACAGGCGCTCGAGCTGCGCGGCATCCAGACCGGCGCCGGTGTCGGTCACCTCGATGCTCACACGGTGCTCGGCCGCATCGCCGGCCTGCAGCGTCACGCGGCCGCCGGGCCGGTTGTATTTGATCGCATTCGACACGATGTTGAGCAAGACCTGGCGCAGCCGCTGCGGGTCGGCCCGCACGTGCGTGTCCATCGGTATGAGGTTTTCGATGTCGATGCGGTATTCCCGCGCCAAGGGCGCCAACAATTCTTGTGTTTGGGCACTGGCTTCGCGCAAGGACACAGGCCCCATCGACAGGGCAAGCTGGCCCGCTTCCACGCGTTGCAGATCCAACACGTCGTTGATCAGCGCCAAGAGGTGGCGGCCGGCTTGCAGCATGTGCGTGGCATAGTCGCGAATCTGCGCCGCATGGGGCTGCCCGGCGCTCATTGCAAGCAGTTGGGCAAATCCGATCATCGCATTGAGCGGGGTGCGCATCTCATGGCTCATGCGCGAGAGGAACTCCGTCTTGGCCTGGCTGGCCAGCTCGGCGGCCCGTTTGTCGCGCAACGCCTGTTCGGCTTGTTTCAGACGCGTGATGTCGGAATAAGTGCCGACCACCCGCAAGGCACGGCCATCGGGCGAACGGACCATCACCTTGCCGCGTTCGAAGACGCACAGATAGTGGCCATCGCGGTGACGCATGCGGTGCTCGGATTGGTAGACCTCGGTCCGTCCTTTCAAATGTGCCACCAGCGCGGCGCGCACCTGCGGCCAGTCCTCCGGGTGGACGCGTTCTCGCCATTCGCGTGGATCGTTGCTCAGCTCGTCATGGGCATAGCCCAGATTGGCGCGCCAACTGCGTGAGTAGTACACCGTGCCGGCTTGAACGTCCCAGTCCCATACGCCGTCGCCGCTGCCCTCGAGGGCGAATTTCCAGCGCTGTTCGCTTTGGGCCAAAGCGAGCTCGGCTTGGCGCTGACGGGTGATGTCCCGAAAGGTCAGCACGGCCGACATCGGCGGCTCGTCAGGACTTACCCGCAGCGGCTGCGTGTTGACGGCCAGCCACCGGGGGCTGCCGTCGCGCCCGCGCACCGCATACACCTCCTCGGTCACCGGCTTGCCGGTCTGGAGTGAGCGCGTCACCGGGTGGGCCTGGGCGGGCAAAGGCCGCAGGTCCTCGCTCAGCAGTTCGAGGACGGGCCGCATCATCAGCGTGTCCATCGAGGCGTCGAGGATGCGGCAGGCTGCCGGATTGACCGCCACGACGTAATGGTCACGTGTGAGCACCATCAGTCCATCGCTGATCGACAAGGCCACCGAGCGGTACAACTCCTCGCTCAGCCGCAGCCGGTCGGCGGCGGCGCTGCGTTCGGTGATGTCGTTTTGCAAGCCGATGAAGTGGGTGATGCGCCCTTGGGCATCGCGCAAGGGCGCCACATGCAATTCATTGAGGAAGCGGCTGCCGTCTTTGCGCTGGTTGCGCAGCACCACGGTGCAGCTTTCCCCACGCGCCAGCGCCGAGCGCAGTGCGGCCAGCATCACCGGATCGGTGTCCTCGCACTGCAGGAAGCGGCAGTTGCGGCCGAGGATTTCCTCTCGCCGGTAACCGGTCAGACGTTCGAAGGACGGGTTGACATACACCAGCGGCATGTCTGGAGCCAGGGCGTCGACCACGGTCATCGGCAGGGCGGTCTCGGCTTCCATGGCGCGCCGCATGATTTGCAATTGGGCATCGCGCTGCTCCAACTCCTGCTCGGCTCGACGGCGCGCGGTGATGTCCACGGCCACACGAATGTGGCCGCCGCTGGCGATGGGCTCTTCGGTCAGGAGGATCCAGCGGTCGCGCCAGCGCATCTCCAGCGGCGCAGCGCCCGCTGGGCGGGCGGCGGTGTGCCAGGCGAGAAATTCGTCCTCGCGTCCGATGGCATCGGGATAGTCGCCTGCACGCACCGCCCGCTCCAGCGCTTCGGTCCAGCAGGCACTCTCCAGGCCCTGGACGTGGCAACCCAGGCCTTCGCGCCAGGCCCGGTTGGCATGCACGATGCGGTCATGGGCATCGGTGATGACGATGCCCGCCCCCACGCTGTCGATGGCCTCCTGAAGCAAGCGCTGGACTTGGCGGGCCTGCTGCTGCAGACGCAGTTCCTCCGTCACCACCCGGGTGGCGCCGCGATAGCCGCGGAACCGCCCGGACGAGTCGAACACCGGCACGCCCGACACCGACACGGCCAGGCGGCCGCGCGGCGTTTCGCGCTCCATGACCAATTGGCTGAAGGGCTGGCGCGCTTGGCGTGCTTGTATGTAGGCCGCATGGTCGCTACGGTGGGCCGGATCGGAGCAAGGATGAAAGAACTCGCGGGCTGTTTGTCCGATTTCGTCTTCCGGACGCAGCCCGGTGTGCCGCTCCAAACTGGCCGACACCCAAGTGATACGACCTTCGGCATCCGATTCCCACAGCCAGTCGTTGCCGGCCAGTCCAGCCGTTCGCACCCGGGCTTCCTGCATGCGCGAGCGCTGCTCTTTGAGTCGCAAGGCCAGCATGTCTTCCAGCATCAGGCCGAGCTGATGCAGCCCCTGCCTGGCCGGGGCATCCAGTGTTCGCGACCGCAGGTCATAGACGCACAGCGTGGCCACCACGGCTCCTTCGACCCGCAGCGGCAGGCTTGCAAAGAAGCGCAGTCGATAGGTATCGACGACGAAGGGGTGCTGGGCGAAGCGGGGATCGGCTGTCAGGTCCTCGACCACCGTCAGACCGTCCTCATGCAGGGTCTGGTTGCACAGGGCCAGCTCGCGCGGGACTTCCCGGGCCTCAGCCCCGACCACGGACTTGAACCAATGGCGATCCCGGTCCATGAAGCCCAGCAGCGCGATGGGGCAACCGGTCAGCCGCGCGGCCAAGCTCACGGCGGCATCGAAGCTCGGCTCGGGCGCCGTGTCCAGGATGCGCAACTCGTGCAGGCGCCCCAGACGTTGGGTTTCGTCAGCGAGGCTCGGGCGGGACATGGCGTGTCCGGTGGATCATGGGCGGCGGGGGACGTTCGCCGTGCACTATAGGCGAGTTGGAGGCCGGCTTCATCGGGTTCGATGGTGCCATGGCCTCAGAATGCTGGGCATCGTTGAATAATGCGCTACCTCGTGAAGGCGACGAACAATCCCCCGCTAGCCATGCCGCCCTTGGCGCTGACGCTCGACCTGGACGACACCTTGTGGCCCGTGTGGCCGGCCATCGAACGGGCCGAGACGCAACTGCATGCCTGGCTGCAACGGCATGCGCCGGCCACGGCGCGGCGTTTCGATATCGCCGGCTTGCGGGCGCTGCGCGACGAAGTGGCCCGCACCCACCCGCAGTGGTCCCACGATCTGAGCGCCATCCGCCTGGAGAGCTTGCGGCGTGCGCTGCGCCAGGCCGGCGACGACGAGGGGCTGGCGCAACCGGCCTTCGACGCATTCTTGTCTTGGCGGCACCGAGTCGAGATTTACGCAGACGTGGTGCCAGCGCTACAGCGCCTGGCGGCTCGCTTCCCCTTGGTGGCGCTGACCAATGGCAATGCCGACCTGCAAACCATTGGGCTGAGCCATTGGTTTCGCAGCGTGGTCAGTGCGCGCAGTTTTGGGGTGGGCAAGCCCCATGCCGCGATCTTCATGGAGGCTTGCCGCCGTGCCGGGGCGCCGGCGCACCGGGTCTTGCACGTGGGGGACGACTTGGCTTTGGATGTGGCAGCGGCCTTGGCCGCGGGCCTGCAGGCGGCCTGGGTGGCGCGTCCAGACATTCATGCCGAGGCCGAGGGGGCGCCCGAAGGCACCCACCATGTGGTGCGTGATTTGGGCGAGCTGGCCGATCGGTTGGGAGCTTGAGCTGCCGTGGGAGGGCTTTCAAGGCCCGATGCTGAAGACTTCGAAGCTCAGGCAGGCAGCTTTGGGGTCGCCTGGCGGCGCTCCCAGTCCGATGACGCCACGGCCATGCAGCACGCAGCGGCCGCGGCGCAACACCACGGTCTCGGCCTCGTTGGCAAAGCGCACGAAGCTGCCGTTGCTGCTTTGATCGTCGAGGTGGAAGTTGCCGCTGTGCCATTCGATGCGTGCATGCAGTCGCGAGACCCGGGTGTCGTCGATGCACAGCGTGGATTCGGGGCTGCGCCCCAGGACGATCGGTGTTTGTTGGGGGGTGTAGACCTGATGCACACCGCCCACCGTCAGTCGCAGGCAGTCGGCCGAAGGGGTGTCGGTGAAGTCGGAAAACAGCGTAGACACCGGGGCATCGTCGGTCCAGGTCTCCAGCACGAAGACGCGGCAAGGTTCGGCGCGGCCGCGCAGATGCAGGCGATCCAGGCTGCGAAAACGCTGCCGATCCAGGCGGTTGAGACGCTCGTGCACCGCATCGGTGATCAGCACTTCATTGTCCCCGGCATGTTCGAGCAGGCGGGCCGCGACATTGACCGCATCGCCGAACCAATCGCCGTCGACCGCGACGATCTCGCCGTGCGCCAAGGCCACGCGCAGCTTCAGCGATGAGGCGCCAGTGTGGGCATCGGACATGATGCGGGCGATGGCTTCTTGCATTTCACAGGCCGCGCGCAGGCTGCGTGCGGGCCGCTCGAAGACGGCCATCAAGCCATCCCCCAGGGTTTTGACCACCGTGCCACCGCGTTGGCTCACGACCTGGCTGAGCATGCCGATGGTGCGGGTGATGATTTCGGCCGCCTGGGAATTGCCAAGGGACTCGTACAGCGAGGTGCTACCGCGCAAATCGGCAAACAGGACGGTGCGCTCGCTGGAAGACGGCATCGGCGGACTGTGAGAAATGTCACGCGCAGTGTAGCGGCTGCGAGGGGGCGCTGGAATGCGAACGGCCCCGCACAGGGGCGAGGCCGTTGGTTTCTTGCAATAGCCTGATGGGCCGAGGCGCCCGCTCGGCGCCTCGGGCGGTGCGAGTCCCGCCGCCTGCGGCGGCTGACGTCTCTCGCCAATCAAAGATTGTCGAGATACGTTCTCAGCTTGTGCTGGGTCGCGCAAGCCGAGAGGGCCTCGCTGCGCGAGTCCCGCCGCCTGCGGCGGCTGACGTCTCTCGCCAATCAAAGATTGTCGAGATACGTTCTCAGCTTGTCAGAGCGGCTGGGGTGTTTGAGTTTGCGGATGGCCTTGGCTTCGATTTGACGGATGCGTTCGCGAGTCACGTCGAATTGCTTGCCCACTTCTTCCAGCGTGTGGTCGGTGCTCATCTCGATGCCAAAGCGCATGCGCAGCACTTTGGCTTCCCGCGGGGTCAGGCTGTCCAGGATCTCTTTGACCACCTCGCGCAAGCCAGCTTGCATCGCGGCATCCACCGGCGCGATGTTGTTGGTGTCTTCGATGAAATCGCCCAGGTGGGAGTCGTCGTCGTCTCCGATGGGGGTTTCCATCGAGATCGGCTCCTTGGCGATCTTCATGATCTTGCGGATCTTGTCCTCGGGCATGTCCATCTTCTCGGCCAGCGTCGGCGCATCGGGTTCATAGCCGAACTCTTGCAGATGTTGGCGCGAGATGCGGTTCATTTTGTTGATCGTCTCGATCATGTGCACCGGGATGCGGATGGTGCGGGCCTGATCGGCGATCGAGCGGGTGATGGCCTGCCGGATCCACCAGGTGGCATAGGTGGAGAATTTGTAGCCGCGGCGGTATTCGAATTTGTCCACCGCCTTCATCAGGCCGATGTTGCCTTCCTGGATGAGATCGAGGAACTGCAGGCCGCGGTTGGTGTATTTCTTGGCAATCGAAATCACCAGGCGCAGGTTGGCCTCGATCATCTCGCGTTTGGCTTCACGCGAGGCGGCTTCCCCTTCGTTCATGCGCTTGTTGATCTCTTTGAGATCCTCCAGCGGCACCACGGCACGGGCTTGGATGTCGATGAGTTTTTGCTGCAGCTCCTGCACGGCCGGCAGGTTGCGCGCCAGCACCGCGCTGTAGGGCTTGCCAGCCGCAGCCTCTTTCTCGCCCCACTTGAGGTTGAGCGCGTTGGGCGGGAAGGTCTTGATGAAGTGCTCCTGAGGCATGCCGCACTTGTCCACCACGATCTTGCGGATCTCGCGTTCGTAGCGGCGCACGTCATCGACTTGTGAGCGCAGGATGTCGCACAGCTTCTCGATCGTCTTGACCGTGAAGCGAATGGTCATCAATTCGTTGGAGATGGCCTGCTGGGCCTTGTTGTAGGCCGGCGACTTGTAGCCGTCCTTTTCATAGGCGCGGCGCATCTTGTCGAACTCGACGCGCAGCTTGGCGAATTTCTCCAGAGCCGCGGTCTTGAGTTCCTCCAGCTTCTTGGTCAGCGCCTTGGAGCCGCCATTGCCGTCGTCGTCCTCGTCTTCGTCGAATTCGTCGAAGTCTTCCTCGGCGACATAGTCGTCGGCTTCGTCGTCGGAGACGAAACCGTCGACCACATCGGAGATTTGCAGTTCGCCTGCAGCGATTTTGTCGCCCAGCGCAAGGATCTCGGCAATGGTGGTGGGCGAGGCGGAGATGGCCAGCATCATGTCTTGCAGGCCCTTCTCGATGCGTTTGGCAATCTCGATCTCGCCCTCGCGGGTGAGCAACTCGACGCTACCCATCTCGCGCATGTACATGCGCACCGGGTCGGTGGTGCGGCCGAACTCGCTGTCCACCGTCGAGAGCGCCGCCTCGGCCTCTTCCTCGGCCTCTTCCTCGGTGGCGGTGGTCGTGCCGCCGCCGGAGATCAGCAGCGTGGCCGCATCGGGCGCCTGTTCGTAGACGGCGATGCCCATGTCGTTGAGCATGGACACGATGGCGTCCATGATCTCGGTGTCCACCAGCTTTTCGGGCAGGTGGTCGTTGATTTCCGCATGGGTCAGGAAGCCCCGCGTCTTGCCCATCTTGATGAGGGTCTTGAGCTCGGAGCGGCGCTTGTTGACCTCTTCCTCGGTGAGGGTGGTTTCGTCCAGCCCGAACTCGCGCATCAGCGCACGCTCCTTGGCGCGGCTGACCTTCATGCGCAGCGGCTTGGCCTTGGGCTTGTCGTCGCCTTCTTCGATGGCTTCGACTTCCGGTTCGAGCTCGGCTTCGAGATCGGCTTCGATGTCGCCGAAGTCGTCGTCCGCATCGAGATCGGCGCGGCTCTTCTTGGCCGAGGTGGTCTCGGCTTTGGGCTTGCGGCCGCGCCGACCCTTGGGGGCGCTTTCCGCCGACGCGCTGGTCTTGGCAGCGCGGGTGCCGCCCGATTTGGCAGGTGCGGCGGCTTTGGCCGAGGCCTCTTTCACGGTCGCAGCCTTGGTGGCCTTTTTCTTCTCGGTGGCGGATTCGGCAGCGGCGGCTTTGGCGTCGGACGCCTTGGAGCTGGCACTTTTCTTGGCGGTCATGCGTTTCCTCGGATGGTCTGGTGCGGTGGGCTTGGGGGGTGCTGTCGCCGCTGGGCGCGGACCGGAGGAAACCGCAGCCCCATGCGGGCGATGCACGAGCCAAACCGGTCGACACCGCATGAGGCAGATGGGGCCGGCCGGTGTCGACTCAAGAGGGCAAGCTGGCGTGAACGAGGATGGAGGGCAGTTCTGGCGGGGTTGGGTGGCCGGTGATGGTGCCCGTGTCGCGGGTGGCCGGGGCCCCCAGAGTCTGCTGTCACTCTTGCCGCATCAATAAACGCAACATTATCGTCGACATTGGCCTTTTCGTCAAAGACTGCGGGGGTGTCTTGCCGGGCCACCGTGAGGCTCAGGGGCCCGCCGGGGCGGTGCGGGCGGCTTCCAGGCGGCGCCGGCGCTCGTGCACCTCGCGGTAGCGTTGCAGGGCCGTCGGGTCCCGGGCGGCTTGCTCGATCAGGCGCGATTCTTCCGCTTTCAGGCGTTCGACGATCAGGCGGTCCAGCAGGGCGCGCAAGTCCGAAAAGTCGAGACCGTCGTCCGGGTGTATGGCGCCGGTCAATCGGCGTGCCGCCTCGTGCAGGGGGTGGCCCGACAGCGCTTGATCCAGCACGGACCAGGGTTGTGGGCCGTGTTCGGCCATGTAGCGTTCGAGCCAAGCGCACAGCGCGCCCAGCGGTGCAGGCAAGGCATGCAGCAGCTCATGGTCTTCGCCGGTGAGTTGGTCCCACCACGCGCTGTGCAGCCACAACAAGCGCACGGCCTGCTCGGCCGGCCCCGGTGGGGCTCGACGTGGGCCGATCGGGCCGGGCGTTTGCTCGCGCCTGCGCCAGTCGCTGCGGCGCGCCAGACCGTCGCTGCTGCGTCCCGCCGAGGGCGGGCGCCCCTGCCACAGGGCCAACAGATCGGCAGGGTTGAGGCCGCCGGCCTGGGCCAGTTCGGCCAGGATTTGCTGCTTGAGCACGCCCTCGGGCAGGGCGTTCCACAGGGGTTTGGCGGCGGCCAGCATGTGCGCGCGGCCTTCGGCGCTGTTGATGTCCAGGCCGTCGCGGGCGGTGTCCAGGATCTGCCGTGACAGCGGCACGGCCTGCGTCACGCACAGGGCGAAGGCCTCGCGCCCATGTTCGCGAATGTAGGAATCCGGGTCGTGCTCGGGGGGCAGGAAAAGGAACTTGATGGTGCGGGTGTCCGTGGCATGGGGCAGGGCCGCTTCCAGCGCCCGGGTGGCCGCGCGCCGGCCGGCGGCGTCACCGTCGAAGCTGAAGATCAGCGTGTCGGTGAAGCGCAAGAGTTTATGGACATGGTCGGCCGTGCAGGCCGTGCCCAAAGTGGCCACGGCATTGGGGAAGCCCCATTGAGCCAAGGCGACCACGTCCATATAGCCTTCCACCACCAGGGCGTAGCCGTGCTGGCGCAGGGCCTGACGGGCTTCATACAGGCCATAGAGTTCCCGCCCTTTGACGAAGACCGGCGTCTCGGGGGAATTCAGATACTTCGGTTCTCCCTGGTCGATCACCCGTGCGCCAAAGCCGATGACCTCGCCCCGCACGTTGCGGATCGGGAACATGATGCGGTCGCGAAAGCGGTCATAGCGCCGGGCGTCCTCGCCTTCGCCCTGCACGATGACCAGGCCGCATTCTTCGAGCAAGGGGTCGTCGTAGCGGGGGAAGGCGCTGGCCAAGGGGCGCCAGCTGTCTGGGGCATAGCCCAGCCCGAAGCGGGCGGCGATCTCGCCGGTGAGGCCGCGGCGTTTGAGGTAATCGATGGCGCGCGGGCTGGTCTTGAGCTGCTTGCGGTAGTGGGTGGCCGCGCGCTCGAGCACCTCGGTCAGCGTGTGCTGTCGTTGTCGTTGCTGCTGGGCCTGGGCGCGCTGTTCGGGGGTGCTGTCGTCTTCGGGCACGGGCAGTCCGGCTTGCTGGGCCAGCTCGCGCACCGCATCGACGAAACCCAAGCCGCTGTGTTCCATCAGGAAGTCGATCGCATTGCCATGCGCGCCGCAGCCAAAGCAGTGATAGGTCTGGCGTGAGGGGCTGACGATGAAGCTTGGCGTCTTTTCGGCATGGAAGGGGCACAGGCCCTTGAAATGAATGCCGGCCTTCTTGAGTGCCACGTAGCGGCCCACGATCTCGACGATGTCGAGGCGGGCGAGCAAATCTTGTTTGAAGCCGGTGGGAATCACCTCGGCAGTCTACCGCCGGCCGCTGCAGCACGCGCGGGCTCTGCCATGTTGGCGCGTCCAGATGTAGTGAAATTACTCAATCTGTACTTCCTGAGTGGCGCCGCAGCACAGTCGCAGGTCGGCGTGCTGGCGTATCGAGGGACAACACCGATTTCCATTGATTGACGAGCCAATAGACTGGCCATGATGGTTCCGTCCGAGGAGGTGTCGTGTGTATAACGATCGGCGAAATGTAGTCAAACTTCTTTCTATGGGCCTCTGTGGCGCTGGCATGGCCTTGCCCCGGGCGGGCTGGGCGCGCACGGCCTCTGATCCGCTGAGGGTGTGGGTCAATGCCGACAAGGGTCATGAGGGCTTGCGTCGCGTGGCCTTGGCCTATACCCAGCGCACGGGGCGCCCGGTGGTGGTGGAGCATTTCGAACAGGCCGTCGATCGCTTCGAGGCCGCGATGCGCGATGGGGGCGCGAGTGGGCCAGACATTTGGATTTGGCCGCATGACCGCATCGGTGACTGGATCCAACGCGGCTGGATCGCGCCGGTGCGGCCGGGCGAAGCCGTGCGCAGCGACATCGTGCAAGTGGCCTGGGACGGATTCACTCTGGGCGGGCAGGTGTGGGGCTATCCTTTGTCGGTCGAGGCCGTGGCGCTGGTGTACAACAAGGCCTTGGTGGATCGGCCGCCGTCGAGTTTCGAGGAGGTGCTGACCCTGCATGAAAAGCTCAAGCCCAAAGGCATTCGGGCCTTGGGCTGGGAGACGGGCAGTCCCTATTTCACCTGGCCGTTGATGGCCGCTGGGGGGGCCTATGTGTTCCAGCGCCGCATCGACGGCAGCTACGACCCGCGCGACACGGGCATCCATCACCCCGGGGCGGTGCGGGCCGGGCAATACCTACAGCAATTGATGGCCGCCGGCGTGATCCCGCAGGGTGGCCTCAGCTACTCGGAGGCCGAGGCCGACATGCGCGACGGCCTGCAGGCGATGTGGATCACTGGCCCCTGGGCCTGGGAGGGGCTGGCGGCCGCGGGTATCGACTTTGGGGTGGCCCCGCTGCCCACGCTGGGGGGCAGGCCGGCCCGGCCCTTCGTCGGCGTGCTCGGGGCGATGGTGGTGCAAGCCAGCCCGCACCGGGCGTGGGCGGTGGACTTCATCGAAAACCATCTGCTGCGGCCCGAGAGCCTGCACACCATCAATGCCGACAAGCCCCTGGGCGTGCCGGCCTCGCGCCGGATGTTCTGGCGCCTGTATGCCGATGCCCGGGTGCGGGCCTCGATGGAGGCGATCTACGCGGGCCGGCCCATGCCGAGCAATCCGGAGATGACATGGTTCTGGCAGCACCTGTCGGCGGCGCTGCGCGAGATCAACGCCGGCCGTCCCCCACGGGAGGCGCTCGAAGCAGCGGCCGCGCAAATTCGAGCCTTGGCCGTGCAGGGGCGGCCGGTGGCCAGCCGTTGACGCTTCACTGGCCGCGCACCGCGCCTTCGCGGCGTGGATCGGCAGCCCCCAGCCAGCCGCGAGGCTGACGCTGCAGGGCCTGGGCGCCGCTGGTCATGGGGGCTTCGCGCACCGTGTGTCCACGCCGGCGCAGCGCCTCCAGTGTGGCGGCTGGAAAGCGCCCTTCCTCCAGCAGCAAGGGCCCGCCGGTGGTGCCGAAGTTGGGCTGGTCGATGGCCTGCTGCGCGTCCAGGCCCCAGGCCAGGGTGCCCAGCAGTACTTTGGCGGTGTAATGGATGATCCACGCTCCGCCGGGCGAGCCCACGTTGAGCACGAGCTGGCCGCCGGCGCGCTCGAAGACCAGCGTGGGGCTCATCGACGAGCGAGGGCGCTTGCCGGGTTCGACCCGGTTGGCCACGGGCCGGCCGTGGGCATCGGTGGGAACGAAGGCGAAGTCGGTGAGCTGGTTGTTGAGCAAGAAGCCGCCGGGCAGGCCTGTGCCGCCATCGACGAGTTGCCGGGCACCGAAGGCATCCTCGATCGTCGTGGTCATCGCCACGGCGCGGCCCTCGCGGTCGATGACCGACAGATGCGAGGTGCCGCGCTCGGGGGCCTCGGGCTGAGGGGCCCAGACGCTGTGCTGGCCCCCGGGGCGGCCGGGTCGCGCTCTCGGCATCGCGTGCGGGCTGATCAGCCGGGCGCGTTCGGCCAGGTAGGCGGGGGCGAGCAGGCTGCTCCAGTGACCTGCCGGCGGCGCGACGAAATCCGGGTCGGCCACGTACTGGGCGCGGTCGGCAAAGGCCAGCCGGGAGGCTTCGGCGTAGGCATGCAGGAAGTCGGGGCCGGGCAAGGCCGCTGGCCGCGCCGCTGCGGGTGGGGCCACGTGTTCGAGCAGGCCCAGGATCTGCGCGATGGCCAGATGGCCAGACGACGGTGGCGGGAAGCCGCACACCTGCCACGTGCGCCAGGGGCTGCACAGGGCTTCGCGCCGCCGCACCTGGTAGGCGGCCAGGTCGGCTTCGCTCAGGCGTCCGGGGCGCACCGGGTGGTTACGGACCTTGGCCACGATGCTGCGGGCGATCGGCCCACGATAGAAAGCATCGGCCCCCTCGCGGGCCAGCGTGCGCAGGATGGCCGCCAGCGCCGGGTTGCGCAGCCGGTGGCCCACGGGATGGGGGGCGCCGTCGGGGCCGTAGAAGTAGGCGGCGGCGGCCGGGTCGCGCCGCAGGTGTTCATCGGATCGCAGCAGGGCGTGCAGGCGCGGCCCGACCGCAAAGCCTTCATCGGCCAATGCGATGGCAGGCTCGAAGAGCTGGGCCCAAGGCAAGCGGCCGTGGGCCCGATGGACGGCCTCCAACAGGCGCATCAGGCCGGGTGTGCCTACCGACAAGCCACCAACGACGGCCTCGCGAAAGGGCAACGGGCGGCCTTGGGCATCGAGGAACAGACCTTCGTCAGCAGCCGCCGGGGCGGTTTCGCGGCCGTCCCAGGCGTCGAGCCGTTGGCCGTCCCAGTGCAGCAGGAAGGCGCCGCCGCCGATGCCGCTGGATTGTGGTTCGACGAGGGTGAGGACCAATTGCGCAGCGATGGCCGCATCCGCAGCCGTGCCGCCGGCGCGCAGCATGCGCCAGCCGGCGTCGGCGGCCAACGGGTGTGCGGCGGCCACGGCCTGCTCGCGCACGAGCACGGCCGAGTGTTGGCGCACACCCGAGGCTGCCTCCGGCTGGTGCGGCCGGGCGGTGTCCGGCGTTGGCGCCGCCGCGCAGCCCAGCAGCAGGGCCAGCGACGCGGCGCACGCTGCGAGGCCTCGCATGGCAGGGGCTCAGCGGGGTGCCAGCCGGATCGCGCCGTCCAGGCGGATCACCTCGCCGTTGAGCATCTCGTTGGTGATGATCTGGTGCACGAGCTTGGCGTAATCCTCGGGGGTGCCCAGGCGGCTGGGGAAGGGCACGCTGGCGGCCAGGGCGTCTTGCACCTCTTTGGGCATGCCAAACAGCATGGGTGTGCCGAAGATGCCAGGGGCGATCGTCATGTTGCGAATGCCGTTGCGTGCCAGGTCGCGGGCAATCGGCAGCGTCATGCCGACCACCCCGCCCTTGGAGGCGGAATAGGCCGCTTGTCCAATTTGGCCGTCATAGGCTGCCACCGAGGCGGTGGAGATCAGCACGCCGCGCTCGCCCGTGGGCTCGGGGTCGTTTTTGCACATGGCCTCGGCCGCCAGGCGGATCATGTTGAAGGTGCCGATCAGGTTGACGGTGATCGTCTTGGTGAAGACGGCCAGCGGATGGGCGCCGTCTTTGCCGACGGTCTTGACCGCCGGAGCGATGCCGGCACAGTTGACCAGGCCCACCAGCTTGCCCAACGCGACGGCTTGGGCGACCACGGCCTTGCCATCGTCCTCACTGGCCACGTCGCATTTCACGAACGCGCCGCCGATGTCGCGGGCCACGGCCTCGCCCTTGTCGACCTGCAGGTCGGCGATCACGACTTTGCCGCCTTCACGCGCCAGCATGCGCGCCGTGCCTTCGCCCAGGCCCGAGGCACCACCGGTGACGATGAAGACTTTGCCTTGAATGTCCATGAATGCGCTCCTCGTGTGGATGGGGGTCGAAATGACGTTGACGTAAACGTCAATTGTGGCCCAAACCTCGCAACGGCCGAAAGGGCGACCGAAGGCCCCGGTGAAAACCCGGGTGGGGTTGATCCTAAGGGTGAATTGCTTGAATACCAAATACTTGAGGTCTAAATTAATTTCATCACCACCTCTTGGGGTCATGGGCATGAGGATCGTGTGCATCGGAGGCGGCCCGGCCGGCCTGTACTTTGCATTGCTGATGAAGCGTGCCGATCCGTCCCATGACGTCACCGTGGTCGAGCGGCATCGCCCGTATGACACTTTCGGCTGGGGGGTGGTGTTTTCGGATCAGACCCTGGGCAACTTGCAGCAGGCCGACCCCGAGACGGCCTCGCAGATCCTCGACGCCTTCAACCACTGGGACGACATCGACGTGCACATTCGCGGACGCACGATCCGCTCGGGCGGGCATGGCTTTTGCGGCATCGGGCGCAAGCGTCTGCTCAACATCCTGCAGGCTCGTTGTGAGGCCCTGGGGGTCAAGCTGGTGTTCGAGACCGAAGTGGGCGGCGATGAAGAGTTTCCCGATGCCGATCTCATCATCGCCAGCGACGGGCTCAACAGCCGCATTCGCAACAAGTACGCCGCGATCTTCCAGCCCGACATCGATGTGCGGCGCTGCCGCTTCGTGTGGTTGGGTACGCACAAGCTGTTCGAAGCCTTCACCTTCGCGTTCGAGGAGACCGAACACGGCTGGTTCCAGGCGCATGCCTACCGCTACGATGCCCACACATCCACCTTCATCGTCGAGACGCCGGAGGAGGTCTGGCTCAAAGCGGGGCTGGACAAGATGGGGAAGGAGGAGTCCATCGCCTTTTGCGAGCGGCTCTTCGCCAAGTACCTCGATGGCCACAAGCTGATGTCCAATGCCGCCCACCTGCGGGGCTCGGCGCAGTGGATCAAGTTTCCGCGCGTGGTGTGCAAGACCTGGGTGCATCACAACGGCCGCGCACCGGTGGTGTTGATGGGCGATGCGGCCCACACGGCTCATTTCTCGATCGGCTCGGGCACCAAGCTGGCGCTGGAGGATGCGATCGAGCTGGTGCGCAGCATCCAGCGTCATCCCGGCGACCTGGCCGCGGCTTTGCGCGACTACGAAGCCGTGCGCAGCGTCGAGGTGCTGCGCATCCAGAATGCGGCGCGCAATTCGACCGAGTGGTTCGAGAACGTCTCACGTTATGTGAACTTGCCGCCCGAGCAGTTCGCCTACTCGTTGTTGACGCGCAGTCAGCGCATCAGCCACGAGAACCTGCGTTTGCGTGACAAAGCGTATGTGGAGGGCTTCGAGCGCTGGCTGGCCGAGCGCTGCGGGGGGCCGTCACGAGCCGGCCGCGCGCCGGTGCCGCCGATGTTCACGCCCTTCAGCGTGCGCGGCGTGACCTTGAAGAACCGTGTGGTCGTCTCGCCGATGGCGCAATACTCGGCCGTCGAGGGGCTGCCGGGCGACTATCACCTGGTGCACTTGGGGGCGCGGGCCATGGGCGGGGCCGCCTTGGTGTTTGCCGAGATGACTTGCGTGTCGCCCGAGGCGCGCATCACCCCGGGGTGTCCGGGCCTGTGGAACGATGCCCAGCGCGAGGCCTGGAAGCGCATCGTCGATTACGTGCACACCCACACCGATGCCAAGATCGGCATGCAGCTCGGACATGCGGGTGCCAAGGGCTCGACGAACATTCCCTGGCAGGACGACGGG
Source organism: Caldimonas manganoxidans ATCC BAA-369 (assembly GCF_000381125.1). GTDB lineage: Bacteria > Pseudomonadota > Gammaproteobacteria > Burkholderiales > Burkholderiaceae_C > Caldimonas > Caldimonas manganoxidans. The sequence goes on from NZ_KB905930.1 coordinate 53,260, forward strand.
GGCGATCGGCCGCTGCGCAAGGGCAATTGGCCGCTGCTGTCCGCCTCGGCTGTGCCCTACCTCGACGATGGGCCACTGCCGCGTGCCATGACTCGCCAGGACATGGATCGCGTGCGCGAAGACTTCGTGGCGGCGGCCCGGCGTGCGGCGCAGGCCGGTTTCGACTGGCTGGAGTTGCACTGCGCACATGGCTACCTGCTGTCGAGCTTCATTTCGCCGCTGACCAACCGGCGCACCGACGACTACGGTGGGTCGCTGGCCAACCGCTTGCGCTACCCGCTGGAGGTGTTTACCGCGCTGCGCGAGGTCTGGCCGCAGGATCGCCCGATGTCGGTGCGCATTTCCGCGCACGACTGGGTGGAAGGCGGCATCACCCCGGACGATGCAGTGGCCATCGGCCGGGCCTTCAAGGCCGTGGGCGCCGATGTGATCGATTGTTCCTCGGGTCAGGTCAGCCCCCATCAAAAGCCGGTGTACGGCCGCATGTACCAGACGCCTTTTGCCGACCGCGTGCGCAACGAGGCCGGCATCGCCACGATCGCGGTTGGGGCCATCACCGAGGCCGACCAGGTCAACGGCATCATCGCCGCCGGCCGGGCCGATTTGTGTGCGATCGCACGCCCGCACTTGGCCAACCCGTCATGGACGCTGCTGGAGGCTGCCCGGCTCGGCTATGGCGATGTGGACTGGCCGGTGCAGTATCTGTCGGCCAAGAGCCAGCTCGAGCGCAACCTCGAGCGTGAGAGGGCGATGTCAGGCCGCCTGGCCGCGGCCGAACAGGCCAACCGAGCCTTGGGGGTGTGAGCATGGTCACCGCGCGACATGCCGTCATCACCGGTGCGGCTCGCGGCATCGGTGCGGCCATTGCGCGCCGTCTGGCCGCGCAGGGGCACCGGCTCACGCTGATGGGGCGCACGGCGCAGGCCCTCGAAGCCCTGCGCGCGCAATTGCCGGGTCAGGGGCATGCGGTGGCGGCCGTGGACGTGGCCGACGCGGCGTCGGTGGAACGGGCCTTTGCCCGGGCGCGTGAGGTGTCTGGCCCAGTGGAGATCCTCGTGAACAACGCCGGCCAGGCCGAAAGCGCGCCCTTGGCCAAGACCGATGTGGCGCTGTGGCAGCGCATGCTCGATGTCAACCTCACCGGCACCTACCTGTGCACTCGCGCTGCGCTGCCTGATCTGCTGCAGGCCGGCTGGGGCCGCATCGTCAACGTCGCCAGCACGGCCGGCTTGCGCGGCTATGCCTACGTCACGGCCTATACCGCGGCCAAGCATGGGGTGGTGGGCCTGACACGCGCGTTGGCTTTGGAGCTGGCCCGCCAGGGCATCACGGTCAATGCCGTGTGCCCGGGCTATACCGAGACCGACCTGCTGCGCCACAGCATCGAAGGCATCGTCGCCAAGACCGGACGCAGCCCAGCCCAGGTGCGTGCCGAGTTGACCGCCGCCAACCCCCAGGGCCGCCTGGTGCAGCCTGAGGAGGTGGCCGATGCGGTGGCCTGGTTGTGCGCAGAGGCCGCCGCGGCGGTGACGGGGCAGGCGATCTCGGTCAGTGGCGGGGAGGTCATGTGAAGCGCGGCTCCAAACTCCGTCTCGTGAGCGGCCTGGATGAGCACAGCATCGGCTTGGAGGCGCGCGCGGCCTCGGACGATCACATGGCGCTCAAGCTATGGTTGCGCTTGTTGGCCTGCAGCACCCAGATCGAAACCGAGATCCGCAAGCGTCTGCGTGCGCGCTTTGGCATCACCTTGTCCCGCTTCGACTACCTGGCTCAGTTGTACCGACATCCCGAAGGTTTGCGCATGAGCGCCTTGTCGCGCTACCGGATGGTCACCGGCGGCAGCATCACCGGGCTGACCGACGAGCTGGAGAAGGAGGGGCTCGTCTTGCGCGAGCCGTCCCCCGAGGATCGGCGTGCATTTCAGCTGCGGCTCACCGCCGAAGGCCGCCGCGTTTTCGAGCGCATCGCCGCCGAACACGAGGCCTGGGTCATCGAGTTCTTTTCCGACTTGCGAGCGTCCGATCGCAAGGTCCTGTACGAGCTGCTGGGCGAGCTGCGTGTGCACATGGCCGCACGCCAAGCCGCTCCTTCGTCATCCACTGCATCGAGTGAGCTTGCATGAGCGATCCCTCCACACCCATTGGCCTGGACCCGGCCCTGGCTGCCGGCAACCGGCGTGAACTCGCGGGCTACGGTGCACGCCACTTCCTGTGGCAGTGCGACCACGGCGTGGCTCAAATCACCCTGAGCCGCCCGCAGCGCAAGAACCCGCTCACCTTCGATGCCTATGCCGAGCTGCGCGACCTCTTCCGGGCCCTGCAGCATGCGGTAGATGTCAAGGCCGTGGTGCTCTCGGGCGCGGGGGGCAATTTCTGCTCGGGCGGCGACGTGCACGAGATCATTGGCCCGCTGGTGCAGCTCAAGGCCCCCGAGCTGCTGATGTTCACGCGCATGACCGGTGACGTGGTCAAAGCGATGCGGGCCTGTCCGCAGCCGATCATCGCGGCGGTCGACGGGGTGTGCGCAGGCGCCGGTGCCATCCTGGCCATGGCCAGCGACCTGCGATTGGGCACTGCGCGCAGCAAGACGGCCTTTCTGTTCAACCGCGTCGGTCTGGCCGGCTGCGACATGGGAGCCTGCGCCATGTTGCCGCGGATCATCGGTCAGGGGCGTGCAAGCGAGCTGCTCTACACCGGCCGCACGCTGGGCGGCGAGGAAGGCCTGCAATGGGGCTTTTTCAACCGCTTGTGTGCGCCCGAGGCCCTGGTGCCAGAATCCTGGCAATGGGCCCGCGAGATCGCCGCCGGCCCGACCTTTGCGAACGGCATCACCAAGACCATGTTGCACCAGGAGTGGAACATGGGGCTGGACCAGGCCATCGAGGCCGAGGCCCAGGCGCAGGCGATTTGCATGCTGACCGAGGACTTCCGTCGCGCCTATGAGGCCTTCGTGGCCAAGCAGCGCCCGGTGTTCCAGGGGAACTGAGATGGCCGATACCGCCGACCTGGACTGGCCATTCTTCGAGCCACGTCACCGGGAACTCGCACGGGGGATCGAGGCCTGGGCGCGCGTTCACGTGCCGCAGGTTCACGATCACGACGTCGATGCCGCGTGTCGCGCGCTGGTGCGTGCGCTCGGGCAGGGCGGCTGGTTGCGCCATGCGGTGGCGGGCACGGCCCACGGTGGGGCGGGCGAAACCATCGACACCCGTGCCCTTTGTCTGATCCGCGAAACCCTGGCGCGTCACTCGGGTCTGGCCGACTTTGCGTTTGCCATGCAAGGGCTGGGCTCCGGGGCGATCAGCCTGGCTGGCAGCCCCGAGCAGCGCGCTGCCTGGCTGCCGCGTGTGGTCCGCGGTGAGGCCATTGCCGCCTTTGCACTGTCCGAACCCGAAGCCGGCTCGGACGTGGCGGCGATGGCCTGCACGGCCCGCCAGGAGGGCGGCGACTATGTCCTCGATGGAGAGAAGACCTGGATTTCCAATGGCGGCATTGCCGACTTTTACGTGGTGTTCGCCCGCACGGGCGAAGCACCCGGGGCGCGGGGCATCTCCGCGTTCATCGTCGAGGCGGGCACGCCCGGTTTGGAGATTGCCGAGCGCATCGAGGTGATCGCTCCACATCCGTTGGCCCGGCTGCGTTTGGCCGGCTGCCGCGTGCCGGCAGGCCAGCGCATCGGGCCGGCCGGCGAAGGCTTCAAGCTGGCCATGCGCACGCTCGATGTCTTTCGCACCTCGGTGGCAGCCGCTGCCCTGGGCTTTGCCCGCCGCGCCCTGGACGAGGCGCTGCAGCGCGCCACCACACGGCGGATGTTCGGCCAGCGTCTGGCCGATTTCCAGCTCACCCAGGCCAAGTTGGCCGAGATGGCCGCCACGGTGGACAGCGCGGCCCTGCTCACGTACCGAGCAGCCTGGCAGCGCGACCAAGGCCGTGGTGTCACGCGCGAGGCGGCGATGGCCAAGATGTGCGCCACCGAGGGGGCGCAGCAAGTCATCGATGCGGCCGTGCAGATCTTCGGCGGGCTCGGGGTGGTTCGCGAGATGCCGGTCGAGCGCCTGTACCGGGAGATCCGCGCCTTGCGCATCTATGAGGGCGCCACCGAGGTACAGCAGCTCATCATCGCCCGCGAACTGCTCAAAGACGTGAAGGAAAGGGGCCAGCCATGACGACGAGAACCTCGCACGTGGACACCTTCGCCCGCGACCGTCTGCCGCCGCCACAGTGGCAGCCTGAGTTTCTCTTCGAGCTGCCCGAGCTGCAGTTCCCCGACAGATTGAACTGTGCCACCGAGCTGTTGGACCGCTGGGTGGCGCAGGGCCAGGGCGAGCGCCTGTGCTTGCAGGCCCCGGGGGGCGTGCGTTGGACCTATGCCGATCTGCAAGACCGGGCCAACCGCATCGCGCATGTGCTGGTGCGTGAGATGGGCCTGGTGCCGGGCAACCGGGTGTTGCTGCGTGCGCCCAACAACCCGATGATGGCCGCCTGCTGGTTCGCGGTGATGAAGGCCGGCGGCATCGCGGTGGCCACCATGCCGCTGCTGCGCGCCAAAGAGCTGGGTCAGATCATCGACAAGGCCCAGGTCAGCCATGCGCTGTGCGACGCCGCGCTGGCGGCGGAACTGCAGTTGGCCGCGGCCCAGCATCCGGTGCTGCGCGAGATCCGCTACTTCCATGAGGAGACGCCCCAGGGTTTGGAGGCCGCGATGGCGCGGCAATCACCGTCCTTTGACAATGTCCACACCGCTGCGGACGACATTTGCCTGATCGCCTTCACCTCGGGCACCACCGGCGTGCCCAAGGGCACGATGCACTTCCACCGTGACGTGATGGCCGTCTGTGCGTGCTGGCCGCGTCATGTGCTCAAGGCCCGTGCCGACGATGTCTTCATCGGCAGCCCTCCGCTGGCCTTCACCTTCGGCTTGGGCGGTCTGCTGCTGTTTCCGATGAGCATCGGGGCCTGCAGCGTGCTGCTGGACAAGGCCAGTCCGCCGATGTTGCTGGAGGCCATTCCACGCTTTGGCGCCACGGTGCTCTTCACGGCGCCTACGTCCTACCGTGCGATGGCAGCACAGGCCGGCCAGCTGCGCATCGGCGCGCCCCGCGGCGGCAGCCTGCGCAAATGTGTGTCCGCTGGAGAAGCCTTGCCGGTGGCCACGCGCGCGCTGTGGAAGGAGCACACCGGCATCGAGATGATCGACGGCATCGGTTCGACCGAGATGCTGCACATCTTCATCTCGGCCGACGAGGCGCATGCCCGTCCTGGCGCCACCGGCACCGTCGTGCCCGGCTACCAAGCCTGCGTGCTCGACGACGAAGGGCGCCCGGTGCCTCCAGGCACCTTGGGTCGTTTGGCGGTCAAAGGCCCCACGGGCTGCCGCTACCTGGCCGACGAGCGCCAGCGCCAGTACGTCCAGCATGGCTGGAATCTCACGGGGGATGCTTACATTGTGGACGAGGATGGCTATTTCCACTACCAGTCCCGCACCGACGACTTGATCGTCTCGGCCGGCTACAACATCGCCGCCGTCGAGGTGGAGGACTGCCTGCTGCAGCATCCGGCCGTGGCCGAATGCGGCGTGATCGGTGTGCCCGACGAGCAGCGCGGCCAGATCGTCAAGGCCTTCGTGGTGCTGCGCGAGGGCCATGTGCCGAGCCAGGCCATGGTGCGCGAGCTGCAAGACTTCGCCAAGCGCACCGTGGCACCCTACAAGTATCCGCGTGCGATCGAGTTTCGCGAGCAGTTGCCGCGCACCGAGACGGGCAAGCTGCAGCGATTCAAGCTGCGCTCGGTATGAACCCGCTCACCCTGAACGGCCCGGCTCGGGCATGCTCGGCGGCCTGATCTCTCAACCAAGGAGAATGTCCCATGCGACTGATTCCACGACCCCTGGTGTGCGCCGTGCTGGCAACCGGCGCGCTGGCCATGCCGGCCCTGGCGGCCGACAAAGTGAAGATTGGCTTCCTCAGCACGCTGTCCGGACCGGGGGCCGGCCTGGGCATCGACATCCGTGACGGCTTCAACCTCGCGCTCAAGCACACCGGCGGCAAGCTCGGCGGCTTGCCCGCCGAGGTGATCATCGTCGACGACCAGCAAAGCCCGGATGCCGCCAAACAAGCCACCGAGCGCCTCCTCAAGCGCGACCGGGTGGATTTCATGACCGGTGTGGTCTTCTCCAACGTGATGCTGGCCGTGGGCCAACCCATCTTCGAGAACCAAACTTTCTATATCAGCGCCAACGCCGGCCCTTCGCAATATGCCGGCCAGCAGTGCAATCCCTACTTCTTCAACGTGGCCTGGCAGAACGACAACCTGCACGAAGCCGTGGGCAAGACGGTGGCCGACAAGGGCTACAAGCGCGTGGCCTTGCTGGCGCCCAACTATCCGGCCGGCAAAGACGCCCTGACCGGATTCAAGCGCTACTACCAAGGCGGCGAGGTGGTCTCGGAGATCTACACCCGCCTGGGCCAGCTCGACTATGCGGCCGAACTGGCCCAGGTGCGCGCGGCCCGGCCCGATGCCATGTACATCTTCCTGCCCGGCGGCATGGGCATCAACTTCATCAAGCAGTTCGTGGCCTCGGGCATGTCCAAGGACACCACTTTGTTCGGCCCCGGCTTCTCGGCCGACGAGGACGTCATTCGCGCGGTGGGCGAGCCCATGCTGGGCATGTTCAACACCTCGCAATGGGCGCATGACCTCGACAACCCGCAGAACAAGCGTTTCGTGGCCGATTTCCAAAAGGAGTACGGCCGTCTGCCGTCGCTGTATGCCTCGCAAGGCTATGACGCGGCCATGCTCATCGATGCCGCCGTGCGTGACGTCAAGGGCAAGATCGAGGACAAGGCCGCGTTGCGTAAGGCGCTGCAAGCCGCCAACTTCAAGTCCGTGCGCGGGGCGTTCAAGTTCAACACCAATCAGTACCCCATCCAGGACTACTACCTGCGCATCGTGCACAAGGATGCCCAGGGCCGTATCACCAACCGCACTTTGGGCACGGTGTTCAAGAACCATGTCGACGCCTACGTGGGCGCCTGCAACATGAAATAAACCCAAGGCGCGACCGTGACCCTGACGCTCATCCTCGAGCAGGCTCTCAACGGCCTGCAATTCGGACTCATGCTCTTTTTGCTGGCGGCCGGGCTGACCCTGGTCTTCGGCATCATGGACATGATCAACCTGGCCCACGGCTCGCTCTACATGGTGGGCGCCTACCTCACGGCGGCCGTGGCCCAGGCGTCGGCCTCCTTTGCCGCGGGGTTGGCTGCCGGCGTCGTGGGCACGGCGATCTTCGGCATGGCCTTGGAGTTCACCATCCTGCGGCGACTGTACCAGCGTGATCACATCTCCCAGGTGCTGGGCACTTTTGCGATTCTGCTCATGTGCAACGAAGCCGTGCGCATGATCTGGGGGTCCCAGCCCATCTTGCTCAACCCGCCGGCGGCGCTGGCCGGCCCGGTCGAGCTCTGGGATGGCTTCAGCTATCCCGCGTACCGACTGCTCATCATCGGGGTCGGGCTGGCCGTCGCCTTGGGCCTGTTTCTGCTCATCACGCGCACGCGGGTGGGCATGCAAGTGCGTGCTGGCGCCTCCGACCGCGAGATGGCGCTGGCCATGGGGGCGGACGTGCGCAGGCTGTTCACGGCGGTCTTCGGTGTGGGCGCGGCATTGTGCGCCGTGGCCGGCGGTCTGCTGGGCCCGCTGGTGGCCGTGCAGGTGGGCATGGGCGAGAACATCCTGATCCTGGCCTTCGTGGTCATCGTGATCGGCGGCATCGGCTCGGTGCGTGGTGCCCTGATGGGCTCGCTGCTGGTGGGCGTGGTCGATACGCTGGGACGCACCTTCGTTCCCGTGGCCCTCAGTGGCCTGCTGGGGCCGGCTGCGGCCTCCGGCGTGGGGCCGGCGCTGGCCTCGATCCTGATTTACGTCCTGATGGCCGTGGTGCTGTTCTGGAAGCCCGCAGGGCTGTTCCCGGCGCGAGGTTGAAGACATCATGAGCGACTCGATGCACGCCACTGCGAGCACCGACTCCATGGCCGGCCAAGCGCTGCCGCAGAACACGGCACCCATGCCGCCGCAAGGGCTGCTGGACCATCGGCTGCACCTGCGCTGGGCCTTGCCCGTGCTGGTGCTGCTCGTGGCCTTCCCGCTGGTGGCGCAGGCGTTGGACGAGGCCTTTTACATCAGTCTGGGCAGTCGCATCCTCATTCTGGCGCTGGCTGCCACCAGTCTCAACCTCATCCTGGGCTTCGGTGGCATGGTGAGCTTCGGCCATGCGGCGTTCTTGGGCATCGGGGCCTACACCGTGGGCATCGCCATGGTCCATGGCGTGGTCTCGGCCTGGGTGAGCTGGCCTCTGGCGGCCCTGATGGGCGGCCTGTTCGCGCTGGGCATCGGTGCGATCAGCCTGCGCACGCGCGGCGTGTACTTCATCATGATCACACTGGCCTTTGCCCAAATGCTCTACTACGTGATGATCTCGCTGCGCGACTATGGCGGCGAGGATGGCCTGCCGCTGCCGCAGCGCAGCGAGCTGGGCCTGGGGCTGAACCTGCGTGAGGACATGCACTTCTACTACGTGGTGCTGGTTCTATTCGCCGCCTGCTTCGTCTTCATCTGGCGGCTGCTCAATGCCCGCTTCGGTCATGTGCTGCAAGCCCAGCGCGAAAACGAGACGCGCATGGTGGCCATCGGCTTTGCGGTGTATCGCTACAAGCTCGTGGCTTTCGTGCTGGCCGGCGCCATGGCCGGCCTGGCCGGCGCGCTGATGGCCAACCACAGTGGCATCGTCAGCCCGGCCTTGATGAGCTGGCAGCAGTCCGGCGCGCTGATGATCATGGTCATCCTCGGTGGCGTCGGCCATCTGTACGGCGGCTTCGTCGGTGCAGTGGTCTTTCTGCTGCTGGAGGAAATTGCGTTGGGCTACACCATCCATTGGCAGTTCGGCGTGGGGGCGGTGTTGTTGCTGGTGGTGCTGGCGGCCCCGCGGGGCCTGATGGGGTTGTTCGCGAAGGAGTTGCCATGAGCGCGACACCGCTGCTCGAACTCAAAGGCTTGGTCAAGCGCTTCAGCGGTTTGACGGCGACTGACCAGGCCAGCTTGGAGGTGTGGCCTGGGGAGGTGCATGCCTTGATCGGCCCCAACGGAGCCGGCAAAACCACCCTGATCCATCAAATCTCGGGCGCGCTGCGGCCCGATGCCGGATCCATCGACTTCGAGGGCCAAGACATCACCCGCTTGCCGATGCATGCACGTGTGCTGCGCGGCTTGGTGAGGTCGTACCAAATCACCAGCATTTTCAAGCGTCTGAGCGTGCTGGACAACTTGGCCTTGGCCATCCAGGCCCGTCAGGGCTCGAGCCTGCAGTTCTGGCGTCCTGCCCGGCAGGAGCGGGCTCGATACGAGGAAGCCGCCGACATCGCACAGCGCGTGGGTCTGGGCGCGCGGCTGGATGCTCTGGGCGCCGCCCTGGCTCACGGCGAGCAGCGGCAGCTCGAACTGGGGCTGGCGGTGGCCACGCGGCCCAAGCTGCTGCTGCTGGACGAGCCCATGGCGGGCATGGGGCCGGAGGAGTCCGAGCGCATGGTCGGCTTGCTGCAAAACCTGCGCCGCGAGCTGACCATGCTGCTGGTGGAGCACGACATGGATGCGGTGTTCCGTTTGGCCGACCGCATCTCCACCCTGGTGGCCGGCCGCATCATCGCCAGCGGCAGCCCGCAAGCCATCCGCGAGCATCCCGAGGTCAAGCGCGCGTACTTGGGCGACGAACTCGAGGCCACCGTGGCATGAGCGCCTTGTTAGAAGTCCGTAATTTGGAGGCCGGGTACGGCCGCAGTCAGGTGCTGTTTGGCATCGATCTGAGCCTGTCCGCCGGCCAGATGGCCACGCTGCTGGGCCGCAATGGCATGGGCAAGACCACCACGGTGCGATCGATCCTGGGCCTGCTGCGTCCCCACGCAGGAGAGATCCGCTTCCTTGGCGAGCGCATCGATGGGCGAGCGCCCGACCGCATTGCGCGCATGGGGCTGGCCGTGGTGCCCGAAGGGCGTCGGATCTTTCCCAATCTCACGGTGCAAGAGAACCTGCTGGCCTTCGCAGCCAATCGCTGCGCCTGCGCCGAGCCGTGGACCCTCGAGCGCGTGTACTTGCTCTTTCCTCGGCTGAAGGAGCGTGCCAGCCACCTCGGCAACCAGCTGTCCGGCGGCGAGCAGCAAATGCTGGCCATCGGCCGGGCCTTGATGACCAATCCGCGCCTGCTGGTGCTGGACGAAGCCACCGAGGGCCTGGCGCCCTTGATCCGCGAGGACATCTGGCGCTGTTTGGCCGCGCTGCGTCAGCAGGGGCAGACCCTGCTCGTGATCGACAAATATGTGCAACGCTTGGTGCGCCTGGCCGACCATCACACCATCATCGAGCGCGGCCGGGCGGCCTGGCAGGGCGATTCACGACAGCTCGGGGCCGACCCCGCTCTGTGGCATCGCTATATCGGCGTGTGAGCATGCTCATGCCAGGGATTGCACAGCGTCACGCCTTCGAGCGCCCGCAGCTCATTCGCTTTTCGCACTGCGACCCGGCCGGGTTGGTGTTCTATCCTCAGTATCTGGTGATGTTCAACCAACTGGTCGAAGACTGGTTCACCGAGGCTTTGGGCCTGCCCTATGCCGAGATCCTGGGCCCGCGCCGCACCGGGCTGCCCACGGTCAGCCTGACCTGTGACTTCATCGCCCCGAGCCGTATGGGCGAGATCCTCACGCTGGGTTTGACGCTCCAGCGCGTGGGCAGGGCTTCGTTCAGCGTGGACTGGGGAGCGCGCTGTGGCGACCAAGCCCGCGTCACGGCCCGCCAAGTGCTGGTCACCACATCGCTGGACACCCATCGCAGCATCCCCATTCCCGAGGACATGCGTCGAGCACTGCTGGACCGTGCGTCCCCACGACACGGAGATCGAACATGAAGATTTTGCAACCCCCGGACTGGCCGCGACCCAAGGGCTATGCCAACGGCGTGGCCGTGCGCGGCCAGATGGTGTTCGTCGCCGGGATGATCGGCTGGGATGCCCAGGGGCGGTTTCACACCGACGAACTGGCCGGGCAGGTCCGGCAAGCGCTGGCCAATGTCGTGGCGGTCTTGGCCGAAGCGGGCGCCCGGCCGGAGCACATCGTGCGCATGACCTGGTACCTGACCGACAAGCGCGAGTACCTCGCTCAGCAGCGCGACATCGGCCGCGCTTACAAAGAACTCATTGGTCACTACCACGCCGCGATGACCGCGATCGAAGTGTCGGCCCTCATCGAAGACCGGGCCAAGGTAGAGATCGAAGTGACCGCGGTGATACCCGATGCGTGATCTGCCGAACCCTCAACTGAGGGCGGCCAGCGCCCGCGCGGTGATGTCTTCGACCGACCCCAGCCCCTCGATGCGGCGATATTTCGGCGCCATCGGATCGCCGGAGGCGGCCCACTGTGAGTAGTAGTCCACCAGCGGACGGGTTTGGCTTTGATAGACCTGCAGCCGCTTGCGCACCGTCTCTTCCTTGTCGTCGTCGCGCTGGATCAGGTCTTCGCCGGTCACATCGTCCTTGCCTGGCACCTTGGGCGGGTTGTACTTGATGTGATAGGTGCGCCCCGAAGGCGCATGCACACGCCGCCCGCTCATGCGTTCGATGATGGCCTCGTCGGGCACGTCGATCTCCAGCACGTAATCCAGCTTGACGCCAGCGGCTTTCATGGCATCGGCCTGCGGGATGGTGCGGGGAAAGCCATCGAAGAGGAAGCCGTTGGCGCAATCGGGCTGCGCGATGCGCTCCTTGACCAAGCCGATGATGATGTCGTCGCTGACCAAACCGCCAGCGTCCATGACCTTCTTGGCCTCCAGCCCCAAGGGTGTGCCAGCCTTGACGGCCGCGCGCAGCATGTCGCCGGTGGAGATCTGCGGGATGCCGAATTTCTGACAGATGAATTTGGCTTGCGTGCCTTTGCCTGCGCCGGGTGCGCCCAAGAGTATCAATCGCATGAGGATCCTTTGGAAAATGCCATGCCGGGCGCGGCGCGCCCGGCACCAGTTGCGGGCGAGGATATCACGGGGTGCCCTGCGCGAAACTGACGCACTTGGCAGGGTTTCCCCGTGACAGGGCGCTGGCTTTCAGCCGCCCAGCAGCTTGCGCACGCGCTCGAGGTCCTCGGGGGTGTCCACCCCCGGTGCAGGCAAGGTCTCGCTCACGTGCACGGCAATGCGATGGCCATGCCACAGCACGCGCAACTGCTCCAAAGACTCGATGTGCTCCAGCGGGCTGGGTGGCAAGGACGGAAAACGCCTCAGAAAGCCGGCGTGGTACCCATAGATGCCGATGTGGCGCAAGGGCGCCGGATGACTGAGCGTTCGGATGCCCTGCGCGTAGCCATCGCGCCACCAGGGCAAGGGCGCGCGCGAAAAGTACAGTGCACGCCCGGCCGCGTCACACACCAGCTTCACGACATTGGGATTCGTGAATTCGGCCGGTGAGCTGATTTCGTGGGCCACGGTGCTCATCACGCAGTCGTCGCGCATCATCAGCGCTGCGGCGGTCGCATCGATCAGAGCCGGATCGATCAGGGGCTCGTCCCCCTGCACATTCACCACCACTTCGTGGTCGCCCAGGTCCAGTTGCTCGCAGGCTTCGGCCAAGCGGTCACTGCCTGTGGGATGGTCGCTGCGCGTCAGCAAGGCCCGCACGCCATGGGCCTGGCAGGCGTGCACGATGTCGGGGTGATCGGCTGCCACCACCACTTGGTGCGCCTCGCTGGCCTGGGCCCGGTGTGCCACCCGCACCACCATGGGCACGCCGGCCAGATCCGCCAGCGGCTTGCGCGGCAGGCGGGTGGATCCGAGCCGGGCCGGGATGAGGACGGTAAAACTCACGGAGCCTCCACCTCCGTCGGCGCGGACTCCGCGGTATCCAGGCTGCGTGCCTCGCTCTCGAGCATCACCGGGATGCCGTCGCGGATCGGGTAGGCCAGACGGTCGGCTTTGCAAATCAGCTCGCGCGCCTGTTGATCGTGCTGCAGCGGCCCCTTGCACAGGGGGCACACCAGCAATTCCATCAATCGGGTGTCCATCAGTGTTCTTCCTGCGCCGCCTGGGCGGCTCGAACGCCTTGCAGCAGGTGTTGCAAGGCCAAGTGATAGTGCGGATCGGGCTCGAAGTCTAGCGCGACCACATGCAGCCGAGGGTCACTGGCCAGCGCCGAGCCCGGGGGCAGTTTGACGGCGTCTTTTTCGGTCAGCAACACGACGTCGGCAGGATGGCCGCGCCAGGGCGCCTCCGTGTAGACGTGATGGTCGGCCAGCGCGAGGGTGTCGAGGTGTAAGCCGGCTGCACGCAGCATGTCGAAATAGCGTTGCGGATGGGCGATGCCGGCCACGGCCAGCACGCGGGTGTCGGCCAGGGTGGATAGGGGGCGTCCGGTGTGGGCGCCCTGCCACCACTGAGCCAGCGGGATCGCTGGCCCCAGGGCCCGCCGAGCCAGCCAGCCCGCCCGCGCCGTCGAGGCCGCCGGTGCGTTGTACAGCACCAGGTCGGCGCGGCGGTCTGCATGGTCACGCAGTGGCCCGGCCGGCAGCCACCAGCCGTTGCCGATGCCGCGTTCGTCGAACACCAACACCTCGACATCGCGAGCCAGGCGGGGATGTTGCAGGCCGTCGTCGCAGACGATCACGGTGAGTTCGGGATGCCGTGCCAACAAGAAGCGGCCGGCTGCGGCACGGTGGTGCCCCACGGCCACCGGGGCGCCGGTTCGCAGGTGCATGAGCAAGGGCTCATCGCCGACCTCGGTGGCGGGGCTGTGGGAGGTGACTTCGCACAGACCCCGGCTGCTGCGGCCATAGCCGCGAGAAACGATGCCGGGGCGTTCACCGGCGGCTCGTAGCGCGCGCACGGTGGCAATGACCGTCGGCGTTTTACCGGCACCGCCGGCCACCACATTGCCCACGACGACCACGGGGCAGGGCAAGCGTTCACGGGGCCGCAGCCCCCAGGCATAGGCGCGACCATGCCACGTGGCCAGCGCCCGGTACAGCCACGACAGCGGCCACAGGACACAGGCCAGCGGGCCGCGTCGGCTCCAAGCGGCCTGCAGGCGCATCGCGACCCTGACGGACACGGGCATGGGCAAGGACCGAATCGACGACCTTCAGCGCCCCCGAGAGGGCTCGCTCAGCCGGGTGGCGAAGGTCAGCTGGCTCAAGCCGGCCCGCCGCGCGGCATCCATCACGTTGACCACGCTTTGGTGTGCCGCGTGGGCATCGGCCGAGATCACCACCACGGCCTCGGTGCTGCCGGCGGCGGCACGCATCTCGGCGGCCAGCAAGTGCACGGCGCGGCCGTCCACCAGGCGGCCATTGACGGCATACTGTCCATCGGCCGAGACCGAGACGATCACTTCCTTGGGGTGTTGGCGCGGCGGCTGCGCGTCGGCCACTGGCAGGTTCACCTGCAGCTCGGCGAACTTGGAATAGGTGGTCGTGAGCATCAGGAAGATGAGGATCACCAGCAGCACATCGATGAACGGAATGAGCGCGATCTCCGGCTCCTCCGGGCGTCGGTGATGGAAATTCATCTTCTTCACGACCGGTCCTTGCGAACTCAACGCTGCGCGGTGAAGCGCATCAAGTGAGGCACCATGCGCTCGGCGGCCTGTTCGAAATCGAGCACGTACTCGTCGACCTTGCCGCGGAAGTACCGGTAAAACATCAGCGAGGGAATCGCGATGATCAGCGCAAACGCCGTGTTGTACAGCGCAATCGAGATGCCGTGGGCGAGCTGCTGCGGATTGCCGCCGGTGGTGCCCCCTTGCGAGGCAAAGATCTCGATCATGCCGATGACCGTGCCCAGCAGCCCCATCAAGGGCGCGGCCGCGGCGATGGTGCCCAGGGTGTTGAGATAGCGCTCCATCGAGTGGGCGGCCGCACGCCCGGCGGTTTCAAAGGCAATGCGCAAATTGGATTCGCTGATGCGCGGCTCGTTGATCACACTGCGCAGCCCGGCGGCCAGCACTTGCCCCAGCAGCGAACTGGCGGCCAGCTTGTTGACCACCTCCGGCGCAGGCAGGCCGGCTCGGGTGACGGACAGGACTTCGTCGAGCAGCTTGGGCGGAGCGATGCGCGAACTGCGCAGGCTGGACAAGCGTTCGATGATCAAGGCCAGGGCCACGATGGAACACGCAATGAGCGGCCAGATCGGCCAGCCGGCGGCTTGTATGATCGAAAACAACGAGCTACCTCCTCGCGGGTGAGGGTCCGAGGGTCACGACGGGGGCGATTATGACCCCAAGCGCGCCGATGACCACGTGCGGGGCCGTGTGGTGCTGCACATCTGCGACGGTCTCGTGGCGCCGACGGTCAGTCATCCACGAATCTTGTGGATAACTTTGTGGGAAACCCGGGGGCAGCGCTCGCAAAGTGGCGTTGCGACAAGCCCTCTGACGGATTGCTGCATTCATGAGCACAAAAAAATTCAATGAAATCAAAGACTTGGAACGTTGTGACGTGCTGATGACAGCCGCAACACCGCGTCGAGCCTTGTTTGGCGCGGCTGTGGAGTTTTAACCCCGCGCCGAGCTTGGGAATGCAGCGCATGTCCTTCTTCGAAGCGGCACACGGCCAAGGGCCGCGTGGCCCCTGGCGGGTGGCGGCCTTGCTGCGGGCCATTGCCGATCAGCTGCAGGCTCGCTTCGGCGCCGTCACGGTGCAAGGCGAGCTGTCCAGCTTCACGCGCGCGCCCAGCGGGCATTGCTACTTCGCCCTCAAAGACGATGAGTCGCCCGAGCCGGCGCTGATCCGCGGGGCGATGTTTCGCCGGGCGGCGGCCATGCTCGACTTCGAACCCCGGGAAGGGCAATGCGTCGAGATCCGCGGTCGACTGGCCGTCTATGACGCCCGAGGCGACCTGCAGCTCGTGGCCGAGAGCATGCGTCCGGCCGGGCAGGGCGCGCTGTACGAGCAGTTTCTGCGCCTGAAGGCGCGTTTGGAGGCCGAAGGCCTGTTCGATGCGGCGCGCAAACGGCCGCTGCCACGGTTCGTCTCCCGGGTGGGCTTGGTGACCTCGCTGGCGGCTGCGGCGCTGCACGACATGCTCACGGCCTTGCGCCGCCGCGCGCCGCATGTCGAGGTCATCGTCTACCCGGCGTCGGTCCAGGGCGATGGCGCGGCCTCAGAGCTGGTGCAGGCGCTCGATCTGGCGGCGCGCCGTCGTGAAGTCGACGTGCTCATCATCGGTCGCGGCGGCGGGTCACTGGAAGACTTGTGGGCGTTCAATGATGAGGAATTGGCCCGCGCGATTGCCGCCTGTCCGCTCCCGGTGGTCAGCGCCGTGGGGCACGAGACGGATGTGTGCATTGCCGACTTCGTTGCCGACCTGCGGGCGCCCACCCCCACTGCCGCGGCCGAGCTGGTGGCCCCCTCGCGCGATGAATGCCTGGCGGAACTGGAAGGCTGGGCCCACCGTCTGCGTGCGGGCATGGGCCGGCGGCTGGAGCAGCAGGCCCAACGCCTGGACCACGCCAGCTTGCGCCTGGTGCGTCCCGCTCAGGTGTTGGCGCGCCGGCGCTCGCAGCTGGACATGCTGGGGCAGCGTCTGGCGGCCGCGCCTGCCCAGCATCTGCGTCTGGCGCGCCAGCGCCCAGGCCCACTGGCGCAGCGTCTGGTGCGCGCTGCGCAGGTGCATTGCCACAGTGCAGCGCAACGATTGGCTGCGCTGCAGTCCCGGTTGGTGGCGCTCGATCCGCAGCGGGTGTTGCAGCGGGGCTATGCCTATCTCACCGACCCGCAGGGCCAGGCATTGGTCTCGGTGCGGCAGATCCAAGTCGGTGAGACGGTGCACGCCGTGCTGGCCGACGGTCGATTGGTCACCCAGGTGCGCCAGCGCCAGCCCTGACCTTGCGCGCCGCGCGGGTGTCAGCCCCTTGTTCGGCGAACCGCGGCTCGAGTGCCTACAATTCCTCGAATCAGTCCCGTTGATCACATCTCCCACGAACCGAAAGGACGACACGATGGAACATACCTTGCCTGCGCTGCCGTATGCGATCGATGCCCTGGCGCCCCACATCAGCAAGGAAACGCTGGAGTTCCACCACGGCAAGCATCACAACGCCTACGTGGTGAACCTGAACAACCTCATCAAAGGCACCGAGTTCGAGTCGATGTCGCTGGAGGACATCATCAAAAAATCCAGCGGCGGCGTGTTCAACAACGCGGCTCAGATATGGAACCACACCTTTTTCTGGCACAGCATGAAGCCCGGTGGTGGCGGTGAACCCAAAGGCAAGCTGGCCGAGGCGATCCGTGCCAAGTGGGGCAGCTATGACGCCTTCAAGGAAGCCTTCAGCAAGGCGGCCGTGGGCAACTTCGGCTCGGGATGGACCTGGCTGGTCAAGAAGCCCGACGGCAGCGTCGACATCGTCAACACCAGCAATGCCGGCACGCCGTTGACCACGGCCGACAAGGCTTTGCTGACGATCGATGTGTGGGAGCATGCCTACTACATCGACTACCGCAATCTGCGCCCGAAGTTCGTCGAGACCTTCCTGAACTCGTTGGTCAACTGGGACTTCGCCGAAGCCAACTTCGCCTGAAGTCGTTGCCTCTGGCATGAAAAAGAGCCGGCCCTGGTGCCGGCTCTTTCGCTTGACGCAGCACAATATGGGGCTTGGTCCCCCCGTTTCTTGCCCTTTGCACGACGATGAGAATCCTGTTGGTCGAAGACGACCCGGCGCTGTCGCTGGGAGTGGCCCGCGCGCTGCAGCGCGAAGGCTGGCATGTGGACACCTTGGGCGATGGCGCGGCCGCCTGCGCCGAAGGGTTGATCGACCAATACGATTTGGCGGTGCTGGACCTGGGGCTGCCCCGTCGCGACGGCATGGACGTGCTGCGCACCTGGCGCAGCCGCGGTGCGCATCTGCCCGTGCTCATCCTCAGCGCTCGTGACGAGCTGTCCGATCGTCTACAGGGCCTCGATGGCGGAGCCGACGACTACTTGGTCAAGCCGTTCGACGTGCCTGAACTGGTGGCGCGTTTGCGTGCGTTGCAGCGCCGTGCCGAGGGACGCATCGACGACCGCCTCGTACTGGGCGATCTCGAGCTGGACGTGCGCCACCGCGAGCTGCGCTACCGCGGCCAGCGGGTGCACCTCAGCCCCCGCGAACAAGCGCTCACCGAGCTGTTGATGGCGCGTGCGGGCCGGGTGGTGCCCAAAGAGCATATCGTCTCCACCCTGTCCAGCTGGGAGACCGACTTCAGCGAGAATTCGGTCGAGGTCTATATCCACCGACTGCGCAAGCGCTTCGCCGATTTGGGCGTGGTGATCCGTACCGTGCGCGGCTTTGGCTATCTGATGGAGACCGAAGCGGCCGCCCCCGACGCCCCGCCGCCGGCCTGACACCGTGGGCCGCGCAGCGCAAGAGCTTGGCGATCGCGCACCGGCGGCTGCGGTGCAAGCCGGTCGCAGCCTGCGTGCCCAGTTGCTTGGGCCGCTGATGTGGATGTGGCTGGTGGTGGCGTTGGTGGCCGCGTGGGGGGCCTACAAACTCGCGCAATTCGCCGGTGACACGGCCTACGACCAGACGCTCCAGGACGAGGCCGGGGCCATTGCCACCCAGGTCTACTGGACCGACCGCGGCCCCTTGCTCGAGCTGAGCGTACAGGCCCAGCAGCTGTTGGCGCGCGACAGTGCCGACCGCAACGCCTACATGGTGATCGATGAAATGGGCCACATCCTGGCCGGTTCGGGCGACCTGCCCATGCCAGAGAACATCGACGCCAGCTTCACGCAGCCTCAGCTGTTCGATGCCAGTTATCTGGGTGAGCCCGTGCGAGGGGCGGTGTACTCCATTCGTTCGCCCATGCTCGATCGGGTGGTGTCCATCGTCGTGGTCGAGACGCGCCGGCGGCGACAGCAGCTGGAGCGAGAGATTCAAGTCGCCGTGCTGCTGCCGACGGTGGCGCTGGGCTTGTTGACCTTCGGCTTGCTGCACTGGGGCATTCGTCGCGGGGTGGCCCCTTTGCGACGGGTGGCGGCGGCCGTGGAGGCGCGCGATCCACGCGACTTGCGACCGCTGCCCTTGCAGGGCGTGCCAGCCGAGGCCGTGCCGCTGATCGAGCGCATCAATGTGCTGCTGGCCAATGTCGAGCGCGCCGTTCAGCAGCAACGGCGCTTCGTGGCCGACGCCGCCCACCAGCTACGCACCCCGGTGGCTGGGGTGCGCGTGCTCGCTCAGGAACTGCAGCACGAATGGCAGCACGGCGGCGGCTCGGCAGCCGGTCTATTGCGTGAGCTGGTGGCCAGCACCGAGCGCATGGGGCGCTTGGTCTCCCAACTGCTCAATCTCGCGCGATCGGAATCCGCTTTGCGTCATGAACTGGCGACCCTCGAGCCGGTGGATGTCATCGCCGCGGTGCGCGAGGCGGCCGAACCCTTGGCGCTGCAGGCCAGCCGTCAAGGACGCGAGTTCGACCTGCAGCTGCCTGCACAGCCCTGTCATGCCCGGGTCCATCCCTTGTGGCTGGGGGAGGTGGTGGCCAACTTGCTGGACAACGCGCTGCGCCACGGCGGCGCTCATGTGCGTCTGAGCGTGCAGGCCGAGCCGGACGGGCTGCTCATCGAAGTGTGTGACGACGGCCCCGGCATTGCGGCGGATCAGCGCGAGCACGTCTTCGAGCCATTCTGGCGGGCCGAGCGATCCGACACGCGGGGCGTGCAAGGCAGCGGATTGGGCTTGACGATCGTCAGAGACGTGGTGCTGGCCATGGGCGGACGCATCGAGCTGCGCAGCCGTCCCGAGTTCGACGGCACGAGCTTTCGGGTGTGGCTGCCCTCGGTCAGCCCCCGCTCCCACGAGACGTGAGGGTCAGCGCGCCGGCCCGATGGGCCCACCTTGAATGCGCATCCCCGGCGTGATGCCGCGCCGGGCGAACCAACCTTGGTTCATTTCCAGCGCCAGCCGCACCGGCTCGGCCGAACAGTGCGAATCGAGCGTTTGCGGCTGCATGTCGGCGATGTTGACGATGCGTCCGTCATCGGCCAGGAAGGCGATCGACAGCGGAATCAGCGTGTTCTTCATCCAGAAACACTGCACCGCGGCCGTCTCGAAGACGAAGAGCATGCCCTCATGAGGAGCCAGTTCCTTGCGATGCATCAAGCCGATGGCGCGCTGCTGCGGTGTGCGGGCCACTTCGGCGGAGATGGCATGAAATCCCGCGCGTAAGGGCACGCTGGGCAGCTTCTGGGCGGCTTCTTGGGCCCAGGCGGTCAGGGCCCAAGTCAGACCGACGAGACCCATGGTCATGCCGCGACGCAACGTGGTGAGGCGGCTGGGCAAGGCTGATGACTTGATCTGGATCATGGTGCTCTGGAAGGCTGGAGGCTAGATTCTCCGTGCGCCCGCGGCCGATGTCGACCCGTCGGGTATGGATTTTGCCGCGATGCCCAGCGCCCACCCCCCCGCCCGAGCCGAGCTTGCCGCCTGCGCCCCGTCCGACGCCGAGGCCGTGGCTTGGGACGACCCGCTGGAGCAGGCGCGCTTCACCCAGGAGGTGCCCGATCCGACCGGTGGTGCAGCGCGCCGGCGCTCCGTGCTCATCGTCGAGGGCATGTACTGTGCGGCCTGCTCGGTGCACATCGAAGAAGCTCTGTTGCGTCTGCCCGGAGTGCTGCAAGCCGATGTCCATCCCATCTCGCGCCGGGCCAGTGTCCTGTGGGATCCGGCGCAAGTGCGAGCCTCGGACATCGCCCATGCCGTGGCGAAGGCCGGCTACCGTGCCTATCCGGCCTTGTCGGCGCAAGCCGAAGCCGACCGGCGGCGCCAACAGCGCCAGGCGCTGTGGCGGCTGTTCGTCGCTGGCTTTTGCATGATGCAGGTGATGATGTATGCGGTGCCCACCTACGGGGTGGCCCCCAGTGGCAGCCAGGACATGAGTGCCGACATCTGGCGCTTGCTGCAATGGGCGAGCTGGCTGCTGAGCATCCCGGTCCTGTTGTTTGCCGCCGGGCCATTTCTGCAGGGCGCATGGCGCGATCTGCGTGCGCGTCGCATCGGCATGGACGTGCCGGTGGCGCTGGGCATCGTCGTGACCTTCATCGCCAGCACCGGCGCGACCTTCGACCCCGGCGGCCCGTTCGGCCAGGAGGTCTACTTCGACTCGCTCACCATGTTCGTCTTCTTCCTGCTGGTGGGGCGTTACCTGGTGCTGCGCGCCCACAGCGCCACGGCGGCCGCGCTGGAGTCCTTGATGCAGCGACTGCCCGAGACCGTGGAGCGCGAATCGGCCGAGGGCCACATCGAGACACTGCCGATCTCGCGCCTGCAAGCCTCAGACCGGGTGCGGGTGCGCGCTGGCCAGGCGTTTCCGGCCGACGGGCGCATCGAGGCCGGCAGTGCCTGGGTGGACGAGGCGTTGCTCACCGGGGAGTCCACCCCGCAATGGCGCGGGCCAGGGCAAGCGGTGGTGGCCGGCAGCTTCAACCTTTCGGCTCCCGTGTGGGTGCGCGTCGAGCGGGTGGGGCGTGACACCCGCTATGCGCGCATCGTCGAGTTGATGCAGCGTGCAGCCAGCGAGCGTCCAGCCTTCGTGCAGGCCGTCGACCGCATGGCTGCACCGTTTCTGTGGGCCGTGCTGCTGGCGGCGGCCCTGTGTGCGCTCGTCTGGGCGTTCATCGATCCCAGCCGCAGCCTCTGGGTGGCTGTGGCCGTGCTCATCGTCACCTGCCCATGTGCTTTGTCTCTGGCCACGCCATCGGCTCTGCTGAGCGCCGCCGGTGCCTTGGCTCGCCGCGGAGTGCTGTTGCAGCGCCTCCAGGCGCTGGAGGCCTTGGCCGAGGCCCGGGTGTTCGTGTTCGACAAGACCGGCACGCTCACCGAAGACCGTCTCGAGCTGAAGCAATGCGAGGTTCTCGATGCGCGGTGGTCGCGGGATCAGCTTCTGGCCCATGCGGCGGCTCTGGCCCAGGCCTCGCTGCATCCGGTCTCGCGGGCGGTGGTCGAAGCCGCCGCGCCCAAGGGTGGCCTTGCCCCCGTGCACGAGGTGCACGAATGGGCCGGTCGCGGGCTGGAGGGGCGCGACGCGCAGGGGCGGTGTTGGCGCTTGGGCTCATTCAGCCATGCGACGGACGCTGGCGATGCACGCGCCGGCGCTCACCCCCCGGCGTCCTTGGGGCCGGAAGCGTGGTTGAGCGTCGATGGCGCCGTGCTGGCTCGCTTCGAATTCAGCGAGCGCCTACGGCCCCAGGCCCATGACACGATCGCTGCATTGCGTGCACAAGGCGTGCAAACCGTGTTGCTGTCGGGCGACCGCCCCGAAGCTGTCGAGGCCTTGGCCCGCCGTCTGGGCATGGATCACTGGCGAGGCGGCGCTTCGCCCGAGGACAAACTGGCCTACGTGCATCAGGTCCAAGCCCAAGGATGCAAGCTGGCTATGGTGGGCGATGGCCTCAACGACGGCCCGGTGCTGGCTCAGGCCGATGCCTCCTTGGCCATGGGGCAGGGGGCCGCGTTGGCGCGAGCCCAGGCCGACATCACGCTCATGAGCAGCCGCCTGTCCGATGTCGTGGCCGCTTGGACGATGGCGCGACGCACGGTTCGCATCATCCGTCAAAACATGAGCTGGGCAGCCGCCTACAACGCCCTGGGCATCCCCTTGGCCGCCCTGGGGTGGATGCCACCCTGGCTGGCCGGCCTGGGCATGGCCGCCAGCTCCGTGCTCGTGGTGGCCAATGCCTGGCGCTTGAGCCGTGGCGACTTTCCGGCCGGCAATCCGGCGGCGGCCTTGGGCAGCGCACCGCTGACCGCCACCCCTGGCGCTTGAAGGCCAGCCATGGACATCCTGTTTTTGCTCGTGCCGCTGTCGGTCGTGCTGGTGCTGTTGATCCTGGGCTTGTTTGCCTGGGCCTTGCACAGTGGCCAGTTCGACAACATGGAACGCGAGGGCGAGCGCATCCTTTGGGACGATGCGCTGTCCGACGAGAACTCCGTTGACGACGATCAAGGTTCGGTGCGCAGGCATCCGGAACAATGACCTGACTGACTTCCAGGAGAGAGGCGACATGTCTTCGTCATCGACGTTCTCCGCCGCTTCGGCGGTGAACTACAACGACACCGTGGTTCGGCAGTTTGCGATCGCCGCCATCGTCTGGGGCGTGGTGGGGATGCTGGTGGGCGTATGGATCGCCGCCCAGCTGGCCTGGCCACAGTTGAATTTCGGCATCCCCTGGCTCAGTTATGGCCGCCTGCGTCCGCTGCACACCAATGCCGTGATTTTCGCCTTCGGCGGTAGTGCGTTGTTTGCCACCAGCTACTACGTGGTGCAGCGCACCTGCCAGGTGAGGCTGATCTCCGACAAATTGGCGGCCTTCACCTTTTGGGGATGGCAGGCCGTCATCGTGGCGGCGGCCATCTCATTGCCCATGGGCTACACCAGCGGTAAGGAATATGCCGAGCTCGAATGGCCGATCGACATCCTCATCACCGTGGTATGGGTGGCCTACGCGGTGGTGTTCTTTGGCACCATCGGCATCCGCAAAGTGCGCCACATCTACGTGGCCAATTGGTTCTTCGGGGGCTTCATCCTGGCCGTGGCTTTGCTGCACTTGGTCAACAGTGCGGCCATGCCGGTCAGCTTCATGAAGAGCTACTCGGCCTACGCCGGCGTGCAAGACGCCATGGTGCAATGGTGGTATGGCCACAATGCCGTGGGCTTCTTTTTGACCGCGGGCTTCCTGGGAATGATGTACTACTTCATTCCCAAGCAGGCCGAGCGCCCGGTGTACAGCTATCGCTTGTCCATCGTGCACTTTTGGGCCTTGATCTTCACCTACATGTGGGCAGGCCCCCACCACCTGCATTACACCGCGCTGCCGGACTGGGCGCAAAGCGTGGGCATGCTGTTCTCGCTGATCCTGCTGGCGCCCAGCTGGGGCGGCATGATCAACGGCATCATGACCCTCTCGGGGGCTTGGTACAAGCTGCGCGACGATCCCATCCTGAAGTTCCTGATCGTGTCCCTGTCGTTCTACGGCATGAGCACCTTCGAGGGACCGATGATGTCGATCAAGACCGTCAACGCTCTGAGCCATTACACCGACTGGACGGTCGGGCATGTGCACTCCGGCGCATTGGGCTGGGTGGGACTGATCACCATGGGGTCGCTGTACTACCTCGTGCCGCGCCTGTACGGGCGCAAGCAGATGCACAGCGTGCGCGCCATCGAGCTGCACTTCTGGATTGCCACCATCGGCATCGTGCTCTACATCGCCGCGATGTGGATCGCCGGCGTCATGCAAGGCCTGATGTGGCGCGCCATCAACCCCGACGGAACACTCACCTACAGCTTCGTCGAAAGCG
The DNA here is from genome assembly GCF_000381125.1 of Caldimonas manganoxidans ATCC BAA-369. Taxonomy (GTDB): domain Bacteria; phylum Pseudomonadota; class Gammaproteobacteria; order Burkholderiales; family Burkholderiaceae_C; genus Caldimonas; species Caldimonas manganoxidans. The sequence goes on from NZ_KB905930.1 coordinate 77,620, forward strand.
TCAAGGCCACCTATCCCTTTTACGTCATCCGACTGCTGGGCGGCATCCTCTACCTCGCCGGCATGGGCGTGATGGCCTGGAACGTGGCCATGACCGTGCGCAGCGGCCGCGCGACTGAAGTGGCCATCCCGGCCATGAAGCCCGCGACGGCTTGAGGCTGGGATCCCAGATTACGAGGACTCATCATGGCTGATTCCTACAACAAGCCTGGCTTGTTCACCCACGAGAAGATCGAGACCAACAACTTCTTGATGATTCTGCTGATCATCTTGGTGGTGTCGATCGGTGGCCTGGTCGAGATCGTGCCGCTGTTCTTCCAACGATCCACGACCCAAGCCGTCGAGGGGCTGAAACCCTACACCCCGCTGCAACTGGTGGGGCGCGACATCTACATCCGCGAAGGCTGCTATGGCTGTCATTCGCAAATGGTGCGGCCCTTCCGTGCCGAGACGCTGCGCTACGGACCGTATTCCACCGCCGGCGAGTTCGTCTATGACCACCCCTTCCAATGGGGCAGCAAGCGCACCGGACCGGATCTGCACCGCGTCGGTGGCCGCTATAGCGACGAATGGCACCGCATCCACCTGATCAACCCGCGCGATCTGGTGCCCGAATCCAACATGCCCGCGTACCCTTGGCTGGCCAAGACCGTGCTCGATCCTCAAGACGCCGTGGCCCGCATGCGTGCGCTGCGTCGCCTCGGCGTGCCGTATAGCGACGAGGAGATTGCCAAGTCCCCCGACGAGCTCAAAGGCAAGACCGAGATGGATGCCGTGATCGCCTACTTGCAGGTGCTTGGCACTGCCATGAAGTGAGGGACAGACGATGGACATCGATGTGAACGACCTGCGCATCATCGTGACGGTGGTGTCGTTGCTGATCTTCATCGGCATCTGCGGCTGGGCCTATGCCCGCCGTAACCGAGAGCGCTTCGACGAAGCGGCCCGCCTGCCCTTCCAATCTGAATAGCCCGAGCACACCATGAGCGACTTCTTCCATGACGGCTGGTCGATCTTCATCGCCGTCACCACCATCCTGAGCTTGATCGCATGCTTGTTGCTGCTCATCGTGGCGTCCAAGCGCAAGATCATGGCCAACGACAACACCACCGGTCATGTCTGGGACCAAGATCTCAAGGAATTGAACAACCCGCTGCCGCGCTGGTGGATGGGGCTGTTCGTCATCACCGTTGTGTTTTCCGCCATCTACCTGGTGTTCTACCCTGGGCTGGGCAGCTATCAAGGCCGCTGGGGATGGTCCCAGGCAAGCCAATACGACAAGGAAATGGCCAAGGCACAGGCTCAGCTCGAACCTTTGTACGAACAGTTCAAAGGCAAGACGGCCGAGCAGTTGGTGGCTGATGCGCGGGCCATGGGTATCGGCGAGCGTCTGTTCTTGAACTGGTGTGCTCAATGCCATGGCTCCGACGCGCAAGGCGGTCGCGGATTTCCCAACCTCACCGATGGAGACTGGCTGTGGGGTGGCACACACGAGGACATCAAAACCACCATTGCACAAGGACGCACTGGAGTGATGCCGCCGATGGGCCAGGCCATCGGCGGGGGTGAAAACGTGCGCAACGTGGCGCATTACGTGATGAGCCTGTCGGGCAGCCCGCACGATCCGATCGCCGCCCAACTGGGCCGCTCCAAGTTCGGTGCCTGCGCGGCTTGCCATGGCCAGGACGGTAAGGGCAACCCCTCGATGGGCGCTCCCAACCTGACCGACCGCATTTGGCTGCATGGTTGGGGAGAGCAGGCCATCATGCATATCATCAACAACGGCAAGACCAACGTCATGCCGCCGCATGCCGGCAAACTCACCGAGTCGCAAATCCACGTCTTGGCCGCCTACGTTTGGGGTCTGTCGCACCCGGATGCGGGGCAGGCACGCTGAGCGTGCGCGTCAATGGAGCCATCCGGTGAGCCGTACCGAATCCAAGATCATTGCCCTGCGGCCCGCCGCCGCAGACAACGGTGATGCGGCGGGCCAGACGGTGTCTCTGTATCAGAAGCAGCAGAAGATCTACCCCCGCGCCGTCCATGGCTGGTTTGCGGCGTGGCGCTGGGCGCTGGTGTGGCTCACCCAACTCGTCTTCTATGGGCTGCCTTGGCTTCAGTGGAACGGGCGCCAGGCCGTGCTCTTCGACCTGGCGGCGCGGCGTTTCTACATCTTCGGCTTGGTGCTCTACCCGCAGGACTTCATCTACCTGACGGCGTTGCTCGTCATTTGCGCCTACGCATTGTTTCTGTTCACAGCGGTCGGGGGGCGACTGTGGTGTGGTTATGCCTGCCCGCAGACGGTCTACACCGAGATCTACATGTGGGTCGAGCGCAAGATCGAGGGCGACCGCAGCGCACGCATGCGACTCGATCAAGGCCCATGGACCTTCCAAAAGCTGTGGCGCAAGACGGCCAAGCAAGTCGCATGGGTGGCCATCGGTCTGTGGACCGGATTCACCTTCGTCGGCTACTTCACTCCCATCAAGACACTCGGCGCGGAAGCGCTGACACTGGGCCTGGGGCCCTGGGAGTGGTTTTGGATTTTGTTCTACGGCTTGGCCACCTATGGCAATGCCGGCTACCTGCGCGAGCAGGTGTGCAAGTACATGTGTCCCTATGCGCGCTTCCAGAGTGCGATGTTCGACCGGGACACCATGATCATCACCTACGATGCGACGCGCGGCGAACCCCGCGGCTCCCGCCCCCGCAAAGCCAATCCGAAGCAACTCGGACTGGGCCACTGCATCGACTGCAGCTTGTGCGTGCAGGTCTGTCCTACCGGCATCGACATCCGCAACGGCTTGCAATACGAGTGCATCGGCTGCGCCGCATGCATCGATGTGTGCAACGGCGTGATGGACAAGATGAACTATCCGCGTGGGCTGATCCGCTATTCCACACAGAACGGCATGAGCCATGGCTGGACGCGAGCACAGATGTTCAAGCGGGTGCTGCGCCCACGGGTGCTCGTCTACACCGCCATCCTTGCGTTCATCGGTGCGGCTTTTGTCGGCAGCCTGGTGCTGCGCAGCCCCTTCAAAGTGGACGTCATCCGCGACCGCGGGGCGCTGGCGCGCATCGTCGAGGATGGCTACGTCGAAAACGTCTATCGTTTGCAAATCATGAATGCGCTGGAGCAGCCTGAGCGATACCGCATCGGCGTCTCGGGGCTGGAGGGTTTGCGCCTGGCCTCCGAGTCTCAAGTCGAGGTCGAACCTGCCGCTTCGCGTTGGGTGGTGGTGCGCGTCCAGTTGCCGCCGCAGCACGCCGAGCCCTTGCGAGGGCATACCCATCCCATCGAGTTTCGTATCGACCGCTTGCCCCAGGGCGGCCAGACCGAGCATCGCGTGCTCGAACGATCCACCTTCTTGGTGCCGCGTTGAGCGGCAACCCTTGGGAGACCCCTGCCATGAGCCGACCTGCCAATCTGTCTCTTGCCCAACGAGCCGGCGCGCCATGGTGGCGTGAGCCCATGATGTGGCTGGTGTTGGGCGCCCCCGCGGCGGTGATTGCCGCCTGTGTCGTGACCATCACGCTGGCGATCCGGCATCCCGATCCCGTGCTGCAGCGTAGCGCCGTTTCCGCCGCGGCGACCCGTTCCGGCGCAGGCGCGGCCTCCGAGCGGAGTTGGCTGCCTGCGCAACAGGCTCGCAACCACAGTGCCACGCCAGCCTCGGCCCTGACCGGCCGGGGTGAATGAGACGGCACGCGGCGCCACCTTCGTCTTGGTCCGTCGAGGCTCACCTGCGATGAAACTGCCTTGGATGAGTATCCTCTGGCCGGCCTTTTTGATGGCCGGCGTCGTCGAGACGGTCGTCTTCGCGATGGTCGACCCCCAGGAGCTGCATTGGATCGGAGGGGCTCCGATCGAGCTGTCGGTCACGGCGGTCTATTCGTTGGCCTTCTTTTTCTTCTGGGGTGCTTTCATCCTGGCCGGCGTGACGATGCACCTGCTGGCGCACCCGCCGCAGCGAGATGATGCCTGAGTTGGGCGCCAGCGGTTCAGCAGGTGCTGTTGTTGACCAGGCGGCGCAAGCCGTCCTCATTCAAGATACGGATCTGTCGCTGCTTGACTTCGAGCAAGCCGTCTTCCTGGAATTTCGAGAACGTGCGGCTGACGGTCTCTAGTTTCAAGCCGAGGTAGCTGCCGATTTCCTCGCGGGTCATGCGCAGGATCAGCGCCGAGGGCGAAAAACCGCGCGCCTGCAGGCGCTGCGTGAGGTTCAATAAAAAGGCGGCAAGGCGTTCCTCGGCACGCATGCTACCCAGCAGCAGCATCACACCATGGTCGCGCACGATCTCGCGGCTCATGATCTTGTGAAACGAACTCTGCAACTCGGTGAACTCGCGCGACAGCTCTTCGAGTCGATGGTAGGGAATCACACAGACCTGAGAGTCTTCCAGCGCCACCGCATCGCAGGTATGGCGGTCCTGACTGATGGCATCCAGCCCCAACAACTCCCCAGCCATCTGGAAGCCGGTGACCTGGTCGCGTCCGTCCTCCGAAGACACCCGGGTCTTGAAAAACCCCGTGCGCACGGCGTACAACGACTGGAACGGGTCGCCCGCATGGAACAAGGCCTCGCCGCGTTTGACGCTGCGACGCGAGGCCACCATCTGATCCAGCTTCTCGAGATTGGAGCGAGACAGGCCCACGGGCAGGCACAGTTCGCGCAGATTGCAGCTCGAGCAAGCCACTTTGAGGGAATCGAGTTTGAGCATGCGCGTCGGCTTCTCCTTGAGGTCCATTATGGACCTTTGCGCGTCCTGGGAGACGATCGGAGGGGTGAGGCTTGCGCGGGCCGGCCGTGCCGGAGGCTGGGTCGAGGCGGCCAAGGGGGCCCACAGGGGGGCCAGGCTGGCGTCGGAGGGCGTGTCGAACGGCATGGTGCAGGCTCCTCAGGCAATGTGCCGATTGTTCAGGAGCGTTCTGCACAGGGTCTTGAGCAAGATCAAGTCGTCAGCCGATCGCTCTGGCACAGTGCCCCCATGACGCACGATCCCGCCTTGCCGATCGCCCCCGAACTCTTACAGCGCTTCGACGTTCCGGGGCCCCGCTACACCTCTTATCCGACGGCAGACCGATTCGTCGAAGCCTTTGGGCCGGCGCAACTCGCGCAGGCCCTGGCTCAGCGCGCCGGTGGGGTGGGGGCCGTCGGGGGACGCGCTGCGGCCTTGTCCTTGTATGTGCACATCCCGTTTTGCGAGTCGGTGTGCTACTACTGCGCGTGCAACAAGATCATCACCCGCCATCACGAGCGGGCGGGCCAATACCTCGAGGCCCTGGAACGTGAAATCGCGTTGTACGTCGATGTCCTGGGGCGCGACCAGCCGGTCAGCCAGCTGCACCTCGGGGGCGGCACGCCGACCTTTCTTGCCGACGAGGAACTCGCAAGGCTGATGCAGGTCTTGCGAACCTCTTTCTGGTTGGTGCCCGGCGGGGAATACAGCATCGAAGTCGATCCTCGCACCGTCTCGCCGCAGCGCTTGTCCCATCTGGTGTCGCTGGGTTTCAATCGCATCAGTCTGGGCGTGCAGGATTTCGATCCCGACGTGCAAAAGGCGGTGCACCGCGTGCAGTCCTTCGACAGCGTGGCTCGTTTGATCGAGCAGGCGCGCGAGCTGGGCATCGAATCGGTCAATGCCGATTTGATCTATGGGTTGCCACGACAGACGGCGACCTCATTTGCCCGCACGCTGGAGCTCATGGGCCAGTTGCGGCCGGACCGCATCGCCTTGTACGGCTATGCGCACCTGCCAGCGCGATTCAAGCCTCAGCGGCGCATCGATGCCAGCGAGCTGCCCGGACCTGCCGACAAGCTGGCCATGTTGTCGGCGGCCATTGCCAGCTTCGCTCGGGCCGGCTACGACTACATCGGCATGGACCACTTTGCCTTGCCCAACGATGCGCTGGCCGTGGCCAAGCGCCAAGGCCGACTGCACCGCAACTTCCAGGGCTACAGCACCCAACCCGATGCCGACCTCATTGCCTTGGGTGTGTCAGCGATCGGCCGGGTGGGCAGTCACTACAGCCAGAACGTCAAAACCCTGCCCGAGTATTACGACGCCCTGCGCCAAGGGCAATTCCCTGTGGCCCGAGGCTTGGCACTCACGCGCGATGACCTGGTGCGCCGCGCCGTCATCATGGCCCTCATGTGTCAAGGGCAGGTCGCGTTCGAGTCCATCGAACTGTCGTACCTGATCGACTTCCGCCACTACTTCGCGGCCGAAATGGCGCAGCTCGAACCCCTGGCCGCGCACGGGCTGCTGCGCATCGAGCCCGATGGCCTGTATGTGACGCCGTCGGGCTGGTACGTCGTGCGGGGCATCGCGATGGTCTTCGACAAATACCTGCAGGCCGAGCGCAGCCGCGAGCGATTCTCCCGCATCATTTGACGATGAACGGACGATGAACGCGGCCTTGCTGCTCAGTGCGGGATTGATGGGCCTGGCCGGGAGCCTGCATTGCACCGCCATGTGCGGCGCTGCCACACTGGCCCTCGGTCGCTCGGGAACCCGTGGGTGGGCGTTCCAGGCCGGGCGCTTGCTTGGCTATGGAATGGCCGGTGCAGTGGCTGCCGGCGCCCTGCAGTCCCTGCAATGGGCGGCGGCGCAGCTGAGCGTGCTCAAACCCTTCTGGGCCATGTTCCATGTGGCCGTCATCGCCCTGGGGCTGAGCCTGCTGTGGCGGGGGCGCCAGCCGCACTGGCTCGACGCGCTGGCCCACCACGTCTGGCAGCGTCTGCGTCAAGCCCCCCTGCGGCGCTGGCCGCTGCAGGGCGCAGCCAGCGCCCTGGTGGCCGGGCTGATGTGGGTGCTGCTGCCCTGTGGGCTGTTGTATTCGGCCTTGATGGTGGCGGCCCTGGGCAACTCGATGGCCGAAGGGGCTGCGGTGATGCTGGTCTTCGCGCTGGCGTCGGCCGTGGGCTTGCAGGCCCTGGCGTTGACATGGCAGCGCCTGCGCGGGGCGGACGCCGGGTGGCGGGGCACCTGGGTGGTCCGTGCCGCCGGGGCGATCCTGGCCGCCAGCTCCGCCTGGGCCCTGGGGCACGGCCTGTGGATGAACTTTGGCGCACCGGTGTGTCGATGAGGCTGTGCGATTGGCGCCTGGACGATGCGCCGGCCCCCCCGCAAGCGGCCGTGGGCACGGCCTGCACTGCCTTAGAATCGTTCGTCTAAAACAATCTCTCACCCTGAGTTTTCACTCGGTTTTGCGCGGAGCTTGCGACATGTACCAGCACATCAAGGTGCCCGAGGGCGGGCAGAAGATCACCGTCAACAAAGACTTCTCGCTCAACGTGCCCGACAACCCGATCATCCCTTACATCGAGGGCGATGGCACCGGCTTCGACATCACGCCCGTGATGATCAAAGTGGTCGATGCGGCGGTGGCCAAAGCCTATGCGGGCCAGCGCAAGATCCACTGGATGGAAATCTATGCCGGTGAGAAGTCGACGAAAGTGTACGGGCCCGATGTCTGGCTCCCCGACGAAACGCTGCAAGTGCTCAAAGAGTACGTCGTCTCCATCAAAGGCCCCTTGACCACTCCGGTCGGCGGTGGCATCCGCTCGCTGAACGTGGCCCTGCGGCAGGAGCTCGACCTGTACGTCTGCCTGCGTCCGGTGCGCTACTTCAAAGGGGTGCCCTCGCCGCTGAAAGAGCCCGAGAAGACCGACATGGTGATCTTCCGCGAGAACTCGGAGGACATCTACGCTGGCATCGAATGGGCTGCCGAGTCCGAGCAGGCCAAGAAGGTCATCGCCTTCCTGCAGAAGGAGATGGGGGTCAAGAAGATCCGCTTCCCCGAGACCTCGGGCATCGGCATCAAGCCGGTCTCGCGCGAAGGCACCGAGCGCCTGGTGCGTAAAGCCATCCAGTACGCCATCGACAACGACAAACCCTCGGTGACCCTGGTTCACAAGGGCAACATCATGAAGTTCACCGAAGGGGCTTTCCGTGACTGGGGATATGCCCTGGCGCAGAAGGAATTCGGCGCCGAACCCATCGACGGTGGCCCGTGGTGCAAGTTCAAAAATCCCAAGACGGGCAAGGACATCGTGATCAAAGATGCGATAGCCGACGCCTTCTTGCAGCAGATTTTGCTGCGCCCGGCCGAATATTCCGTGATTGCCACGCTCAATTTGAACGGCGACTATATCTCCGACGCTTTGGCAGCCCAGGTGGGCGGCATCGGCATCGCGCCCGGCGCCAACCTGTCCGATTCGGTGGCCATGTTCGAAGCCACCCACGGCACGGCGCCCAAGTACGCGGGCAAGGACTATGTCAACCCGGGTTCGGAGATCCTCTCGGCCGAGATGATGTTGCGCCACATGGGCTGGACCGAGGCCGCTGATCTGATCATCAGCTCGATGGAAAAAGCCATCCTGAGCAAGAAAGTCACCTACGACTTTGCCCGCTTGCTCGACGGGGCCACCCAGGTGAGCTGCTCCGGCTTCGGCCAGGTCATGATCGACCACATGTAAGTAAATATGTGAGCCGTGCGCCCCGTGCGCACGTGAGACCCGGCTGGGCGCCCCAGGGCCTCCACCCGATCCAGGGGGTGGGGGCCTTGTCTCTAATGGGGCGAGGCGAAGAGAGGCAATCGCGCACTACGCGCCCTGCGAGCTGGCAGGCGGGCGCCCGGGGGAAGGGCGGCTCAGTCCCCGGCCCGGGAGGCGCTGCCCTGATGCCGGGACGTGTGGGGACGGGATTCCGAGGCTGGGAAGTTGGCTTGCAGCGCCTGGAGCGCGCCGCGCTTGGGCGGCGGATCCAGCGGCTGGATGTTCTGCGCCAACAGGCCCTTGGGGCCCTGGACGAGATCGAAAGCCACCCGGGCGCCTTGCTTGAGGGTGCGGAACCCTTCCATCTGGATGGCGGTGAAATGGGCGAACACGTCGCCACCGCCACCTTCGGGCTCGATGAACCCGAAACCCTTGGCATCATTGAACCATTTGACCGTGCCGACGCCCATGAGGCTCCCCCTCGGATTGCTACTTTTGTCAGAAAATTTTCAGTTTGGCGTTCGAGCCTTGTCAAGGCTGGACGCGCTCGGGTTTGTCTCCAAATGTGAGCAGGATGTGTGAGCAGGATGCCTCGATGAGCGCGGGGGGATGGGCGAGGCGACACCACGGAGGCCGGGACTCGATAGAATGAAATCATGTCCCGAAACGCGACGAATCCGCCTTCATCTCAGCCGCCCGGTCGGCCGCGGCCGGACGACGGCCAGGGCTCAGTCGTTGCCGAGCGCCAGGCCTCCCGGGTCGAGCCGCCTCGCATGTACCAAGTGGTCATGCTCAACGACGACTTCACACCGATGGAGTTCGTCGTGATGGTTTTACAGGAATTTTTTCACCGCGACCTGGAAACGGCCACGCATATCATGCTGAAGATTCACCACGAAGGTCGGGGCGTGTGTGGGGTCTACACCAAGGATGTGGCCGCGACGAAAGTGGAAATGGTGCTTGCCGCCGCGCGCCGCGCGGGGCATCCTTTGCAGTGCATTATGGAGGCCGCATGATTGCCCAGGAACTTGAAGTCAGCCTGCACATGGCGTTCGTCGAGGCGCGCCAGCAGCGCCACGAGTTCATCACGGTGGAGCATCTGTTGCTGGCCCTGCTGGACAATCCGTCGGCGGCCGAGGTGCTGCGGGCCTGCGCGGCCAACATCGAGGATTTGCGCAAGAACCTGACGAACTTCATCAAGGAAAACACCCCGACGGTGGGCGGCACCGACGAGGTCGACACCCAGCCCACCTTGGGGTTTCAGCGCGTGATCCAGCGCGCGATCATGCATGTGCAGTCCACCGGTAGCGGCAAGAAGGAAGTCACCGGTGCCAATGTGTTGGTGGCGATCTTCGGGGAAAAAGACTCCCATGCCGTCTACTACCTGCATCAGCAGGGGGTCACGCGCCTGGACGTGGTGAACTACATTGCCCACGGGATCAAAAAGTCCGATCCGCCCGAGCCGGCCAAGCCCAGCGAGGGGCCGGCGGCCAACGGCGAGGCCGAACGGGACGAGGCCGAAGGCAAGGGATCGCCGCTGGAGCAGTTCACCCAGAATCTCAACCAGCTCGCCCGAGATGGCAAGATCGACCCGCTCATTGGCCGTGAGCACGAGGTCGAGCGGGTCATTCAAGTGCTGTGCCGCCGCCGCAAGAACAACCCCTTGCTGGTGGGCGAAGCCGGGGTGGGCAAGACGGCCATTGCCGAAGGATTGGCCTGGCGCATCACCGAAGGCGAGGTGCCCGAGGTGCTGGCCGATTCCACCGTCTACGCCTTGGACATGGGGGCGTTGCTGGCGGGCACGAAGTACCGCGGCGACTTCGAACAGCGCCTCAAGGGGGTGCTCAAGGCGCTCAAAGACCAGCCCAATGCGATCCTTTTCATCGATGAAATCCACACCTTGATCGGTGCTGGCGCGGCCTCCGGCGGCACGCTGGATGCCAGCAACCTGCTCAAGCCGGCGCTCAGTTCCGGTGCAATCAAGTGCATCGGGGCCACGACCTTCAACGAATACCGTGGCATTTTCGAGAAGGATGCGGCCTTGTCGCGGCGCTTCCAGAAGATCGATGTGGTCGAACCCTCGGTGGAGCAGACCGTGGAGATCCTCAAGGGCTTGAAATCCCGCTTCGAGGAGCATCACAGCGTCAAGTATGCGCTTGGCGCCTTGCAAGCCGCGGCCGAGCTTTCGGCCAAGTACATCAATGACCGCCACCTGCCGGACAAGGCCATCGATGTGATCGACGAGGCCGGTGCGGCGCAGCGCATCCTGCCCAAGAGCAAGCAGAAGAAAACCATCACCCGAGCCGAGGTGGAGGAAATCGTGGCCAAGATCGCACGAATTCCCCCGGCCAGTGTCAGCAGCGACGACCGCTCCAAGCTGAAAAATCTCGATCGCGACCTCAAGAGCGTGGTCTTCGGGCAAGATGCCGCCATCGACGCCTTGGCCGCGGCGATCAAGATGGCGCGATCGGGCTTGGGCAAACCCGACAAACCCATCGGCTCGTTCCTGTTCTCGGGGCCCACCGGCGTGGGCAAGACCGAAGTGGCCAAGCAGTTGGCCTACATTCTGGGCATCGAGCTGATCCGCTTCGACATGTCCGAGTACATGGAGCGTCATGCGGTGAGCCGCTTGATCGGCGCACCTCCGGGCTATGTCGGCTTCGACCAAGGTGGTTTGCTCACCGAAGCGATCACGAAAAAGCCACACGCGGTGCTGCTGCTCGACGAAATCGAGAAAGCGCACCCGGATGTCTTCAACGTGCTGCTGCAGGTCATGGACCATGGCACCTTGACCGACAACAATGGTCGCAAGGCCGACTTCCGTAACGTCATCATCATCATGACGACCAATGCGGGCGCCGAGACCATGAGCAAGGCGACCATCGGTTTCACCACGACCCGTGAAGCCGGCGATGAGATGGCCGAAATCAAGCGGCTGTTCACGCCCGAGTTTCGCAATCGCCTGGACGCCATCGTCAGCTTCCGGCCGTTGACCGAAGAGATCATCTTGCGGGTGGTCGACAAGTTCCTGCTGCAACTGGAAAGCCAGCTGGCCGAGAAGAAGGTCGAGGCCACGTTCACCGATGCGCTGCGCAAGCACCTGGCGAAGAAGGGCTTCGACCCCTTGATGGGCGCGCGGCCGATGCAGCGCCTGATTCAGGACACCATCCGGCGGGCTCTGGCGGACGAGTTGCTCTTTGGCCGTTTGGTCGACGGCGGGCGCCTGGTGGTCGATCTGGACGACAAAGGCGAGGTGGTGCTGGACATTCAGCCCCATCGCAGGAGCGACAAGCCCAAGGCCGAACCGGCCACGGCTTGATGCCTCGCCCGCTGGGGGGGGCTTCCAAAGACGGGTCCCAGCGGGGCCCGTTCTGTCTTTAGCCCACCGTTTGTGCTGCCGGATCCTGGCGGAAGTAGCCGCTGAACAAACCGTAGAGCTCGGGATGGTGGCGCCGGAAGTCGCTGGCTGCCACGAAAAATGCTTCGGCAGCCACTGGGAAAAATTCCTCGAGGGATTCGCTGCCGTAGGGGTCGAGAAAGGTGTCCAGTCCCTGATCGACGTCGCGGCAGAACGCTTCATACGCTGGCTCGATCACCGAGCGCCACTGCCGACGGGCCGCCCGATCGGGCAGGGGCGGCATGCCATCGGCTTGACCATCGGCCATGTCGAGCTTGTGGACGAATTCGTGGATCACGACGTTGTAGCCCCACTGAGCCAGCTCGCCAGCCTCGGACACATCGGCCCAGGACAGCATCACCGGTCCGCCTTCCATGGCCTCGCCGGCCAGCACTTCGTCGTAATGATGGACCACCCCGTCCTCATCGGTCACCACGCGGTGAGCCACCACCTCGGCTGGGTGCACCACGATACCGACGAAATCGTCATAGACCTGCAAGCCCAGGTGCAGCACCGGCAGGCAGGCCTGCGCGGCGATCGCAACGGCCATCTCGTCGGTGACGACCAGCCCGTTGGCACCCGAGAACTCTTTACGATCGAGAAACAGCGTGGCCATCCGGCGCAGGGCGGCGAGGTCTTCGGCGGAACGTTCGGCCAGAAAGGGATAGCGTGCCAGGGTATGGGCCCACAAGGGCTCGGGAATGGCGCGGCGCGCCAGCGCACGCGCTTCCACACGTGATCGCCACCGTTGCCACCACCATGCAGCCATGACCGTCAGCGTGGGACCGAGACGGTCACGCGCCGCAGGCCCTCGGCTTGCAGGCGCAGCACTTCGCCTCGTGGGGCATGGTGGGGATCATCGAAATCCCAATCGGACAACACGTGACGCAGTCGCCCATCGGGAAGGGGGTGATCGCCCGGGCGGTGAGTGTGGCCGTGAATGAGGGCGTGGGCCTGGCATGCACGCAACCACTGCAGCGTGGCCGCGGGGTCTAGGTCGCCATAGCCGTCGAAGCCTTGTTCGCGTTTGCGACGTTCACTGGTGGCACGTATACGGGTGGCCACGGCGCGGCGCTGAGCCAAGGGTTGCGCCAGAAACGCTTGCTGCCAGGCCGGATCGCGCACTTGGCGGCGGAAAGCCTGATAGTCGCCGTCGTCCAGACACAGGGCATCGCCATGACTGAGCAGCCAGCGCCGGCCGAAAGCCACCAACACGGTGGGGTCGGACAGGGCTTGCACGCCGCTGCGAGCCAGGAAGTCCGGGCCGACCAGGAAGTCACGATTGCCGGGCATGAAGTACAGCGCTTTGGTGCGCGACACCTCTTGCAACAAGGCGGCGCAGTGCGCTTCGAAACTGCCGGCTTCGGCGGCATCGTCACCGACCCACAGCTCAAACACGTCGCCCAGCAGGATCACCGCTTGGACCGGCGCCGTGTGGAGATGGTGTGCCCAGGCCGCCATCGTGGCCGGCAGCCCGGCTTGCAGGTGCAAGTCGGACAGGATGTCGATCGCGGTCCAGTGCGACGGGGCGTGCAGCTCCGGCACGGGCTGCGGCAACGGTGCTGAGCGCAGGGTGGGGGCGGTCAAGGGGGTCAGACTTCGACGGCTTTCTCGATCACCACGTCATCAATGGGCACGTCGTCGTGAAAGCCCCGTCGACCGGTGCGCACGCTCTTGATCTTGTCGACCACGTCGGTGCCGGCGACGACCTTGCCGAACACGGCATAACCCCAGCCTTGAGGCGTTTCGGACTTGAAGTTCAGGAAGTCATTGTCGGCCACGTTGATGAAGAACTGAGCCGTGGCCGAGTGGGGGTCCGAGGTGCGCGCCATGGCCAGGGTGTACCTGTCATTTTTCAGGCCATTGTTTGCTTCGTTGCGAATGGGCGCATCGGTGGCCTTTTGCTTCATGCCGGGGGCATAGCCGCCGCCTTGGATCATGAAGCCATCGATGACGCGATGGAACACGGTGCCGTCGTAGTGGCCTTTGCGCACGTAGCTCAAGAAATTCGCGGTCGACAAAGGGGCTTTCTCCGCATCGAGCTCGATGCGGATCACCCCGAAATTGGTGTGCAGTTCAACGGCCATGATTCATTTCTCCACAGTGGCGTGACGGATGATCACCGGTTCGACCGGGACATTTTGGTGAGGACCTTTGTTGGTGGTACGCACGGCCTTGATCTTGTCGACCACGTCCATGCCCGCGACCACGCGGCCGAACACCGCATAGCCTTGGCGGTCCGGCGCGTTGGCCGCGTCGAGGAAGGGATTGTCCTTGACGTTGATGAAAAACTGCGCGGTGGCGGAATTCGGGTCCATCGTTCGGGCCATCGCAATGGTGCCGCGCAGGTTGCTCAAGCCATTGCGCGACTCCAGCGGAATCGGCGCCCGTGTCGGCTTTTGGACCATGTCGGGTGTGAAGCCACCGCCTTGGATCATGAAGCCGTCGATGACACGATGGAAGATCGTGCCGTCATAGTGGCCGGCCCGCACATACCCCAGGAAGTTTTCGACGGTTTTGGGGGCTTGGGCTGCGTCGAGTTGGATCACGATGTCGCCGTGGGTGGTCGACAGGCGTACCGTTTGAGCCCAGCCGGGCAAGGCGAGAATGCCGCTGAGAACCCAAGCCGCTCCCCAGGCGAAGCAGCGTTGCATCATCTTGAAGACCTCCATGTGTGCGTCTCTGGGTTGGATTGTCGTTCTGCCCGGCATGGGGGGCAGGCCGGCCGGCGCAACCCCGTACTCAACGGGGGGGCAACCGCCCCGGGGTGAAGAGCTCTCGCACCAGGGTCAGTTTGACCGACAAGCCGGGGTGCCCCGGTTGCTGTTCGAGCGCCCGGGCATATGCCTGTCCTGCCAGCTTGGCATAGACGTCGCCCAGATTTTCATGAGCCTGCGCAAAGCGTGGCTGCAGACGCACGGCCATCTCCAGCGCCTGTCGGGCCTTTTCGTATTGTTCTTGCCGCGAGTAGATCACGGCGAGATTGTTGTAGACCTCGGGCACATCTGGGCGGTCCTCGATCAGCCGCAGGTATTGCGCGGCGGCCTCGTCGAGCTTGTTTTGTTCGGTCAGCACCACCGCGCGGAGGAAGCGCAGCTGCAGGTCCTGCGGGCGGGCTTGCAGCGCCTGCTCGACGCCGACCAAGGCGTCGGCCGTGCGGCCTTCACGCAGGAGGCGGCGGATCGCATCGGGGTCGGTCGCTTGCCCCCAGCTCACGGCGACCCAAAGGCCCGACACGATGATGGCCGCAAGCCGCAAGCGGCGAAAAGAAGCTGCGCAGAAGGGCAGGGGCATGCGATGGGCAACCAACAGCAGTGGCGGGGATATACTCGTTCGATTCTATCGTGCCCGCGCCAGCTCTCCAGTAGTCTTACGGGCGGGCACGACCTGAATTGACGGCACCCATGACGCTTTCCATTTACAACACGCTGACGCGCCGGCAGGAGCCCTTTGTCCCCATCGAACCGGGTCATGTGCGCATGTATGTGTGCGGCATGACCATCTACGACTACTGCCACGTGGGCCATGCGCGCATGATGATGGCTTTCGACGTAGTGCAGCGCTGGCTCAAAGTGCTGGGCTATCGCGTCACCTATGTGCGCAACATCACCGACATCGACGACAAGATCATCAAGCGGGCGGTGGAGCGCGGCATCACGATCGGGGAATTGACCCGCGAGATGACCGCCGCCATGCATGAGGACATCGCTCAGCTGGGCATCGAGCCGCCCACGCACGAGCCCCGCGCCACCGAGTACGTGCGCGAGATGATCGATTTGATCGGCCGCCTGGAGGCCAAAGGTCTGGCCTATCGGTCCGCGAATGGCGATGTGAACTACGCGGTGCGGCGGTTTCCCGGGTACGGCAAGCTTTCGGGCAAGTCGCTCGATCAATTGCGCGCTGGCGAGCGCGTGGCCGTGTCCGACGGCAAGGAAGATCCGCTGGATTTCGTACTGTGGAAGGCGGCCAAGGACAGCGAACCCGAAGAGGCGAAATGGGACGCCCCGTTCGGTCGCGGGCGTCCGGGCTGGCACATCGAATGCTCGGCGATGAGCTGTGCCTTGCTGGGCGAACACTTCGACATTCACGGCGGGGGGATGGATCTGCAGTTTCCCCACCATGAAAACGAAATCGCCCAAAGCGAAGGGGCCTCGGGCAAGCCTTTCGTCAACGTTTGGATGCACAACGGCTTTCTCAACGTTGACAACGAGAAGATGTCCAAATCGTTGGGCAATTTCTTCACCATTCGCGACGTGCTCAAGCGCTTCGACGGCGAAACCGTGCGGTTTTTCATGCTGCGCACCC
This sequence comes from Caldimonas manganoxidans ATCC BAA-369, assembly GCF_000381125.1. GTDB lineage: Bacteria > Pseudomonadota > Gammaproteobacteria > Burkholderiales > Burkholderiaceae_C > Caldimonas > Caldimonas manganoxidans. The sequence goes on from NZ_KB905930.1 coordinate 93,825, forward strand.
ATTACCGCAGCCCGTTCAACTTCAGCGACGCCCACCTCGAAGACGCCCGTCACGCGTTACGCCGCCTGTACACGGCGTTGGACAAAGTGGCCCCGGCCGACGTGCACATCGATTGGCATGAGCCGCATGCCGCACGGTTTCGCGCGGCCATGAACGATGACTTCAACACGCCCGAAGCCGTGGCGGTGCTGTTCGACCTGGCCGCAGAAACCAATCGCACCGCATCGGCTCAGGTGGCCGGGCTGCTCAAAGCCCTGGGCGGCACGCTCGGGCTGTTGCAGGGGGTGCCCAGAGCCTACCTGCAACACGGAGCCGAGCTGGACGAGGCCGACATCCAGGCCCAGATCGCAGCTCGAGCTGCGGCCAAGAAGGCTCGCAATTTCGCCGAAGCCGACCGCATCCGTGATGCCTTGGCCGCCCGCGGCATCGTGCTGCAAGACACTCCCCAAGGCACCACCTGGGTGAAGGCCTGAACGCCATGGTTCGTGTGGTGACCCCGGATTACTGGGACGATGCCTGCAAGTACCTGAGCCGGCGCGACCGGGTGATGCGCAAGCTCATCCCTCGATTCGGCGAGGCGCGGCTGCAAAGTCGCGGAGATGCGTTTACCACGCTGGCGCGGTCGATCGTGGGCCAGCAAATCTCGGTCAAGGCCGCGCAGGCCGTTTGGGAGCGTTTTGCTGCGCTCGTTCCGGGCCCTTCCACCCGGATCGCACCTTCGGCCGTGCTGGCGCTGCCGGTCGAGCAATTGCGCGCGGCGGGCTTGTCGGCCCGTAAGGTGGAATACTTGCGCGATCTGGCCACCCATTTCGACCGTGGCACGGTGCATGTGCGCCAGTGGGCCGACATGGACGACGAGGCCATCATCGAAGAACTGGTGGCCATTCGCGGCATAGGGCGCTGGACCGCCGAAATGTTCCTGATCTTCCATTTGATGCGGCCCAACGTCATGCCTTATGACGATGTGGGCTTGCTCAAGGGCATCAGTCTGAACTACTTCAGCGGCGAACCGGTCTCGCGTGCCGAAGCTCGGGAAATCGGGGACGCGTGGGCTCCGTTCCGCTCGGTGGCGACATGGTACATTTGGCGCAGTCTGGACCCCTTACCCGTGGAGTACTAGGCTTCGTTCGCCCCGCGCACATCGAAGACCATCGCGGGGCGCTGCATCCAACGTCGGGAACACCGGGATGAGCAAACGATATTTCCTCGAGTTCGAGCAGCCCATTGCCGAGCTCGAATCCAAGATCGATGAGCTGCGCTATGTGCAAAGCGAGTCGGCGGTGGACATCTCCGAAGAGATCGACCGCCTGAGCAAGAAGAGCCTGCAGCTCACGAAAGACATCTATTCACACCTGACGCCTTGGCAGGTCACGCAAATCGCTCGCCACCCCCAGCGTCCGTATACGCTGGATTACGTGGGGGAGATCTTCACCGAGTTTCAAGAGTTGCATGGCGACCGGCACTTCGCCGACGATCAGTCCATCGTGGGCGGGTTGGCACGTTTCAATGGCCAGCCTTGCATGGTCATTGGTCACCAAAAAGGCCGTGATACGAAGGAGCGGGCGCTGCGCAACTTCGGAATGTCGCGTCCCGAGGGGTATCGCAAGGCCCTGCGCTTGATGAAACTGGCCGAAAAGTTCGGCCTGCCGGTCTTTACCTTCGTCGATACCCCGGGAGCCTATCCGGGCATCGGCGCCGAGGAGCGGGGCCAGTCCGAGGCCATCGGCCGCAATATTTTCGAGATGGCCCAGCTCGAAGTGCCGATCATCGCCACCATCATTGGCGAAGGCGGCTCGGGCGGGGCCTTGGCGATCGCGGTGGGCGACCAGGTGCTGATGCTGCAGTACTCGGTGTATTCGGTCATCTCCCCCGAAGGCTGTGCCTCGATCCTCTGGAAGACGGCCGACCGCGCCGCAGAGGCGGCCGAGGCTTTGGGCATCACGGCGCACCGTCTGAAGGCCTTGGGCCTGGTGGACAAGATCGTCAATGAACCGGTGGGCGGCGCCCATCGCGACCCGAAGCAAATGGCCGCCTACCTCAAGCGCGCCCTCAACGATGCGTTGCGGCAGGTCAGTGACCTCAAGCCCAAAGAGCTGCTCAACCGCCGCTATGAGCGGCTGCAGAGCTACGGCCGCTTCGCCGATACCAAAGCGCATGGATGAAGACCGGGGCTGCCGCGCCAGAGGTGGTGGCGGTCGCCTACAGCGGGGGCCGTGATTCCACGGCCCTTTTGTACGCCACGCTGCAGGTGGCCAAGTCCGAGGGGTGGCAAGTGGTGGCCCTGCATGTGCACCATGGCTTGCATCCGCGGGCCGACGAGTGGCTGGCGCACTGTCACCGACAATGCGAAGCTTGGCAGCGTCGCGGCTGGCCGGTGAGTTTGGCCTGGGAACACCTGGGGCTGCGGCCCGCGCCGGGCCAGAGTGTGGAGGCGGTGGCGCGCCGCGCCCGTTACGAGGCCTTGCGTCGCATGGCGTTGGCGCACGGCGCCTCGGTGGTATTGCTCGGTCACCATCGTACCGACCAGGCCGAAACCTTCATGCTGCAAGCCCTGCGTGGTGCGGGGGTGGCAGGCTTGGCAGGCATGCCTGCGGCGGTGTGTCGAGACGGCGTGCTGTGGGTGCGTCCCTGGTTGGGGCGCCCGCGTCGCGACATCGAAGCCTATGTGCGCCGCTTGCGGCTGCGCTATGTCGACGATGACAGCAATGCCGATGAGCGTTATGCGAGAAACCGGTTGCGGGCTCGCGTTTGGCCGGCTTTGCTGGCAGCGTTTCCTCAAGCCGAGGCGGCCCTGGCCGATGCGGCAGCATGGGCCCAGGAAGCCTCCGCTTGCCTCGACGAGTTGGCCGCGCTGGACCTGTCCGAGCTGCACGGCGAGCAAGGGCTGGACTTTCGCGCCTGCCTACGGCTTGCGCCGGCAAGGGCACGCAATGCCTTGCGGGTCTGGATTCGGCAGGTCAGCGGCCTGCGGCCCTCGACGCATCTGCTCGAGCGTGTGTGGACCGAGGGGGCCGTCCAACCAATGGCCCGCTGGCTCTGGGCCGGGGGGGAGTTGCGCTTGTACCGCGGGATGCTGCGCTGGGTGCCGGTGCCTGCTGCGCAGGCGCAGACGTCAGGGCCGTCGCCCGTCCGCGAAGCTTGCCTGAGCCTGCGCGGTGCCGGATCGGTGGCGCTGCCAGGGTGGGGCGGTGTGCTGCATGTGGAGGCGGTGCAACAAGGCGGCGTTCCATGGAGTCGCCTGCGCCGCATCGAGTTGCGTGCTCGTGCGGGCGGCGAGCAGTTCCAAGCTGGGCCAGGACGGCCGCCACGTGCTCTCAAAAAGCAGTTTCAGTCGGCCGGGGTGCCCGCGTGGGCCCGTGAAGGACCGCTGGTGTATGACACGCTCGGGCAGCTCCTCTTCGTGCCGGGCCTGGGCATGGATGCACGTGCATGGGCGGATGCGGGGCGCCGCCAATGGCGCTTGCGTTGGGAGCCTGGTCGCTGACGGTATGTCGCCGTTGGCTCGTCATGCGGCGATCAGCGGTGTCAGTGAAGGAAAACCCGCAGATCGTGCGGCTACAATCGCAGGTTTGCGACCGCGGCGCAAAAGCCAGCCAATCACTCCTTCCGCGCAGCACTTCCCATGGCACTCATCGTTCACAAGTACGGCGGCACGTCGATGGGCTCGATCGAGCGCATTCGTAACGTTGCCAAGCGCGTCGCCAAATGGCACCGGGCAGGACACCAGATGGTGGTCGTGCCTTCGGCCATGAGCGGCGAAACCAACCGTTTGCTGGCCTTGGCCAAGGAGTTGGCCCCGGCGGCTCACACCACAGCCTATGCCCGCGAACTGGACATGATCGCCTCCACCGGCGAGCAGGTCTCGGTGGGCTTGCTGGCCATTGCCTTGCAGGCCGAGGGTATCGATGCGATCAGCTACACCGGCTGGCAAGTGCCAGTGCGCACGGATTCGGCGTACACGAAAGCTCGCATCGAGAGCATCGATGACACACGGGTCCGCGCCGACCTCCAAGCCGGCAAGGTGGTGATCATCACCGGCTTTCAAGGCGTCGATGCCCAAGGCCATATCACCACGCTGGGGCGTGGCGGGTCGGACACGTCGGCAGTGGCCATTGCCGCGGCCATGAAGGCGGCTGAATGCCTGATCTATACCGATGTGGATGGGGTGTACACCACCGACCCACGCATCGTGCCGGAGGCGCGCCGGCTGCACACCATCAGCTTCGAAGAAATGCTGGAGATGGCCAGCTTGGGGTCCAAGGTGTTGCAGATCCGCTCGGTGGAATTCGCTGGCAAGTACCGCGTTCCGCTGCGGGTCTTGTCGAGCTTCACACCATGGGACATTCCGCTGGACGAAGAGGCCAAGTCGGGCACGCTGATCACCTTTGAGGAAGACGAGAACATGGAAAAAGCCGTTGTGTCGGGCATTGCCTTCAACCGCGACGAAGCCAAGATCACCGTGATGGGCGTGCCCGACAAGCCGGGCATTGCCTACCAGATCCTCGGTGCCGTAGCCGACGCCAACATCGATGTCGATGTGATCCTCCAAAACGTCTCGCATGACGGCAAGACGGACTTCTCGTTCACGGTGCACCGGAATGACTACGCCAAGACCATCGACCTGCTCAAGGAGAAGGTCGTGCCGCACTTGGGTGCCAGCGAGGTCGTCGGTGACACGAAGATCTGCAAGGTGTCCATCGTGGGCATTGGGATGCGTTCGCATGCCGGGGTGGCCAGCCGCATGTTCCGGGTGCTGGCCGAAGAGGGCATCAACATCCAGATGATCACCACCAGCGAGATCAAAACCAGCGTGGTGATCGACGAAAAGTACATGGAGTTGGCCGTGCGCGCTCTGCACAAGGCCTTCGATCTCGATCAGGATTCGGCTTGAATCGTCAAGAAACTGTGCGCGGGGCCCGTATTCGCGGTTAGAATGCAGCCCTTCGCCAAATTCCGGTTGGAGACGTGACCGAGAGGCCGAAGGTGCTCCCCTGCTAAGGGAGTATGCGGGCAAAACCTGCATCGAGGGTTCGAATCCCTCCGTCTCCGCCAACCGACAAGCCACCCCAAAGGGTGGCTTTTTGTTTTTTGCCTCCTCATGGGCGTGTTCTTCAAGCCCGGAGCTTGCGGCGCGGTCGGCCGGGCCGCTCGAGTCATGGTGCACTGCGCCAGAGCCATCGAGCCAGGCCAGAGGACCCGTCAGAGAGCGTGAACAAAGTGGTGCCGTGTACGGGAGCGCTGATGCTTGGGTCTCGGTGCTCGCGCGTGGGCGTGGAAGAATCGCCGCTGAGAGCCGTCGGGGCGGCGAGATGGCGTCGGCGGCAGGGGACTGAAGTGGTCGAATGATTGGACACGCCGTCTATAGTGTGAAGGAATGCACATTTCAAGGCGGCGTGAGCCCCAGATTTGGGGGTTGCGGGATCCAGCAATCTGGCTTCCGATGCGATACAGCCGAACGGGCCTGGATGGAACGGGCGGTCGGTCCGCAACGAAGTGGTGTCGGCCTGGGGCCTGCCATGGGTGCCCTGGGGCCGAGGAGCAGGAGCGTTCGGAATGACAAGCGTATTTTCGATGTTGGATGACCAGGAAGACGCCTGTGGGGCGTTTCATCTTCCGGTGCAGGGCCTGTTCGCCGATCTCGAACGGGCGCAGGGGTCGGTCAGTCTGGATGACGAGTTTTTGTCGATGCCGCCCGAGGCCCAAGCGGCCATCTTGCAGGATTGGCAACGGGCACTCGAGGCCACCCGGCGTCGCGCCTTGATCCGGATGTTTGCCGAAATTTCCGACCGTCTGCCGCAGGCGCCGATCAGTGTGCGTTGGCAACGGCTGCGCGAACGGTGTGAGCGATTGGGATTGGAGTGCCCGGCGGAGTTGCCAGTGCTCCTGGGGGCTGCCTGAGGATCGCTAGGGAGCCTGTGGTGATCCACCCGATGCACCGAGTCGCGCATCCATGAGACAACGGCACCCATGCGGTACAACTCCAGGGCGTGGCGCGTCGATGCCACGAAGTGAAATGTTGCGCGCATCCCCGTGGTGACCAAGATGGCCGAGGCGACAGGCGTCCAAATCGACCGTGATCTCGCCGAGCGGTTGGCCGACGAGCAACTGCGCATGGTCTGGATGCATGCGTCCATCGGGACGCTCATCGCCACGGCGTTTGCGGTGTTCATGGCGGTGCACTTGTCGGACACCGTGCCCGTGCTGCTGGTGCAGACCTGGGTGGTCATGAAGCTGCTGGTGGCAATTCCCCGGATCGTGCAGGCTCAGGTGTACCGGCGTCAGGGCTATCCGGGGGGGCAGGCTTGGCGCAGCAGCACCTATTGGATGCTGGCACTGGATGGTGCGGTCTGGGGCCTGGCTGGCGCTTGGCTGATGCAGCAAGACACTCACACGGCCTCCTTGGTGGCGGCTTGCTTGGCCTGCGTGGCCTCGGTGGCGACCTTCGGCTTGCAGGTGCGGGTCCTGGCCACGGCGGCTTATGTGGCCCCGATGCTTGCTCCAACGGCGCTGTCTCTGTTGTGGAGAGGCGACGAATTTGGCCTGCTGGGGGGCATCGGTCTGGTGCTGATGCTGGGGCTGTTGTTGACGACGGCCCTGCGGTCCGAGAAGCGACTGGCCGAGGTTTTTTTGCTGCGCTTGCATGCGAACCGAATTGCGCAGGAGCGGGCGCAGGCCCTGGAGATGGCGCAGCGGGAAAGCGCGGTCAAGAGCCAGTTCCTCGCGACGATGAGCCACGAGCTGCGCACGCCGCTGCATGGCATCCTCGGGTTGGCCCGACTGCTTCATGTGGACACGAAGGATCCGGCGATGTTGCGTCGGATCGAGCTGATCGAGAGTTCGGGAACGCATCTTCTGTCACTGATCAATGACCTGCTGGACATTGCGCGCATCGAGTCGGGGCAGCTGAAGATTCAATGCACGACCTTCGACTTGGCGGCCGAACTGGAGCGGGTGGCCGGCGTGTACGCGGTGCGCGCCGAGGACAAAGGCTTGGTGTTCACCAGCGACTTGCGTTTGCCGCGCCCGTGTTGGGTGCAAGGGGATCCGGCGCGCATGCGCCAGGTGTTGCACAACCTCCTGGGCAATGCAGTGAAGTTCACTCAGAAGGGGTGGGTTGGCTTGGCGGTCCACCGGGAGCCTGATGACGAGACGGTGGTCTTTGAGGTCCGCGACACTGGCGTGGGCATTGCGCCCGCCGATCAGGCGCACATTTTCGATGCCTTCCGTCAGGTCGCAGCCGGGCCATCTCGCCCCCTGGAAGGCACGGGCCTGGGGTTGACCATTGCCCGTGAAATCGCGCATGCCATGGGCGGCGACATCACCTGCCAGAGCACGGTCGGGGTGGGCTCGTTGTTCCGTTTCACGGCGCGCTTGCCCTCGGTGGCTGCGCCCGCGCTCGAGTCGGCGGCGCCCGTCGTGCCCGCGGGCTCGACCGCCGTGACGTCCGCGGCGGTGACGCCGGCCGCTGCGGCGTCCGGGCAGCACCAGCCGCATGTGTTGTTGGTCGAGGACAATGACCTCAATGCCTTGGTGGCGTCGGCGTTTCTGGAGCGTTGCGGGCTGGAGGTCGAGCATGTGCACGACGGGCGTGAAGCGGTGCGTCATGCATTGCGGGAAGTGGGGCGTCCTGACCTGATCTTGATGGATTGCCTGATGCCTACGCTCGATGGCTTCGAGGCCACGCGCGAGATCCGCCATCAGGAACAGGCGCTGGGCTTGGCGCGGGTGCCGGTGATCGCCTTGACCGCCACCGCCAGTGAGGAAGACCGCCGCCGATGCTTGGCCGCAGGCATGGATGACTTTTTGGCCAAGCCTTTCACCGATGCCGATTTGATGGCCTTGATGAGCGTGTGGCTGCCGCCTTGGGGCAGATCACCGGGGGCACCGGCGGCCCCCCCGGCGCAGGGCCAGACGGGGCACCCGCCCTCGTTAGGCGGCAAGGGCTTCCAGCCGACCTGAGGACAGGGCGGGCTCGAACAGCCGGATGTCTGGGTGCGTGGTGCCCACCATGAAGGTGTACAGCGGGTGGTGTCGCGCATGCCATTCGCGTTCGGCGGCGCGCACGTCGAAGGCCAAGACCCAGTGCTCCAGGTGGCCTGCATGGGCCAGTGGCACGGTGCGGTCGTCGTCATACAGGCTGGTGAAACCCAGGCGACGGTACTGCCGCACCAAGGCCGGGCTGCGGGCGCCGATGACCATCCAGCGAACCTGGTTGGCCAGGCAGTAGAGGTAGCTGGCCTTCATCAGCGCGAGTTTGACGAGCGGGTCGGTGTGGCCTGGCAGCACGGCCAAGCGGGTGATTTCCGCCCGCGCGTCGTCTCGCATGGCTCGGGGTACTTCCACACTGCCTTCGATCAGCAAGGGGCCGTGGCTGTTGATTTGGACCCGTGCCGTGCCCACCGGCGCGCCGCTGGCTTTGTCGGTACAGACCAACACGGCCGTGGCGGGGGAATGGTCCAAGGCATCGGGGTGGGCAAAGGCCGTGCGCAACTCCGGGAGATGGTGGCCGTAGGACTGGGCGCGTACCCAGCAGGCGGCTTGGAGATCTTGGAGGGTGCGGGCGATCCGGACGGTGAAGCTGAGCTGGGCGGTAGGCATGGCGGCAAGGAAGGGAGGGTGACATCGACCAACCGGACAGTGCGACCGGATTGGGGCGGCCTGACAAACTTACCGTGTTTGGTCCCGTCTGGGGATGGGGGACTTGCAAAAGATCGTGAGGGCCTGCGATCCATGCCGCATCAGCCGACACGGCTTGGATGCGCCCAGGCCGTGAATCAGCAAAGTCCCGCCATCGGTGCCGGGAGGATCGACCCGGTGAAAGCCGGCGGGTGAGTCCGCGGCTCCAGCGTTGCGGCTCAGCCGGCGCGGGGCTCAGATCGCAAAGTCGCTCAGCTGTTTACCACTGGCCAGAGCGGCTTCCACCCATTTGGGCTGCCGTCCACGCCCGGTCCAGGTTTCGCCTGTTGCAGGATTGCGATATTTCGGTGCCACTTTGACGCCTTTGCCCGTCGAGGATTTCCCCGTGGAGCCCTTGCCTGCCAGATCGGCCACTGTGATGCCATATTGAGCCATCAGGCTTTTGATCTGGGCCATTGCTTCGGCCAGCTCTTGCTTGCGGGCCGCCTCGATTTTCTTTTCGAGTTCGGCTTTCTGGGCGAGAAGTTCTTGAAGGGTGGACATGTTTTCGGCCTCAGGACATGAAGACAGCGCTGAATATATCCCGAATGTCCAGGGCTTGGAACCGTCTGCTGGGGCTTGTCAAAAACAAATGCCCGTCGCACGGGCCGTGCGGCGGGCATGTTTTGAGACTCGGCCGTCGAGGGCGGCTTACTTGTAGCCGACGCGATCGAGCATTTGTTGAACCTTGGCCGTGTTGGCCCCCACGGTGGCCAGCGGCACGAGCTCGGCTTTGAATTCCCCCAAGGCCTCCAGGGCAGGGTTGCCCGCCTTCACCCCGGGGACGACGGGGTATTCGTTGTTGCCATTGGCGAAGTAAATCTGGGCCTGGTCGCTGGCCAGGTATTCCAGGAACAGGCGAGCGGCTTCACGGTTCTTGGCATGGCGGGCCATGGCGCCGCCGGCAATGTTCACGTGCGTGCCCCAGCTTTGCTGATTCGGAAAGACGACGCCGACCTTGCGCACGACGTCTTGGTCTTCCGGCTTGTTCGAACGCATCAGGCGGGCGAAATAGTAGCTGTTGCTGATGGCCACGCCGCACTCACCGCTGGCCACGGCACGGATTTGGTCCGTGTCGCCGCCCTTGGGTTCGCGGGCCATGTTGGCCACCACCCCTTTGGCCCAGGCTTCGGTCTTTTCCGGACCCAGGTGCTCCATCAGGGCGCCGAACAGCGAGAGGTTGTAGGGGTGCGAGCCCGAGCGAGTGCAGACCTTGCCTTTGAGCGCAGGATCGGCCAGTTTTTCATAGGTGTCTACGGCAGAGGGCTGGATCATGGCCTTGTTGTAGACGATCACGCGCGCGCGCGTGGAAAAACCGAACCACTGCGAGCCTTGGCCGTGGTCAGCCCCGCGCAGATGGGCCGGAATGCGCTCTTCCAAGACCTTCGATCGCAACGGAGAGAACAGGCCATCCGCTTCGGCACGCCACAGGCGCGCAGCGTCCACCAGCAGGATCACGTCGGCCGGGCTGGCTGCGCCTTCGCTCTTCAAGCGGGCCAGGATGCCAGCGTCATCGGCTTCCACCCGGTTGATGCGGATCCCGGTGGCTTTGGTGAAGTTGGTGTAAAGCGCTTCGTCCGTCTGGTAGTGACGGGCCGAGTACAGGTTGAGCACCTGCTTGTCCTGTGCTGCGGCCGGCAGGCTCAGGGTGGCCATCAGGGCGCTCAAGGCAGCGGTTAGACGTCGGATGAACATGGTCACTCCTGGATTGAGACGGCCGGATTCTAGACAAAAACACGAATGATTCTCAAAAATGATCTTCATAAGTTTGATCTGGCATCAGGGCCTTGCCGGGCAAATCGGGTGTCGTGTGGGATTTGTCCTTGTGGGGGTAGGGTCCAGAGGGGCATGATCAGTCCATGCTCCAGCCCTTTGCCATTGCGCCTGAATCACGGCCCCGGTCTGCGCAGGCCCTGCTGGTGGCCTGCGAAGGGGTGCATCGGCTGTACCTGCGCGGTCGCTTGAGTCTGCGACAGGTGGTTTGTGAGGACGTGGCCCAGGCCGAAGCGGCCGTGGAGTTCTGTGCCGAGCGGCCCGTGGACTTGGTGGTGATGGACTTCGATCACCTGGGGCAGCCGCAGGGCTGGCGGCTCGTGCGGCAGCTCAGGGTTCCGCATGCGTGCCGGCGCGCACCGAAGCTGGCCGTGCTGGGTCAGACGCCGCGCTGGCGCCGTTGGCAAGCCTCGATGGCCGGTGTGACTTGCTTGGACAAGCCGCTGGATCCGCGATTGCTGGACGCTTGGATCGTGCGCTGTTTGGGCCGGGAGCGGACGGGGCCGGTCCCGGTCTCTTTGTTCGGCGCAGGGGCGGACCGTGGCAGCCCGCCAGGGCGGGCCTTTCAGTTCGACGGTGGCACGTAGCCGGCGGGCTGGTCGGCGCCTTCGCCGAAGAAGTAGCGTTCCATTTGCCGGGCCAGGTATTGGCGAGCCCGGGCATCGGCCAGATTCAGCCGGTTTTCGTTGACGAGCATGGTCTGATGCCGCAGCCAGCTGGCCCAGGCCTCTTTGCTGACGTGGTCATAAATGCGCTTGCCCAGCTCACCGGGATAGGGCGGAAAGTCGAGGCCTTCGGCTTCTTTCTTGAGATACACGCAGTGAACGGTGCGAGCCATGGAGTTGCCTTGTGTCATCGAAGGGATTCGGAATTGTCGCGCGGGTCATGCGCTTGGCAGGCCGATGACCCGACGCGCCTTGCGCATTTGTCGAGGCCTCAGCGCAGGCGTTTGACCAACACCTTGGAGCGGCGGTCCCAGTTGTATTTGCGCTTGCGGGCCTCGGGCAGCCAATCGGGGTCGACCTCGCTGAAGCCGCGCTTGATGAACCAGTGCATCGTGCGCGTGGTCAGCACGAAAAGACTTTCCAGCCCCATGGCGCGGGCGCGCTGCTCGATGCGCTTGAGGATGCGTTCGCCGTCTCCCTGGCCTTGCACCTGCGGCGAGATGGTCAGCGCGGCCATTTCGCCGGTGCGGGCCTCGGGGTAAGGGTAGAGGGCTGCGCAACCGAAGATCACTCCGTCGTGCTCGATCACGGTGTAGTGGCCGATGTCGCGTTCGATCTCAGTGCGGCTGCGCTTGACCAGGGTGCCGTCTTGTTCGAAAGGTTCGATGAGCTGGAGGATGCCGCCGATGTCGTCCACCGTGGCTTCGCGCAGGCTTTCCAGCTTTTCGTCGACCACCATGGTGCCAATACCGTCGTGGGTGTAGACCTCGAGCAGCACGGCACCATCGACCGAAAACGGCAGGATGTGCGAGCGCTCCACCCCGCCCAGGCAGGCCTTGACGCAATGTTGCAGATAAAAGGCGGTGTCGGTGGGTTGGCTCGGACTGGGCAGCTGGGCCAGCAGACGCTGGGCGTCGGCCAGTGCCAGCTCGGTGTCGATGGGGCTTTCGGGATCGTTGGGATTTTCGCGGATGCCGGGCACCTCGGTCATGAAGATGAGTTTGTCGGCCTGCAGGGCCACCGCGGTGCTGGTGGCCACATCTTCCATCGTGAGGTTGAACGCCTCGCCGGTGGGCGAAAAGCCAAAGGGCGACAGCAGCACGATCGCGCCAGTGTCGATGGTGCGTTGAATCGCGCCAGCATCGACCCGGCGTACGACACCGCTGTGCATGAAGTCCACGCCGTCGACGATGCCCACTGGCCGGGCGGTCAGAAAGTTGCCCGAGATCACGCGCACGGTCGAGTTGGCCATGGGGGTGTTGGGCAAGCCCTGGGAGAATGCCGCTTCGATTTCGAAACGCAGTTGGCCGGCGGCTTCTTGGGCGCAGTCCAGGGCGATGGGGTCGGTGATGCGGATGCCGTGGGAAAAGCGCGATTCGTGTCCTTTGGCCCGAAGCTGCTCGGTCAGTTGGGGGCGAAAGCCGTGTACCAGCACGAGCTTGATGCCCATGGCGTGCAGGATGGCCAAGTCTTGAACGAAGGCGTTGAGCTTGCCCGCTGCAATCGCTTCGCCGGCCAGGGCCACCACGAAGGTCTTGCCCTTGTAGGCGTGGATGTACGGGGCCACCGAGCGGAACCACGGGACGAAAGTGTGGGGAAAGACGAGGCTCATGGCGGTGGTCGGGCGGGGGAGCGCATGGATGCGCTTGCTTTGAAATAATGGCGAATTTTGCACGAGCCGATGAGTTCCAGCCTACGGCCCCGCATGGAGCGGGCTGCTCACCCCATTGCACCGATCACCTTTGCCGAGTCGCTGCCGGTGTCTGGCAAGCGCGAGGAGATCGCGCGGGCGCTCCAGGACCATCAAGTGGTGATCGTCTGTGGCGAGACGGGCTCGGGCAAAACCACCCAGTTGCCCAAGATCGCGCTGGCCCTGGGGCGGGGCCGTGGCGCCGGGGGAACGGGCCTGATCGGTCATACCCAGCCCCGCCGCATCGCCGCCTCCAGCGTGGCCAAGCGCATCGCGCAGGAGTTGAATTCTCCGCTGGGCGAGATCGTGGGCTACAAGGTGCGGTTTCAGGATCGGTTGTCGCCTGGGGCTTCCGTGAAGCTGATGACCGATGGCATTTTGTTGGCCGAGACGCAGACCGACCCGCTGCTGTGCGCATATGACACGCTCATCATCGACGAGGCGCACGAACGCAGCCTGAACATCGATTTCCTGTTGGGCTATGTGCGACAGATCTTGCCGCGACGGCCCGATCTGAAGGTGATCGTGACCTCGGCCACGATCGATGCCGAGCGCTTTGCACAGCACTTTGCCGGCCGCCAGGGGCCTGCGCCGGTCATCCATGTGTCCGGGCGGCTGTATCCGGTGGAGCTGCGCTGGCGGCCTTTCGAGGAGCGCCGCGACTACGACCTTCAGGATGCGATTGCCGATGCGGTGGACGAGCTGTGGCGCGAAGGGCCGGGCGACATTTTGGTGTTTCTGCCTGGCGAGCGGGAAATTCGGGAAGCAGCCGATCATTTGCGCCGGCATTTGTCGCACCAGCCGGCGCACCGGCATGCACAGATCCTCCCACTGTTCGCACGCTTGTCTCAGGCCGAACAAGACCGGGTGTTCGAGCCCAGCGACGGACGGCGCATCGTGCTGGCCACCAACGTGGCCGAAACCTCGCTGACGGTTCCGGGCATTCGCTATGTGATCGACTCCGGCTTGGCGCGGGTCAAGCGCTACAGCTACCGCAACAAGGTGGAGCAACTGCAGATCGAGCCCATCAGTCAGGCGGCGGCCCAGCAGCGCGCCGGCCGCTGCGGGCGAGTGGCCAATGGTGTGTGCATCCGTCTGTACGACGAGAAGGATTTTGCCAGTCGACCGCGGTTCACCGATCCGGAGATTCTGCGCTCCTCGTTGGCCGGCGTGATTTTGCGCATGAAGGCGCTGGGCTTGGGGCCGGTGGAGGAGTTTCCCTTCCTGGAGCCTCCGCCACGCAAGGCCATTGCAGACGGCTATGCCTTGTTGGCCGAGCTCAACGCGGTGGATGAGTCCAACGAACTCACCCCTATCGGCAAAGAACTGGCGAGGCTGCCGCTAGACCCCCGCGTCGGGCGCATGATCCTGGAGGCGCGGCAGCGCCAGTCTCTGACCGAGGTGTTGGTGATTGCCGCGGCCTTGAGCGTGCAGGATGTGCGTGATCGTCCGCTGGATCAGCAGCAGGCCGCAGACCAGAAGCATCGCCAATTCGACGACGAGAAGTCGGAGTTCATGGGCTATCTCAAGCTGTGGAAGTGGCTGGAAGACAGCCGCGGCGGGCATGGGGCCCACCGTCTGTCGCACCGCCAATACGAGCAGCTGTTGCGCGAGCATTTCATTTCGCCGCGCCGCGTGCGCGAATGGCGCGACATCCACGCCCAGCTGCACACGGTGGTGGCCGAGCATGGTTGGAAGCTCAATACCAGCCCGGCCACCTATGAGCAGATCCATGTGGCCATGTTGGCCGGACTGCTGGGCAATGTGGGCTGCAAGAGCGACGAGGACGATTGGTACCTGGGGGCTCGGGGCATCAAGTTCTGGCGTCACCCTGCGGTGCGTCTGAGCAAAAAGCCCGGACGCTGGCTGGTGGCAGCCGAGTTGGTCGAGACCACCCGGCTGTATGGGCGGGGGCTGGCTGCGATCGAGCCGCAATGGATTCCCTGGGTCGCCGGGCATCTGCTCAAGACCCAGCTGCTGGATCCGCATTGGGAGAAGAAGGTCGCTGAGGTGGTGGCGCTGGAGCGAGCCACACTGTACGGGCTGGTGATTTACAACCAGCGGCGGGTGAACTTCGGGCGGGTCGATCCGGTGGCGGCACGCGAGATCTTCATCCGTGAGGCCTTGGTGGCCGGGCAGTGGGACACGAAACTGCCGTTCTTGGCCCACAACCGCAAATTGATCCGTCAGGTCGAAGAGCTCGAGCACAAATCGCGTCGCCAGGATGTGCTGGTCGATGAAGAGCTGATCTACGCCTTCTACGACCAGCAGATCCCGCCGCAGGTGTGCAGCGGGGCCAGCTTCGAGCGCTGGTACCGCAGTGAGAGCGCGCGCAACCCCAAGTTGTTGATGCTGACCAAGGAGGAGCTGATGCGCCATGAGGCCGCGGGCATCACGACCGAGGCCTTTCCTCCAACGGTGCGCCTGGGTGGCATCGATTGCACGGTGAGTTATCTGCATGAGCCCGGGGATGCGAAGGACGGCATGACGGTGACCGTGCCGATCTACGCGCTGAACCAAGTGGCCGAAGAGCGCTGCGAGTGGCTGGTGCCGGGCATGCTCAAGGACAAGGTGCTCGCGTTGCTCAAAAGCCTGCCTCAGAAACCTCGTGCCCGCTTGGTGCCGCTGCCGGAGTTCGCGCAGGCTTTCATCGACAGCCACCCTTTCGCTCAGGGTTCCTTGCTGGAGGCGTTGTTGCAAGCCGTGCGCGAGCGCACGCAGCTCGATGTCAAGCGCGCCGACTTCAAGTTGGAGATGCTCTCGCCGCATCTTTTCATGAACTTTCGGGTGGTCGATGAACATGGACGCCAATTGGGCATGGGCCGACATCTGGCAGCGCTCAAGGCTGAGCTGGGGGCGCAGGCGCGAGGGGCGTTTCAGGCTCTGGCGGCATTGAAGCTGGGATCAGCCCTCGGGGCCGCTGTGGCCAAGGGCGACACCGAACCGAAGGCGGCGTCGGCACAGCAAGCTGCGGCCCCGGCGGCTGCGGCCGTGCAACGCTACACCGATTGGACTTTCGGCCCGTGGCCCGAGCTGATGGAACTGCAGCGCGGCACGCAGACCTTGGTGGGCTTTCCAGCACTCATCGACAAAGGCAGCCATGTCGAGATCGAGGTTTTCGACGAGCCCGAAGTCGCTGCACAGCGCCATCGCGCAGGCTTGCGACGTTTGGTGGCGTTGCAGATCCGGGACCCACTGAAATACCTGGAGAAGAACATCCCCGACCTGCAACGCATGGCCGTGGCCTACATGAGCCTGGGCACGGCCGAGGAGTTGCGCGAGCAAATCATCGAGGTCGCGCTGGACCGCGCCTTCATCCACGAGCCCCTGCCGCTGGATGAAGCCGCGTTTCGCGCCCGTATCGAGCAAGGACGACCACGTCTGAACCTGATCGCACAGGAAGTCGCGCGCCTGGCGGGTGTGGTGCTGACGGAGTATCAGGCCGTTCAGCGCAAGCTCAAAGACAGCCGCCCCCCTAAGGAGGTGGTCGAAGACTTGACCGCACAGCTGCAGCGACTCATGGGCAAGCGTTTCCTGGCCGCAACGCCTTACGCCCAGTTGGCACACGTTCCCCGGTATCTCAAAGCCATGGTCTTGCGGCTGGACAAGCTGCGCGCCGACCCGGCACGAGATGCCGCGCGGCTGGCCGAGCTCAAACCGCTGGAACAGCGCTACTTGCGCCGATTGGCCGAACTCAAGGGCCGAAGCGATGCTCGGCTCGACGAGTTTCGCTGGCTGCTTGAGGAGCTGCGCGTCAGCCTGTTCGCTCAAGAGCTGCGCACCCCCCAGCCGGTGTCGGTCAAACGCTTGGAAAAGGCATGGACCCAGCTCCTGGGCTGAGCCACGAACGTCGGCGCCGGTCTACAATAGACGTCTTCGGGGTGTAGCGCAGCCTGGTAGCGCAACTGCTTTGGGAGCAGTGGGTCGCACGTTCGAATCGTGTCACCCCGACCATCATCTCGGTGGGTCCTTGCCGGTGCTTGGCCGCCTTGACGCTCGATGCCCAGTGGTTCGTAGGCTCGGCGGGGCGGCCGATGGGATCGATGGCATCGGCCGCACGTCTTTGGATCCGCGCATCCCCCTCCTGACATTTCCCTTGATCTGGCGCCGGCAGCGCGGCTGCCAGGCCGCCGTTCGTTGGCCACACCACCGCACCCCGACGTCGCACCTGCGATCGAGTTGGCTGGTGTGCGATGCGGCCGACCCGTGCCGCGCCGGTGTGCTGCGGCGCTGGAGGGCACGGCCCCCTTCGTCTGGGCGAAGTGTGGACCGTGGACATGGTGCGGTGGGCTGCTTGCTGAAAATTTGTGCAGCCCAGCCAGAGGGCCGATGAATACGGGGCTGTCGCAAGGCATCCCCGGCGTTTTCACAGAGCTATCCACAGGATCTGTGGATCACCGTCGGCCTTGGAGGCAACGGCCAGGCGGATGTGATCTGGCCTGCCCGGAGGGACTCGAACCCCCGACCTGCTGCTTAGAAGGCAGCTGCTCTATCCAGTTGAGCTACGGGCAGATGCTTGGGATTCTACGTGGCGCGCAAGGTGCGTCAGTGGTCGTAAACGGTGTCGAGTGAGCGGAAGCCCTTGATCTCGATCGGGTTGCCGGAAGGGTCGCGAAAGAACATGGTCCATTGCTCGCCGGGTTCGCCTTCGAACCGCACTTGGGGTTCGAGCACGAATTCGACGCCGGCAGCGCGCAGGCGCTCGGCCAAGGCTTGCCAGTCGGGCAGCTCCAAGACCACGCCCAGGTGTGGCATGGGCACCAGATGCGAGCCGACACGGCCAGTGTTGGTGGTGGTAAAGGGCTTGCCCAGATGCAGCGAGATCTGGTGGCCGAAAAAGTCGAAATCGACCCAGGTGTCGGTGCTGCGGCCTTCCCGGCATCCCAGCACCCCGGCGTAAAAGCGCCGTGCGGCGTCGAGGTCGTGTACGTGGTAGGCAAGATGGAAGAGGCTGCGCATGGCCAGGAGGGTCAGGAGGGCAGGGGCGTCACGCAGGGACGGCTCTCGATGGATCAATGACGGCGGTATTGCTCGGCACCAAACAGCACTTCGCGGGCTTTGTCGTCGGTGATGGGCTTGCGCCGCTCGGCCAGCACTTCCACGCCGCGCTGCACGGCCGGTCGAGCGGCGATCTCGTCGAACCAGCCTTTCAGGTGGGGATAGTCGTTCCAGTCAATGCCTTGGTTTTTCCACGAACGCAGCCAAGGAAAAATGGCGATGTCGGCAATGCTGTACTCGGGCCCGCCGATGTAGCGGCTGTTGGCCAAGCGCTTGTCCATGACGGCGTACAGACGCCGGGCTTCGTTGGTGTAGCGTTCGATGGCGTAGTCGATTCTCTGCGGCGCATAGAGGCGGAAATGATGAGCCTGCCCCAGCATCGGACCCACCCCGCCCATTTGGAACATGAGCCACTGCAGGACTTCGTATTTGCCCCGCGTGTCGGCGGGCAGGAAGCGTCCGGTCTTGCCTGCCAGGTACAGCAGGATGGCGCCGGATTCGAACAGCGAGATGGGCCGGCCGTCGGGGCCGTCGGGGTCGATGATCGCCGGGATTTTGTTGTTGGGGCTGATGGCCAGGAATTCGGGCTTGAACTGATCGCCAGCGCCGATGTCGATGGGCACGACTTTGTAGGGCAGCCCACACTCTTCGAGCATGATGTGAACTTTGTGTCCGTTGGGCGTGGCCCAGGAATACACCTCGATCATGGACAGACCTCCGTCGGCGACATGGGTTGCTCGTGCAAGAGCTGCCAATCTAGCCGATCTGGGCATGTCGTGTGGCGGCGTGCCCAGAAAAACGCCCGCACTCGGGCGGGCGTCACTGGCAGGGGCATGCTCAGAGGGGTCACGCCGCGTGCCGACCGAGCTCCCACTTGGCGATGGCGTTGCGATGGACTTCGTCCGGGCCATCGGCAAAGCGCAGCGTGCGGGCATGGGCATAGAAGTTGGCCAGCGGAAAGTCTTGGCACATGCCTGCCCCACCGTGCACCTGCATGGCCCAGTCGATGACCTTGCAGGCCATGCTGGGCGCGACGACCTTGATCATGGCGATTTCCAGCTTGGCCGTCTTGTTGCCAGCCACATCCATCATCCAGGCGGCTTTCATGGTCAGTAGCCGGGCTTGTTCGATCATGCACCGGGCCTCGGCGATGCGCTCCTGGGTGACGGTCTGTTGGGCGATCGTCTTGCCGAAGGCCACGCGCGTGGAGGCGCGCTTGCACATCAGTTCCAGCGCACGCTCGGCCAGGCCGATGAGGCGCATGCAGTGGTGAATGCGTCCAGGGCCCAGGCGTCCTTGTGCGATCTCGAAGCCTCGGCCCTCGCCGAGCAGGATGTTGCTGGCAGGTACACGCACGTTTTCGAACAGCACCTCCATGTGGCCATGGGGAGCGTCGTCGTAACCCATCACATGCAAGGGCCTGAGCACCTTGATGCCCGGGGTGTCGGCCGGCACCAAGATCATCGACTGCTGGTTGTGCTTGGGGGCCGTCGGGTCGGTTTTGCCCATGAAGATGTAGAGCTTGCAACGCGGATCACCGGCGCCCGAGGTCCACCACTTGCGGCCATTGATGACGTATTCATCTCCTTGGCGCTCGATGCGCGATTCGATGTTGGTGGCGTCGGAGGAGGCGACCGCGGGTTCGGTCATGGCAAATGCGCTGCGAATCTTGCCCTCCAGCAGCGGTTCGAGCCATTGCTTCTTCTGCTCGGGCGTGCCGTAACGCACCAGGGTTTCCATGTTGCCGGTATCGGGGGCCGAGCAGTTGAAGACCTCGCTGGCCCAAGGCACGCGCCCCATGATTTCTGCCAGCGGCGCGTATTCCTGGTTGAGCAGGCCGGCGCCGTATTCGCTTTCCGGCAGGAACAGATTCCACAGACCGGCCGCACGTGCTTTGACTTTGAGTTCTTCGATGAGCTGCAGGGGCGTCCAGCGCTTGCCGGCAGCAGTGTTGGCAGCCAACTCCTCGTCGTAGCGAGCCTCGGCAGGGTAGATGTGTTCATCCATGAAGGCCAGCAGCTTCTCGCGCAGGGCCTGGGTTTTGGGGGTGTATGCGAAGTCCATGGTGTCTCCGTCGGTGGATGTCGATGCTCAGCCGCGCATGGCGAAGCGCCAGCCCATTTCGGCCAAGGGGCGAGCGCCCGCGGCGGCCTGCCGGGCTTGCGCGCTCGAAGCCGTGCCATCGACCACCCGCTTGGCGATGCCTTGCAGGATGGCGGCGATGCGGAACAGGTTGTAGGCCAGGTAGAAGTTCCAGTCGGCCATCACGGCGTCGGGGTCGGTGCGGCCGGTACGCTCGCAGTAGCGGCGCACGTAGTCTTTTTCGCTGGGCAGGCCCAAGGCCGCCAGATCCAGGCCGCCGATGCCTCGAAACGCCCCCGGCGGGATGTGCCAGGACATGCAGTGGTAACTGAAATCGGCCAGCGGATGGCCGATGGTGGACAGCTCCCAGTCCAGCACGGCCAGCACGCGGGGCTCGCTGGGATGGAAGATGAGGTTGTCCAGGCGGTAGTCGCCGTGCACGATCGACATCTGGGCGTCGTCGCGGGCGCTGTGCGGGATATGGGCCGGCAGCCATTCGATGAGCCGGTCCATCGCCTCGATCGGCTCGGTGATGGAGGCTTGATATTGCTTGGTCCAGCGAGCGATCTGACGCTCGAAGTAGTTGCCGGGCTTGCCGTAATCGGCCAAGCCGAGCCGTTGAAAGTCCACGCAGTGCAGCGCGGCGATCACGCGGTTCATCTCATCGTAGATGGCCCCCCGTTCGGCAGCGGACAGCGCCGGCAGCGATTGGTCCCAGAAGACACGGCCTTCCACGTACTCCATGATGTAGAAGGCCCGGCCGATGACGGATTCATCGTCGCACAGCACGTGCATGCGTGCCACGGGCACGTCGGTGCCATACAAGGCGCGCATCACGGTGAACTCGCGTTCGATCGCATGGGCCGAGGGCAGCAATTTGGCCACCGGCCCCGGTTTGGCGCGCATGACATAGTGGCGCGTGGGCGTGGTGAGTTTGTAGGTGGGATTCGACTGTCCCCCCTTGAACTGCTCGACGCTCAGGGGGCCGGAAAAGTCTGGCAGATGGGCGCGGAGGTAGGCTTCGAGGGCAGCGACGTCGAAACGATGCTGCTCGGCCACGGGTCGGGTTCCGGTGTTGGCTTCCATCAGGCGTTCCTGTCGAGGTCCGATTCGAGCCGGCCGCCAGATGGGGCTCGGCCGGCTGCTAGCGTTCGGCGATGGCCATCAGCTTTTCGCGCGACAGCACGATCAATCGCGTGGGCTCGATGCGAACGGCGCCCTCGCGTTCCAGGGCTTTGAGCTCTTGGTTGACCCGTTGCCGCGAGGCACCAAGCAGTTGGGCCAGATCCTCTTGGGCGAGCTGCAAGCCGATGCGAATCTCGTGCTCGCCCTGGGGGACGCCATAGGTGCGCACCAGCAGCAGGAGCTGCTTGGCCAGACGCGCGGCCAGCGGCAGGGTGTTGAGGTCTTCGACGATATTGAACATCAGGCGCAGGCGCCGACAGTTCAGTCGCAGCAAGGCGTCGTACAACTCCACATGCTGCGACAGCAGTTCCTTGAAGTCGGGCTTGCGCACCACGAGCAAGGTCGTGTCGCCATGCGCGTGGGCATCGTGCGTGCGTGGCAGTCCATCGAAGAGCGCGATGTCGCCGAACCATACACCGGGCTCCACATAGGTGAGGGTGACCTGCTTGCCCGACAGCGATACCGAACTCACGCGCACCGCTCCCTTGGCCACGCCAATCCATTCGCTGGCCGGTTCGCCGCGTGAGGACAGCAAGGTCCCATCGCTCAAGCGGCGCACCGAGGCGCGGGACAAGATGGCCTGGCGCAGAGCGGGAGAAAGCTTGGAGAACCAAGGGCCGGACTCGATGGTGTTGCGTTCGGCGATTGTAAGAATGGGGCTGTGCATGTTTTGTCGCTGACGTGACAGAACGGCGGTCGATGCTGCCCCTATTGTCCATGCACCGATGCCCGAGGAGACAAACCATGGTTGAGAGCCCCATGAAGACCCCATCGATCGACGACCTGCCCTCGCTCAGGGATCGCGTGAGTGAAGCCGAGTGGCGCACCCGCGTGGACCTGGCTGCGGCCTACCGCCTGGTGGCCCTGTTCGGCTGGGACGATCTCGTCTTTACTCATATCACGGCGCGCGTGCCGGGAGCCGACGATCAGTTCCTGATCAACCCTTATGGCTTGCTGTTCGAGGAGATCACGGCATCCAGCCTGGTGCGGGTCGATCTGTCTGGTCGCAAACTCGATGACACGCCGTCCGAGATCAACCCGGCAGGTTTCACCATCCACAGTGCCATTCACGCGGCCCGCCATGACGCGCATTGTGTGCTGCATACCCATTCCCTCAACGGGATTGCCGTCTCCGCTCAGAAGCAGGGGATATTGCCGCTGTCGCAACAGTCGATCTTCGTGCTCGGCAGTTTGGGCTATCACGACTACGAGGGCGTGGCCTTGCGCGAGGAGGAAAAGCCGCGGCTCGTGCGGGACTTGGGCGACAACACCTATTTGATGCTGCGCAACCACGGCCTCTTGACGGTCGGGCCGACGGTGGCCGACGCGTTCTTGGCGATGTACCTGTTCGAGACGGTGTGCACGATCCAGGTTCGTGCACTGGCCGGTGGGGGCGAATTGGTGACGGTCGATCCGCAGATCATTCGCACGTCGGCGCAGCAAGCGCGGCAAGTCACGCGGGGGCAGGGCGCCGGGGCGCTGGCTTGGCCCGGCTTGTTGCGGCGGCTGGATCGGCGCAACCCCGGTTATGCGCGCTGAGCGTCGGCGTCCAGACGCAGGTACTGAGCAAGCAGCTTTTCCATCGTGGTCAGTCGCTCGTCTGCGTGCAGCCAGCGCGTGGGGGCCAAATTGATGGCGCGCACGACCAGGTCGTCTTCCCCCACGTCCAGGATATTGATGCAGGCCGGGGCTTGCTCCAGGCGGCCCAGAAAGCAGCGTCGCCCCGCCAGGGCATACGACAGCAGCCCGCGGTTGACGGCACCGTGCAAGACCAACAGAGCTTGGTCCCAGCTTGGGTCGTCCAGGATGGCCTGGAAGGCGGGCAGGATGCGGTCGAGCATTTCGCCGACCGACTCGCCACCGAGAAAGCGTGCGGACTCGTCGGTCACGCCTTGAAAGGCGCCCAGGAAGGCGTCGCGCACGCGCTCGCGCGGGATGTCGGCCAAGCGGCCTGGGCGGATCTCTTGCAACGCCTCGTCGATGGCGATGGGCAGCTGCTGTCCGCCTGCTCGCAGGACACGCTCGGCCGTCTCCACGGTGCGCGGCAACCCGCTGGCCCAGACGCGATCGAAGCGCACGCCGGTTTGGCCAAACAGCGTGCCGGCCGCATCGGCCTGCATACGGCCTGCGGCATTGAGCGCCACGGTGTCTGGCGGCACCGGGGTGCCGTCGGGCAGGAAGTAGTCGACCGACCCATGGCGCATGAGATACAGGCGCCTGCGGCGGGGCAGGCGCGACGTCATGGCCGGCTCCAGACCGTCCATGCGCACGGCTCAGCCGAAGCGCGCAGGGCGCTTGTCGAAGAAGGCGGCAATGCCCTCTCGGGCGTTGGGGTGCAGCAGGTTGTCGACAAAGTTGTCCCGTTCGGCGTCGAGTTGCTGGGGCAGGGTGCGTGAGGGCCAGAGGTTCAGCAGTTCCTTGCTGCTGGCCAGTGCATTGGGCGCCATCTCGGCCAGGCGTCCTGCCAGGGCCAGAGCTTCGGACAATGCGCGGCCCTTGTCTGTCACCCGGTTGACAAGGCCCAGGCCATGCAGGCGTTCGGCCGTCACCGGCTCACACAGCCACAGCAGCTCGGTGACCATGGGCCGCGGCAGCATTTGCATCAAGTGCCAGGTTGCTCCGCCGTCCGGCGAGAGGCCGATGCGGTTGTAGGCCAAGGTGAAGCGGGCCTCGCGTGAGGCGACGATCAGGTCGCAGGCCAAGGCCAGGGAGCATCCGCCGCCGGCGGCCACGCCTTCGACGGCGGCGATCACCGGTTTGGGAAACGTGCGGATCGCCTCGATCCAGCGATGAAACCGTTCGAGTCGCGCGGTCTGAACCTCGGGGCCGAGCTGGGCATTGCGCTGCAACTGTTGCAGATTGCCCCCGGCGCAGAACGTCCCGGCTGCACCGGTGATCACGACGTTACGCACCTCGTCGGACGACTCGGCCACGTTCAGAGCCTCGACGCCAGCGGCGGTGATTTCCTCCGACAGCGCATTGCGTGTCTGCGGGTCGCTGAGGGTGAGCACCAAGGTGCGGTCGATGCGTTCGGTGAGAAGTTCGCTGGCCATGGGCGGTCTCGCACTGCGTCTGTAGATCGGTGGGATTCATTGTGCACGAGCCTGTCATGCAGCGTCTGGGCGGCTTGCGGGCCCAGGCAAGCCGTTGGAGAGCGATCCACGTCAGGCCAACCACGGCAAGCACCGGTGGGCAGCGGCGCACGGCCAATGTCGATGGCCATGGCCGGCATGCTAGAGTTTGTGCACTTGCGTGATGACCGCCGCATGCACGATCGCTCCATCCGTCACCGACGCCCCTTTTGGTATGCCTGGTGCTTGGCCCTGCTGGCCACGCACGGCGGTGTTCACGCCCTGGGCTTCGGGCAAGCCAGCCACCAGGTGGTGCTGGGGCAAGCGCTCGATTTCACGGCCGAGGTGCGTATCGAACCCGAGGAGGTGGCCGAAGCCGATTGTCTGCGCGCCGAGGTGTCGTTTGGGGAGGTGCGTCTGGGTGGCAGCCAGGTGCGCACGCAATGGGACTCGGCAAAGGATGCAGTCGGCTCGCCTTCGCGCCGCATCGTGCGAGTGAGCACGCAATCGCCGGTCAGCGAGCCCATCGTCACCGTGGACATCACGGTGGGCTGTAAGACCAGGTTGTCTCGGCAGTTCGTGGTTTTCGCCGATCCTCCGGCCGTGCAGTCCTCACCCCAGGCCGCTGCGGCACCGGCGGTCACTCGCCCATCGACGGGGCCGGCGACGGCAGCGCCGCCGGCGGCCGCCGCGCCGTCTTCGGTCGGCAGGATGTCGGCGCAGTCTTCCGCTGCGGCCGATGCCAGACCGCAAGGGCGCAGGTCTCGCGATCGGGCAGACGCGCGCGGAGCCTCGCGCTCCCGAAGTGCGCCTGCGGTGACCGCGCCAGCCCCGCGGTCGGCCGCGCGGTCGGCTCCAGCGCGGGGCGCTGCGGTCGAACAGCCGCGACTCAGGCTGGACCCGATCGATGCCGAGCTGTTCAGCACGCCCAAGTTGCAGCTGTCGACCGTCTTGGGTCAGGCCGATGCGGTCCGCGACGAAGACCGGCAAGCCGCCGCTGCATTGTGGCGGGCGCTGAGCACCACGCCGGAGCAGGCTGCGCAGGAAGCGCAGCGGCTGCGCCAGCTGGAGCAGAGTCTGGAGGCCTTGCGCCAGGAATCTGCGGCCACACGGCAGGCGCTGGAGGGCTTGCAAGCCAGCCTGCGGCAAGCGCAGGCCGAGCGGTATGCCAACCCTCTGGTGTATGCCTTGCTGGTGTTGTGCGTGGCGCTGGCCGCAGGGATGGTGTGGATGGCGCGACGACGCAGCCCAGCTCCTGGCGCTTGGTGGCGCCCTTCGGCCTTGGGCAGCCTGCAGGCCGATCCGGGGGGCGGTGCGTCGGTTGGTGCAGCGCTCGGTGAGCCGTCCAGCCGCGCGACGGCGGCCGTCGGGGAGGCGCCTCCTGGGGCCACACCGTCGCAGGCGATCACGAGCCCGCCCTTGGTGGTTGCCGAGCCGTCGGGGCCTGCGTCGCCACAGGCGGTCGTGCGTGAGCCGGCGGCCGCGGCGGTGGCGACGGCACCGGTGCCGCCGTCCGTGCATGGGGATGCCGACCCAGGGAAAGTGGCGGTGGAAGAACTCATCGACCTGGAGCAGCAGGCCGAGTTTTTCATCGTCCTTGGCCAGGACGAGTCGGCCATCGAGTTGCTGCGCGGCCACCTGCGCGAGCACCGCGATCCCAGTCCCATGCCTTACATGAAGCTGCTGGAAATCTACAAGCGTCGCGGTGAGCGCCAGGCCTATGACGAGGTTCGCGAGGAGTTCAACCGACGGTTCAATGCCTACGCCCCTGCTTGGGAGGAGGGCTTGGGGGCGGGGCGCTCGCTGGAAGAGTACCCGACGGTGATCGACCGGCTGCAAGCCCTGTGGGAAACGCCGGTCAGGGCGATCGAGGTTTTGCAGGCCTCCTTGCTTCGAGGCGACGCGGGTTCGAAAGGCTTCGATTTGCCGGCGTACCGCGAGTTGTTGATGCTCTACGGCATCGCACGCGAGCGTGTGCAACTCGAGTCCACCGGAGAGCTCGTGGACGTGCTGCTGCCTCTGGATGAGCCGCAAGAGCCCTACGGGAGCCGATTGGAGCCCAGCGCCAACGGACACACGGGGGGGCGCTCACCTGCCCAGGCCGCGCAGGAGGCGGCCGTCGACCTGCATCTGGACCTTGCAGAGGCGGCGGCGCCAGCGAGCGCAGACAGGGGCCAGGAGACGGACGCCCCGGCCGATTCACGGCTCATCGAGTTCGAGCCCATCGACGTTCCAGCGCCCGATCCTGAGGACCGGGGGCGTTCCGGCTGAGCCGCGCGGCAGGCGCCGCGGCTCTTTGGTGTTCACAGCTTGGCCAGCCGCTCCAGGGCTTGTTGCAGCGTGTCGTCGCGCTTGGCAAAGCAAAAGCGTGCGAGCTTGCGGTCCGTGCCATCATGGTAGAACACCGACAGCGGGATCGCCGCCACGCCCACCTCGGTGGTGAGCCAGCGACAAAAGGCGGGCTCCGCGAGGTCACTGACGGCGCTGTAGTCCACGCATTGGAAATAGCTGCCCTCGGAGGGCAACAACCGCAGGCGGGTTCCAGCCAGCCCATCGCGGAACAGATCGCGCTTGCGCTGGTAGAACGCGGGCAGTTCGAGGTAGGGGGCGGGGTCGGCCATGTAGGCGGCCAGCGCGTGCTGCATCGGGGTGTTCACGGTGAACACGTTGAACTGATGCACTTTGCGGAACTCGGCCATCAAAGGCGCTGGGGCGACCACGTAACCCACCTTCCAGCCGGTCACATGGTAGGTCTTGCCGAAGCTGGAGACGATGAAGCTGCGCTCGGCCAGGCCCGGGTGGCGCGCGACGCTTTCGTGTTGCCGCCCGTCGAACACCATGTGCTCGTAAACCTCGTCGCTGATGACCACGATCGGGGTTGGGCGCAGCAGCTCGGCCAGCGCCTGCATGTCCTCGGCCGCCCAGACCGTGGCGCTGGGATTGTGGGGGGTGTTGAGGATGAGCGCGCGTGTGCGTGGCGTGATGGCTGCGGCGATGCGCTCGATGTCGGGTCGGAAATCGCCGACCTGCCCGCAGCGACCCAAGGGGACGAAGACGGCTTTGCCGCCGGCCAGCTCGATGTTGGGCTCGTAGCTGTCATAACAGGGTTCGAGCACGATCACTTCGTCGCCCGGATGTACCACGGCCAGGATGGCCGTCAGGATGGCCTGCGTGGCGCCGGCCGTCACGGTGATTTCGCTGCCCGGATCGTACGTGCGACCGTAGAGGGTCTGGATCTTGGTGGCGATGGCCTCGCGCAGCGCAGGCACCCCAGCCATCGGCGGATACTGGTTGTGGCCGGCACGCATGGCGGCATTGACCGCATCGAGCAGCCGTGGGTCGCAATCAAAATCGGGGAATCCTTGGCCGAGATTGACGGCGCCATGCTCCTGAGCGAGGGCCGACATCACGGTGAAAATGGTGGTGCCGACTTTGGGCAGCCGACTCGTGAGTTGGGCAATGGCGTTCATGGGCGGGTTCAAAGCTCGTACGAACTGGACTCGCCGCCCATGGCCCGCATGATGAGGTTGCGGTTCAGGCGCTCGGAGATCAGCTCGGCAAAGGCATAGACGAAGTTGCGCAGGTAGGCCCCGCGCTTGAAGGCGATACGGGCGAGGTTGTGTCCAAAGAGATGGCCTGCTGGGCGCCACACCAAATCGCCCCCCGGGCTGTTGAACGTCGGGTCGTCACGCACGGCCATCTCGGCCACGATACCCACGCCCAGTCCCAGGCGGACGTAGGTTTTGATCACGTCGGAGTCGATCGCTTCCAGCACGATATTGGGCTTGAGCCGGCGCTGCGCGAAGGCCTGGTCGATCTTGGTGCGTCCGGTGAAGGATGGGTGATAGGAAATCAGCGGCTCGCTGGCCAAGTCGTCGAGCGACAGCCGCTGCGAAGCGGCCAGCCGGTGCTGCGATGGCAATACCACCACGTGCGTCCATTCATAGCAGGGCAGGGTCACCAGATCCTCGAAGTTGGCCAACGATTCGGTGGCCAGCCCCACTTCGGCGGTTTCCTCGAGCAGCATCTGTGCCACCTGTTCCGGCGTGCCTTGGTGCAAGCTGACGCTGACCTTGGGAAAGCGTTTGCGCAACTGGGCCACCGGCGTGGGCAGGACGTAGCGCGCCTGGGTGTGGGTGGTGGCAATCGACAGGGTCCCGGCGTCTTGCTTGGAGAACTCCTCACCGATGCGCTTGAGGTTGCCGACCTCGCGCATGATGATCTCGATGGATTTCAGCACGGCCTGCCCTGGCTCGGTGATGCGTTTCAGACGCTTGCCGTGCCGGGCAAAAATGTCCACACCGAGCTCCTCCTCCAGTTCGAGAATGGCCTTGGACACGCCGGGTTGGGAGGTGTAAAGCGCCTTGGCGGTCTCGGTGAGATTGAGATTGCGCCGAACGGCTTCCTGGACGAAGCGGAACTGGTGCAAGTTCATATTTCGAGACCGTATTTGGGAAGCTCGAATTATGACATTGAAGAATGAAGCTCGCCGAGCTCAGGGCTCGGAGGATTCGGCTGCCACGCGAGCCATCGTCTCGACCATGGCCGGGTGCTCACTGATGGCCGGCGCAAGGACCCATCGCACGTCTGGATGGCGCTGGCGCAATTGCTCGATGAGCTGCGGCAGGTCTTTGCGGACATGGCCTCCCGTGCCAAGGAACAGCGGCACCACGCGCACCGCGGTGCATCCCTGGGCTGCCAGCGCCTGACCGGCTTGAAGCAGGTCGGGGCTCATGAACTCGAGGTAAGCCAAGGCCACGGCGGCTTGCGGCTGCAGCTCGGCCAAGCGCGCACGCACGGCCTCGAACGGGCGAGCCCAAGCCGGGTCGCGTGCGCCATGAGCCAGTAACACAATGCCGGGCCGGGTCATGGTCGATCGTTCATCGATAGCGCACCAGCCAGTTGAAGGCCAGCAGCGACAACAAGAAGTACACCGCACTGGGGGTGGCCGCCGCCAGCCATGGCGTCCAGTCTTGCAGCAACCCGATGTGGGTGAAGACGTTATTGAGCAGGACGAAACTGATCCCCAGCATGATGCCGCCGAACACCTTGAGGCTGATACCGCCGGCGCGGCTGTGCAGATAGGCAAAGGGCAGGGCCAGCATCACCATCACCAGGCAGGCCAAGGGGTAGAGCACTTTCTTCCAGAACTGGATTTCGTAGCGTTGCGCGGCTTGCTCATTGTCGGTCAGGTGGGTCATGTAGCGAAACAGGTCCAACGCCGACATTTCGCTGGGCGGCCGTACGGCGGCCACCACCACGTTGCGCGTGAGCGTGCTGCGCCACTGAAGCCGGTCGAGCCGCTCCTCGATGACCTGCAAATCCCCCGAATCGGGCTCGGGCTGCCAGCGGCTGCGTTGCACGTCGGACATCGTCCAGACCCCTTCGTCATCGACGGTGGCCGACTGGGCCTGCAATTGCCCCACCAGGCGTCCCCGGGTGTCGAATTCGTACAGCCGCACCTGCCTAAGGCGCCCATCGGGGCCCGCGGCGGTGACTTGCACCGAGTAGCTGCGTTCACCCTCGGGGGTGAGCAGCCGGTCCTTCAACCATGTGCCGGCTTGGCCGTACACCGTTTGTCCGCGCGCCATCGTCCGCACTGCATGCGCTTGGCGGTCGCTGTAAGGGGCGAGGTAATCCCCCAGCACGAAGGTCAGGGCGGCGAACATCAGCCCGAGCCCCAGCAAAAGGCTCAGCGCACGCCGTGGGCCGAGGCCGCTGACGCGCAAGATGGTGTATTCCGAGGACTGTGCCATGCGGGCCATCGAATAGATGGTGCCAATCAGCACCGCAATCGGCATCAGCACATAAAGGTGGCCGGGCAAGAGCAGGGCGCAGTACCACAGGGCCTGGTGCAGTCGGTAGCCTCCGCGGCCCACCCGCTCCAGTTCATCGACCACGTCGATGAAATAAAACAGTGCGAGGAAGGCCACCGCGACGAAGGCAATCGATGTCAGGATGTCCTTGTAGAGCAGGCGGCGCACGGTCTTCATGCCCGGCCCTCCGATGCAGCGGCTGGACGCAGCCCGGGCAGCAAACCGCGCCACCCATGCTCGCGCCAGCGCAACAGGGCCAGCGCCAACACGGCCGCGCTGCCATGCACGGCCAGCAGCGCGGCCATCGGGCTCAAACGACCGATGGACACCCATGCCTGCGTGAGGTTGAGCAAGTTGTAATACACGACGAACGTCAACAACGCGAACATCAGATTCCAGCTCGTTCCTCGGCGAGGCGAGGTGGCCGACAGGCCCACGCCCAGCAGGATCAGATTGAAGGCCGTCAGCGGCAAACCCAAGCGCCAGGTCAGCTCGCCGAGATGGCGCGGCTGCGGGTCCAACCACAGTGACAGGCTCGAGCGGGCTCGCGGCGCCAGCACCGGTTCTTGCGGACGGACTTTGTCGTCTACCAGGATGCGATAGGTTTCGAATTGCGCGACCCGACGCTTGCCGGTGCGCAGGTCGTGGTCGGTTTGCTGTCCGGCCTCCAGCACGAGATAGCGATCCTCGCCGTCGAGCTCGATGCGCCCCTGGCTGGCGGTGGTCACGGTCTCGCGGCCTTCATCGCGCGTGAGGACGAACACGTTGCGTCCGACACGACCTTCGTCCGTGTTGCGTTCGATGAAAAACACCCGTCGACCATCGCTGGAGCTCTGGAACTGCCCTGGGGCGACCCGGGACAGATCCGAGCGACGTTCATAAAGTGCGCGCAGCTCCGAGATGCTCTGGTTGGCCCAGGGCCATACCAGCAGCGCCAGCACGGCGATGACGGCCAGCACCGGGGCGGCCAGTCTCAACACCGGTCGGGTGAAGCGGCTCAGCGGCACCCCACTGGCGAACCACACGGCCATTTCACTGTCTCGGTACATGCGTGACAGCGTGCTCACCGTGGCGACGAACAGCGACAGCGCGAGGATCGAAGGCAGGTAGCCCAACACCGTGTAGCCCAGCAGCAGCACCACGTGTTGCGGGGAGACGGCGCCACTGGCCGCTTGACCGAGGGTGCGGATCAACATCATCGTCAGCACGATGGTCAGCAGCACCACCAGGGTCGCGCCAAAACTGCGGCTCAGCTCTTTACGGACGGAGGAATCGAATAACATCGGCGCACCGAATGAATGGTCGCATTATGGACTTTCGAGCGCTTCCCTCCTCACCGGCCCTGTGGGCTGAAACCCCTTGCGACGCCATGGTGGTCGTCTTGAACGCGGCCTTGTCGTCGCAGGACTTGCCCGCCCCACTGGCCGGTCTGCTGGCCGATGCTTTGAAAACCCAAGATCTCGCCCTCAAGGCAGGCCGTAGCCTCTACCTGCACCGCCCAGCCGGACTGCGTGCGCCCCGTCTGGTGTTCACGGTGGCTGCCGATGGCTCGGCCAAGGCGTATCGCCACGCGCTGAGCGCAGCGATGCCAGCGCTCAAGCACAGCGCAGCGCGTCACCTGGCGGTGACCCTGCCGCCTCAGGCGAGCTGGTCGTGCGCACACGCACACGCCTTGGTCAGCGCGCTGGAGGAGGCCGTCTACGTCTATCGTCACACCAAACCCAGCGCTCCCCCGGCGCCTGCGGTGTCCAAGGTGAGCCTGCTGGTGGGCAAGGACGGGCTCAAGGCCGTGCAGCACGATTTGGCGCAGGCCCGTGCCATTGGCCTGGGGGTGGCCGTGGCGCGCGAATGGGCCAACCGACCCGGCAATCACTGCACGCCGACCCATCTGGCCGACGAGGCGCGTCGCTTGGGCCGGGCCCACGGACTGAAGGTCGAGGTGCTCGACCGCAAGGCGGTCGAAAAGCTGGGCATGGGGGCTTTCTTGGCCGTGGCCCAAGGCTCGGAGCAGCCCTTGCGGTTCATCGTGATGCGTTACGACGGGGGGCGTCGGGGCGAGCCCCCCCATGTGCTGGTGGGCAAGGGCATCACCTTCGATACCGGGGGCATCTCGATCAAGCCTGCCGCCGAGATGGACGAAATGAAGTTCGACATGAGTGGCGCAGCCAGCGTGCTGGGCACCATGCGCGCTCTGGCCGAGCTCAAGCCTCGAGTCAATGTCGTGGGGCTGATTCCGGCCTGCGAAAACATGCCCGACGGCCGCTCGGTCAAGCCCGGTGACGTGGTCACCAGCCTGTCGGGCCAGACGATCGAGATCCTCAACACCGATGCGGAAGGCCGCCTCATCCTGTGTGATGCGCTGACCTACGCGGAGCGCTTCAAGCCGGCCTCGGTGGTGGACATCGCCACCCTCACCGGTGCTTGCGTGATTGCCTTGGGGCACCACCACAGCGGCCTGTTCACGGCCGACGATGCATTGGCCGAGGCCTTGCAGACGGCCGGTCGAGAGGCTTTGGACACCTGCTGGCGCATGCCGCTGGACGAGGAATACGACGAGGCCCTCAAGAGCAACTTCGCCGACATGGCCAATGTCGGCGGTCGGGCCGGCGGGGCGATCACGGCGGCCATGTTTCTGCGGCGCTTTGCCGGGAAGTACCGGTGGGCCCATTTGGACATTGCCGGCACGGCCTGGAAGAGCGGAGCGGCCAAAGGGGCCACGGGCCGCCCGGTGGCTTTGCTGACGCGATATCTGCTGAACCAGGCGCGCTGAGCGCCGCGGGTGCCGTGACGGACATCGCCTTTCATTTCAACCTGTCCGACAAGCTGGCTTATGCCTGTCGGCTGCTGCGCAAGGCCATCCGTTCCGGGGTCCGTGTCGCCGTGGCGGGGCGCGAGGCCGAGGTGGCCGAGCTCGACCGGGCCTTGTGGGTGTTCGACTCGGTCGAATTCCTCCCCCATGTTCGATGGCCCTTGCCCGAGGGGCCGGTGGGCCGACGGCTGGCCGCTCACACCCCCGTGTGGCTGGCGCCCAATCCCAGCGATGTGCCTCACCGTGAGGTGTTGGTGAACCTGGGCGGTGGGGTGCCGGCCGCCTACGATACCTTCGCGCGCTTGATCGAGCTGGTCGGCCTCGAGGAGGAAGACCGCCGGGATGCCCGACGGCGCTGGATGCACTACCGGTCGTGTGGGCACGCCGTCGAGTCCATCGACGCGGGCCAACGCGCCAAGCAGCCCTGATCGCCACGCCGGTTCATGCCCCGGCTCGACCGCGCACCATCATGACGCGCCAGGGGTCGTTTCGAAGCGTGACGCAGACGCAACAGCAATCAGGGGCAATGCCAAGGCGATTTCAGCGCAAACTGTTATACATTGCTTTTTTTCAACCTCAGGCGCGCTGAGGTCGCGCCCGACTCAAGTTCACAGCTCATTTTTCAAGGACATCTATGAAGAAGCTGACTCTCTTGGCAACAGCGGTTGCCTTGGCTGGCCTGGCCGCATGTGGGAAGAAGGAGGAGGCGCCTGCAGCGGCTGCGCCCGCGGCGGCTCCCGTCAGTGAGGAGGTGGTTCGCTTGGGCCATGTGGGCCCGACCAGCGGTGCGATCGCGCACTTGGGCAAGGACAACGAGTTGGGCGCGCGTCTGGCGATCGACGAACTCAACGCCCAAGGGCTAGTCATCGGCGGCAAGAAGATCAAGTTCGAGCTGCTGGCCGAAGACGATGCCGCCGACCCCAAGCAGGGCACGGCAGCCGCCCAGAAGCTCGTCGACTCGGGCGTCAAGGGCGTGATCGGCCACCTCAACTCCGGCACCACCATTCCCGCCTCGAAGATCTACAGCGACGCGGGCATTCCCCAAATCTCGCCCTCGGCCACCAACCCCCGTTACACCCGCCAGGGCTTCAAGACCACCTTCCGTGTCGTGGCTGACGACGTTCACCTGGGTGGTACGCTGGGCCGTTATGCCGTCAATACCCTGAAAGGCAAGTCCATCGCGGTGATCGATGACCGTACCGCGTACGGCCAGGGCGTGGCCGACGAGTTCGAGAAGGGGGTCAAGGAAGCCGGCGGCAACGTCGTGGCGCGCGAGTTCACCCATGACAAGGCCACGGACTTCACCGCCATCTTGACCACCATCAAGGGCAAGAACCCCGACATCGTCTTCTACGGTGGCATGGACGCCGTGGCCGGCCCGATGCTGCGCCAGATGAAGTCGCTGGGCATCAACGCCAAGTTCATGGGCGGTGACGGCATCTGCACGGGCGAACTGCCCAAGCTGGCTGCCGGCAGCATGGCCGATGAGCAGGTCTACTGCGCCGAGGCCGGTGGTGTCGAAGGCGAGCAGAAGGCCGGTCTCGATGCGTTCAAGGAGAAATTCAAGCAGAAGTTTGGTGTGGACGTGCAGATCTACGCTCCGTACGTGTACGACGCCACCATGGTCATGGTCGAGGCCATGAAGAAGGCCGACTCGACCGATCCGGCCAAGTACCTGCCTGAGTTGGCCAAGATCGAGTACAAGGGCGTGACCGGCACCATCACCTTCGACGAAAAGGGCGACATCAAGAACGGTGCTCTGACTCTGTACACCTACAAGGGCGGTCAGCGCGAGCAGTTGGCCGTGATTCGCTGATCTCTGAGCCGCCGATCCTCTAAACGGGGGGCGTCCAGCAGGACGCCCCCTTCTTTTTTCTTGCCCCCTCCATTCATTGTTCTTGTCCTTCCCTCGCCGTTTTGCTTGGGCTGGGGCGCCTGGCGGCAAGGCCGACTTCTGCCGCCATGGGAGCAGCAGTGCTGCGATCGACGGGCCCATGAAACGCAAAACCCCGCAGAGCAAAGGCTACATGCGGGGTTCTGGCGGAGAGGGCGGGATTCGAACCCGCGGTGGGCTATTCACCCACACACGCTTTCCAGGCGTGCGACTTAAACCACTCATCCACCTCTCCGGGCTGTTCGTGGCGGCCCAACGGCCGAAGCCCAACATTGTAGCAAGTTTGATCCGACTTGCGTTGGCCTGCCGGGCTGGCTGCGGCCGGGTCAGCGGTTGGCGTTGGCCGTGCTCTTCATGAGCGTCATGGCCGTGCCGATCAAGGCCGAGACTTCGCTCATGTTGCCAGGCACGATCATCGTGTTGTTCTTCTGGGCCAGCTGGGCGTAGGCCTCCACGGCCTTCTCTGCGACCTTCAGGTTGACGGCCTCGGCGCCGCCGGGTTGTTGGATGGCCGCAGCGATCTTGCGGATCGCCTCGGCCGTGGCTTCGGCCACGGCGACGATGGCCGCTGCCTGCCCTTGGGCGATGTTGATTTCGGCTTGCCGCTGGCCTTCGGACTTGTGAATGAAGGCCTGACGCTCGCCTTCGGCGATGTTGATCTGTTCCTGCTTGCGCCCCTCGGAGGCAGCGATCAGGGCACGTTTCTCGCGCTCGGCCGTGATCTGAGCCTGCATGGCGCGCAGGATCTCGTTGGGCGGCGTCAGGTCCTTGATCTCATAGCGCAGCACCTTCACGCCCCAGTTCAGTGCAGCCTCGTCCAAGGCATTGACCACGGCGACGTTGATCGCCTCGCGTTCTTCGAACGTCTTGTCCAGTTCCATCTTGCCGATCACCGAACGCAGCGTGGTCTGGGCCAGCTGAGTGATGGCGATGATGTAGTTCGACGAGCCGTAGCTGGCGCGCATCGGGTCGGTGACCTGGAAGTACAGGATGCCGTCGACGGCCAGCTGGGTGTTGTCCTTGGTGATGCACACCTGGCTTGGCACATCCAGCGGGATTTCTTTGAGCGAATGCTTGTAGGCCACGCGGTCGATGAAGGGGACGAGGATGTTCAGGCCTGGGCTGAGCACGGCATGAAAGCGCCCCAGACGCTCGACCACCCAGGCGTGCTGCTGGGGCACGACTTTGATCGATTGGGCGATGAAGATCACCGCGATGAACAGCAAGACGATGGCGACGATTTCCATGGTTCCTCCAGAGCTGTCGTTGGATTCAGCGGTCGACGAGCAAGTGATGGCCCTCGACGGCGCGGATGGTGTAGATGCCAGGTTCGGGCGTGCCAGTGCCGGCGTAGCGAGCCGTCCAGAGGGTGCCGCGGTAATGCACTCGGGCCGTCTGATCCGGCCGCCATTGCTCAATGCTGACGCGCTCGCCGATGTCCAGCAGGTGATGCTCAGACTCGGCTTGGGCGTTGCGCCGTGGATGGCGGCCGCGCAGCCCGCGCCACAGGGCCACGGCGCCACCGCCGACGACGGCTGCGGCCACGAGCTGGCCGCTCCCGCCCAGGCCGGCGTGAGCGGCCACGGCCCCAGCGGCCAACCCCAGGGCCATCATCAGCAGATAAAACGTTCCGGTCAGCAGTTCGAAGACGACGGCCAGTCCGGCCAGCAACCACCACCAGGTGGCGTCTTGAAATCCCATGGCAGATGTCCTTTGGCTTGGATGACACGCGCTGGCAGTGTACGAGCTCGACTGCCGATGGTGGCCTCCCCGTCGTGGGGGTGTGGCAATGACAGGACAGCATGCCAGCCCCCTGGTCCAGGGTCAGGCGAAGGCCCTACACTTCGCGCTTTCCGTTTCCGATTTGCGCCCTGGGGGGGCTGCCATGCTGCGCTTTCACTTTCCCATCGTGATCATCGACGAGGATTTCCGCTCGGAGAACGCCTCGGGTCTGGGCATTCGGGCCTTGGCCGATGCGATCGTCAAGGAAGGCTTCGAGGTGCTGGGCGTCACCAGTTACGGTGACTTGTCTCAGTTTGCGCAGCAGCAAAGCCGCGCCAGTGCCTTCATCTTGTCGATCGATGACGAGGAGTTTGGCTCCGGGTCGAGCGAGGAAGTGGACGCGGCCCTGAAGAACCTGCGCGCCTTCGTCAGCGAGATCCGCTTCAAGAACGCCGAGATTCCCATCTACCTGTACGGCGAGACGCGCACCTCGCAGCACATTCCCAACGATGTGCTCAAGGAATTGCATGGTTTCATCCACATGTTCGAGGACACCCCGGAGTTCGTGGCGCGCCACATCATCCGCGAGGCCAA
This sequence comes from Caldimonas manganoxidans ATCC BAA-369, assembly GCF_000381125.1. Classification (GTDB taxonomy): domain Bacteria; phylum Pseudomonadota; class Gammaproteobacteria; order Burkholderiales; family Burkholderiaceae_C; genus Caldimonas; species Caldimonas manganoxidans. The sequence goes on from NZ_KB905930.1 coordinate 130,800, forward strand.
GAGTTACCTCGATTCGCTGGCGCCGCCGTTTTTCCGTGCTCTGGTGGGCTATGCCCAGGACGGCTCTTATTCATGGCATTGCCCGGGGCATTCTGGCGGGGTGGCCTTCTTGAAGAGCCCGATCGGACAGATGTTCCATCAGTTCTTCGGCGAGAACATGCTGCGCGCCGATGTATGCAACGCCGTGGAGGAGCTGGGGCAGCTGCTCGATCACACGGGGCCGGTGGCTGCTTCCGAGCGCAATGCGGCGCGCATCTTCAATGCCGACCATTGCTTCTTCGTGACCAATGGCACCTCCACCTCCAACAAGATGGTGTGGCACCACACGGTGGCGCCAGGCGATGTGGTGGTGGTGGACCGCAACTGCCACAAGTCCATCCTGCATGCCATCACGATGACTGGGGCTGTGCCGGTGTTCCTGACGCCCACGCGCAACCATTACGGCATCATCGGGCCCATTCCGCAAAGCGAGTTCACGCCCGAGGCCATCCAGAAAAAGATCGCCGCCAACCCGTTGCTCAAGGGGGTCGATCCAAAGAAGGTCAAGCCGCGCGTGTTGACGATCACGCAAAGCACCTATGACGGCGTGCTCTACAACACCGAGATCATCAAATCGATGCTCGATGGCTACATCGATACGCTGCACTTCGACGAAGCGTGGCTGCCGCATGCGGCCTTCCACGACTTCTATTCGGGCATGCACGCCATGGGCAAGCATCGGGCCCGCACGAAGGAATCTCTGGTGTTTGCCACCCAGTCCACGCACAAATTGTTGGCCGGTCTGTCGCAGGCCTCACAGATCCTCGTGCAGGATTCGCAGACCCGCAAACTCGACCGCGCGCTGTTCAACGAAGCCTATCTGATGCACAGCTCGACCTCGCCGCAGTACGCGATCATTGCCTCGTGCGACGTGGCCGCGGCGATGATGGAACCTCCTGGCGGCACGGCCCTGGTGGCCGAGAGCATCCTGGAGGCGCTGGACTTCCGTCGGGCCATGCGCAAGGTGGAGAAAGAGTTCGGCTCGGACTGGTGGTTCAAGGTGTGGGGGCCGGAGAAGCTGGCCGAGTCTGGCATTGGCCGGCGCGAGGACTGGATGATCAAGGGCTCGGCCAAGTGGCACGGTTTCGGCAAGTTGGCCGAAGGCTTCAACATGCTCGATCCGATCAAGGCCACCATCGTCACGCCGGGCTTGGATCTGAACGGCAAGTTCGCCAGGACCGGCATCCCGGCTTCGATCGTGACCAAGTATTTGGCCGAACATGGTGTGGTGGTCGAAAAGACGGGGCTGTACTCCTTCTTCATCATGTTCACGATCGGCATCACCAAGGGCCGCTGGAACACGCTGTTGACCGCCTTGCAGCAGTTCAAGGACGATTACGACAAAAACCAACCCATGTGGCGCATCCTGCCGGAGTTCTGCGCCCAACATCCTCGCTATGAGCGCATGGGACTGCGCGATCTCTGTCAAGGCATCCACGAGATGTATGCCAAGCGTGACATCGCGCGCCTGACCACCGAGATGTATTTGTCCGATCTGCAACCGGCGATGAAGCCCAGTGATGCCTATGCGCGCATCGCCCACCGCGAAACCGAGCGTGTGGAGATCGACAAGCTCGAAGGCCGTATCACGACATCTTTGCTCACGCCGTATCCGCCGGGCATTCCTCTGCTCATTCCGGGGGAGCGTTTCAACCGCAAGATTTGTGATTACTTGCGATTCACGCGTGAGTTCAATGCGGCCTTCCCGGGCTTCGACACCGACGTGCACGGGTTGGTCGAGGAGGAAGACGGCAACGGCGTTCGGCGCTATTACGTCGATTGTGTGCGCTGAACCCTCAGCGTCAAAGGACGTGAGAGATGAGCATGCCGGGCGGATGGTCGGTGCCGGGACTGCCGGCTTGCGCGGCCCTGGGCACGCTGCTGCCCGTGTCGCGGCGCACGGCCACGCCCACGGCGACCATGTCCACCACCAGCAGATGCAGGATGCGCGAGATCATCGCCAGGAAGGTGGCGCTGTCCTCGTTGTGGTCCACCGGAATGCAGACCGTGGCTTTTTTGGCCAGCGGTGACTTGCTGGCGGTGATGGCCAGCACCGCCGCTCCGCGGTCGCGCGCCAAGGTGGCTGCTCGTACCAGCTCGGGGGGCTGGCCCGAGCTGGAGATGAACACTGCCACGTCCTGCGGCCCCAGCAGCTCGGCGGCCATGGACTGCATCGAGGCATCGGTGTGCGCCACGGAAGGGATGCGGAAGCGAAAGAGCTTGTGCTGAGCGTCCAATGCCACCACGGCCGAGTTGCCCATCGCATAGAACTCCACGCGCTTGGCTTGGCGCAGCAGCTCGATGGCCTGGTCCACCGCTTCGACATTGAGGGACTCGCGGAACTGCACGATGGCCGAGATGGTGTTGTCCAGCACCTTGGCGCATAGATCAGGAGTGGCATCCTGCTGGCGCACCTGGGTGCGCTGCACGGGGATGTTGCCGGTCAGGCCGGAGGCGAGCTTGAGTTTGAAGTCGGCCAAGCCCTGAAAACCCAGCGAGCGGCAGAAGCGGATCACCGTGGGCTGGCTGACCTCGGCCATTTGAGCAATCACGGCGATGGGGTCGTTCAGTACGGTGCGCGGATTGTCCAGCACGAAGTCGGCCACTCGGCGCTCGGCCGGCGTCAGGCTCGGTCGGGCCGCGCGCACTCGCTCCATCAGCGGGTTGCCGCCTTCGTGGGCAGGCACATGCTCGGCCAGCAGCGAGGACACGCCATGGAACGCCGGGTTCTCGGCCGTGAGCACATAGGTGGGGATGCGGGCCACGTAAGCCGAGAAGCGCCCCTTGGCTTCGAAGCGCTGTCGGAAACCTGAACGAAGGAAGAACTCGCCCAGCCGCGGCACGATGCCCCCGCCGATGTAGATGCCGCCCGTGGCCCCCAGGGTGAGGGCCAGGTTCGAGGCCACCGTCCCCAGCATGTTGCAGAAGGTCTCCACGGTCTCGACGCACCACGGGCACAGGTTTTGGATCGCACGCCGGACGATGTCTGTGGTGCTCAAACGGGCCGGCAGGTCGCTGCGGCCCTCGGTGAGGGCTTGGTAGATGATCTCGATGCCCGGCCCCGAGACGAGCCGTTCCGCCGAGACGTGCGTCAGCGACCTCCAGGCATATTGCAGTACCTTGAGCTCACGCTCGTCGGCTGGCGAAAAGCTCACGTGGCCGCCTTCGGTGGCCAGCGTGGCCCAGCGGTCGCCCACGGGCACCAATCCGGAGACGCCCAGACCAGTGCCAGGGCCAAGCAGGCCGATCACGCCATTGGCCTGGGGTTCGCCACCGCCGACCTGGGCGCGCCCTTGCTCCCCCAGGCGCGGCAATGACATGGCCAGTGCGGTGAAATTGTTCACCACCAGCAGGGTCGACAAGCCCAGCGCGCGCTGCGCCCCGGCGATCGAGAAGGCCCAGTCCCGGTTGGTCATGCGCACCCAATCCCCTTCGATCGGGTTGGCGATGGCCACGGCCGCATGGCGGGGCTTCAGGCCGGCGGGCAGGCTGTCCAGGTAGGCTTGCACCACCTCGACGAATCCCGGGTAGTCTGCGCAAGGCAGCACCGTGACATAGTCGAAGCGGCCGGGCTGCTGCTCCAGGCAGAAGCGCGCATAGGTGGCGCCGATGTCGGCCAGCAGGCGCGGATCGGGGTAGGGCGGGGTGAAGCCCGGCATGTCAGGGGCTCCCGCAGCCACGAGCATGGGCGTGGTCAGGACCGAACCGGCGGCATGAGATGGGGACGAGGGCATGGCTTTCATTCTCCATGCGCACTGTACCCAAGATTGGGCGCCGGGCGCTCGGCCGGGCTGGTGGTGGGCGACGAAGTTTCATGCTGGGGCCTCGCTCAACGCCCGGCTGCGGCCGGATCGCGCTCCAGCAGCACGACCCGGCCGGCCTCCAGGCTCACCTGCCCGTTGCGGACGGCCACCGACTGGCCGGTGTAGGCGTCGCGCAGGCGCTCACCTTCGCGGAAGACCTGTCCCACCGGCAGGCTGACCGGACCGGGGGCGGCCAGGGCCACCACGACGCGGTCCCCGCTGGTGCGGTCGATGCGGCTGAAGACATAAGGCTCGGCCTGCAGTTGCTCATGCATGCCGCGGGCGATCGCCACATGACGGGCGCGGAACGTACCCAGCTTGCGCCAATGCTCCAGCAGCGCTGCGTCGATGCGGTCCCAGTTCATGAAGGAACGGGTGGCTTGTTGCGGGTCGGTACGTGGGCGGTATCCCTCCGGTCGCCCGGTCTCGTCGCCGTAGAAGATCTGCACGCCGCCGGGCACCAGCATCAGCGCGGTGCCAGCCTCGAACAGACGCTTGCGGCTGAAGAGTTCGGTGTCGTGCGAGGAGATGTAAGCAAGATTGCTGAACCCGGGCCGTCCGGCATAGACGCGTGCGTACTGCGCAAAGAGGGGTTCGGGCGCGCTGAAGCGGTGCCCCTGCTGCTGGAAGTTGAAATCGATCATCGCATCGAAGCCAGCGTCGTGCAATGCACTGCGCTCGGGCCCGTGGCCCCAGTATTCGCCCACCATCCAGAAGGGCTCGTCGTCGATCTTCTTGTCGGGGTTCTTGGCCTTCCATTCGGCCAAGGCCTGGGTGGCTTCGCGCTTGAGTTCTGCCCAGGCCTCGGGCTCGACATGCTTGACCGTGTCGGCTCGAAAGCCGTCGATGCCGTATTCGCGCACCCAGTCGGTCAACCAACGGATGAGATAGCCGCGCACCGTGGTGTTGGGCAGGTCCCGAGCACGCGTGTCTGGCTTGTGGCGCAGGAAGGTGGGCAGCTTGACGGCTTGTGGGCTTTCGGTGCGGAAGTCGGGCAGGTAGGCCAGTTGCATCGTGCGGTCGTCCCGTCCGCCGTCGAGGTAGCCGGGCAGTCCGGCGCGCACCCAGTCCCGCCCCCACCAGAGGCCGAATGCGAAGCTGTTGTAATCGATGAAGCTGTGGTAGTTGCGCAGGGTGGCTTGCTCGTGACCAGGCCACAGAACCTGTGGCACCAGCTCGGCGGCCGTACGCAGGTCCAGGTAGCCGGGATGGTTGAGCACCACGTCGAACAGCACGCGGATGCCCTGCGCATGTGCCGTGTCGACCATCTCGCGCAGTTCGTCTGCGGTGCCCATGTTGCGGTCGAGCACGGTGTAGTCCAGCGCGTAATAGCCGTGGTAGGCGTAATGCTTGAATTCTTTGTCGCCACCGACCACCCAGCCGCGGATCTGCTCATACGGGGCGGTGATCCATAGGGCATTGACTCCGAGCGCCTTGAAATAGCCTTCTTGGAGTTTGATCGTCAAACCTTTGAGATCGCCGCCGTGGAAAGTGGCGACGTCGTCCTTGGGCTGGGCTTCTCGCTGGCGCCCATAGCTGTGGTCATTGGCTGGGTTGCCGTTGAAGAAGCGGTCGGTGATGACGAAATAGACGATGGGGTTGTCGGCAAAGCGGCCGGGCACGGCGTGCGGGACGGTTTGCGCGCCTTCGGCGGGTGGGGCGGCCGGCGCAGGTGCGGGGGCCGATACCTGGGCAGACACGGATGCAGGCGTGTGGTTGGCCGTTCCACAAGCAAGCAGCATGGAGGCGAACAGCAAGGCCGGAAGCAGCGGTTTCATGGCAGCAGGCAAGACAGGCCCGCGCCGCTGCGGCGGCGCAGGTGGCATGGGGGGCGTGCCCCGCCAAGCGGGCTTACGTCGCGGCGGGGCCCGGTGTCAGCTCACTTGCAGGGCTTGGCCTCGCGGGCCTTTTTTGCATCGGCCAGCGAGGTGTAGATGGCGCGGTCGCCATTGTTCACCCAGATTTGCTTGTGAACCTTGCCATCGAAGGCCATGTCGCGGCCGCCTTGGTCCTTGGTATCACCCTTGTGGATGATGTAGTTCACCCGGCCATTGACGTAGTCGTCCAGCTTGGTGTGCCAGTACACGCCGAAATCGTCTTTGCCGGTGGGCATCATCGGCTTTTGCCATTCGATGCCGGGCAAGGGAATGCCTCCGTCCTTCCAGAGGTGCACACCCCATCCGTCATAGTTGTTGTCGCAACGGTTGTAATGGATGGACACGTAGCCAGGCGGCGGCGCCGATCCCTGAGCCAGGGTTGCGGTGCCGACCACGAGCGTGGCAGTGGCAAGGGCGGATTTCAAAAGGGAAGAGAAGCGCTTCATCGTCATGTCTCCTTGCTGGGGGTTGAGGCGCGGTTGGGGATGGGTCGTCACGGGCTCATCCTTTCAGTCCGCCGGCGGTCAAGCCGGAAACCATCCATTTCTGGGCGAGGATGAAGACCACGGTGATGGGCAAACCTGAGAGGATGGCGGCGGCGGCAAAATCGCCCCACAGGTAACGCTGTTCGTAGAGGAAGAGCTTGGAGCCCACGGCCAGTGTGAGCTGGTCTTGCTTCTGCAGCAGCACGGAGGCCACCGGATACTCGATGATCGCGTGGATGAAGGCCAGCAGGAAGACGACCAGCAGAATGGGAACGGCCATGGGCAGGAGCACCCATCGGAAGGCTTGCCAAGGCGAAGCACCGTCGACTTTGGCCGCCTCCTCGATCTCGCCGGGGATGGTGTCGAAATAGCCCTTGATCGTCCAGGTGAACAGGCCGATGCCCCCTGCATAGGCCAGCAGCAGCGACGCATGGCTGTCGATGCCGAACAGCGGGAAGACATGGCCAATGCGGTCGAAGACGGCGTAGAGGGCCACCAGTGCCAGCACCGCAGGGAACATCTGGATCAGCAGCAGGGCGCTGAGCGCCTGCGACTTCCCGCGGAACTTCATGCGAGCGAAGGCATAGGCCGCGGTGGTGGACAGCAGCAGGGTGATGATCCCCGACAGCGTGGCCACCTTCACCGAATTCCACAACCAGCGCAGCACGGGAAAGGGGGGCTCGACCAGGCGGCCGTCGGGCCCTTCGTAGGCGATGCCCAGTGCGAGCTTCCAGTGCTCCAGGCTGATTTGGTCGGGGATCAGGCTGCCGGCAGCGAAGTTGCCTGGCCGCAGCGAGATCGACAGGATCATCAGGAACGGAAAGATGATGACCGCAATGAGCGCGATCAGGAACACGTGCGCAGCCAGTACACGCCAGCGATGGGATTTGTCGAGAACGATGGCCATGGTCGGGAATGCTCCTCTGGAGGGCTTCAGCGGGCTTCTTCTTGGGTGATGCGGGTGGCTCGCAGGTTGAACCATGACAGCAGCGCCACCATCGTGAAGATCACCGTCGAGATGGCAGCGGCCAGGCCGAAGTTCTGGCCCGAGTCCTCGAAGGCGATGCGATAGGTGTACGACACCAAGATGTCGGTGGTGCCCGCAGGGATCTGCGTGTCGAGGAAGTCGGGCCGTCCGCCGGTCAGCAAATTGATCAGCACGAAATTGTTGAAGTTGAACGCGAAGGAGGCGATCAACAGCGGGCTGAGTGGTTTGATGATCAGTGGCAGCGTGATACGGAAGAAGTTGGTCAGTGGCCCGGCGCCTGCCACGGCCGAGGCTTCGTAGAGGTCCGACGGGATGGCCTTGAGCAGTCCCATGCACAACACCATCATGTACGGATAACCCAGCCAGGTGTTGACGATGAGCAGCATCACCTTGGCCAGAAAAGGGTCCGAGAACCAGGCGGGCTTGATGCCAAACAAGCCGTGCAAGATGAGGTTGATTTCGCCGAAGTTGTTGTTGAACAGGCCCTTGAACACCAGGATGGAGATGAAGCCCGGCACGGCGTAGGGCAAGAAGAGCAACGTCTGGTAGATGCCGCGGAAACGCAAGGCCTCCCAACTCAGCAGCACGGCCAGCACCATGCCCAACGAGGTCGCAAACAGCACGGTCAGCGCCGCGAAGACGACCGTCCAGATGAAGATGCGCACGAAGGGCTCGCGGAAGGCCTCGTCGGTGAAGATGCGCACATAGTGGGAGGCACCGATGTTCACCTGGAACCCCGGGGGTACGTTCTCGCCTGCTTCGGTTTGGTAGAAACCGACCTGGAAATTGGGGCGCAGCACCGAACCATCTCGTTGATTCGTCAGGCTGCCGTCGGCGTTGCGGACATAGAGTTTTCGCACCGGTGCGAACTGACGCAGGCTGCTCATGCGCACGGTCGTGCCATCGGGCATGGCGATGGTGAGGCTGCGCAGGCGGGGCTGTAGGCGAATGAGTTCGCGCAGTTCGACCGTGGCAAGCTGGGGCGGCTGCTGCGCGGCGGGTGCCGCGGCCACGGAGCTCGGCCACGCATCCTCGAGGTCGATGGCAGGCGTGAGGAAGACCTCGCCTGAGTCTGGCGCTTGCAAGCGGAGGATGTGGCGCTGACCATCGCTCAGCAGTGCAAAGTCGTAAGTGCGTCCTTCGGCTTGGTAGGTTTCATCCAGCAGGTAGGCCGTGGCACGCTCGAAACTGAGCAGGTTGCGCGAGCTGTAGTTGGTGAAGCTGATGGCCACCGTATACAACATCGGAAAGACCACGAAAATGATCACCGCGGCCAAGCCGGGAAAGAGATAGCGCCAGGCGTACAGGCGCTGCGAGGTGTAGACCCACGCCGCCAGGGCGATGACCACCAGCAAGGTGCCGGCCAGCAGCATTTCGCCGGCAGCGTAGACGAGGGTGACGAGGTAAAGCGCTCCCAGGGCCAGCACGAAGCCGGTCATCCGGGGAGCCCAACGCTGCAGGACGGAAGTCTGAGTCATACGGAATGCTTGGGTGGTCCGGCTTGGAGGCCGAACCACCAGGGTGCAACTCTTGCGGGCCTTGGGTCAGGTCACTTGGCGGTGATGCGCTTGGCCGCAGCGTCCAAGGCTTCCTTGGGGCTTTGGCGTCCTTCGGTCATGTTCTGTAGTGCCGAAGCCATCGAGGACCAAAAGCGCCCCATCTCCGGGATGTTGGGCATGGGAGCGCCGTCTTGCGCGCTGGCCATCGTGGCCTGGATGTTGGGGTCGCTCTTGAGCTGGTTGAAGAAGGATTTGGACGCCGGCGTGCCCAGCGGCACATCGTCGTTGATGGTCTTGAGGCCTGCCACGCTGAGCATGTGGTTTTCGATGAACTCGATGGCAAGTTCACGGTTCGGTGAGGCCTTGTTGATCATGGCCCCCATCACGCCGACGAAGGGCGCCGCCTTCTTGCCGGCCACGGTGGGGATCTTGGCCACGCCGAAGTTGATTTTGGACTTCCTCAGGTTGTCCCAGGCCCAGGGTCCATTGATCATCATCGCGACCTTGCCCTGGTTGACGGCGGCTTCCATGTCGGCATAGCCGGCGCCCTTGGGCATCACGCCGTCTTTGATCATCTTGACGATCAGCTCGGCACCTTTGAGAGCCCCGGCGTTGTTGACTCCGGTGTCGGTCGGATCATAGGTGCCGTCGGCCTTTTGTTTGAAGGCATACCCACCGTTGGCTGCCAGCAGCGGCCAAGTGAAGTAGGTGTTGTTGTAGTCCCAGAGAATGGCTTTCTTGCCTTGAGCCGAGAGTTTCTTGTCTAGCGCGATCACTTCTTCGAAGCTCTTGGGTGGAGTCGGCACCAGATCCTTGTTGTAGATGAGGGCCACTGCTTCGATCGAGATCGGGTAGCCCCAGGTGCGGCCGCCGATATTGAAGGCCTTCCATGCCAATGGGTCGATGTCTTCGACGATCTTCTTGGATGGGGTGACGGGCTGCAGCAGGCCGCCTTGGATCCACTCTCCCACGCGGTCGTGGGCCCAGATCCAGATGTCCGGGCCTTTGCCTGCGGCGGCGGCCTGCTGGAATTTGCCCGGGGCATCTTCCGGATGCTCGACCGTCACTTTCACACCGGTCTTCTTCTCGAATTCATCGCCGACTTTCTGCAGTCCGTTGTAGCCTTTGTCGCCGTTGATCCAGATCAGCAGTTTGCCGGGCTCGACGGCAAGAGCCGGCGCAGTGAAGCCGGCCGACAAGGCCAGCGCAGTGGCCGCGGCCACCAGCTTGATGCGTTGACGTTGAATGTTCATGGCTTGCTCCTTTGGTTTCGGCCTGTTCGGGCGCTTGGGGTCGTGCAGTGACACGGTTGGGGAAAAGGGGCTCGGTCATCCTGCGCGGGGCAGGGCATGACCGTGGGGATCGAAAACGTGGCAGCGTTGGGGCGGTACGCCGAGGTGGGCGATGTCGCCGATGCCCAACGGGGTGTCCGGCGATGCGCGCACCACCACGGGTGCTGAAGCGCCGGGAAGGTCCACATACAAGTAGGTGACGTCGCCGAGATGCTCGGCGGCTTGCACGATGCCGGGCAGTTGGTTGCTCGTGTCGAGGCCATCGGTGGCGAGGTGTTCGGGACGCACGCCCACGGTCACCGGTGTACCGGCGGCCACACCGGTGGCATCGACGGCCGCGCGGATGGTGCGTCCATCGCCCAGCCGCAACAGCGCTTCGGTGGCCGCGGCCGACTCCAGGGTGGCGGAAATGAAGTTCATCTTGGGCGAGCCGATGAAGCCGGCCACGAAGAGGTTGGCTGGCCGGTGGTACAGCTCCATCGGTGTGCCGACCTGTTCGATGCGTCCGGCATGGAACACCACGATGCGATGAGCGAGGGTCATGGCCTCGACCTGGTCGTGCGTGACATACACCATGGTGGTCTTGAGTTCACGGTGCAGTCGGGCCAACTCGACCCGCATTTGCACCCGCAGCGCGGCGTCCAGGTTGGACAAGGGTTCGTCGAAGAGGAAGACGCCTGGCTTGCGCACGATGGCTCGGCCGATGGCCACCCGTTGCCGCTGCCCGCCGGACAGTGCCTTGGGCTTGCGGTCCAGCAGATGCTCGATTTGCAGGATCTGCGCGGCTCGCCGAACGGCGGCTTCCTGCTCGTGCTTCTTCACCCCCGCCAGGCGCAGCCCGAAGGCCATGTTTTCCGCCACAGTCATGTGGGGATACAAGGCATAGCTCTGGAAAACCATCGCAATGCCTCGCTTGGCCGGGGGCACTTCGTTGACCAGCCGTCCGTCGATGTACAGCTCGCCGCTGGTGATGTCTTCCAGTCCGGCGATACAGCGCAGCAGCGTGGACTTTCCGCAGCCCGAGGGGCCGACGAAGACGATGAACTCACCGTCGTGGATGTCCAGATCGATGCCGTGCAGCGTCTCGATCTGGCCGTAGGATTTGCGCAGCGCCTTGAGTTGGAGATGGGCCATGGTTGGATTCGATTCAGGCGTCGGACATCACACCATCTTGCCGAAGTAGGCACCGTAGGCGGGCAAGGTGAAACGCTGAGCCTGGCGATGCGCGCCGGCAAAGCCATGACCGTCGAGTGCCACGCTGGCCGGTGCCTGCGGCAGCTCGAAGCTCACGGGTTCCGATCCCAAGTTGAACAATGCCAGGACCGCATCGCCTGGCTGGTCGGCGGCCGGGGTGCGCGCCAGTGCGAGCACCGGTTCGGGGGCATCGAAGAAGCGAATGTCGCCGCCAATCAGCGCTGGCTGTGCCTTGCGCCAGGCCATGAATCGGCGCAGCGCCTGCAAGGGCGAGGCGGGGTCGGCCTCGCTGAGGTCCACTGCTCGAGAGAGATGCTCGGGCGGCACCGGCAACCAGGGTTCCACCGTGGCATCACCACTGAAGCCCCCATGCGGCCGCGTGCTCGACCAGGGCATGGGCGTGCGGCAACCATCGCGGCCCTTGAATTCGGGCCAGAAGGCCTTGCCGTAAGGATCTTGCAGCTTCTCGAACGGGATATCGGCTTCGGTCAGGGCCAGTTCATCGCCTTGCCACCAGCACACGCTGCCTCGCAGGCTCATCAGCATGGCCCCGGCCACTTTGATGAAATCGGTCGAAGCGCCTGGCCCTCCCCAGCGCGTCATCACACGGGCCACATCGTGGTTGCCGAAGGACCAGCAGGCCCAGCCGTCCTTCATCTGGGCTTCCAGCTCCTCGACCTGTTGACGGATGTACGCAGCACTGCGCTCGGACGTCAGCAGGTTGAAGCTGTAGGCCATGTGCAACTTGTCGCCATTGGCCGTGTAGGCGGCCATGGTCTTGAGCGAATCATCGTCGCCGACCTCACCCACGCTGGCTGCGCCATACTCGTCCAGCAGCGCACGCACACGCTGCAGGAAGACCAAGTTCTCCGGCTGCGTCTTGTCGTACAGGTGGCGCTGCATCCCATACGGATTGGTCTCCATGACCGTCTTGGTGTCGCGTTGTGTCGCTGGCGGGTTGTCGCGCAAATGCCGATCGTGGAAATGGAAGTTGCAGGCATCGAAGCGGAATCCGTCCACCCCGCGTTCCAGCCAGAAGCGGATGTCCTCCAGCACCTGCTGTTGCACCGCCGGGTGGTGGAAATTCAGGTCCGGCTGGCTGGCCAGAAAGTTGTGCAAGTAGTACTGGCGACGACGCGGGTCCCACTGCCAGGCCGATCCACCAAAGACGCTGAGCCAATTGTTCGGAGGCGTGCCATCGGGCTTGGGGTCGGCCCAGACGTACCAATCGGCCCGGGGGTTGTCGCGGCTGCGGCGGCTTTCGACGAACCAGGGGTGTTGGTCGGAGGTGTGCGACAGCACCTGATCGATCATCACCTTCAGTCCCAATTCGTGCGCACGCTGGACCAAGCGATCGAAATCGGCCAAGGTGCCAAACATCGGGTCGACATCGCGGTAGTCGGCGATGTCGTAGCCGAAGTCTTTCATCGGGGAGCGGAAGAACGGCGATATCCAAATCGCATCCACCCCCAGGCGGGCCACATAGGGCAGGTGCTCAATGATGCCGGGCAAGTCCCCGATGCCATCGCCGTTGCTGTCGGCGAAGCTGCGAGGGTAGATCTGATAGATGATGGCGCCGCGCCACCAGTCCGTGGCGCGTGCAGGTGTGGTCGAGACGAAGGTCACGTCGGAAAGTCCGTCAGTTTGCGGTTGGTTTTGGCACCCCTGGTGCAAGGCGATGGACACGGCATGTCGATGCCCATCGCTTTGCAGGCGGCGCTGCGCCGCCCATGCGCTCATGCCGCCGTGCCGTCACGAGCCGGCACGGCGTTGCGCATCACCACCAGGTCTCGGCCTGCACGCCATAGGTCAGGCCAGACTTCTTGTCGGCAAACACGTTGTTCGAGTTCGCGTTGACGCCACTGCGAGCCGCCTCGTTCCAGGTGGCGTAGGTCACGAAACCGCGCAACACCGGACGCGACCAGAACCCGCGCGACAGGGACAGCTGCGGCGCGATGGTCAGCTTGGTGAGCGTGGCCCATTTCGCGTTGGTTTGGCTGTCGTCCTTGGCGCGGTCCACGCCCAGCTCCACCGCCAGCGAGAAGTTGTCGCTGAAGTTGTATTGCGGACGCACGCCGAAGCTCATCCATTGGCGTTGCTCCAGATCCCAGGGGGCCTTCTTCAGGTTGTCCCAGATGAACGTGCCCATGCCGGACCAGTTGCTGCCTGCAGGCGCGATGTAGATCTGCTCGACCAGGCGAATCGACTCTCCCTTGGTGTCGTTGTTGCCGCCGGCGTAGGCCGGGATCCAGTTCATGCCGGCGCCATTGCCCCGGCCGTACTGCAGCGCAAGCTTGTTGAATCCGCCGAGGACGCCGCCCTGAAAGTGCTGAGCCGTCAATAGGTAACCCGTTTTCTCGTCACTGGCGATGGCGTTGCTGCCACGGATGATTTGGGCGGCCAGTTCGAGCTTGCCGTTGGGATTGACGCCGATGTCGTAGAAGCGGAATTCATAGCGCTTGGCGGCATTCACGCCCACGCCACCACCGAACACGAAGCTGCCCGGCGCGCCGTCCAAGCCCGAGTTGCCACCGTTTTGGTGGTAGGCGAACGCAAATTTGGCCGGCCCCACCTCGACGTCTTCGATGCCGGCGCCGGGGCCGGTGTTGGCCCAGTAGTAGTAGTCGTTGATGTGCACGTCGTGGCGGTTGTAGAAGCGCTTGCCCACCCAGACCTTGGCGTCCTGCAGTGCACCGTCGGGAAAGAAGCCGCCGGCGATGACGTAGTTCTCGCGACTGGCGATGTCGAAGCTCTTGCTGTCGCTCGAAGGATTGGGGTCGATCACGCTTTCATAGTCTTGCGCTCCCTTCTCGCGCAGTGCCAGGCGCAGGTTGTACTTCGCCCAAGCCCCGTCGGACTTGCCAAAGGGCACCGATACCGCCGCTTCGCCGTAGTTGTCGCATTCATTGCCCAGTCGGTACTTGGCCTGCGCGGGCCAACCGAGGCGGAAACATTGCAGGTTGCCGCCTTCGCTGGTGCCGCCGACCTGAGTGCGCACATAACCGTGGAACTCGATGCCTTGCGCCCACGTGGCCGGCGCGGCGAAAGCGCCGGCCACGGCTGCCGCGGCAGCCAGCAGCTTGAATTTGTGATGCATGGTGGAACTCCTCATGAGTGATGGCTGGGGGTCATGCTGCGCACGGCCGAGGCCGCTTCGCAGCGGTTGGGGAAACCGGGTGTGGCTGCGAAAAAGAGGCGACGCCGGGTCGGGCGTCGCGAACTCGCTCGCGCTGAAGACCGCGGAGCCATCACGGCCGCTGGGCGGGGTGCCGCCGAGAAGCTCGCGTCCGTCATGGCAGGTTGTAGGATCACTACAGATAGGCGTGTAGTTTGATAACGAATCGGATGTTAGAAACAAAACTACTCTTTCTGAACCCGGGATAACCCTGTACGACTACACGCCTACATGACCTGGCGGCGCAATCATCGCTGCGGCCGCGAGTGGATGGATCGGGCGTGGACAGGGCGTTCGAACTCGTCTAGCATCTAGATGTAGTTTGCCTACATCCGGGGCATGCTTTTGCCAAGCGCCCGGATGCCATTCATCGAGGAAGACGACACTGTGGATCCAACCTACCCCCGCCTGGTCGGGGACATTGGCGGGACGAACGCCCGCCTGGCCTGGGTGGCAGCCCCTGGCCGCTTGCCCGAACGTGTGAAGACCTATGCCTGTGCTGCCTATGAGTCGCTGGAGTCCGTGATCCGGGCGTATTTGGCGGATGAGGGGCTGGGCGTCCCGCCTTGGTGTGCGATTGGTATCGCCAATCCGGTGACCGGCGACTGGGTTCAGATGACCAATCACCACTGGGCCTTCTCCATTGGCGCCTTGCGCGATGGCTTGGGGCTGCAGCGCTTGCTGGTGCTCAATGATTTCACGGCGTTGGCCATGTCGCTGCCTTCGCTGTCGGGCGACGATCTGCGCCTGGTGGGGGGGGGGCGCGCCGTCGAGGGAGAGCCCAGGGCCTTGGTGGGGCCGGGGACGGGCTTGGGCGTCTCGGGGTTGCTCTCATGGGGGGGCGGGCGCTTGGTGCCGGTCCATGGCGAAGGGGGGCACGTGACCTTGGCGGCGGCCGACGAAGAGGAAGAGGCGGTGCTGCGCGTTTTGCGGCGGCGCTTCGGGCATGCTTCTGCCGAGCGCGCCTTGTCGGGGCCGGGCTTGGTGCATCTTTACGATGCCGTATGCCAGCTACGTGGCATCGCGCCGGCAGCCCTGAGCCCGGCGGAGGTGTCGCAGGCAGGCTTGAGCGCACAGGACCCCGCCTGCGAACAGGCTCTGGCGTTGTTCTGTAGCTTCCTGGGCACGGTGGCTGGCAATCTTGCGCTCACCTTGGGCGCGCGTGGGGGGGTGTACATCGGCGGCGGCATCGTGCCGCGTCTGGGCGCATGGTTCGATCGGTCTGCTTTCCGGCGGCGTTTCGAGGACAAGGGTCGATTCAAGTCTTATCTGGCCGAGATTCCGACCTACGTCGTGCAAGCCGCTCATCCCGCTTTGCTGGGGGCGGCGCGGGCTTTGGATGAACTGAGTTGAAGGGGGTACGGATGGGCCGGGTGAGCCAGGAACATCGACATTCCCGGGCGGTGGCTCGGGGGCGACATCGGGTCGCGGCAACCATGGTGCTGCTGGCCCTGGCGGCAGGATGGGGTCCCGGCGGATGGGCGCCAGCCGTGGCGGCCGACGCTTCGGTGGCCCCGCGAGCGCGGGAATGGCGCATCAATGAGCTGACGTACATTCGCTTGGCCGCACGGGAGGCGGGCCACGAGGCGCCCAATGCTCATCCGGCTATCGTGACCCCGGAGCTGGTGCGGCGCGCGCTGGCCAGCGTCACCACGGTCGTGCGAGATCGTGCGGAGGCGTTGTTCAGCCAGGACGAGCTGGAGGACTGGGTCGGCGTCTTGGTGCAGGCGTTTGCCGCAGCAACGCCTGGCCAGGACGTGGAGCTGCTTAGCACGGCGCGACGTCACGGAAACTTCTTGAGCACGCCATATGGTGTGACGGCCCGCTTGTTCATCGACGATCAAGGCTTGAACTTGATCGTGCACGATGCGCGCCTGGATTTTTTCCACGCTTACCGCGCCACGAAGGTGCTGCCGCGGTTCGAGCATGGTTCGCGCACGCAAGCGGGGCCTTCGACCGTGGCCAGCGCGCAAGCTCGGGTCAAGCGGGCCGATTGGTTGGTGTTTCCGTTGCAGCCGGTGGTTGCGGCGCCTGCGCCGGCGGCAGCGCCGGCCCTCGGTCCGGGCTCGGCGGTGTCACCCGCGCCTGCTTGGCGCGATGAGCGGTTTTACGAGGAGCAGGAGCAGCGCTTGCGCGGACTGCAGCGCTTGCGTGATCAGGGGCTGATCACGGATGAGGAATTCCAGCGCAAGCGCCAGGAGGTCTTGCAATTGCTGTGAGGCCGCCCGAGACCCCGGCGGCGACGGTCGCCGCCGGGCGTCGTCCGGCCACTGGCGCGACGCTCAGGCTTCGAGCGCTCCGGGCTGAAGACCGCCCATGACGCGACTGAATCCTGCATCGACATAGGTGATCTCGGCGGTCACGCCCGAGGCGAGATCGGACAGCAAGAAAGCCGCCACATTGCCCACGTCTTCGATCGTGACATTGCGCCGCAGGGGGGCATTGGACTCGACGATGTCCAGGATCTTGCTGAAGCCTTTGATGCCCGAGGCAGCCAAGGTCTTGATCGGGCCGGCGGAGATGCCATTGACGCGGATGCCGCGGGCGCCGAGCTGGGCGGCAAGATAGCGTACGCTGGCTTCCAGCGAGGCTTTGGCCAGCCCCATCGTGTTGTAATTCGGCACGGCGCGCACGGCGCCCAGGTAGGTCAGGGTCAGCAGTGCGGCCTTGGGGCTGAGGCGCGGCAGCGCAGCCTTGGCCATGGCCGGGAAGCTGTAGGCCGAAATGTCGTGCGCGATGCGAAACGCTTCGCGTGACAGGCCGTCGAGGAACTCGCCCGCGATGGCCTCGCGTGGGGCAAAGCCGATCGAATGGACGAACCCATCGAAGCTTGGCCACGCCTGGCCGAGTCGGTCGAACAGGGATTGGATCTGGGCATCGTCGCCCACGTCGCATTCGAACACCAGGTCGGAATCAAACTCCCGGGCAAACTCGGTGATACGGTCCTTGAAGCGTTCGCCCACATAGCTGAACGCCAATTCGGCGCCTTCGCGACGGCAGGCCTGCGCAATGCCATAGGCAATCGATCGGTTGGACAGCAGGCCGGTGATCAAAAAGCGCTTGCCGGCGAGAAATCCCATGTTGTCTCCGCGAGGGTCAAAGAAGGAAGATTTTGGCATGCGCGCTGTCCGGGGCGCCAGATGCGCCGGCCCGCGGTGCCGGCATGCCGACGCAACGAACGGGCCCAGGACTTGCTTGGTCTTGTGGGGCGCGGTAGAATCCTGCTTTCGCTAAGTCATTGTGAGCCATTGTAAATAATGGGCGGAGATATCCAGCCCATTTTTTTTGCTTGGCCTCGTTTGCGTCGCGTTGCATGGCGAAGTGCGTGCCGAGGTGCGTGTCGATGCGGGGCTGGGGTGGCTGGTTGCGGTGGCTTGTTGCGCTTGTGGGCTGTGGGCGCCTCGCGGGTGGTCGGCGCGCGTGCAAGTTGCGGATGGTGTTGCTGCGGGAGTGTTGGGTACGCGATGGGTTGGCAGGCCTTGGTTGAGAACACGGTGACGGGGTTGGGGTACGACTTCGTCGAGTGCGAGCGCAGCCCGGGAGGGCTGCTGCGCGTGTTCATCGACCGCGTGGCTGGCGATCCGCGGGGCGCCTTCATCACCGTGGACGATTGCGAGCGGGTGACGCGCCAGCTCCAGTACGTGCTGGAAGTGGAAAACGTCGACTATCGACGCCTGGAGGTGTCGTCTCCTGGTCTGGATCGGCCGTTGCGCAAGGAGGCCGATTACCACCGCTTTGTCGGCCAGGAAGTGGAGATCACTCTCAAGCAGGCTTTCCAGGGGCGGAAGAAGTACCGTGGCGTGTTGGAGCCGCTGGACTCGGGGTGGCGCCTGGTGTTGCGCGAGGGCCTCCAGGAGCAGGCATTGGATTTTTCTCTGGACGAGGTGCGTGAAGCCCGCCTGGTGCCCGTGATCGACTTCAAGGGTCGGCGCAAGGGGCAAGCTGGGGCTGCGCCCACGGACGATGCACAAGAAGACGGAGGTCAGGAATCATGAACCGCGAGCTGTTGATGTTGGTGGACGCGATCTCGCGTGAGAAGAACGTGGAACGCGATGTCGTGTTCAGCGCAGTCGAGGCCGCCTTGGCATCCGCCACCAAGAAGCTCTACGAGGGCGAGGTCGATATCCGTGTGGTGATCGACCGTCAGACCGGTGAGTACGAGACTTTCCGTCGCTGGCACGTCGTGCCGGACGAGGCTGGGCTGCAGCAGCCCGATGCGGAAATCCTGCTGTTCGAGGCGCGTGAACAGATTCCCGATATCGAAGTCGGCGACTATATCGAAGAGCCGGTCGAGTCCGTGCCGATCGGCCGAATCGGCGCGCAAGCGGCCAAGCAGGTCATCTTGCAAAAAATCCGCGATGCCGAGCGGGAGCAATTGCTCAACGACTTTCTGGCTCGCGGCGACAAGATCTTCGTGGGGACCGTCAAGCGGATGGACAAAGGCGACCTGATCGTCGAGTCTGGTCGTGTCGAGGGGCGCCTCAAGCGCAGCGAGATGATCCCCAAGGAGAACTTGCGCACCGGAGACCGTGTGCGTGCGGTGATTTTGGAGGTCGATCCGAGCTTGCGGGGGCCTCAGATCATCCTGTCGCGCAGCTCGCCGCAGTTCATGATCGAGCTGTTCCGCCAAGAGGTGCCAGAAATCGAGCAGGGCCTGCTGGAGATCAAGAGCTGCGCCCGCGACCCTGGCTCGCGGGCCAAGATCGCGGTGCTGTCGCACGACAAGCGGGTCGATCCGATCGGCACCTGTGTGGGCGTGCGCGGCTCGCGGGTGAATGCCGTGACCAACGAGCTTGCCGGCGAGCGTGTGGACATCGTGCTGTGGTCCGAGGACCCAGCACAGTTCGTGATTGGTGCGCTGGCCCCGGCCAATGTCGTGTCCATCGTGGTGGACGAGGAACGCCACGCGATGGATGTCGTGGTGGACGAGGAGAACCTGGCGATCGCCATTGGCCGCGGAGGGCAGAATGTGCGCCTGGCCTCGGAATTGACCGGCTGGCGCATCAACATCATGACCGCCGAGGAGTCCAAGGCGAAGCAGGCCGAGGAAACCAGCGCGATCCGTCGCTTGTTCGTCGAGAAGCTCGATGTCGACGAGGAGGTGGCCGACATCCTCATCGAGGAAGGGTTCACCAGTCTCGAAGAGGTGGCCTATGTGCCGCTGCAGGAGATGCTCGAGATCGAGGCATTCGACGAGGACACCGTCAACGAGCTGCGCACGCGCGCCAAAGATGCGTTGTTGACGATGGAAATTGCCCGTGAGGAGAAGGTCGAAGAGGTGTCGCAGGACCTGCGCGATCTCGAAGGGCTGAACGCGGATTTGATTGCCAAGCTGGCCGACGCCGGCATCCACACCCGCGATGATCTCGCCGACTTGGCGGTCGATGAGCTGATCGAGATGACCGGTGTCGACGAGGCACAGGCCAAAGCGCTCATCATGAAGGCTCGAGAACACTGGTTCACGGCCTGAAGGCTGCACCGAGGTTCCGCCCGTCCAGCCCAAGCAAGTTCGTCAAGGATCACACACAATGGCCGTTACCACAGTCGCACAGTTCGCCTCCGAGCTGAACCGCCCCGCCGCGACGCTGCTGGAGCAGTTGAAGTCCGCCGGGGTGGCGAAAGCCTCGCCGGAAGACTTGCTGACCGAGTCCGACAAGGAGCGTTTGCTGGAGTACCTGCGCATGGCGCACGGAACCGCCGGCACCGAGCGCAAGAAGATCACGATCACGAAGAAGTCCACCACCGAGATCAAGCAGGCCGATGCTTCGGGCAAGGCGCGCACGATCCAAGTGGAGGTGCGCAAGAAGCGCGTGTTCGTCAAGCGTGACGAAAGCGCTTCGCCGGTCGAAGAGGTCGCCGCGCCCAAGCCCGTCGTCGACGAGGCCGAGCTGCGCCGCCGCGAGGAAGAGGCCAACCGTCAAGCCGAACTCTTGCGCCGTCAAGAAGAGGAGTTGGCCGAAAAGCGCCGCCAGCGCGAGGAACAGGAGCGGCGTCAGCGCGAGGAGGCCGAGGCCCGTGCGCGCGAGCAGGCCGAGCGTGAGGCGGCCGAGAAGGCCCGTGCCGAACAGGCGGCCCGTGCCGAGCAGGCGCGTCGCGCCGAGCTGGCCGCTGCCCAAGGGCCGGCCCAAGCGCCTGCGGCCGCACCGGCTCAGGCACCGGCACCGGCGCCGGCACCGGCTCAGGCGGCCGCCGAGCCGCCCAAGTCCGCCGTGCGGGTGGTCAAGGCCGTCGATGTCGAGGCCGAAGAAAAGCAACGCCTGGCCGAGCTGGAGCGTAAACGCAAGGCCGCTGAAGCCGAGGCGGCTGCGATTCGGGCCATGATGGCCGCTCCCAAGCGCGGCGTGATGACGGCCAAGAAGCCCGAGGAAGACAAACCCAAGGCCGAAGCGGGCAAGGAAGGCATCAAAGGCACCATTCACAAACCCAAAACATCGGCGTCTGCCGCTGCGGCGCCAGCCTCGCCCAGCAGCGCACCCAAGCCGGGCGACAAGAAGTCGGTCAAATCCGAGAAGCTTTCGTCCAGCTGGGCCGACGACGCGGCCAAGAAGCGCACGCTCAAGACGCGCGGCGACACGGCGGCCACCACTCGGGGTGGCTGGCGGGCACCTGCCAAGGGCGGCGCGCGCCGGGGAGACCGTGGCGAGACGGCCACGACCTTCGTGGCACCGACCGAGCCGCAGGTCTACGAGGTGCATGTGCCAGAAACCATCACCGTGGCCGAGCTGGCCCACAAGATGTCGGTCAAGGCCTCCGAAGTGATCAAACAGCTGATGAAGCTGGGGCAGATGGTCACGATCAATCAGCAGCTCGACCAGGAAACCGCGATGATCGTGGTCGAGGAAATGGGGCACAAGGCCTTCGCCGCCAAGCTCGACGACCCGGAGGCTTTCCTCGAGGAAAGCCAAACCGCACATCAAGCCGAGCTGGTGACGCGCGCCCCGGTGGTGACCGTGATGGGCCACGTCGACCATGGCAAGACCTCCTTGCTGGACTACATCCGTCGATCACGGGTGGCCGCAGGCGAAGCCGGTGGAATCACGCAGCACATCGGCGCCTACCATGTGGACACGCCTCGTGGCACGATCACTTTCCTGGACACGCCTGGTCACGAGGCGTTCACGGCCATGCGGGCACGTGGTGCCAAGGCCACGGACATCGTGATCCTGGTGGTGGCTGCCGACGACGGTGTGATGCCGCAAACTCGCGAAGCCATCCATCACGCCAAAGCCGCGGGTGTGCCTATCGTCGTGGCGGTCAACAAGATCGACAAGCCCGATGCCAATCCCGAACGTGTGAAGCAGGAGCTCGTGGCCGAGGAAGTCGTGCCCGAGGAGTATGGCGGCGATGCCCCGTTCTGTCTGGTGTCGGCCAAGACGGGGGAGGGGATCGACAACCTGCTGGAGAACGTGCTGCTGCAAGCCGAAGTGCTCGAACTCAAGGCCCCCGTGGATGCGCCGGCCAAAGGCTTGGTCATTGAGGCGAAGCTGGACAAAGGCCGTGGTCCGGTGGCCACGGTGCTGGTGCAGTCGGGCACGCTCAAGCGCGGCGATGTGGTGCTGGCAGGAGCCAGTTACGGCCGCGTAAGGGCCATGATCGATGAGAACGGCAAACCCACTCAGCAAGCGGGACCGTCCATTCCGGTCGAGATTCAGGGTCTGACCGAAGTGCCCCAGGCCGGCGACGAGTTCATGGTGCTGGCCGACGAGCGTCGTGCTCGCGAGATCGCTACTTTCCGCCAGGGCAAGTATCGAGACGTCAAGCTGGCCAAGCAGCAAGCCGCCAAGCTCGAGAACATGTTCGAGCAAATGGGGCAAGGTGATGTGAAGACCTTGCCACTGATCATCAAGGCCGACGTGCAGGGTTCACAGGAGGCGCTGGCCTCTTCGCTGCTGAAGCTGTCCACCGACGAGGTCAAGGTGCAAATCGTGCACGCGGCCGTGGGTGGCATCAGCGAAAGCGACGTCAACCTTGCGCTGGCATCCAAAGCGGTCATCATCGGCTTCAATACCCGCGCCGATGCGGGCGCGCGCAAGCTGGCCGAGCACAATGGGGTGGACATCCGCTACTACAACATCATCTATGACGCGGTCGACGAAGTGAAAGCGGCCATGTCGGGCCTGCTTGCGCCGGAGCAGAAGGAAGAGATCATCGGCACGGCCGAGGTCCGCCAAGTGTTCCGCATCTCCAAGGTGGGAACGATTGCCGGATGCATGGTGCTGTCCGGTGTGGTCCGCCGCAATGCCCGCTTGCGTCTGCTGCGTGACAACGTCGTCATCTACACCGGCGAACTGGAGTCGCTCAAACGCTTCAAGGATGATGTGCGCGAGGTCAAGGAAGGCTTCGAGTGTGGTCTGAGCATCAAAAACTACAACGACGTCCAGGAAGGTGACCACCTCGAATTTTTCGAGATCAAGGAAGTGGCACGCACGCTGTAAAGGCGGAGGCGCTCTCGCGCTCAGGCCCCGCCGATCGAAAGATGGGCGGGGTTTGTGTTTCTGGCAGCAACCGGAGTCCCACCATGCGACACAAGCGATCCATTCCCAACCGTGCCCACCGGGTGGCCGATCAGATTCAACGCGACCTGGCCGAACTCATTCGCGAGCTGAAAGATCCTCGCATTGGGATGGTCACCCTCAACGCAGTGGAAGTCACGCCGGACTATGCCCATGCGAAGGTCTACTTCTCGCTACTGGTCGGCGATCCCGAGGAAACCCAGGCTGCCTTGAACGAAGCCGCCGGCTATCTGCGCAATGGGCTGTTCAAGCGCTTGCAGATTCACACCGTGCCCACCTTGCATTTCATTTTCGATCGCACGACCGAACGGGCTGCCGATTTGAATGCGCTGATCGCGCAGGCCAACGCCACCCGCGCCAAGGACTGAACTCGTCATGCCTGCAGCCGTCACCGTTGCGCCAGCGCGCCATCGCATCGAGCGCCGTGCGCTGCACGGCGTGTTGCTGCTCGACAAGCCCCGCGGACTGAGCAGCAATGATGCCTTGCAGAAAGTCAAACGGTTGTTGCAGGCCCAAAAGGCCGGTCACACCGGGACTTTGGATCCCCTGGCCACCGGCCTGTTGCCCTTGTGTTTCGGTGCGGCCACCAAGTTCTCTCAGGTCAGTCTCGAAGCCGACAAGGCCTATCGTGCAGTGCTGCAATTGGGGCGGCGCACGACCACGGGCGATGCCGAAGGCGCCGTGATCGATGAGCGCCCCGTCTCGCTGACGCAGGCTCAGGTGGAGGCTGCGCTGGCCCGTTTCACCGGCGAAGTCGAGCAGATCCCCCCGATGCACTCGGCCCTCAAGCGCGAGGGACGGCCGCTGTACGAATATGCCCGTGCCGGCGTGGAGGTGGAGCGTCAAGCCCGGCGCGTGAAGATCCATCGCCTCGATCTCGTGGCCTGGCGGGATGATCGGCTGGAGATCGATGTCCTGTGCAGCAAGGGCACCTATGTGCGCACGCTGGCCGAGGATCTTGGCCAAGCGCTGGGCTGTGGCGCCCATTTGCTGGACCTGCGTCGCACGGCCAGCGGCCCGTTGTCCGTCGGGCAGGCCGTCACACTCGAGAGGCTGGAGCAGATGGCGCCAGCCGAGCGAGATGCGCAGATCCTGAGCCCAGACGTGCTGCTCGCCCATTGGCCGGCCGTGCATCTGGCCGCTGACGAGGCTGGACGCTTCCTGAGCGGGATGCGTCGACGGCTGAACCATCCCGATGCGCAGGCCGTTCGCGTGTACGGTCCGCAAGCGGGGGCCTTTCTCGGCAGCGCCCGGATCCGTGCCGGCGAACTCATTCCCATGCGGCTATTGAGCCCGCCCGAGGTGCAGGCCTTGCTCGCGCTTGCCTCCCATTCATTCTGATTGCACTGTCCAGATCGCCTCATCCGGGGCGCCATCGTCCATTCATCATGACCAAGCCCATCCGCAACATTGCCATCATTGCGCACGTCGACCACGGTAAGACCACGCTGGTGGACCAACTGCTGCGTCAATCCGGAACCTTCCGCGAGAACCAGCAGGTCGGCGAACGGGTGATGGACAGCAACGACCTGGAGCGCGAGCGTGGCATCACCATCCTGGCCAAGAACTGCGCCGTCAGCTGGCGCGGGACGCACATCAACATCGTCGATACGCCTGGGCATGCCGACTTCGGTGGTGAAGTCGAGCGTGCGCTGTCGATGGTCGATGGTGTCGTGTTGCTGATCGACGCGCAGGAAGGCCCGATGCCGCAGACCCGCTTCGTCACGAAGAAAGCGCTAGCGTTGGGTCTCAAGCCCATCGTGGTCGTCAACAAGGTCGACAAGCCCGGGGCGCGTCCCGACTATGTCATCAACGCGGCCTTCGATCTGTTCGACAAACTGGGCGCAACCGAGGAACAGCTCGATTTCCCCGTGGTGTATGCCTCGGGTCTGAATGGTTGGGCTTCGCTCACCGAAGGCGAGCCCGGCACCCGCTGGGGGGAGGACATGAGCCCGCTGTTCGAGACGATCTTGCAGCATGTGCCTGTCCATCAAGGGGATCCGCAGGCGCCTTTGCAGCTGCAAATTTCTTCGCTGGACTATTCCACCTACGTGGGCCGCATCGGTGTGGGACGGATCAACTCCGGCACGCTGCGCCCCGGGATGGATGTGCTGGTGATGGAGGGGCCGGAGGGCCGGTCCTACCGAGGACGCATCAACCAAGTTCTGAAGTTCGAAGGACTCGAGCGTCGGCAGGTCGAGTCTGCGGGACCTGGCGACATCGTGCTGATCAATGGCATCGATGAGATTGGCATCGGTGTGACCGTCACGTCGATCGAGCAGCCGCGGCCACTGCCCATGCTCAAGGTCGACGAGCCGACACTGACGATGAATTTCTGCGTCAACACCTCGCCGCTGGCCGGACGCGAGGGCAAGTTCGTCACGAGTCGCCAGATTTGGGACCGGCTACAGAAGGAGCTGCAATCCAACGTGGCCCTGCGTGTGCGTGAAACCGGCGAGGATGGCGTCTTCGAAGTGTCTGGGCGAGGCGAATTGCATCTGACCATCCTGTTGGAGAACATGCGTCGTGAAGGGTACGAGCTCGCCGTCTCCAAGCCCCGTGTGGTGTTTCGCGAGATCAATGGCCAGCGTTGTGAGCCCATGGAGTTCGTCACGGCCGACGTGGAGGAGCAGCACCAAGGCGGTGTGATGCAGGCTCTGGGCTTGCGCAAAGGTGAACTGGTCAACATGGAGCCCGATGGCATGGGGCGTGTGCGTCTGGAGTACCGCATTCCCGCCCGTAGTCTCATCGGCTTCCAAAACGAATTTCTCAACCTCACCCGCGGCACCGGTCTGTTGAGCAACATCTTCGACGGCTATGAGCCTTACAAAGGCGAGATCGAGGGGCGCAAGAACGGCGTGCTGGTCAGCCAAGAGGATGGTGAGATCGTCACCTATGCGCTGGGCAAGCTCGATGACCGCGGGCGGATGTTCGTCAAGCCAGGTGATCCCGTGTATGAGGGGATGATCGTCGGCATCCACAGCCGCGAAAACGACCTCGTCGTCAACGCAGTGCGCACCAAGCAGCTCACCAACTTCCGCGCTTCGGGCAAGGATGATGCGATCAAACTCACCCCACCGATCGAGCTGACGCTGGAGTATGCGGTGGAGTTCATCGAGGACGACGAACTCGTCGAGATCACGCCCAAGTCGATTCGGCTGCGCAAGCGTTTCCTGAAGGAGCACGAGCGCAAGCGTGCACAGCGCGAGGCAGCCTGAATGGGCGCTGCCATCCACGAGGAGATCCTCGCATGACGCATGGACGCGCCATCGCTTTGATGGTGCTCGTGACGCTGATGTGGAGCATTGCTGGGGTGCTCACCCGGCATCTCGAGGCCGCACGTACCTTCGAAGTGACCTTTTGGCGCAGCTTCTTCAATGCGGCC
The DNA here is from genome assembly GCF_000381125.1 of Caldimonas manganoxidans ATCC BAA-369. Lineage (GTDB taxonomy): Bacteria > Pseudomonadota > Gammaproteobacteria > Burkholderiales > Burkholderiaceae_C > Caldimonas > Caldimonas manganoxidans. The sequence goes on from NZ_KB905930.1 coordinate 157,050, forward strand.
TTCATGGCCGTGGCCCTGCTGCTGTGGAAGGGTCGAGGGCTGTGGGAAGAGCTGCGCCACGGTGCTTGGCCACTGTGGGTGTCGGGCGTGATGTGGTCGGTCATGTACACCTGCTTCATGGTGGCGCTGACGCTGACCACCGTGGCCAATGTGCTGGTGACGATGGCCCTGGGCCCCCTGATGACCGCGCTGCTGGCGCGCCTGACGCTTCGCCACCGCTTGCCTGCCCACACCTGGGGCGCCATCGTCGTGGCTGGTGCCGGGATCGCGTGGATGTATGGGCGCGAATGGGCCGTGGCCGAGCTGCGTCACCTGGTCGGCACCCTCGTGGCCCTGGGCGTGCCGCTGGCGGCGGCCATCAACTGGACGGTGATCCAGCATACCACCCAGCAACCCAACGATGCCCGGCGTCGAGACATGCTGCCAGCGGTGCTGATCGGTGCCGTGATCTCTGCGGCCGTGACACTGCCGCTGGCCTGGCCCTTTCAGGCCCGTGCCCATGACCTGGGACTGCTGGCGACGCTGGGGGTGTTCCAGTTGGCAGTGCCTTGCCTGATCGCGGTGCAACTGGCGCGTGTGCTGCCCGCGCCGGAAGTGGCATTGCTGGCCCTGCTGGAGGTGATCTTCGGCGTGGCTTGGGCTTGGCTGGGTGCCAACGAGGTGCCGTCCCCCCATGCCTTGCAGGGCGGCATGCTGGTGCTGGGGGCCCTGGTGTTCAACGAGGCCGTGGGGCTGCGTCGCACTGCCCGGGTGTCCACCGTGCCGCTTTCCGAGATTTCTCTCACACGACAAGGAGACCAACGATGGCACTGACCCTTCCCGCCCTCAGTGGTGAGGGCCTGGTTCTGGCCGAGCGCCGCGGCAGTCTGGGCCTGATCACGCTGAACCGCCCTCAATCGCTCAACGCCTTGTCCTTGTCGATGATCCGCGACCTCACCGCCTGGCTGCTGGCCTGGCGTGAGGATCCCGTGGTGCAAGCGGTGCTGGTTCGCGGCGCTACACAGGACGGCAAAGGCGTGGCATTTTGTGCCGGCGGAGACATTCGCTTCTTCCACCAGGCCGCACTGGCGGGCGATCCGCGGCTGGAGGATTTCTTCACCGAGGAGTACCGCCTCAACCACTTGATCCATGCATACCCCAAGCCTTACATCGCTTTGATGGATGGCATCGTGATGGGCGGGGGCATGGGAATCAGCCAAGGCGCGGCGCTGCGCATCGTGACCGAGCGCACGAAGATGGCCATGCCCGAGACCAACATCGGTCTCTTTCCCGATGTGGGCGGGGGGTGGTTCCTCTCGCGCTGCCCGGGGCGGGTGGGTGAGTTTCTGGCATTGACTGGCCAGGTCATCGGGGCGGGTGATGCGATCGCCTGGGGCTTGGCCGACGGATATCTGCCCAGTGTGGCCATGGACGAACTGGTCGAGGCCTTGTCCGTCGACGCCGATGCCGTGAGTTTGATGGCACTGGCCCGATCCCGCTTGCACCCAGCTCCCGAGCCGATGCTGCGGCCGCACCTCACGACCATCGATCGCTGCTTCGCTGGTGAGGACGTGCCCGCCATCTTGGCGGCGCTGGCCCAGCAGTCCGACAGCGACTGGCCGGCACAGATCGCTGCGACCTTGCGCAAGCGCTCACCCCTGATGCTGGCCGTCACGCTCGAACAGATTCGTCGCGCCCGCCGCATGACGCTGGCCGAGGACCTGCACATGGAACGCGATCTGGTGCGCCATTGCTTTCATTTGCGCCCAGGTGCAGCCAGCGAGACCGTGGAGGGCATTCGTGCGCTGGCCGTGGACAAGGACCATGCACCACGCTGGAATCCAGCGCGCATCGAGGACGTCACCCCCGAGATGGTGCAGGCCTTCTTCGTCAGCCCCTGGCCAGCCCATGCCCACCCCCTGAACGGGTTGTACTGAACGATCGCGCGACCGACGGTCGCGTGCTACGCTCAGTGTCGAATCGAAGCCCGAGCCGCAGTGCGTATGCAAGCCCCTGCCAAATACTTGCTGCTCATCGAGCAGGGTGGCGTCATGGTCGCGCGCCTGTTCGACGGTGAGCGTCGCCATGTGCTCGACTTCGACGCCGGCTCCGAGGAGGTGGCCGTCATGACCGCCGGCCTGCAGCCCCATGTCGGTGCCCAGGGCAAGGAGTGGGATGCGGCCTTGGCGGGTCACAACGAACGAGAGCGCTCGACGGCCCAGGTGTACGTGCTCGACCTTTGAGCATCCCTGGCACGGGCACGGACTCAGCCTGGCTGAGAAAATCATGCTTTTTCACTGTCTGCGCGCGTGACCCAAATCCTCAACGACTGCCATCCCTGGCGAGTGTCCGTGGCCCCCATGATGGATTGGACGGATCGGCACTGCCGCTACTTCCATCGGCTCATCACCCGGCACACTCGCCTCTACACCGAGATGGTGACCACCGGGGCCTTGCTGCATGGGGACCAGGCCCGACACCTGGACTACAACGCCGAAGAGCATCCGGTGGCGCTTCAACTGGGCGGCAGCGAGCCCGAGGACTTGGCCGCCTGCGCCCGGCTCGCGCAACGCTGGGGCTATGACGAGGTGAATCTGAACTGCGGTTGCCCCAGTGAGCGAGTGCAGCGGGGCGCCTTCGGGGCCTGTTTGATGAAGGAAGCCGGCTTGGTCGCCGACGCGGTCAAGGCCATGCGCGACGCGGTGGATTTGCCGGTGACCGTCAAACACCGCATCGGCGTGGACCGGCACGAGAGCTACGACTTCGTGCGTGACTTCGTCGGCACGGTCAGCGAAGCCGGCTGTGAGGTCTTCATCGTCCATGCCCGCAATGCCTGGTTGCAGGGGCTCAGCCCGAAAGAGAATCGCGACATCCCGCCGCTGCGCTACGAAATGGTGCATCGCCTCAAGCGCGACTTCCCCCAGTTGACCATCGTCATCAACGGCGGCTTGAAGGACGACGATGCCATGGCGCAGCAGCTTGAACATGTCGATGGGGTGATGATCGGTCGCCAGGCCTACCACAACCCCTATGCCATGGCCTGCTGGGATGCGCGCTTTGCTGGACGGGCCGAGCCGGCGCCCGAGCGACGAGCCATCGAGGCCGACATGGTGGCGTACTGCGAGCGGATGCAGATTCGACACAATGTGCCTTGGCCGCACATCGTTCGGCACATGCTGGGTCTATACAACGGCGTGCCCGGTGCGCGTCGGTGGCGGCAGGTGTGGTCCGACCACCGGCTGCGGCATCGGCCGCCCGCCGAGGTCATGGCCCTGGCCCGTCAAGCGATGGAGCAGGCAGCCGCCCGTCAAGCCGAAGGGGTGGCCATCGCGTGAGATGGGGCGGCGGCCTCAGGTGGCCGGCGCCAGCCGGCGCGCTGGCCAGGTGGCCAGCACCACGCCGGACAGGGCCAAACCGAAGGCCCAGGCATGCAAGGCGGTGAAACGCTCGCCCAAAGCCAAGACCCCGACCAAGCCCGCGCTGATGGGCAGGAAGACGGTGAAGATGCCGGCCGATGCGGCAGGAACATGGCGCAGGCCCGTCATCCAAAGCCACACGGTGATCATGCTGGCAGCCAGCGAATAGAACACCAACAAGCCCCAATGGCCGAGGGAGACTGCACCGAAATCGAACTGCCAGGCTGCCACCAGCCCAAAGGGCGTGACCAAGGCCCAGCCCCACAGATTCACCAGTGCACTGATGCGCTGGGCCGAGACATGGCCCGTAAGCTTCTTGCCGATCACCACGTACAGCGCTTCACAGCAGACCGCGGCAAACAGCAAGGCATTGCCCAACAGGGCGCGCAGTCCTCCCGTGTGCGAATCAGCGCCGCTGGCCTTGGCCACCGACAACACGACGATACCGCCTACGGCCAGCGCGATGGCGATTTGCACCCTGAGGGAGATGCGCTCACCCAGCAGCCACCACGACAGCACGGCCACCACGGCCGGGATGGAGGCCATGATCACGCCAGCAGCCAGCGCCGAGGTGAGTGACACACCGAACAGCATGCACACCGAAAACAGGAAGTTGCCGAAGAAAGACTCCCAGAACAGCAAGCGGCGGTCGGTGGCCGACAGCGGCTGCTGGCCGGGACGGCGGCACACCCAACCGGCCATGGCCACTGCGGCGATGCCAAAGCGCAGCCAAGCCAGCAGCATGACCGGGAAGACGAGCACCAGAATCTTGGACAGCGCGACATAGCTGCCGACCAAGGCCATGCTCAGGGCCAGGCTGGCGTAAGCCGCCATGGGGACGGCCGAACTCAAGTGATCGCCCTCGCGTGTGTGCCGCGCCGACCGCATGCCAGGGGCATCAGCGCACCCTCCGCAGGGCCGTGGCCACGGCCTGGACGATCTGATCGATCTGCGCTCGGTCGATGATCAGCGGCGGGGATAGCGCGATCGTATCGCCCGTGGTGCGGATCAGCACGCCTTGCTCCCAACAATCGAGGAACACATCGAACGCCCGTTTGGCCGGCTCCTCGGGACGAGGCGCCAGCTCGATGCCGCCCACCAGCCCGATGTTGCGCACATCGATCACATGTGGCAGGCCCCGCAGCGAATGCACCGCGTCGGCGAAGTAAGACTCCAGCTCGCCAGCCCGTGTGAGCAGGCCTTCTTCGGCATACGTGTCCAAGGTGCCCAAGGCCGCGGCGCAGGCCAGCGGGTGGGCCGAGTAGGTGTAGCCGTGGAAGAACTCGATCAAATGTTCGGGCCCCTGCATGAAGGCGTCATGGATCTCCTGTTTGACGAAGACCGCCCCCATCGGGACACAGCCATTGGTGATGCCTTTGGCCACCGTCATCAGATCTGGGGTGACGCCAAAGGTCTGTGCGGCAAAGGGCTGGCCCGTGCGCCCAAAGCCGGTGATGACCTCGTCGAAGATCAGCAAAATGCCATGCTTGTCGCAGATCTCGCGCAGGCGCTGCAGGTAGCCCTGCGGCGGGATCAGCACCCCGGTGGAGCCGGCCACCGGCTCGACGATCACCGCGGCAATCGTCGAGGCGTCGTGCAAGGCCACCAGGCGTTCCAAATCGTCGGCCAGCTCTGCGCCATAGGCTGGCTGACCGCGCGAAAAAGCATTGCGCGTCGGGTCATGCGTGTGGCGGAGGTGATCCACCCCGCTCAGCAAGCTGCCGAACATTTTGCGGTTGGCCACCATGCCGCCCACCGAGATGCCGCCAAAGTTCACGCCGTGATACGCCCGCTCACGACCGATCAGCCGCGTGCGCTGCCCTTCACCGCGCACACGGTGGTAGGCAATGGCCATCTTCAGCGCCGTTTCCACCGACTCCGAGCCCGAGTTCGTATAAAAGACTTTGTTCAGGCCGGGGGGAGTGAGCTGCACCAGCCGCTCGGCCAGCTCGAAGGCCTTCGGATGGCCCATCTGGAACGGCGGCGCATAGTCGAGTTCGCCGGCTTGCTGCTGAATCGCCTGGACGATCTTCGGTCGAGCATGTCCGGCGTTGACGCACCACAGCCCGGCCACCCCGTCGAGCACCTGCCGCCCCTCTGGCGTCCAGAAATACATGCCTTCGGCCCGAGCCAGCAGCCTGGGGGCTTTCTTGAATTGGCGGTTGGCCGTGAAAGGCATCCAGTAAGCATCGAGCTGGGGTTGCATGGGCGGTCTCCTCGGTGGCGCGCAGGTCCTCTAGTCTATGAAGCCCTTGGCGCAATGTGTATGCGACTCGCGGGGGCGCAAACCGGTCTGACGCAATATCATGCGGTCATCACAGTCAGTTTTCGTAGAAGATGCCTCCACCCGACGCGCCTGTGCAACTCGATGCCATCGACCGGCAGATTTTGAGGATGCTTCAGAACGATGGCCGCATGTCCAATCAAGAGCTGGCCGAACGGGTGCATCTATCGCCTTCGGCCTGCTTGCGCCGCGTGCGGCGTCTCGAAGAGGAAGGGGTGATCGCCCGCTACGTGGCGCTGCTCCACCCGCGGGCCGTGGGGCAGCCGGGAATCTCGTTCACCATCGTGAACTTGGAAAGCATCACACCGCAAACCCGCCAGGCTTTCGAAGCGGCCGTGCGGGCCGAGGCCGCCATTCTGGACTGCTATTACGTCGCCGGCAGTCACGACTATCTGGTCCGCTTCGCCTATCGCGATGCCTCGGATCTCGAATCCTTCCATGAAACCGTGTTGTCGCGACTGCCGGGCGTCGTGCGATTGAATTCCATGTTGGTGCTGCGCACGGTCAAGCACACCACCGCCTTGCAGATCTGAACCCCCTGGGCAGCATGAACGAACCTGTGAGCACCCTGTACCAGCCCAGCGGGCTGGAACATGTCTTCGTCTACGGGACCCTGCGTCGTGGCGGGGCCAATGACATCACCCGCTTGGATCCACCGGGACGCTTCGTGGGGCCGGCATCGGTCAGGGGGTGGCTGTACAGCCTAGGGCGCTACCCCGGCTTGCTGCTGGACGAGCGAGGGCCGGCAGTGGCCGGGGAGGTCTATCACCTCGATCCGAAGCTCGAGCGCGTGCTCGATGGCATCGAGGAAGTCTATCCGCAACAACGCGACGAATACCTCAAGCGGCGGGTGACGGTGGAGGTGGCCGGGCGGATGCTGGATTGCCTGGTCTATGAAATCCACCCGCGCTATGTGCAGGGCCGTGCGGTGCTGAGCCCGCCGGATTGGCTGCAGCATGCGCCTGCGGCGGGATGAGGGCGCTTGCTGCGACGCAGTGCCTGGCCCAAGATCGGCGCAGACCGTATTCCACATCGCGCAAATTGGTTTTCTCAATATGAGATGCCGCACTGCTGCAGCGCCGCATAATTTTTCATTGTGGTAAATATTTTTTTGTATTGCGAAATTAAAAACGTAAGTCTTTGATTCTCAAAGAAAAAATTTTTAGTCTTATATAAGACATAAGTCTTGGCGAGGCGGCGGCGGCTCCGTATCCTTGAGTTCATTCCAACCCCTTGTCTTTTTCAGTCAGAACGGAGCCTGCCATGAGCAACCTGACCCGCGAACAACAAGCCGCTGCCCTGGAGAAGGACTGGGCTGAGAACCCCCGTTGGAAGGGGATCAAGCGCAGCTATTCCGCCGCTGATGTGGTGCGTTTGCGCGGCTCGATCCAGATCGAGCACACGCTGGCCAAGCGCGGCGCTGAAAAGCTGTGGAACCTGGTCAACACCGAGCCCTTCGTCAACGCGCTGGGCGCCTTGACCGGCAACCAAGCCATGCAGCAAGTCAAGGCCGGCCTGAAGGCGATCTATCTGTCGGGCTGGCAAGTGGCTGGCGACGCCAACTTGGCCGGGGAGATGTACCCCGACCAGTCCTTGTACCCGGCCAACTCCGTGCCGGCCGTGGTGCGTCGCATCAACAACACCCTCTTGCGTGCCGACCAGATTCAATGGTCCGAAGGCAAGAACGACATCGACTTTTTCGCGCCCATCGTGGCCGATGCCGAAGCGGGCTTCGGCGGCGTGCTCAATGCTTTCGAACTGATGAAGGCCATGATCGATGCGGGCGCCGCCGGTGTGCACTTCGAGGACCAACTGGCCTCGGTGAAGAAGTGTGGCCACATGGGCGGCAAGGTGCTGGTGCCCACGCGCGAAGCCATTTCCAAACTGGTGGCTGCGCGTCTGGCGGCTGACGTGATGGGCACGCCCACGGTGCTGATCGCCCGTACCGATGCCGAGGCTGCCGATCTGATCACCAGCGACATCGACGACAACGACAAGCCGTTCTGCACCGGCGAGCGTACCGTCGAGGGCTTCTTCCGCACCAAGCCGGGTCTGGAGCAAGCGGTGTCCCGCGGATTGGCCTACGCGCCCTATGCCGACATGATCTGGTGCGAAACCGGCAAGCCGGACCTGGTGTACGCCAAAAAGTTCGCCGAGGCCATTCACAAACAGTTCCCGGGCAAGCTGCTGGCTTACAACTGCTCTCCCTCGTTCAACTGGAAGAAGAATCTGGACGACGCCACCATCGCCAAGTTCCAGCGCGAGCTCGGCGCCATGGGCTACAAGTTCCAGTTCATCACGCTGGCGGGCTTCCACAGCCTGAACTACTCGATGTTCGAGCTGGCGTATGGCTACGCCCGCAACCAGATGAGCGCCTTCGTCGAATTGCAGGAGAAGGAGTTCGCCGCCGCCGAGAAGGGCTTCACGGCCGTGAAGCACCAGCGCGAGGTCGGCACCGGCTACTTCGATGCCGTGACCACCACGATCGAGCGCGAGGCCTCCACCGCTGCGCTCAAGGGGTCGACCGAAGACGAGCAGTTCTTCGACCACAAGCACGGCTGAAATTCGCATCGATCGCCGGCCGACATGGCCGGTGGCTGAACAAGCTCCCGCATCCTGGTGGATGCTCTTGGCCCGCGGGCTGCTCGGCCTGCGGGCTCTTTTTTTGGTCTTGCGGTACAATCGAACACAATTCCCATTAGCAAGAGCGAGAAAGGCGCGACAGGTTATGACACCGCGAACTTCGACCGTGACTACCCCGGAGGTCTAGTCGGTCGGCCGCGGCGATCCTGAGTCTTCGTTCTTCCTGGATGAAAAGCGCGGCGCCCCCGCGCTTTTTTTGTGACTGGAGATCCCATGGTTAGTGTTCAACTTCCTGACGGTTCGCGCCGTGAGTTCCCCGCGCCGGTCTCGGTGGCCGAGGTGGCGGCCTCGATCGGTCCTGGTCTGGCCAAGGCGGCGCTGGCTGGGCGCATCGGGCGTGGTGAGCAGGCCCGCCTGGTGGACACCAGTTTCGTGATCGACGGTCAGGACGTGCCGCTGGCCATCGTGACCGACAAGGACGCCGACGGCCTGGACATCCTGCGCCACTCCACGGCCCATTTGTTGGCCTATGCCGTCAAGGAGCTGTTCCCTGACGCCCAAGTCACCATCGGCCCGACGATCGAGAATGGCTTTTATTACGACTTCGCCTACAAGCGTCCCTTCACGCCCGAGGACTTGGAAGCCATCGAGCGGAAGATGGCCGAGTTGGCCAAGAAGAACGAGCCAGTGCTGCGCAAGGTCGTGCCGCGCGATGAGGCGGTGGCTTATTTCAAGAGCCTGGGCGAGCACTACAAGGCGCAGATCATCGAAAGCATTCCGCCTGGTGAGGAGGTGTCGCTCTACAGCGAGGGCAATTTCACCGACTTGTGTCGCGGGCCGCACGTGCCCAGCACTGGCAAGCTCAAGTATTTCAAGTTGACGAAAGTGGCGGGCGCCTATTGGCGGGGCGATCACCGCAATGAGCAGCTGCAGCGCATCTACGGGACCGCTTGGGCCACGAAAGAGGAGCTCGATCAGTATCTGCGCATGCTCGAGGAGGCTGAAAAGCGCGACCATCGCCGACTTGGCCGCGAACTCGACCTGTTCCACCTGGACGAACATGCGCCTGGGCTGGTGTTCTGGCATCCCAAAGGCTGGGCCTTGTGGCAGCAGGTCGAGCAGTACATGCGAGCGGTGTACCGTGACAACGGCTACCAGGAAGTCAAGGGCCCGCAGATCCTGGACCGCACGCTCTGGGAGAAAACCGGTCACTGGGACAAGTACCGGGACAATATGTTCACGACCGAGAGTGAAAAGCGGGACTACGCGCTCAAGCCCATGAACTGTCCGGGCCACCTGCTGATCTTCAAGCAGGGTATCAAGAGCTATCGGGATTTGCCGCTGCGCTACGGAGAATTCGGTCAGTGCCATCGCAACGAGCCCTCCGGTGGCCTGCACGGGATCATGCGGGTGCGTGGATTCACGCAAGACGACGGCCACATCTTCTGCACCGAGGATCAAATCCTCGATGAATGCGTGGCCTATACGGCCTTGCTGCAAAAGGTCTACAAAGACTTCGGCTTCGAGCACATCATCTACAAAGTGGCCACGCGCCCCGAGGCGCGTATCGGCTCGGACGAGTCTTGGGACAAGGCCGAGCATGCGCTGATGGAAAGCCTGCGCCGCTCCGGCTGCGACTTCGAGATCGCTGAGGGCGACGGAGCGTTCTACGGCCCGAAAATCGAATACACGCTCAAGGATGCGCTGGGGCGGCAGTGGCAGTGCGGCACGATTCAGGTGGACTTTTCGATGCCGCAGCGCTTGGAAGCCGAGTACGTGGCCGAGGATGGCTCGCGTCGCACGCCCGTGATGCTGCACCGGGCCATCGTGGGCAGCCTGGAGCGCTTCATCGGCATCTTGATCGAGCAGCACGCCGGGGCGCTGCCGGTGTGGTTGGCCCCGGTGCAGGTGGTGGTGGCCAACATCACCGATGCCCAGGCCGACTATGCCCGGGAAGTGGCCAAAACGCTGCAAAAACAAGGACTTAGAATCGCAACCGATTTGCGTAACGAAAAGATCACGTATAAAATCCGGGAGCATTCTTTGCAGAAGGTTCCGTACATCCTCGTCGTGGGCGACAAGGAGAAAGCGTCCGGAGCCGTTGCGGTGCGCGCCCGAGGCAATCAGGATCTCGGTGTGATGGTCCTCGATGCCTTCATTCAGAAGATCACGAGCGACATTGCCCAGAAGCTGTGACGCTTGGAGCGGGCTTGTGCCTGCTCCCTGCGGCCGCCGGGTGCGTGTGTGTTTGTCATTGGGGCCTGGCCCCTGGAGATTCGAGCCATCGCTACTTATCTTGACCGTCGCATCCCGAATGCGGAGCGCAAGCATCGCCTGAACCGTGAGATCACCGCGCCAGAGGTGCGCCTCAACGGGCCCAACAACGAGCCGCTGGGCATCGTGAGCCTCGCCGAGGCTTTGCGCATGGCCGCCGAAGCTGATGTCGATCTGGTCGAGATCGCGGCCACGGCCAATCCGCCTGTGTGCCGCTTGATGGATTACGGCAAGTTCAAGTACCAGGAGCAGAAGAAGGCGCACGAGGCCAAGCAGAAGCAGCACGTCATCGACATCAAGGAAGTCAAGTTCCGCCCTGGGACCGACGAGGGTGACTATCAAATCAAGTTGCGCAACCTGCGTCGATTCCTCGAAGATGGTGACAAGGGCAAGGTGACGCTGCGGTTCCGTGGTCGCGAAATCACACACCAAGAGATCGGGATGCGCCTGCTCGAGCGCGTGCGCGACGATCTGGCCGATGTGAGCGTGGTGGAGAACATGCCCAAGTTGGAGGGGCGCCAGATGGTCATGATCCTGGCGCCGAAGAAGAAAAAGTGATCACCTTCGGGTGATCGGCAGCCCGGCGGCGGTGGGTCGCCACGCCGGGGCAGTGGCCCGGGGCCGACAAGTCCGCGAAAGGTTCGCGGCGCCTCACGGGCACCCAGTAGAAGGAGCAGTCATGCCCAAAATGAAGACCAAGAAGAGCGCGGCCAAGCGGTTTCGCGTTCGTCCCGGTGGCACCGTCAAGCGTGGTCAGGCGTTCAAGCGCCACATCCTCACCAAGAAGTCGACCACTCGCAAGCGCCAACTGCGCGGTGCGGTCAATGTGCACGACAGCAACATGGGTCACATCGCTCGGATGATGCCCTTTGCGGGTCTGTGATCGTTTGGGTTGAAGGAGAAAGCACATGCCTCGCGTCAAACGTGGTGTCACCGCACGCGCCCGTCACAAGAAAGTTCTGGCTCTGGCCAAAGGCTTCCGGGGTCGCCGCAAGAATGTTTTCCGCGTCGCCAAGCAGGCGGTGATGAAGGCTGGGCAATATGCCTACCGTGACCGTCGTGCCAAGAAGCGTGAATTCCGTCAGCTCTGGATTGCCCGTATCAATGCAGCGGTGCGTGAGCGTGGTCTGACTTACAGCAAGTTCATGAACGGCATCAAGAAGGCGGCCATCGAGATCGACCGCAAGGTGTTGGCCGATTTGGCCGTGCACGATCCGGCGGCTTTTGGCAGCATCGTCGACAAGGTGAAGGCTCAACTCGCTGCTTGATTGCCATGATGGGCCCGCCAGTCGGCGGGTCCGACATTGCAGCTTCCCGGCTTCCCGGCCGGGCAGCCGGAAAGGCCGACACCGGGTTCGGCCTTTTTTTATTGCCGCAGGGTTTGCCTGGCGAGCCCCGCACCGCAACCTGACGTCATCCACGCATGAACGAGCTCGAACAACTGGTCCACAGCGCCCGTGCGGATTTCGACGCGGCCACGACCCCCGCCGACCTGGAAAATGCCAAGGCCCGTTACCTGGGCAAGTCCGGCCGCCTGACGGACTTGCTCAAGGGCTTGGCCGCCTTGCCGCCCGAGGAGAAGAAAACCCGTGGTGCGGCCATCAACGAGGCCAAGCAGCAAGTCGAAGCCTTGCTCAATGCGCGGCGGCAGGCCTTGGCCGATGCCGAGCTGGAGCGTCAGTTGCGCGCCGAGGCGCTGGACGTGAGCCTGCCGGGACGTCGGCGCGGTGTGGCCGGCTTGCATCCCGTGACCCGGGCCATGGAGCGTATCGAGGCCATCTTCGGTTCCATGGGGTTCGAGGTGGCCGATGGACCGGAGATCGAATCGGACTGGTTCAACTTCACGGCGCTGAACACGCCGCAGGACCATCCGGCCCGCTCGATGCACGACACGTTCTATGTCGAAGGGGGGCATTTGCTGCGCACCCACACCAGCCCGATGCAAATCCGGCATGCGGTGCAGCATGTCAAGCGCCATGAGGCGCGGCTTGCGTCGGGGCTTCCGATGCCGGATATCCGTGTCATTGCGCCAGGGCGAACGTATCGCGTGGACAGCGATGCAACCCATTCGCCGATGTTTCACCAGGTCGAGGGTCTGTGGGTTGGCCAAAACGTGAGCTTCAAGGACCTGAAGGCGGTTTACGTCAACTTCTTGCAGGAGTTCTTCGAGACCACGGACATCCGCATTCGGTTCAGGCCCAGTTACTTTCCGTTCACCGAGCCCAGTGCCGAGATTGACATGATGTTCGGCAGCGGGCCTTTGAAAGGCCGCTGGTTGGAGGTGTCCGGGTCGGGGCAGGTGCATCCGCAAGTGATTCGCAACATGGGTCTGGATCCCGAGCGCTACATCGGCTTTGCCTTCGGCTCGGGCATCGACCGTTTGGCCATGTTGCGCTACGGCGTGAACGACCTGCGCCTGTTCTTCGAGGGCGATCTGCGCTTTCTGTCGCAGTTTCGCTGATCTGTCCCCCCTAAGACTCTGTCTGCAAGGAAGACGACGTGCAATTTCCCGAGTCCTGGTTGCGCGAGTTCTGTGACCCGCCGCTGAGCACCGAAGCCCTGGCCGAACTGCTGACGATGGCCGGTCTGGAAGTGGAGGAGCTGCGTCCCGTGGCCCCGCCGTTTTCATCGGTGGTCGTGGCCCGAGTGCTGGAGGTGGAGCGGCACCCCAACGCCGATCGACTGAATGTGTGCCGCGTCGATGCCGGCACGGGGCAAACACTGCAAATCGTGTGCGGTGCGCCCAATGTGCGCGCGGGGCTGAAGGTGCCCTGTGCGCTGGTGGGGGCGCAGCTGCCGCCGGCGCAAGACGGGGGCGAACCCGTGCGCATCAAACTTGGCCAACTCCGAGGAGTGGAAAGCCAGGGCATGCTGTGCTCGGCGCGCGAACTCAAGCTCTCCGACGATCACGAGGGCTTGCTGGTGCTGGATGAGGACGCACCGGTGGGGCGCGACCTGCGCGAGGTGTTGTCGCTGGACGACACGCTGTTCACGCTCAAGCTCACGCCCAACCTGGCGCATTGTCTGAGTGTTTATGGCATTGCACGGGAGGTGTCGGCGCTGACCGGTGCGCCGTTGAAACAACCGGTTTTCCCGCCGGTGAGTGTGAGTCATGCCGACAGGCTGCCGGTGCGCATCGAGGCACCAGACTTGTGCGGGCGGTTTTCCGGGCGCATCATCCGGCACGTGAATCCGCGGGCAGCCACGCCGGCCTGGATGGTGCAGCGTTTGGCGCGTTGTGGCCAGCGTTCGGTCAATGCGTTGGTGGACATCTCGAACTATGTGATGTTCGAGTATGGCCAGCCCACTCACATTTTCGACCTCGACAAGATCCATGGGGGGCTGACGGTGCGCTGGGGGCGCCCGGGCGAGCGCCTGGAGCTGCTCAACGGTGAGACCATCGAGCTCGACGGGCAAGTCGGCGTGATCGCCGACGATGAGGCCGTCGAATCGCTGGCCGGCATCATGGGTGGGGAGCGCACGTCGACGTCCGATCACACCCGCAACATTTATGTGGAGGCGGCGTTTTGGTGGCCCAAGGCCGTGGCCGGCCGTTCGCGCCGCTACAACTTCTCGACCGACGCGGGGCATCGCTTCGAGCGCGGCGTCGATCCGGCGCGGACGGTGGACGTCATCGAGCGCATTTCGCAGCTGGTGCTGGACATCTGTGGTGGCCAAGCCGGACCGATCGATGACCAAGTGCTGCGTCTGCCTGAGCGTGCGCCCGTCAAGTTGCGAGTGGAGCGGGCCAGCAGAGTCATCGGCATGCCGGTCACGCAAGAGGACTGCGTCGGCGTGTTCCGCCGTCTGGGCCTGCAAGTTGCGCAGGAGCCGGGGTGTCTGACCGTGCAGCCGCCCAGTTGGCGCTTCGATCTGCAAATCGAGGAAGACCTGATCGAGGAAGTGATCCGTGTGCTGGGCTACGACCGGCTGCCGGATACCCCACCGCTGGCGCCCACGGTGGCCAAGGTGCGCTCGGAGTCGCGCCGTAGCCTGCATGCCGTGCGTCATGCCCTGGCGGCATTGGACTATCAGGAAACGTTGAACTTTAGCTTCGTCGAGCCTCAGTGGGAACGCGATTTCGCTGGCAATGAGCGTCCGATCCAGTTGCTCAATCCCATTGCAGCGCCCTTGAGCGTGATGCGATCCAGCCTGATCGGCAGCTTGGTGCAGGTGCTGCGGTTCAACTTGGCGCGCAAGGCCTCCAGGGTGCGTGTGTTCGAGGCGGGCAAGGTGTTCTTGCGCGATGCATCGGTGGTCGACTCGGACACGACGGTGGCCGGGCTGCGTCAACCGTTGTATGTGAGCGGGCTGGCTTATGGCCCGGTGGATGAGCTGCAGTGGGGACGCGAGGATCGCGTGGTCGATTTCTTTGACGTCAAAGGCGATGTCGAGACCTTGTTGGCACCGCTGCAAGCTCGGTTCGAACCTGGGGAGCATCCTGCGCTGCATCCGGGGCGTTGTGCTCGCGTGGTGGTCGATGGCCGTGTGGTGGGACATGTGGGCGAGTTGCACCCGCGCTGGCGCCAGCGCTATGAACTGCCGCTCGCCCCGGTGGTGTTCGAGCTCGACGCCGAGGCGTTGTTGCAGCGTCCGCTGCCGGTGTACCGGCCGATTTCGCGCCAGCAACCGGTGTGGCGCGACATTGCCGTCATCGTGCGCGAAGGCGTGACGCATGATGCATTGCTGCAAGCCATCATGCAGGCGCCCACCGACGGGCTGGTGCGCCAGGCCGTGCTCTTCGATGTATACCGTCCCAAAACGCCGACGCCGGAGATTGGCCCCGGGCAGCGCAGTCTGGCGTTGCGATTGGAGTTGTTGGATGACCGAGGAGGTCTTACCGATGAGCGCATCGATGCCGCCGTGCGAGCCGTGGTCGATACGCTGAGCCAGCGTTTTGGAGCGAGGTTGCGGGCCTGAGCGCAGGCCGTCAGATGCCGGGCCGGCTCGGTGCTGCCCCTGCTGGCGTGGTTGGATGGATGGAGTATGAGATGGACCGAGTGATCCTCCCGGTGATCGAGACGCCGACCTTGACCAAGGCGGAATTGGCTGATCTGCTGTTCGAGCGTTTGGGGCTGAACAAGCGTGAGTCCAAGGACATGGTGGAGGCCTTCTTCGAGATCATCCATGACAGCCTGAGCCGCGGCGAGGATGTGAAACTCTCGGGTTTCGGCAATTTCCAGATCCGGCGCAAGGCCCCGCGCCCCGGGCGCAATCCGCGCACCGGGGAGTCCATCCCGATCAAAGCGCGCAATGTGGTCACATTTCACGCCAGCCACAAGCTCAAGGCCCTGGTGCAAGGGCAAACCCCATTGGCGGAAGACTTCGAGTAAAGTCTGAACTCTTCGGTACGATCTCATTGATTTTCAATGGAGAAGGCGCTCCCAGCCATTCCTGCCAAGCGCTACTTCACCATCGGTGAGGTCAGTGAACTGTGCGGCGTCAAACCCTATGTGCTGCGGTATTGGGAGCAGGAGTTCACGCAGCTCAAGCCGATGAAGCGGCGCGGCAATCGGCGCTATTACCAGCACCACGAGGTGTTGCTCATTCGCCGCATCCGAGAACTGCTCTACGAACACGGTTTCACGATCAGCGGGGCGCGCAATCGGCTCGCGGAGATGGGCTTGGCCGGCCGTGGCATGGAGGCGGCTCTCGACGCCGAGGGCTCGGACCGCCGTGCGGTGGGGGCGGCGGCCCCGGATTCGGCCACGGACCCGGGAGCCAAGGGCAGTTCAGCCCAGGACGCGGCCCCGTCTGTCGCGCCCCGCTCGATCTATGGCTTGCAGCAGCTGCGCGAAGAATTGCTGTCCATCCGGGCCATCCTGGCACAAGAGTGAAATTTGTGCCTATAATTCAAGGCTTCGTCGGGGTGTAGCGCAGCCTGGTAGCGCACTTGCATGGGGTGCAAGGGGTCGCGAGTTCGAATCCCGCCACCCCGACCATCGAATGCGAAAGCCCGGTGCCGACAAGGCGCCGGGCTTTTTGCTTGAGGGCTCGGGGAGGCAGTGTCGCGTGCGGCCATCGGGCCTTGCCTACCTTGGCCAGCCAGTCCCAACCGCGCGAGGGGGCAGGGCGTATGGGCGCACGGGCGTATGGGTGTCTGGAGCGGCCTTGCCGGGCGGCATCCCGGCAATGAGGGGCCCCGAGTCTCGACGAGAGGGGCGCTCTGATTTTCGATATAATCTTGCGCTTTCGTTCCTTGCCGCACTCGTGGGCAGGCTCCTATGGAGCCTGCCTTGACGCCCGGGGCGGCTTACCCACCCATCTCGATGGGAATCCACAAGGAGTGTCAATGCGTCACTATGAAATCGTCCTATTGATCCATCCGGATCAAAGCGAGCAGGTCGGCGCCATGCTCGAGCGCTACAAGGGCATGGTCACCTCCGCAGGTGGCAAGGTCCACCGTGTCGAGGATTGGGGCCGTCGCCAGTTGGCCTACATGATCCAGAAGCTCGCCAAGGCCCACTATGTGTGCTTGAACATCGAGTGCAGCAAAGAAACCTTGGCCGAGCTGGAGACGGCGTTCCGCTTCAATGACGCCGTGCTGCGGCATTTGACGGTGCAAAAGCGCAAGGCCGAGACCGCGCCGTCGGTCATGATGAAGGCCGTCGAGAAGGAAGAGGCCCGCAAGTCGCAACAGGAGGCGGCTGCCTGAATGAGGTGCTGCCGCGTGCCGTCGGTTGCCGAGCATGAACCAGGTGATGCTGGAAGCTCGGGTGACTGAGCGAGGTGCGCTGCGCTATACCCCGGCCGGACTTCCTGCGCTCGACTTGCTGCTGTCGCACGAGTCCACGTTGATGGAAGCCGCCATCCCGCGCAAAGTCCGCATGGACCTCAAAGCGGTGGTGATCGGGGCTTTGGCGGAGCAGTTGAGCCGCGTCGAGATGGGCAGTGTCCATCGCTTCGCTGGATTTCTGGCCTCTCAGCGCAATGGCCGCGGCGTGGTGTTGCACATCACTGGCCTGCTTTAGTGCATCGTTAATCTTCGGATAGATCAATTAGGAAAGTTCCATCATGGCTGCGCCCCGTAGCAAGCTCTCAAAGGATCGCAAGTCCAAGCGCAATCAGCAGTCGCTGCTGTTCAAGCGCAAGCGTTTCTGCCGCTTTACCGTCGCTGGCGTCGAGGAGATCGATTACAAGGATGTCGATACCTTGCGCGATTTCATTGGTGAGAACGGCAAGATCACGCCCGCCCGTCTGACTGGCACGCGCGCCATTTATCAGCGTCAGCTCTCGACGGCCATCAAGCGCGCCCGTTTCCTGGCTTTGCTGCCGTATACCGATCAGCACAAGGTTTGAGGAGTCCAGACATGCAAATCATCCTGCTGGAAAAAGTCGCCAATCTGGGCAACCTCGGTGATGTGGTCAAGGTCAAGGACGGCTATGCCCGCAACTTCCTGATTCCCACGGGGGCGGCCCGTCGCGCCACGGAGGCGGCCATCAAGGAGTTCGAAGCCAAGCGAGCCGAACTCGAGAAGGCCGCCGCCGAGAAACTCGCCGCTGCCCAGGCCTTGGGCGAGAAGATCAACGGCAAGACGGTGCAAGTCACCCAAAAGGCTGGGGTGGACGGCCGTCTGTTCGGTTCGGTCACGAACATCGACATTGCCGAAGCTCTGGGCAAGCTGGGCTTCCAGGTGCACAAGTCGCAGATCCGCTTGCCCAACGGCCCGATCAAGACCGTGGGCGAACACCCGGTGACGGTGGGGCTGCACACCGACGTGGTGGTGGAAGTGCTGGTCTCGGTGGTGGGTGAAACCGCCTGAAGACGCAAGGCTGTGCGACACAGGCCGGTGCCTCGCACCGGCCTTTTCGTTTTCTACACAGCTTGTTCTGCACAAAGGCACAGGCTGTCCCCGAGATATCCACAGACTTGTTCCTTGCCCCACGGCGGGGCTCGTCTTAACCTACTCGACTTATGTCCGCCATCGTCTCAGGTTCGTCCTTTCCCGAGACCCCTCGTCGCCAGGACGACGAGGTGGCGCGTTTGCGCATTCCTCCGCATTCCGTCGAAGCCGAGCAAAGCGTGTTGGGGGGCTTGCTGCTGGACAACGGAGCGTGGGACCGCGCCGGCGATTTGCTCACGGAGAGCGACTTCTACCGTCATGAGCACCGCCTGATCTACGCGGCCATCGGCCAACTGATCAACGCCAACAAGCCGGCCGATGTGATCACGGTGTTCGAGCACTTGCAAAGCTTGGGCAAGGCTGAAGAATGTGGTGGTCTGGTGTATCTGAATGCGCTGGCGCAGAGCGTGCCCAGTGCGGCCAACCTGCGCCGCTATGCGGAGATCGTGCGAGAGCGCGCCATCTTGCGCAAACTCGTCTCGGCTAGCGACGAGATCGCCACGGCGGCCTTCAATCCACAAGGTCGCCCGGTGTCGCAGATCCTGGACGAAGCCGAAGGGCGCATCTTCCAGATCGGCGAAGAGGGCAACCGCGGCAAACAGGGGTTCCATTCGATGGAATCTCTGGTCGTGCAATTGCTCGACCGCGTGCAAGAGCTGGCCGAGAATGGCGCCGAGGATGTCACGGGGGTGCGTACCGGCTTCTACGATCTGGACCGCATGACCTCGGGTCTGCAACCGGGCGATCTGATCATCTTGGCGGCGCGTCCGTCCATGGGTAAAACCGCCTTTGCCCTGAACATCGGGGAGCATGTGGCCGTCCATGAGGGGCTACCGGTGGTGATTTTCTCGATGGAGATGGGGGCGGCCCAATTGGCGCTGCGGGTGGTGGGCTCGCTCGGCCGCATCGACCAAAGCCATCTGCGCACCGGCGCTTTGCGCGACGATGAGTGGTCGCGGCTGTCCGAGGCGGTGGAGAAGCTGCGCAACGCGAGCATCTTCATCGATGAGACGCCAGGGTTGTCGCCCAGTGAGCTGCGCGCGCGGGCCCGCCGCCAGGCGCGTCAATGCGGCCAGCTTGGTCTGATCATCGTCGACTACTTGCAGTTGATGAGCGGCAGCTCTGGCAGCAGTGAAGAAAACCGCGCCACCGTGATCGGCGAAATCTCACGTGGCCTCAAGGCTCTTGCCAAAGAACTGCGCTGTCCCGTCATTGCGCTTTCTCAGCTCAACCGCAGTGTCGAGAGCCGCACCGACAAGCGCCCGATGATGAGCGATCTGCGGGAATCGGGGGCGATCGAGCAAGATGCCGACGTCATCATGTTCATCTACCGTGACGAGTACTACACCAAGGACCAATGCAAGGAGCCTGGTGTGGCCGAAATCATCATCGGCAAGCAGCGCAACGGCCCGGTCGGAACCGTCAAGCTCACTTTCCTGAAGCCGTTGACCAAGTTCGAGAATCTGGCGCCCGGTGCGCTCGGGGGCGGCGACTACTGAGGCCCCCTTCGATCGTTCAGAGCACTTCGCTGGCGAAATCGGCCAAGCGCGAACGCTCGCCGCGAGCCAGCGTGACATGCCCGCTGTGCGGCCAGCCCTTGAATCGGTCCACGGCATACGTCAGGCCTGAACTGCCTTCGGTGAGGTAGGGCGTATCGATTTGCGCGAGGTTGCCCAAGCAGACGATCTTCGTGCCAGGACCGGCCCGGGTGATGAGCGTCTTCATTTGCTTGGGGGTCAGATTCTGGGCTTCGTCGATGATGACGAACTTGTTCAGGAAAGTGCGCCCACGCATGAAGTTCATGCTCTTGATCTTCACTTTGGATCGCACCAGTTCTTGGGTGGCGGCCCGTCCCCATTCGCCGGCGCTGGTGTCGGTGCGAGCGAGCACTTCCAGGTTGTCGTCCAAAGCGCCCATCCACGGCGACATTTTTTCTTCTTCCGTGCCGGGCAGGTAGCCGATGTCCTCACCCACCGGCACGGTGACCCGGGTCACGATGATTTCGGTGTAGCGTCGCTCCTCGAGGACTTGACTGAGGGCAGCGGCCAGCGTCATCAGGGTCTTGCCGGTGCCGGCCGTGCCGGTGAGGGTGACGAAGTCGCACTCCGGGTCCATCAGCAGGTTGAGCGCGAAGTTTTGCTCCCGGTTGCGCGCCGTGATGCCCCACACGGCATTCTTTTGGTGGGTGTATTCCTTGCAGGTGCGCAACACGGCGGTTTTGCCCGTGATCTCGGTGACGCGTGCGTACAGTGGCGTCACGCCGGGGGCTTCGAGATAGACGAATTGATTGATCAGCAGTGCCGGCACCAAGGGGCCGCTGATGCGGTAGTAGGTGTGGCCCGCTTGCTGCCAGCTTTCCATGGTCTTGCCATGGCGCTCCCAAAAATCGACCGGCAGCGGCAACACGCCGGTGTAGAGCAGGTCGCCGTCCTCGAGTGTTTTGTCGTTGTAGTAGTCCTCGGCCGGCAGCCCCAAGGCACGTGCCTTGATGCGCATGTTGATGTCTTTGGACACCAACACCACCTCGCGGTCGGGATGCTTCTGGCGCAGCGATTGCACGACGCCGAGGATCTGGTTGTCGGCCTTGCCCTGGGGTAATCCCACGGGCAATTGCACGTCCACGAGCTGGGTCTGGAAGAACAGATGCCCCCCGGCTTCGCGATGCCCGGTCTTGGACAAGGGCACTCCCCCCTCAGGGAAGTTGGCATTCGTTTGAGCCACCAGGGCGTCGAGTTCGCGGCTGACTTGCCGGGCATTGCGGGCCACTTCGGACATGCCCCGCTTGTGGCTGTCGAGCTCCTCCAGCGTGATCATCGGCAAATAGATGTCGTGTTCCTCGAAGCGATAGATCGACATCGGGTCGTGCATCAGCACATTGGTGTCGAGCACGAAAAGCTTGGGCGGGCCTTGCCGCTGAGGCCGCTTCGGGCGGGCCGGGGCTTGCGCCTGCGCAGCCACTGGTACAGGCGTGGACTGACGAGGCTGCGCCGGCGCCAGCGCAACCGGTGCATCGGTGCGCAGTTCCAGCAGGCCGTGAGAGCTGGGCTCGGATTTTTGCGATCGGGGGGTCTTGCGCGGCGCGCTCTGCGCGTCAATGTCCGAGAGGGTCAGCAGGGTGGCTTTCTTCGTGGGGGGCTTGGGCAGAGGCATCGTCAGGCGGGTTCAGGCAGCGGAAACAAAAAAGCCGCACAGCAAGCTGGGCGGCTTTGCGTGGATGCGGCGGTGACGACTCTCGAATCGGGTCGACGGCATGGCTTCATTATGCACGGCCACCGCAGCGGTGCAATGTCATCACGTCGTGTGCATCGGTACGGCCGATGGAACCCGGCACGCTGGCGAGATTTCAAGCCGCCTTCTTCAGCGCCTTGACGGCCTTGAGGACTTCATCCACATGGCCGGCCACCTTGATGCCGCGCCATTCGTGGCGCAGGATGCCGTCGCCATCGATCACGAAGGTGCTGCGCTCGATGCCTTTGACCTTCTTGCCGTACATGATCTTGTTTTTGACCACGCCGAACATGTGGCAGAGCTTTTCTTCGGTGTCGGCGATCAGCTCGAAGGGCAACTCCAAGTTCTGCTTGAACTTGTCGTGCGAAGCCATGTTGTCGCGCGATACACCGAAAACCACCGCGCCGGCTTTCACGAATTCTTTGTGCTTGTCACGAAACTGCATGGCCTCGGTCGTGCATCCCGGGGTGTTGTCCTTGGGATAGAAATACAGCACGACGATCTGACCTGCGTAGGCCTGGGGCGTGAACTTCACCCCGTTCGTGGCAAGCGCTTCAAAGTCCGGGAGAGGTTTATTGAGGGCTGGCGTCATGTAGGTGTTGAAGAGGGTTGCGCCCGTTCAGGCCTAGCCCGAGATTATAGCTTCTCACCTGCCGATATCCCTTGCCAATGGTCGGTGGCCCCATGATGGGGGCTGGGGCCCATCATGGGCCGATGGCGGGGGCGTCATCATCAGCAAAGCCACCACGCTGCGGCCTTCGCTGGCCAGAATGTTGTAGGTGCGGCAGGCCGCGGCGGTGTCCATCGTTTCTACGCCGATACGCTGCATCATCAGCGGCTGCAGGAGTTGCGGCCGGGCGAACTGCAGGCGTGCACCGGTGCCCAGTAGCACGACCTCGGGGGCGAGGTCCGCCACACGGGTGAAGTCCTCGACGGTCAAATCCGTCACGCTCTGGCAGGCCCAGGACTGCACCGGCCCACGCCATGGCACCAGCAGGCTGCCGGTATGCACCACGGCGTTGATGGTGATGCCCTGGGCCGTCAGAGCCGTGATGATGTTCAAGGACGCATCGGCGCGATCGGGCTGCAGTTTCACGGGCAGGGGGAGGCTGGGGCGTCAGCGGTGGGTGGGCGTATGGTTAAATTATAGGTTTTGCATCGCAGCAAGATCGCACCATTTGCGTTCGTTGCAGTCCGAATCGGGGCTTGCTTCCGGGGAGTGCTTTTGTGAAACCCGTCGCCAAATCGGCCAAGCTGGCCAACGTTTGCTACGACATCCGTGGGCCGGTGCTGGAAAAGGCCCGCGAGATGGAGGAAGAGGGCCACAAGATCATCAAGCTGAACATCGGCAACCTGGCGGTGTTCGGGCTGGAGCCGCCCGACGAGATCGTGCAGGACATGATCCGCAACCTGCCGCACACCGCGGGCTACACCGACTCCAAGGGCCTGTTCGCGCCGCGCCGGGCGGTGGTGCACTACACGCAGGAGAAGAACATCCGCGGCGTGACGGTGGATGATGTCTACCTGGGCAATGGGGCGTCCGAGCTGATCGCGATGAGCATGAACGCCCTGCTCAACGACGGCGACGAGGTGCTGATCCCTGCGCCCGACTATCCGCTGTACACCGCGGTGGTGTCGCTGTCCGGGGGCACGCCGGTGCATTACATGTGCGACGAGCAGTCCGACTGGATGCCCGACATCGCCGACATCAGGGCCAAGATCACGCCGCGCACCAAGGCGCTGGTGGTGATCAACCCGAACAACCCGACGGGCGCGCTGTACCCCGAGTCGGTGTTGCTGGAGCTGGTGGAGATCGCACGGCAGCATCAGCTCATCATTTTTGCCGACGAGATCTACGACAAGACGTTGTACGACGGGCATACCCACACCAGCATTGCCTCTTTGGCCGACGATGTGCTGTTCGTCACGTTCAACGGGCTGTCGAAAAACTACCGCTCTTGTGGCTACCGGGCCGGCTGGATGGTGGTTTCGGGCGAGAAGAAGCATGCGCGGGACTACATCGAAGGCCTGAACATGCTGGCTTCGATGCGCTTGTGCGCGAACACGCCGGGTCAACTGGCCATCCAGACGGCGCTCGGGGGCTACCAGAGCATCAAGGACCTGGTCGCGCCGGGCGGCCGCCTGTGCCGCCAGCGCGACCTCGCGCACAAGCTGTTGACCGACATTCCCGGGGTCACTTGTGTCAAGCCCAAGGCGGCGCTGTACATGTTCCCGCGCCTGGACCCCAAGCTGTACCCGGTGGCCGATGACCAGCAATTCGCCTATGAGCTGCTGGCCGAGGAGAAGGTGCTCATCGTGCAGGGTACCGGATTCAATTGGCCGCATCCCGACCATTTCCGTCTCGTCTTCCTGCCCAACTCCGATGACTTGGCCGAGGCGATCGGCCGCATCGCCCGCTTCCTCGAGCATTACCGCAAGCGTCACTCTCACGGATCGAACGCATGAACTCCTTCCAGAATCCGATGCGCCTGGGCCTGCTGGGCGCTGGCGTCGTCGCCACCGGTGTGGTCAACGTGTTGGCGCGCAACCAGGCCGAGATCCAGCGTCGTGCCGGCCGTGGCATCGTGGTGACCCGTGTGGGGGCCCGCAACCCGGCCAAGGCGCGGGCGGCCCTGGGCGCGGATCTCACGATCAGTGACGATCTGGACGCGGTGGCGACCGACCCGCAGGTGGACATCGTCGTCGAGTTGATCGGCGGCACGACGCGTGCCCGCGAACTGGTGCTCAAGGCCATCGCCGCGGGCAAGCATGTGGTGACGGCCAACAAGGCGCTGTTGGCCGTGCATGGCACCGAGATCTTTGCTGCGGCCAGCGACAAAGGGGTCATGGTGGCTTTCGAGGCGGCCGTGGCCGGCGGCATCCCCATCATCAAGGCTTTGCGCGAGGGCCTCACGGCCAACCGCATCCAATGGATCGCCGGCATCATCAACGGCACCACGAACTTCATCCTGAGCGAGATGCGCTCCAAGGGACTGGACTTCGACACCGTGCTTCGGGAGGCGCAGCGCTTGGGTTATGCCGAGGCCGATCCGACCTTCGACATCGAAGGCGTGGATGCAGCGCACAAGGCCACCATCATGAGTGCGATCGCCTTCGGCATCCCGATGCAGTTCGACAAGGCCTATGTCGAAGGCATCACCCGGCTGAAGGCGGCCGACATCACCTATGCCGAACAGCTCGGCTACCGCATCAAGCTGCTGGGCGTGACGCGCCGCCGCGACGATCTGCCCGGCGGCGGTATCGAGCTGCGTGTGCATCCCACCCTGGTGCCGGCCAAACGCCTCATCGCCAACGTGGAGGGTGCGATGAACGCGGTCGTGGTGCATGGCGATGCGGTGGGCTCGACGCTCTACTATGGCAAGGGCGCCGGCTCGGAGCCCACCGCCTCGGCGGTGGTGGCCGACCTGGTGGACGTGACCCGCCTGCACACGGCAGACCCTGACCATCGTGTGCCCCACCTGGCATTCCAGCCCGACGCGCTGGACAACGTGCCGGTCCTGCCGATCGAGGACGTGGTCACCTCCTTCTACCTGCGGCTGCGCGTGGCCGACCAGACCGGCGTGCTTGCGCGCATCACCGGCATCCTGGCCGAGCACGACATCTCCATCGATGCCGTGCTGCAGCGCGAGGCGGGCGACGACGAGAACCAGACCGACCTGATCATCCTGACGCACGAGACCCGCGAAGGCCGCATGAACGAGGCGATCGCGAAGATGCAGGCCCTGCCCACGGTGCTCGAGCCCATCGTGCGCATCCGCAAGGAAGAGCTGAACTGAGACCATGAAGTACATCAGCACCCGCGGCGACCGCACCGAGCGCGGCTTCTCGGAAATCCTGCTCGAGGGACTGGCGCCCGACGGCGGGCTGTACCTGCCAGTGGCCTACCCCCGCGTGGACGAGTCCACGTTGCGGCGTTGGCGCGGCTTGAGTTATCCCGAGCTCGCCTTCGAAATCCTGTCGATCTTCATCGACGACATTCCCGCTGAGGACTTGCGCGCCTTGGTCCGGCGCACCTACACCAAGGCCGTGTTCGGCACCGAGGCGATCACGCCGCTCAAGCCGCTGGGGGAGGGCTTTTTCCTGCTGGCACTGTCCAATGGACCGACGCTGGCCTTCAAGGACATGGCGATGCAGCTGTTGGGGCAGTTGTTCGAGTACGAACTCGGCCGCCGCGCGGAGGAGCTCAACATCCTGGGCGCGACTTCGGGCGACACGGGCAGCGCTGCCGAGTATGCGATGCGTGGCAAGCGTGGGGTGCGCGTGTTCATGCTCTCTCCGCACGGCCGCATGAGCCCGTTCCAACAGGCTCAGATGTACAGTCTGCAGGATCCGAACATCCACAATCTGGCCATCGAGGGGGTGTTCGACGACTGCCAAGACATCGTCAAAGCGGTTTCGAACGACCTGGAGTTCAAGCGTCGCTACAAGATCGGTACGGTGAACTCCATCAACTGGGCGAGGTTGCTGGCCCAAGTGGTGTATTACTTTGCCGGCTACTTCCAGGCCACCCGCAGCAACGAGGAGCGGGTGAGTTTTTGCGTGCCGTCGGGCAATTTCGGCAATGTTTGCGCTGGTCACGTGGCCCGGATGATGGGGCTGCCAATCCATCGGTTGGTGGTGGCCACCAATGAAAACGATGTGCTCGATGAGTTTTTCCGCACCGGCACCTACCGGGTGCGCAAGGCCGCCGAGACGTTCGAGACCTCCAGCCCGTCGATGGATATTTCCAAAGCCTCGAACTTCGAGCGTTTCGTGTTCGACTTGCTCGGGCGCGATGCCCAGCGCACGTCGCAGCTTTTTCGTGAGTCGGTGGAGCAGGCTGGGGCTTTCACGCTCACGCCGGGCGAGTTCGCCAAGGTGGCCGACTATGGCTTCGTCTCTGGCCGCAGTACCCATGCCGATCGGCTGGCGACCATCCGCGACGTCTATGCGCGGTTTGGCGTCATGATCGACACGCACACGGCCGACGGGGTGAAGGTCGCGCGCGAGCACACGGATCCAGGCGTGCCGATGATCGTGCTCGAGACGGCGCTGCCGGCCAAGTTTGCCCACACCATCCGAGAGGCTCTGGGCCGTGAGCCCGATCGTCCGGCTGCCTTGCAGGGCTTGGAGAACCTCCCCAAACGCTTCACGGTCATGGGGGTCGATGCCGACGCGGTCAAGCGCTACATCGCCGACAATTGCCGTTGAGACGTGCCGGTTGCCAGGCGCGTGGGATGCGAGCATGAAGGTGGTGGGTTTTTGCGGGTACTCCGGGTCGGGCAAGACCACGCTGGTCGAGCAGGTGATCGCCGGCTTGAAGCTGGCAGGCCAGCGGGTGTCGGTGGTCAAGCACGCCCATCACACCTTCGATGTGGACCATCCCGGCAAGGACTCTTGGCGCCACCGGCAAGCCGGTGCCTTCGAGGTGGTGGTGGCCTCTGATCGGCGTTTGGCCAAGATTCGGGAATTCGAGGTGCCCTGCGAACCCACCGTGCACCAGCTCATCGCCGAACTCTACGACTGCGACTGGGTGCTGGTGGAAGGCTTCAAGCATGCTGACCTGTTCAAGATCGAGGTGTGGCGTGCCGCACTCGGGCGGCCAGCGCAGTACATCGAGGATCCTTTCGTGACGGCCATCGCCACGGACAGCCCGCAGCAGTTGCCTTACGCCACCTTGCGCCCGGTGCTGGACTTGAACGATGCGTCCAGCGTGGTGGAGCACCTGTTGCACAATCAGGATCGCTATGAGTACCGCTCCCCGTTCTCCGATGCTCAGCCTGGAGGAGGCGCTGGCCAAGCTGCTGGCAGCGGCTACGCCGATTTCCGGGATTGAAGAGCTGCCCACCGCCCAGTCCTTGGGCCGGGTGCTGGCGCGTGATTTGATCTCGCCGCTGGACGTTCCCCCCCAGGCCAACAGTGCAATGGATGGTTACGCCGTGCGTGCGGCCGATGTGTCCGTGGCCGGTGCGGTCCTGCCGGTGAGTCAGCGTGTGGCGGCTGGACAAGTGGCTGCGGTGCTGCAGCCCGGCACGGCCGCGCGCATTTTCACCGGGGCGCCGCTGCCGGAGGGCGCCGATGCCGTCGTGATGCAAGAGCAGTGCGAACCGCTGGACGGCGCGGTGCGGATTCTCGCAGTGCCGACTCCGGGGCAGTGGGTGCGCCAGCGCGGCGAGGACTTGCGGGAGGGCTCGGTGGTGTTGGGCCGTGGCCTTCGCCTGAGCCCTCAGGCCTTGGGCTTGGCCGCCACCGCCGGTGCAGCGAGCTTGCCGGTGGTGCGCCGCGTGCGAGTGGCTTTGCTGTCCACGGGCAATGAGCTCGTCATGCCGGGCCAGCCGCTGCGCCCGGGGGCCATCTACAACGCCAATCGCGATACGCTGCGCGGGCTGCTGGCTCAGTTCGGCTGTGAGTGTACCGACCTGGGCATCGTGCCGGACAGCCTGGAGGCCACACGTGCGGCTTTGCGCGAGGCGGCCCGTGATCACGATCTGATCCTCAGCTCGGGGGGAGTGTCCGTGGGCGAGGAGGACCACATCCGCCCGGCGGTGCAGGCCGAGGGACGTTTGGACCTGTGGCAGATCGCGATCAAGCCCGGCAAGCCCTTGGCCTTTGGCCATGTCCGACGCGATGATGGCGGCGATGCGGCCTTCATTGGTTTGCCCGGCAACCCGGTGTCGAGTTTCATCACCTTTTTGTTGCTGGTGCGTCCCTTCTTGCTGGCCTTGCAAGGGGCCGATCCCACGGCGCCGCGCGGCGTGTGGTTGGAGGCCGCGTTCGAGTGGCCGCGTCCTGATCGGCGGCGTGAGTTTTTGCGGGTGCGTCGCCAAGAGGACGGGCGCCTGGCCTTGTTTCCGAACCAGAGCTCCGGCGTGCTGACCTCGGCCGTGTGGGCCGAGGGCGTCGTCGATGTGCCGCCGGGGCAAGCGATCGCTCCAGGGGACCGGGTGCGTTTCCTGTCGTTTGCCGAGTGGATGCAATGAGAATCACGGTGAAGTACTTTGCCTCGGTCCGTGAGGCCCTGGGCCCGCAAGAAAGCATCGAAGTGCCCGAAGGCAGTACCGTGGGAAGCCTGCGGGTGTTGCTGCAGTCGCGCTCGTCGGCCCATGCCGAGGTGCTGGCTTCCGGGCGCGTCTTGCGCGCGGCACTGGACCAGGCGTTGTGCGATGAATCGGCCCGCCTGCGGGATGGGGCGGAGGTGGCCTTCTTCCCCCCGGTGACCGGAGGTTGAACATGGGCGGTCCGCGTGTGCGCATTCAGACCGAGGACTTCGACCTGGGGGCTGAGGTGGCGGCCTTGCGGGCCGGTGACCCCGCGGTGGGGGCGGTGGCGGTTTTCGTGGGCACGGTGCGAGACCACAACGACGGCCAAGGCGTCCGTTGCATGGAGCTGGAGCATTACCCTGGGATGACCGAAAAGGCTATCGAGGCCATGATCGACGAGGCGCAGCGCCGCTTCGAGATCCGCGCCGCGCGGGTGATCCACCGGGTCGGTTTGTTGCAGCCGCAGGACCAAATCGTCTATGTGGGCGTGACGTCGGCCCATCGGGCCGAAGCGTTTCGCGCTTGCGAGTTTTTGATGGACTACCTCAAGACCCAGGCACCGTTTTGGAAGAAGGAAACCACCCCGGCCGGTGCCCGCTGGGTCGATGCCCGGCTCAGCGATGACGAGGCGCTGCGGCGCTGGGGCATCGAGGCCCACAACGCTGGCCAAACGGGGGGGCGCTGATGGGAGCGCTGCATCCGACCGCGGCGCTGGCCGTGGGGGTGGGTGCCGGTCTTGGCGGCCTGGCTCGCTGGGCGCTCAGTACATGGCTCAACCCGGCGTGGAAGGGCTTTCCATTGGGGACGCTGCTGGTCAATTGGCTGGGAGGATTGGGCATGGGACTGGCCATGGCCTGGCTGGCACGCCATCCCGACGAAGGTTTGCGCCTGCTGTTGGTGACGGGTTTTCTCGGGGGGTTCACCACGTTTTCTGCGTTTTCGCTGGAGTCGCTGCACCTGCTGCAAAAGGAGCAGTGGCTGCTGTGGGCTGTGCATGGGCTGGGTCATGTCCTGGGGGCGTTGGCGGCCTGCGCCCTGGGTTGGCGGTTGATGCGCGGCGGAATCGGGTGAGGCCAAGCGTCGGGGCTTGATCCAGCGCAAACCTGGTGCTTCGGGGGGCGCGTTTGGCGCCGGGCCCACTTGAAAGTGGGCGCTCCTGCCCCACCTGCGGGAGCAGTTGGAGGTTTCTCATGCGACTGGACAAGCTCACCACGAAGTTCCAAGAGGCCTTGGGCGACGCCCAAAGCCTGGCCTTGGCTCACGACAACCCATATATCGAACCGGCCCATGTGCTGCTAGCGATGCTGCAGCAAGACGATGGCCCCAAGGCTTTGTTGGCCCGCGCCGGCGTGAACACGGCCGGCTTGCACAAGGCGGTGGATGCGGCGATCAAGCGTCTGCCGCAGGTGCAAGGCGCCGAGCAGGTGCAGGTCGGTCGCGACACGGTCACGTTGTTGCAGGCGGCTGAAAAAGAAGCGCTCAAACGGGGCGACCAGTTCGTGGCCAGCGAGATGTTCCTGCTGGCGCTGAGCGACAGCAAGGCCGACATCGGCCAAATCGCCAGAGACCATGGCTTGAGCCGCAAATCGCTGGAAGCGGCCATCGAAGCGGTGCGCGGCGGGCAAGCGGTGGACAGCGCCGATGCCGAAGGGCAGCGCGAGGCGCTGAAGAAGTACACGCTCGATCTGACCGAGCGCGCCCGTCAAGGCAAGCTCGATCCGGTGATCGGCCGCGACGATGAAATCCGACGGGCCATTCAGGTGCTGCAGCGCCGCTCGAAGAACAATCCGGTGCTCATCGGTGAGCCCGGCGTGGGTAAGACGGCCATCGTCGAGGGTCTGGCGCAGCGTATCGTGGCCGGCGAGGTGCCCGACACCCTGAAGGACAAGCGGGTGTTGGTGCTCGACATGGCGGGCCTGCTGGCCGGGGCCAAGTACCGTGGCGAGTTCGAGGAGCGGCTCAAGGCCGTGCTCAAGGAGGTGGCCGCCGACGAGGGGCGCATCATCCTGTTCATCGATGAAATCCACACGATGGTCGGCGCGGGCAAGGCCGAAGGCGCCATCGATGCGGGCAACATGCTCAAGCCGGCGTTGGCCCGTGGCGAGCTGCACTGCATTGGCGCCACCACGCTGGATGAGTACCGCAAGTACATCGAGAAGGATGCGGCACTGGAGCGTCGTTTCCAAAAAATCCTCGTGGACGAGCCCAGCGTGGAGCAAACCATTGCAATTCTGCGCGGCTTGCAGGAGAAATACGAGGTCCATCACGGTGTGGAGATCACCGACCCGGCCATCGTGGCGGCGGCCGAGCTCTCGCATCGCTATATCACTGATCGTTTCTTGCCGGACAAAGCCATCGACCTCATCGATGAGGCTGCGGCCAAGATCAAGATCGAAATCGACTCCAAGCCCGAGGCAATGGACCGCCTGGATCGGCGTTTGATTCAACTCAAGATCGAGCGCGAGGCGGTGCGCAAGGAAACGGACGAGGCCTCCAAGAAGCGCTTGGCGCTGATCGAGGAGGAAATTGCGCGCCTGGAGCGCGAATACGCCGATTTGGAGGAGATCTGGAAGGCGGAGAAGGCCAGCGCCTTGGGCTCGGCGCAGATCAAGGAGGAGATCGACAAAATTCGCTTCCAGATCGAGGAGTTCACTCGCAAGGGTGACTTCAACAAAGTGGCCGAATTGCAATACGGCCGTCTGCCGGAGCTCGAAAAGCGGCTGAAGGAAGCTCAGGCCAAGGAAAGCGATAAGACCAAAGGGGCGAAGGACGGTGGTCGGCCACGCTTGTTGCGCACCCAAGTGGGAGCCGAAGAAATTGCCGAAGTCGTCTCGCGTGCCACGGGCATTCCGGTAAGCAAGCTCATGCAGGGTGAGCGTGAGAAGCTCTTGCAGATGGAGGCGCGCCTGCATGAGCGGGTGGTGGGGCAGGACGAGGCCATCACCGCCGTGGCCAATGCGATTCGTCGCTCGCGTGCGGGGTTGTCGGACCCGAACCGGCCGCTGGGCAGCTTCCTGTTCCTCGGCCCCACGGGGGTGGGCAAGACCGAGTTGTGCAAAGCCTTGGCGGGCTTTTTGTTCGACAGCGATGATCACATGATTCGCATCGACATGAGCGAATTCATGGAAAAGCACTCGGTCAGCCGCTTGATTGGCGCGCCGCCGGGCTATGTGGGCTATGACGAAGGGGGCTACCTGACCGAAGCCGTGCGCCGCAAGCCCTACAGCGTGCTGCTGCTGGACGAGGTGGAAAAAGCCCATCCGGATGTGTTCAACGTGTTGTTGCAGGTGCTCGACGATGGCCGTCTGACCGATGGCCAGGGTCGTACCGTGGACTTCAAGAACACGGTGATCGTGATGACCAGCAACTTGGGCTCGCATCAGATCATGCAGATGGCTGGGCAGGACCCCGAATTGATTCGCCAGGCGGTGTGGGCGGAGGTCAAACAGCATTTCCGGCCCGAGTTCCTCAACCGCATCGACGAGACGGTGGTGTTCCACGCCCTGGACCAGAAGCACATCGAGGCGATCGCGAAGATTCAGCTCAAGCAGTTGGAGCAGCGCCTGGAGAAGATGGACATGCGGCTGGAGGTGTCGCCCGAAGCCTTGGCGGAATTGGCCAAGGTGGGCTTCGACCCGGTGTTCGGTGCCCGGCCCCTCAAGCGGGCCATCCAGCATCGCATCGAGAATCCGGTCGCTCGCCTCATCCTCGAAGGCCGCTTTGGGCCCAAGGATGTGATTCCGGTGGGCGTGGAAAACGGCGAGTTCGTGTTCGGCCGCACCGTGCACTGAGTCCGATCGGCCCGCAGCACCGCTGGCGGAACCTGCGGGCCGAGCCGGACTCTCATGACGATGGATTTTTTACGCACTTTGGCGGCTTCCGTGGCCGCATTGCTGCTGCGGCTCTTGGTTGTGGTCTGCAGCCTCGTGTTCCTGGCCAGCTTGGTGGTCGCGGGCCTGTTTGTCGCAGTGGTGCTCAGCGTGTGGGCGTTGTTGCGGGGGCGGCGGCCGAATCTGGCTGAGCTGGGCCGCTTCCGGGCTTGTCGTTGGCGCGATCTGCGAGCCCGTGCCGGAGCGATGGGGCGTGGACGTTCTTCTGTCTCGAACGAGGTGATCGATGTGCAGGCGCGCGAAGTCCCCTCCCGTTCGGGCGATGCAGGCTCATCGCATTGACGCTGCCTGGCAATGACGCTCAGCGCGCCCCCGCAGACTGCTGCTTGAGCCAAGCGTCGAGCCGCTGCAGTTGGAAGCGCACCAAGGACTGATTGGTTTTGTGTCGGTCCAGCAAGCAGTGCAAGGCCACATCGGGCAGTCCTGGCAGCGGTCGCACGACTTGGTGGTGGCGGTCTGAGGAGGTCAGGATCTCGTGGATCGGTTCGCCCAGATTCAGGGCCAGCCGGGCCATCTGCTGTGCCTTCAAGATCGCCGCCCCTTGGCGGGCCATGTCCAGGGGGGAGGGACCCCGGCCTGCATAACCCAAGGGGGCGCCCAGGTGCACGTCGAAGACACAGCATGACAGCAGACCGGTCATCTGGGCGACCAGGCCGACATAGGCTTCGATGGAGACTTGGGCCGCCGCGGTCGGGGTGGTTTGGGCCGGTGGCGCAGGTGGTGTGTGCGACGGGGGAGCGGCGCGGTCGACCGGCGGTGCATCGAACTGCAGCGTCAGGGGGGTGAGCTGGGGCGGGGATGGGCCCAGGTTGGCTGGCGGCGCGCCGGCCAAGCGACCTCGGGCGGCATTCTTTTGCCAGAAGCCCAGGATGAAGGACCAGGCATCGGCCGGGCGCGAGGGCTGGGGGGCGGCGCGCACGAGCATGCCATGACGCTGCACCACTTGCGCAGACTGCGCGGCGGCCGCCTGTGCGGCCGCGGGGCCCAGTGGCATGATCAACAGACTGGGGCAAACCCAAGCCGGTACGTGCACCCATTGCATCCATTGCCGCAGGGCGTTGGCCGAGCCTTGGCCGGCCATCTCACCCAGCAGCACGACGCTGACCTGGGCGTTTTCCATCAAGACTTTGGCGACGGCTTGTTGGCCTGCCGGGGTGCTTTGCACATCGGTGGAATAGATGTGGATGCGCTGGCCTTCAGGCGAGGCATAGGTGGCGTACTCGATGCTGGCCAACAGGGTGCCGTAGCCTTGTTGACGGATGATGAGCTTTTGCACGGCACTGCCGCCTTGCACAGCGAGTTGGCGCAGCAGTTGGCGCGAGACATTGCCTCCGATGTCGTGC
The DNA here is from genome assembly GCF_000381125.1 of Caldimonas manganoxidans ATCC BAA-369. Taxonomy (GTDB): domain Bacteria; phylum Pseudomonadota; class Gammaproteobacteria; order Burkholderiales; family Burkholderiaceae_C; genus Caldimonas; species Caldimonas manganoxidans. The sequence continues at coordinate 190,931 of NZ_KB905930.1, forward strand.
AGCGCGACATGTTGGCTTTGCAAATGTTCGAATTGCAAGCGCAGCGCTTCGGCCGCATCGCAAGTGACGAACAGCTCGCGGGTGTTGGGGCCGGTCAGCCGGCCGATGTCCTGAGAGCCGGCGACCCGGGGGTCGTCACTGTCGCGCGCCATGATTTGCGTGGCCATGGTGTCAGGCATGGTCGGCGCCCATTCGATGGGGCGGTTCGGGGGGCGGGTATCGTCATCCATGCGCTGGACGTAGGACATGGTGCCTCGTGTGGGAAGCGTGGTCGGAGCGTGAAGGCAGTGTAGCGATGCGTTTCATGGGCCCGATACACCCGTTCGGGGGAGGCGGTTGTTGGAGTGAGACCTTCTTCACACTGGCGATGAGGGGCTCGCATCGACGTGTCTCGCCGATAGAATGCCTTGCAGCATACAGGAGGCCCCCAGCGCAGCGCGGGCGGCTCGCATGAATTCGGACATGGCATGGAATCGACACGCAACGATCCCGTGGTGATCGTGGGAGCTGGATTGGCCGGACTGACGGTGGCCTTGCACTTGGCAGCCCAGCGGCCGGTGGTGGTGTTGGCCAAGCGCGGCGTGCATGAGGCGGCAACCGCCTGGGCCCAAGGCGGCATCGTCGGGGTGCTGGGGCACGATGACAGTATCGAGAGCCATGTGCGCGATACCCAAGATGCCGGTGCCGGGCTGGTGGACGAGGCGGCGGCGCGCTTCATTGCCGAGCGCAGTGCGGAGGCCATCGAGTGGCTGGTGGCCCAGGGGGTGCCGTTCTCGCCCGATCCGCAGGGCCCGCTGGGGTTGCATCTGACGCGTGAAGGCGGTCATGCGGTGCGCCGCATCGCCCACGCGGCCGATGCCACGGGCAAGGCCATCCACGAGGCGCTGCTGGAGCAGGTGCGCCGACATCCTTCCATCGAATTGCGCGAACGCTGGATGGCCGTGGATCTGATCACTTCGCGCCATCTCAAGCGTGATGAGCCACCTCGCTGCTATGGGGTGTATGCCCTGGACATCGAGCGCGGCCGGGTTGACACGTTGCCGGCGGCAGCCGTGGTGCTGGCCACCGGCGGCGTGGGCAAGGTCTATCGCTACACCAGCAACCCCGACACGGCCACGGGCGATGGCATTGCGATGGCCTGGCGCGCCGGTTGCCGGGTGGGCAACATGGAGTTCATTCAATTCCACCCGACGTGCCTGTACCACCCTCAGGAGCGCAGCTTTTTGATCACCGAGGCCTTGCGTGGTGAAGGCGCCCACCTGAAATTGCCAGATGGCACGCGCTTCATGCCGGCCCATGACGCACGCGCGGAGCTGGCCCCGCGAGACATCGTGGCGCGTGCGATCGACTTCGAAATGAAAAAGCACGGCTTGGACCATGTGTGGCTCGATGCCACGCATTTGGACGCCGGCTTTCTGAAGGAGCACTTCCCGACCATTTACGCGCGCTGCCTGTCGCTGGGCATCGACATCACACGACAGCCGATTCCGGTGGTGCCCGCAGCGCACTACACCTGCGGTGGAATCGTGACCGACTTGAACGGGCGCACCGATCTGCCGGGCTTGTATGCCGTGGGGGAGTCGACCTATACCGGCTTGCATGGGGCCAACCGCCTGGCCAGCAACTCGCTGCTGGAATGTGTGGTGCTGGGGCGCACGACCGCGCAACACATCCAGGCCCATGCGCGCATGGAAGTGGCCGCGTTGCCGCCCTGGGACGAAAGCCAGGTCGAAGACGCGGACGAGCAGGTGGTGATCGCTCACAACTGGGACGAGCTGCGCCTGCTGATGTGGAACTATGTGGGCATCGTGCGCACGACGCGTCGACTGGAGCGGGCCCTGCACCGCATCCAGTTGTTGCGCAGCGAGATCGACGATTACTACTCCAACTTCCGTGTCACGCGTGACTTGTTGGAGTTGCGCAATCTCGTCGAATGCGCTGAGCTCATCGTGCGCTCGGCCCTGATGCGGCATGAAAGCCGAGGGCTGCACTTCAGCCGTGACTTTCCACGCACGCTGCCGGTGAGTTTCCCAACGATTCTGACGCGCCCGGCGGGCCGACGCTGGGCGGACTCGCCTCCGGGGTGCGGGCTGTGAGGAGCCCTCAGCTGCGCGCGCGCATGGCGGTGCGGGCCTGCACGAACTCGAACGCGTAGGTGACGGCCTCGGTCAAGGCGCGCTCGTTGTCGGCGCGTTCTTTCTCGGTCATGTAAAAGGCCAGATCGACCGTGTGGCGGATGTAGCGTGGCGGCAGCCGGTTCAGTGCCACGCAGGCCACGTCGGCCAGCATGTCGCCATGCACCTGGGGGTAGCGCGTGGCCGCTTGCAATACGGCCTCGAAGACGGGGCGTTCGAAGTAGTTGTGGACGTTGGTGAAATCGGCGGGGCTCATGCGATGCTCCGGAATGGATGGGGCAGTATCGGGGAGCCGACCCTGGTGCGAATCCCGGAATAGCCCCGGCTTCGGTGGCCAACTGTTGGGCCGGGCTCACAGCCGCTGGACCACCCGCATCGAAAAGTCCACGGCCTTGACGTCTTTGGTCAGGCGGCCGATGGAGATGCGGTCCACGCCCGTGGCGGCGATGGCGCGCACTTGGTCCAGACTGACTCCGCCGGAGACTTCCAAGACGGCCCGCCCCGCATTCAAGGCGACGGCTTGGCGCATGCGCTCCAGATCGAAATTGTCCAGCAGCACGCTGGTGGCCCCGGCTTGCAGGGCTTCTTCGAGCTGCGCCAAGGTTTCGACTTCGATCTGGATGCCGATGTCGGCCTGGGCTTGCTGAACCAGCGCCCGGGCGTTGCGAAGCGCGGCGCTGACTCCGCCGGCAGCGGCGATGTGGTTTTCTTTGATGAGGATGCCGTCGTAGAGGGCCAGGCGTTGGTTCTGGCCGCCGCCCACGCGCACGGCGTACTTCTGGGCCAGCCGCAAGCCTGGCAAGGTCTTGCGGGTGTCGAGGATGGCGCAACCCCTTGGATTGGGGCTGGCACCTTCGATGGCTCGCACATACTGCCGGGTGACGGTGGCCGTGCCCGACAGCAGTTGCAGGAAGTTCAACGCCGGTCGCTCGGCGGTGAGCAGCGCACGCGCGTGCGCCTCGATCTCGCACACCACGGTGTCGGCGGGCAGTTCGGAGCCCTCGGCCGCTCGCCAGTGAACTTGCGTGGCCGCATCGACCGTGTGCATGCAGGCATCGAACCATTCGCGACCGCACAGCACGGCCGGCTCGCGCAGCAGCACTCGGGCGCGCACACGTTGGTCGGCTGGCACCAGCTCGGCCGTCCAGTCGCGGCGGCCAAGGTCTTCGAACAAGGCGTCGCGCACATTGCGTGCACGGGCTTCGGCCAGGGTTTCGTCGTGGTCGAACATGGGGTCAGGCCGCTCCGAGATGACGCACGAAACCGTGCTGGGGCTGGGCAATGGCCGTCGGGTGGCGCGCGACGAAGTCGAGCATGCGCTCGATGCAGCCCAGCGCCTGGCTGCGCACGGGTTCGGGCACGGTGATTTCGCCCTTGCCGTGTTCCAAACAGGCCAGCACGCCCTGCAGGGCGTTCATCGCCATCCACGGGCAGTGCGCGCAGCTCTTGCAGGTGGCGCCGTGGCCAGCGGTGGGCGCTTCGATGAGTGTCTTGCCGGGGGCCATCTGGCGCATGCGGTGCAGGATGCCGTTGTCGGTGGCCACGATGTAGGTGCTGGCCTGGCCCTCGACGACGGCTTTCAGGAGCTGGCTGGTCGATCCGACCACGTCGGCTTGTTCGACCACGCTGCGCGGCGATTCGGGGTGGACGAGCACTAAGGCATCGGGATGCTGCTGGCGCAGCAGTTCCAATTCGAGCCCCTTGAACTCATCGTGCACGATGCACGCACCGTTCCACATCAGCATGTCGGCCCCGGTTTGCTCTTGGATGTAGCTGCCCAAGTGGCGGTCGGGGGCCCATAGGATTTTGTGGCCTTGCTCTTGCAAATGCCGCACGATGGCCAGCGCGCAGGAGCTGGTCACCATCCAGTCGGCGCGGGCTTTCACGGCTGCGCTGGTGTTGGCATAGACGACGACCTGGCGGTCGGGGTGGGCGTCGCAGAAGGCGGCGAATTCGTCGGGCGGGCAACCCAGGTCGAGCGAACAGGTCGCTTCCAGGTCGGGCATCAGCACGGTTTTGTCCGGGCTGAGGATTTTGGCCGTTTCGCCCATGAAGCGCACGCCGGCCACGATCAGGGTGCGCGCGGCATGGTCGCGTCCGAAACGGGCCATTTCCAGAGAGTCGGCCACGCAGCCGCCGGTCTCCAAGGCCAGGTCTTGGATGTCCCCGTCGACATAGTAGTGGGCGACGAGCACGGCATCGCGCTCGGCCAGCAGTTGGCGAATGCGCTCTCGGGTGGCCGCTTTGGCCGCAGGCGGCAAGGGTTCGGGCACTTTGGCCCAGGCATGAGCGGTACAGCTGGCGCCTCGGGCGTCTTGGCGCGTGTAGTCGTAAATCACGGATTCCATGGCGTCAGGGGCCGTGTGGGGGCGGCCCTCATCGAATAGAAGGACTCAACACCGCATGGTAGCCGAGCCACCTTGCCTGCGGCGCCGGGTGGGGTTCAGGCCAGCAAGTGCTCGGCGTCCATCACTTGAAAGCGTGCCAGCGCGAGGTTGGTGCGTCGTCGGTCGAGAACGACCAGCAGGAACAGGTCGGCATGTTGGTGGACGCTGCGCAGGATGTGTTGGTGCCGATCGAGGGTGATGATGATTTCGTCGACGCGCTGACTGCCGAGGTCGCGCGCGGCGCGGCGCTGCGCCTTGAGCACTTCGGTGGCGGTGGCAGCGGTCAGCTCCAGCGGAAGGTCCTCGACGTCGTCGGCAAGTTGCTGGCCCAGCACCAGGCCGGTGGAGGTGTCGACGATGCAGCCGCCCAGCACGCCTTCGATGCGCATGAGCTGCTCGAGCACGCGCAGCACGCGGGCTTGGTCCAGGCGTGGGCGCAGCGCATCGTCCACGAATTACGCCGGGCCGATCTCATGGACTTCGGGCAAGGGGGTGAGGCTGCCGCTGGGGCCGGCTGCCTGCGCGGGCTCGGAGGCTTCGGCCGCCGATGCGCAGATCAGATCGTCGATGCGCATCGGAAACTCTCCGCCGGGCAGGGGGGGCTCGCGCAACCGGGCCTGCACCGCCGGCGAGAGGTGCTTGACGCGATTCCAGGTGTTGAGCACGCAGTTCCATACGGCCGATGCACTGGTCATGGGTTCGGTGCTCACCATCACATTGAGGGCTGTGGGCCAGGGCACTGCCGCGATGCGGGGAGTCAGTGTGGCCAGCGGTGCGGCCAACAAGAAGAGCAAGTGGGGGCACTGCCAATGCTCGCCATGCGCTGCGGCATTGAGGGTGGCGACGATTTCATCGAAGAGTGCTTCGGGCATCGGCGCCATGATGATCGCGCTGAGGTGGCTGCGCTCCATCAACGCAATGGGAATGGCCTGAGCGTCCGGGCTCGGGTCGCGGACATCGGCGTGGTAGATCTTGAGCGGGTCATCGACTCGGCGAGGCAGTGCGGTGCGTTCGATCAGCGCGATCGACGCCAGTGTGCTTTGGTGGCGCAGATGCAGCCGCTCGATGGGCTGCCCCGAAGCGTCGGACAGGGCCTTGATGACACCACCGGCCCATAGGCGTGCCGGGTCGTGCAAGGTGATCTGGCGTGCGGCCAGGTCGAGATCGGCCCTCGATGCCGCCAGGTGCTGACGGATGGCTTCGGCCGGCGAACCCACGATGAACAGGTCGCGGATGTGCTTGTCGACGATGTGGCCACGGTCGGTCACCTCGGTGCTGCGGTTTTCGAGCATCGCGGTGGCCGCAAAACCTTTGTCCTGCTGCGCTTGGGCGTGGCGCAAGGCCCGAGTGGCTGGGCCGCCCAAGGGCAAGAGGTCGCCAAAAAGAGAGGTCAGCATGGCAGGCTCCTCGGTGCAAGGCGGGTCGGGGGCGACGCATCGGCCAGCAGACCGGTCGATGACCGTTCAGTGTAGGACTTGCCCGTCGCAGCGGCCAGTGTGCGCCGGGGCGTTCCCGGCGAAAGGTCGTTTCGGCCGGATCGAAGGCGAAGGCCCGGCAGCGAGGGCCGCCGTGCTCAGCGCGACCGTGGGCTGGCCAACAGCTCGCGGGCCGAGCATCCCATGGTGCGGCGCACCATGGCACTGAAAGCGCTGGGGCTGTAGCCCAGCTCGGCTGCGATGTGGCCAACCGGCCGCCGAGTGGCTCCGCGAGCGAGCGCATGGGCCAGCACGACCTGCTGGCGCCAGCGGGTGAAGGTGGTGCCCAATTCGTCGCGGAACAGCCGCGCCACGGTGCGCAAGCTGGCGCCGCAGTCGCGGGCCCAGTCCGCCAGGGTGGCATGCCGGGTCGGGTCGGCCAGCACGGCCTCGCAGAGCTGACGCAGCCGCTTGTCACGCGGCAGGTCCACGCCCAGCGGCACCGCGGCAGCGCGGCGCAGTTCGTCCAGCACCAAGGCGCCCAGCAGGCGTTCCCGAGCCAGCTCGGCCGGGGTGAGGTCGGCTTGGCCATCGGGTCGGGTGTCCATTTCCAGCACGAGGGCGCGCAGCAAGGCCGACACTTCCAACACCCGGCATGTGCGCCAGCGCGCCTGCTCTTGGGGCGGGACGTTTGGGCCACATTGGCCTTCGGGTTGGTGCAGGTAGAGGGTGCGCAGATCCGCATCCTCCACCACGGTGACCGCGTGCTCGACCCCGGGGGGGATCCACAGCGCCCGCGAGGGCGGCACGATGTAGCTGCCACGGGCCACGGTCAGGCGTGTGACGCCGGTGGTGGAGATCGCGAGCTGGGCCCAGGGATGGCGGTGTGGCACGACTTGTGTGTCTGCACGCAGATGGTGCAGTTTGGCGCGCACGGGTCGCGTTCGGCTGGGGGCGTACAGGTGAGGCGTCAGCGGCCCCACATAAGACAGCTCGCGTGAACGGAGGGCCGAAGCAGGCTTTGGCATGTTTGCGACAGAAGTTGGCTTCCTATCGTAAACCTGCCGACGTGATCGTGCCTACCATGCGGCCCATGAGCATGACGACACCGAGCGCTTCACGCGCAGCACCGTGGGGGCCCGACGCCCAGACCATCGGCCTGGTGGGCTTGGCGCACGGGACTTCGCACTTCTTCCACATGCTGCTGCCGCCCTTGTTTCCCTGGCTGATCGGCGAGTTCTCGCTGAGTTACTCCCAGCTCGGGCTGCTGGTGACGGTGTTTTTCGTGATTTCGGGCGTGGGGCAGGCTTTGTCGGGCTTTTTGGTCGACCGCGTCGGCGCGCGTCCGGTGCTGTTCGTGGCGTTGGCGTGTTTCACGCTGGCTGGACTGGCGGCTGCCTGGGCGTCGGGCTATGGCGGGCTGGTGCTGGCAGCGGCATTGGCCGGGCTCGGCAACGCGCCATTTCATCCGGTGGACTTCACCATCCTCAACAAGCGGGTGTCGCCCCCGCGGCTTGGGCATGCCTTTTCGGTGCATGGCATCACGGGCAATCTGGGGTGGGCGGCCGCACCGGTGTTCATGGCCGGCGTGACGACGGCCACGGGCTCGTGGCGCATGGCTTGCGCCGGGGCGGCCGGCCTGGCGGCTGTCGTGCTGGCCGCATTGGTGTGGCAGCGCCAGGCTCTGGACGATCGCCCGGGGCGCACGGCGCATGCCGCGCAGGCGTCCGCGGTCGCCGTCTCGGACCATCCCATGGCCTTCCTGAAGCTGCCTTCGGTGTGGCTGTGTTTTTCGTTCTTCTTTTGGACCACCTGCGCTTTGAGTGCGATCCAGAGCTTCGCCAGTCCGGCGTTGCGGTCGCTGTATGGCCTGCCGCTGGCGGTGACTTCGCTGGTGGTGACCGGCTACATGCTGGCCGGGGCGGCCGGCATGGTGATCGGGGGCTTTCTCGTGGCCAAGGTGCAGCGGCTTGAACGCATCATTGGCGTGTGCCTGGTGGGCTCGGGCCTGCTGCTTGCCGGGGCCGGGCTGGGTGTCTTGCCCGGGCTGGTGGCCGTGGGACTGGTTGCGCTGGCCGGGCTGGGCACGGGCATCGCGGGCCCGTCGCGCGACATGCTCATCAAACGGGCGGCGCCGCCCGGGGCCACAGGACGGGTGTATGGCACGGTGTATTCCGGGCTGGATCTGGGCTTTGCCGTGGCGCCTCCGCTGCTGGGGCTGCTCATGGACCGGGGGGCCACCTCGGGCATCTTCTACGCGGCGGCCGGCGCTTTGGCCTTGGCCGTGGGCTCAGCGGCTTGGGTGGGCACGCGTGTGGCTGCGGCAGGCGCCGCGCCGAGACGCGCGCCAGCCTGAAGTGGACCCGCGATGCAAGGGGCAGGGGCCTGGATTCGCCACGCTCGCATTGCGCACCGGCGGGCCGGGATAATCGGCCCGTTTGCATCGAGGAGTGTGCTGCATGATTCCGACCCCGGCTTCCCGCCTGGCAGGCCACGCGCTGGTCGAGGCCTTGCTTGCACAAGGCGTGGACACCGCTTTTGGCGTGCCTGGCGAGAGTTTTTTGGCCGTGCTGGACGGCTTCTACGAACACCGCGAGCGCATTCGCTTCATCGCTTGTCGGCACGAAGGCGGTGCGGCCTTCATGGCCGAGGCCCAAGGCAAGCTCACGGGGCGGCCTGGGATCTGCTTCGTCACGCGTGGGCCGGGCGCGACCAATGCCAGCATTGGCTTGCACACGGCCTACCAGGATTCCACGCCGATGATTCTTTTCGTGGGTCAGGTGGGCACTGATTTTCGCGACCGGGAAGCCTTCCAAGAGGTGGACTATCGGGCCATGTTCGGCCCCAGCACCGGGGGGTTTGCGAAATGGGTGGCCGAAGTGGACCGCCCCGAGCGCCTGCCCGAATATGTGGCACGGGCTTTCCATGTGGCCTTGCAAGGACGTCCGGGCCCGGTGGTGCTGGCGCTGCCGGAGGACATGCTGATGCAGCGCACGGATGCGCCGGTGCTGCCCCGAGTGGAGCCTGCGCAGGCCTGGCCCACGCCAGGCGCATTGCGCCGCATCCGCGAGATGCTGCTGGCGGCGCGGCGGCCGCTGGCGATCGTGGGCGGGGGCGGCTGGACGCCGGCGGCGTGCCAAGCCCTGCAACGGTTTGCCGAGGACTGGCAGTTGCCGGTGGGCTGCGCTTTCCGTTTTCAGGATCTCTTCGACAACGCCCACCCGTTGTATGCGGGGGATGTGGGCATCGGCATCGACCCGAGGCTGGCACAGCGCATCCGCGAGGCCGATCTCATCCTGGCCGTGGGCCCGCGGCTGGGCGAGATGACCACCAGCGGCTACACCTTGATCGAAGCCCCGCGTCCGCGTCAGCAGCTCATTCATATCCACGCCGGGGCGGAGGAACTGGGCCGCGTCTATGCCGCCGATGTGCTGGTTCAGGCCTCGATGGCCTGCGCCGCGCCTGCCTTGGCCAGCCTGGCCGCGCCGTCGTCGCTGCCGTGGACCGACTGGGTGGCCGGCGTGCGGGCCGACCGCCAAGCCAACCGTGTCTCGACGCCACCGCCTGGGCCCTTGGACTTGGCTGAAGTGGTCAAGACGATGCAGCGTGTGCTGCGTGAACAAGGCCGTGCCGACGCCGTGCTCACCAACGGCGCGGGCAATTACTCGGGTTGGCTGCATCGCTTTTATGAATACCCCGGCTTGGCCGCTGGCCAGCGCACTCAGCTGGCACCCACAGCCGGCGCCATGGGTTACGGGGTGCCGGCGGCCGTGGCTGCCAGCTTGTTGCAGCCGGGGCGCACGGTGATCAACATCGCCGGCGATGGCGACTTCTTGATGACCGGCCAAGAGCTGGCCACCGCCATGGGGTATCGCAAGGCCTCGTCGGGGCCGTTCATCGTGCTGGTGGTGGACAACGGCACCTACGGCACGATTCGCATGCACCAGGAGCGCGAGTTTCCGGGGCGGGTGTCGGGCAGCGACTTGTTCAACCCGGACTTCACGCAATTGGCGCAGGCCTACGGGGCGCAGGCCGCGCGCATCGATCGTACCGAGGATTTCGAACCGGCCTTTCGGGCGGCGCTGGCGCGTCACACCCCGACGTTGCTGCATCTGAAGCTGGATGCCGAAGTCCTGACCGGCCGCACCACGCTCAGTGCGCTGCGGGCCGCAGCGTCGTCGGCGAGGACGTGATGGCCGCCTGGCGTGTGGCCGTGGTCGGTGCCGGGCCGGCCGGCTTGATGGCTGCCGAAACCCTTGCGCGTCACGGTGTGGCCGTGGATGTGTACGAGCGCATGCCTTCGGCCGGACGAAAGTTTTTGTTGGCTGGCAAGGGGGGACTCAATCTGACGCATTCCGAGCCGCCAGCGGCTTTTCTGTCGCGTTACGGTGCGCAACGGTCGGTGGTGGCTCCTTGGCTGGCGGCCTTTGGGGCCGAGGACCTGCGCGCCTGGGCGGCCCGGCTGGGCATCGAGACTTTCGTTGGAAGCTCCGGGCGCGTCTTCCCAAAGGACATGAAGGCCGCGCCTTTGTTGCGTGCCTGGCTGCACCGGCTGCGCGAGGCCGGGGTGCGCTTGCACATGCGCCATCGCTGGACGGGGTGGGCCGGCGAGCGAGGTTTGGCGATGGACACCCCCACCGGGAGTGTGGTGGTGCAAGCCGACGCCGTGGTGCTGGCGCTGGGTGGGGGCAGTTGGTCGCGCCTGGGCTCCGATGGCGCCTGGGTGCCCTGGCTGACTGCGCGGGGCGTGATCGTCAGGCCTTTGCTGCCGGCCAATTGTGGCTTCGATGTGGCTCGGTCCGGTCCGCACGTCCACCCGCAGCTGGGGTGGTCTGAGCATCTGCGCAGCCGCTATGCCGGCCAGCCGCTCAAAACCGTGGTTCTCAGCGCCAGGGGCGTTGGCGGCGAGCATTTCGCGCGCCGCGGCGAATTCGTGCTGACCGACACCGGCATCGAGGGCAGTCTGGTCTATGCGGCGTCTGGCCTGTTGCGCGAGGCCATCGCAGCGCACGGTGCGGTGGATATCCACCTCGATTTGATGCCGGACTGGCCGGCCGAGCGGGTGCTGGCCGAAGTGTCGCGCCCGCGCGGCTCGCGGTCATGGGCCAGCCATCTGCAAAGCCGCTTGGGTCTCAAGGGTCTGAAAGTGGCTTTGCTGCACGAAGTGCTGGGGCCCTTGGCCAAGCACGAGCCCGTGACGGTGGCCGCCACGCTCAAGGCCTTGCCTTTGCGGTTGGTGTCCCCGCGTCCGTTGGACGAGGCCATCAGTACGGCCGGGGGGGTGGCCTTCGAGGCTGTGGACGAGTTTTTGATGCTGCGGCAGCTGCCCGGGGTGTTCTGCGCGGGCGAGATGCTCGACTGGGAGGCTCCTACGGGCGGCTATCTGCTCACAGCCTGCTTTGCCAGTGGTCGTTGGGCCGGCGAGGGAGCGGCCCGCTGGCTCGGGGTGACGTGAGACCCCGCACGCCAATCGAAGCCAAGAAGGTTTCCACGGCCTCGGTGTAGGGCCCCGGGAGGCCCAACTCACGGTTGATTTCGCTGTGGGACAGATCCACTGCGTAGAGCTGGGCTCGCCCGCCCACGCGTTCGATGGCGCGGGCCATGCGTTGATTTTGGTCACGCGCTCGCTGGCGGGAGGCGGCATACACCAGCATCATCGGGGCAGGGGCCTGAGTGAGACGGTGTACTGGCGAGACTTGCTGCCAGAACGACGGATCGGTGCCGAAGGCTTCACGAAACAAGGACCAGGGCTGGTTGTGCATGAGCGCCGGCACGTCCAAGGCGCCGCTGTCCAGACACACCGTGCCCGCCCAGGGGCGCACGCCGTGGTCCCGGGCCAGAGGCTGATCGGCGGCCACCAGCGCGGCCAAGTGGGCCCCGGCCGAATGCCCCATGAGGACCAGCTGGTTCAAGTCCAGGCCCCAGTGCGAGGCATGGGCTTGCACGAAAGCCAATGCCCGAGCCACGTCACGGGCTTGTTCCCATGGATTGGCCTCGGGCAGCAAGCGATAGTTGATGGACACGAAGGCATGACCTTGCGGCACCCATCGTTCGACCTTGTGCTGCACCACTGGGCCCATGGCCTTGTCGCCGTAGCGCCAACCCCCGCCATGCACCATCATCAACAAAGCGCCGCTGGCCGGTCCAAGCGGCAGGTACAGATCCAGCACCTGGCGCGGGTGCTGGCCATACGCCAGGTTGGGCTGCAGTCGATACGGTCCGTCAGGAGGACGGCGGCGCCATGCCTCTGCGCCAGCCGCGCCAGCGCAAGCCGCCAGGGGCAGGCTGACCAGTCCCACACTGCAGCGCAGCAAGTGGCGACGATTCGAGTCCGTGGTCATGTCGATCTGCAGCAAGGCCAAGAGTGCCGTCCATTGTGCGCAAGGTGTGTTAAGCGCATGCCGCTCCAAGGTCAAGAACAATGAAGTGCTCGGGCTGTTAGCTCAGCGCACGCTCCCAGGCCGATGCATCCAGATGCTGCGCCACGGCATCGGCCAGCCGGTTCAGGCTGGCTTCACGCAAGGCGTTCAGGTCGGTGGGTTCGGCCGCGTCGAGCCCGGCCCAGCGCAGCAGCGAGGCCTGGGCTGGCGGTGCATCGAACAGACCATGCACATACGTGGCCAGGATTTGCCCCCCCGGGTCGCGCACCCCTTCGGGTCGGCCGTCCAGGTCCAGCAGCGGATGCTCCAAGGCCGGGCCGGTACTGACGCCGGCGTGGATCTCGTAACCCCACACCATCTCGCCCCCGGGCCGCAGGCGGCCTTGCACCTGACGCAACTGCTTTTGTGGCGCGAGCGTGGTTTCCAAGTCGAGCCAGCCCAGACCCGGCATCGAACCCGGTGGACCCTCCAGACCGTGGGGATCGTGCAGCCAGCGGCCCAGCATCTGCAGGCCGCCGCAGATGGCGATCAGCTTGCCGCCGTAGCGCAGGTGGCGTGCGAGATCACGGTCCCAGCCCCGTTCGCGCAAGGCGCGCAAATCGGCCTGCACGCTCTTGCTGCCTGGCAGAACGATCAGATCGGCCGGTGGCAGTGGCCGGCCGGGGCCGGCGAAAATCAATTCCACCTGCGGATGCACGCGCAGCGCGTCCAAGTCCGTATGGTTCGACAGACGCGGCAACACCGGTACCACCACGCGCAGCCGCGGTTCACCCGGCTTGGTCAGGCGCTCACGGGGCAGGGCGTCTTCGGCATCGAGCATCAGGCCGCTGAGGTAGGGCAGCACGCCCAACACGGGTTTGCCACTGCGCTCCTCCAGCCAGCGCAGGCCGGGCTCTAGCAAAGACACGTCGCCACGGAAACGGTTGATCACGAAACCGCGGATGCGCGCCCGTTCGCTGTGGCTCAGGCATTCCAGCGTGCCCAACAGGTGCGCGAAAACGCCGCCGCGGTCGATGTCGGCCACCAGGATCACCGGGCAGTCCACCGCTTCGGCAAAGCCCATGTTGGCGATGTCGCGCTCGCGAAGGTTCACCTCGGCCGGGCTGCCAGCCCCTTCCACCAGCACCACCTCGTGCGCGGCGCGCAGCCGCGCGTAGCTCTCCAGCACATAGGGCAGGGCCAGCGGCTTGAAGGCGTGGTACTCGATCGCATGGGCATTGAAGCGCGCGCGGCCCTGGATGATCACCTGGGCGCCAGTGTCGCTGTTGGGCTTGAGCAGCACCGGGTTCATGTCCGTGTGCGGTGCTAGCCCACAGGCCTGGGCTTGCAGTGCCTGGGCGCGGCCGATCTCGCCGCCGTCGGCCGTCACCGCCGAGTTCAGCGCCATGTTCTGCGGCTTGAACGGTGCCACACGACGGCCATGCCGATGAAACAGGCGGCCCAGCGCGGCCACCAAGGTGGACTTGCCCGCATCGCTGGTGCAGCCTTGCACCATCAGCGTGCCGTGGAAGCATTCGTAGAAGGACGGCATGGCCCGATTATGATTTCGCGCGGCCCGCCCATGAGCTTCCTGACCGACACCTTCGCCATGCCTATTGCGCTCACCCAGCCCGGCTGGCTGTGGAGCTTGTGGCTGGGCGTGGCGCTGGACCTGTGCCTGGGTGAGCCACGGCGCTGGCATCCGCTGGTGGGCTTTGGTCGCTGGGCTCGGTTCATCGAACGTTGCCTCCACCGTGGGTCGTCCAAACGGCGGGGCGTGCTGGCCTGGTGTCTGGCCGTGCTGCCGATCGTGGGGGCGTTCATGATGATGCGGGCGATCACGCCCATGGCCGGGCGCTGGCTGCTCGACGGGCTGGCGCTCTACGCTGCATTGGGCCTGCGCAGTCTGATCGAGCATGTGGTGCCGGTGGGTCGCGCCTTGCAGCAGCAAGACCTGCCCGCTGCCCGCCAAGCCGTGCAGCACATCGTCACGCGCGACTGTGCGGTGCTCGATGAAGCCGGTGTGGCCACGGCAGCCGTGGAGTCGGCCTTGGAAAACGGCAGTGACGCCGTCTTCGCCAGCCTGTTTTGGTTTGCCCTGGCGGGCGCACCAGGCGTGTTGCTGCACCGGCTGTCCAACACACTGGATGCCATGTGGGGCTATCGCACCCCACGGTATCGGCACTTCGGCTGGGCCGCAGCGCGCCTCGATGATGTGTTGAATTGGTTGCCCGCACGCGCCACGGCGCTCAGCTATGCCCTCTGCGGCCGCACCGGCCGAGCTTGGCACTGTTGGCGCACACAAGCGCCCCAGTGGGACAGCCCCAACGCCGGCCCGGCGATGGCCGCCGGTGCCGGGGCGCTGAACCTGCGGCTGGGGGGCGCGGCACGCTACCATGGCCGCTTGGAATGGCGGCCAGTGCTCGGCGAAGGCAAGCCACCCGGCGCCACCGACGTCCAGCGCGCCTGTGCATTGCTGCTTCGCTGCTTCGTGCTGTGGATGGTCGTGCTGACCTTGCTGGCGATCCTCGTTCAGGAGGGGGCGTGATCCCCAAGCCCGCGCCCATTCCCCATGGGGCCGACCTGCACCGGGCCATCGAGCGCTTTGGCTTCGCCCCAGCAGGGAAGCCGTGGCTGGACCTGTCCACCGGCATCAACCCTTGGCCCTGGCCTGCGCGTGAGCACATGACCCACCTGCCCGAGGCTGCCTGGCATGAGCTGCCCGGCCCCGATGCGCAAGTGCAAGCTGCTTTCGATGCGGCCTACGGATCAGGGGCGCTGCCCGTGCCTGGCTCGCAGGCCGCCATCCAAGCGCTGCCCCGCCTGTGGCGACGCCATCTCGGCCGTGCGCACGTGCAAGTGCTGTGGCCCAGCTATGGTGAACATGCCGCACGCTGGGGCTTGGAAGGGCATGCCGTGCACCTGCACGCTGCGGCCGCGCTGGGGCGCACGGCGGCCGACGTGATCGTCATCGCTCACCCCAACAACCCCACCGGCGACACTTTCGATGCATCGCGCGTGCGCGCGCTGGCGGCGGCCTGCCGCCTGCTCGTCATCGACGAAGCCTTTCTCGACGCCGCCGATGGACCCAGCCATGCCCAGCTGGGCCTGCCCAATGTCGTCGTGCTGCGTTCGCTGGGCAAGTTCTACGGCCTGGCGGGGTTGCGCGTCGGGGCCGTGCTGGCCAGCCCCGCGTGGCGCGAGGCCCTGGCCGCCGAGCTGGGGCCCTGGTCCGTGGGGGGCTTGGCGTTGCAACTGGCTGCGGCTGCATTGCGCGATACTGCCTGGCGAGCCACCATGCGCCAGCGGCTCCAGGTGGCCGCGCAGTCCTTGGGCATCGTGCTGGCTCGTCATGGTCTGGCCCACCAGGGCACGGTGCTATTTCGCACCGTGATCACGGCCCGGGCTGCCATCTTGCACGAAGCCTTGGCCCGGCAAGGCGTGTGGACACGCCTGTTCGACCTGCCCGCGCCAAGCGGCCATCGCGGCCCCGACTTCCAGGCCCTGCGCCTGGGCCTGCCACCCCATGAAGCAGCGTTGCAGCGGCTTGATGCCGCCCTGGCTGCAACCGTTCCCATGCTGGAGAACCCATGAAGACCGTTTGGATGAGCTTGCTTTTGGCTGCGGCCTGTGTCACGGGTGCGCCGGCTGCCCAGGCGCAGGCCGTCAGTTCCGTCGATGACCATGGACGCACGCTCACGCTGCCGCGGCCTGCGCAGCGCATCATCAGCTTGGCGCCGCATGCGACCGAACTCGTTTTTGCCGCGGGCGCAGGGCATCGTCTGGTCGGGGTGGTCGAGTACAGCGACTACCCCGAAGCGGCTCGGTCCATCCGCCGTGTGGGCGACAACAAAGCCATCGACCTGGAAACCATCGCTGCGCTCAAGCCCGATCTGATCGTCGTCTGGCGTCATGGCAATGCACGCCGCCAGATCGAAAAACTCGCCGCCTTGGGCATCCCCCTGTACGAAAGCGAGCCGCGGCGGCTCGACGACATTCCGACCGCGCTGGAGCGACTGGGCCGCTTGATGGGCACCGAAGCCGCCGCCCAACAGGCGGCCGACGACTACCGCCGCACTCTGCACGCCCTGCGCGAGCGTTACGCGGGCCGTCCCCCGGTGACCACCTTTTACCAAGTGTGGCGCCAACCGCTGAAAACGCTCAATGACGAACATCTGGTCAGCGACGTCATTCGCCTGTGCGGCGGCGTCAATGTCTTCGGTCGACTCGCCCCGCTGGTGCCCACCCTGTCAGATGAGGCCGTGCTGCAAGCCAACCCCGAATTCATCTTTGCTGCCAGCATGGGGGCCACTGCCTCCGATCGCCCGCTGGACAGCCTGGACGGCTGGAAACGCTTCCCGCGACTCATGGCGGTGCAGCGCGGCAACCTCTTTTACGTGAACGGCGACCTCATCAACCGGCCCACGCCCAGGGTGCTGCAAGGCGCAGCCTTGCTGTGCGAGGCGATCGAGGAGGCGCGCCGCCGGCGACGCTGATCAACCCACGGCATGGACACCCTCGTACGATGAACAAACGGAAAGATCCCGCCAAAAGCGGCAACGACGCCAACCTTGGCTTCGAGGCCAAACTCTTCAAAGCCGCCGACAAACTGCGCGGCAACATGGAGCCCAGCGACTACAAGCATGTCGTGCTGGGGCTCATCTTCTTGAAATACATCTCCGACGCCTTCGAGGCCAAGCACCAGGCGCTGTTGGCCGAAGACCCGCAGGTTGCCGAAGACCGCGACGAATACCTTGCCGACAACGTGTTCTGGGTGCCAGCGGCGGCGCGCTGGTCGTATCTGCAGGCCCACGCCAAGCGGCCCGAGATCGGCACCCTGATCGACGAGGCCATGCGCGCCATCGAAAAAGAAAACGACTCGCTCAAAGGCGTGTTGCCCAAGGACTATGCCCGCCCCGCGCTCAACAAGGTCATGCTGGGCGAGTTGATCGACCTGTTCTCGCGCATCGGCCTAAAGGATGCGGCCCACCGCTCGAAGGACATACTCGGGCGTGTGTACGAGTATTTCCTGGGGCAGTTCGCCGGCGCCGAAGGCAAGCGCGGCGGCGAGTTCTACACCCCGCGCTCGGTGGTGCGCGTGCTGGTGGAAATGCTCGAACCCTACCGGGGCCGCGTGTACGACCCCTGCTGCGGCTCGGGCGGCATGTTCGTGCAATCGGAAAAGTTCGTGCAGGAGCACGGCGGGCGCATCGGCGACATTGCCATCTACGGGCAGGAAAGCAACTACACCACGTGGCGGCTGTGCAAGATGAACCTGGCCGTGCGCGGCATCGACGCCGACATCCGCTGGAACAACGAAGGCAGCTTCCACAAAGACGAACTGCGCGACCTCAAGGCCGATTACATCCTTGCCAACCCGCCGTTCAATGTTTCCGATTGGGGCGGCGAGCGCCTGCGCGAAGACGTGCGCTGGACCTTTGGCGTGCCGCCGGTGGGCAATGCCAACTACGCCTGGCTGCAGCATATCTATCACCACCTCGCTCCAAACGGCACCGCGGGCGTGGTGCTGGCCAACGGCTCCATGAGCTCCAACCAGAGCGGCGAAGGCGACATCCGCCGTGCCATGGTCGAAGCCGACGTGGTGGACTGCATGGTGGCGTTGCCCGGGCAGCTTTTTTACTCCACGCAGATTCCCGCTTGCCTGTGGTTTCTGGCGCGCAACAAAAACCCCGGCGGGGGCTTGCGCGACCGGCGCGGCCAAGTGCTGTTCATCGACGCCCGCCAGATGGGCGTGCTGGTGGACCGCACCCGGCGCGAACTCACCGACGAGGAAATCCAGCGCATCGCCGACACTTACCACGCTTGGCGCGGAACCGTAGGGGCGACCCGCAGGTCGCCCCTACCGGAATACGCCGACATCCCCGGTTTCTGCAAATCCGCCACGTTGGAGGACATCCGCCAACACGGCCATGTGCTGACGCCGGGCCGCTATGTGGGTGCGGCGCAGCAGGAGGACGACGGCGAACCCTTCGAAGCAAAGATGGCGCGCCTGTCCGCCCAGTGGCGGCAGCAGCGCGAAGAAGCGGCCAGGTTGGATGCCGCGATCGAGGCCAATCTGAAGGAGCTGGGGTTTTGATCATGTCGTTCTTATTGCCGCCATTCACCACCTGGAGCACCCGATGACCCCGCAAGAGCTCCTGCAGATGATTGCCGCTGGGGAGAGGCTTGCCGTCGAGTTCAAGGGCGAAGCCAAAGCCCCCCTTTCCGACCGCGATTTGGTGCAGGCCGTTGTCTGTCTGGCCAATCGAACCGGCAGCGAATCCGGTTATCTTCTGATCGGGGTCGAAGACGATGGTCGCCTCACCGGCGCACGTCCGCGCCATGGCAGCACCACCGACCTGGACAAACTCGCCGCCCTGATCGCCCATCGCACCCGTCCACCAGTAACCGTTCGCATCGAATCCATCGACTACGAAGGCCATGCCGTTCTGGTGATCGAAGTACCCCCACAACACCACCCGGTTGCCACCGCAGACGGCCTTTTCCTTCGCCGCGCGGTGGGTGGTGACGGCAAACCTGCTTGCCTACCAATGGATGCCCACGCCGTTCAGTCCCTCTTGGCAGGACGGGGGTTGCTCGACCCTTCGGCGCAGATCCTCGCCGATGCCCGCTGGCAGGATCTCGACCCCCTGGAGTTCGAACGCTTTCGCCGCAGTGTGCGGGAGCGACGCGGCCGCAGCGACGAAAGCCTGCTCGACCTACCCGATCTGGAGCTCGCCAAAGCGCTGGGTGTCATCGATGCCAATGGCAGCGTGCGCGGCGTTCGCCTGGCGGCCTTGTTGCTCTTTGGCAAGGAAGAGGCACTGCGCCGTTACGTTCCGGCGCACGAAGTCGCCTTTCAGGTGTTGCGCGGGCTCGACTTGGAGGTCAACGACTTCTTTCGCTGGCCACTGTTGCGCGTGATGGAAGAGATCGAAATGCGCATCCGCGCCCGCAACCGAGAAAAGGAACTGATGGTCGGGTTGCTGCGCGTAGGCGTTCCCGACTACCCCGAGCGCGCCTTGCGCGAAGCGGTGGCCAATGCCCTCATCCACCGTGACTATCAGCGCCTGGGTGCCGTCCATTTCCAATGGCACCCCGAACGCATCGAAATCAGCAACCCCGGCGGCTTTCCGGAAGGTGTGCGCCTGGACAACCTGCTCGTCACCGCACCACGCCCGCGCAACCCCTTGCTGGCCGACGCCTTCAAGCGCGCCGGCATCGTCGAGCGCACCGCGCGCGGCATCGACACCATCTTCTACGAACAACTGCGCAACGGCCGCACCGCCCCCTCTTACGCGCGCAGCGATGCGACTGGCGTCACCGTCGTCATCCCTGGAGGCCAAGCCAACCTCGACTTCGTCCGCCTGCTCGTCACCGAAGCGCAGAACGGACGCACTCTGGGCTTGGATGAGCTCCTGATCCTCAACGCCCTCTGGCAGGAGCGCAGCCTGACCACTGGCGACGCCGCCCACCTGCTGCAAAAGCCCGAGGCGGAAACCCGCACCACCTTGCATACCCTGGTGGAAGCGGGCCTCGTCGAAGAACGCGGCCAAAAGAAAGGCCGAACCTGGCACCTGGCCGCCGCCTTCTATCGCCTGCTGGGCAACAAAGCCGGCTACGTCCGCCAACGCGGATTCGAACCCCTGCAGCAAGAACAAATGGTGCTCCAGTTCGTGGAAAAGCACGGACGGATCACACGGCGCGATGCGGCTGAGCTCTGCCGGATCGGCCCGCACCAAGCCACTCGCCTGCTATCCAGACTGGTGGACGACGGCCGACTGGTGCGCCACGGAGAACGCAAGGGGGCTTGGTATGAGCGAGGAACAAAAATATGAGCGCGCGCATAAATGCCGAGCATCGCGCGCATAAGCTCGATGCCGCGACCGAGGCCAACCTGAGGCGCTGGGGTTTTGAACGCTGCGTTGAACACACGCCCGAGTGATGACCACAATCAACGCAACGTTGATCAAGCGACTTGCGCGAAATCACCGGCTACGCCCGCAACCGGCGCTTTCGCTTCGAACCCTATTTGCGGCTGTTCGAGGAAACGGCGGAGGCGGGCGTATGAGCGGGTCGGGAGGTGTCGTGATGCGTTGCCAAGGGAAGGTCAAGGCAATGGCTGCTGCAAGTCAGGTTAACTTGAAGGGGGGGTGAGGATGGTCAGTGAGTGGCGCAAAACGACAATCGGCGCTGCATTTGATGTCAATCCGCCTCGTCCACTGAAGCGAGGTAGCGTGGCACCGTTCATCCCAATGGATGCGTTGCCAGCGCACGCAAGAGCAGTAGAGCGCATCGAAACCCGCGAATTCACAGGTTCAGGCACTAGGTTTCGCAACGATGATACGCTTATTGCACGCATTACACCGTGTCTCGAAAACGGAAAAACCGCCTTTGTCGTCGGCCTGCGTAATGATGAAGTGGCGCATGGATCGACAGAATATATCGTGCTCAGCGGCAGATCCGGAGAAAGCGATTCATTGTTCGCCTATTACATAGCTCGTTCTCCGGAATTCCGACGCTATGCAATAGGGCACATGGAGGGGACATCCGGCCGACAGCGCGTCCCGTCGTCAGCCGTTGAACGATTTCAAATCACACTACCCCCGCTTGCCGAGCAACGCGCCATCGCCCATATCCTCGGCACGCTGGACGACAAGATCGAACTCTTGCGCCGCCAGAACGAAACGTTAGAGGCCATGGCCCGCGCCTTGTTCAAGGCGTGGTTCGTGGATTTCGAGCCCGTGCGCGCCAAGATGGAAGGGCGCTGGCAGAGGGGGGATGTAGGGGCGACCGGCCGGTCGCCCCTACCTGGCCTGCCCGCGCACCTCTACGACCTCTTCCCCGACCGGCTCATCGATTCAGAATTGGGCGAGATTCCGGAGGGGTGGGAAAGTGTACCAGCGAGCCATCTCATTGAGTTCAATCCATCAGAATCCTTGGGAAAGGGGACGGAAGCCCCATACATCGAAATGGCCGCATTGCCGACGTCTGGGAGCTGGCCAGAGCCGCCGGTATTGCGGCCATTCGGTAGTGGTATGCGTTTTCGCAATGGTGACACCTTGTTGGCCCGGATTACACCCTGTTTGGAGAATGGAAAGGCGGCCTTTGTCCAGTGCTTGCCTGACAACGCGGTGGGTTGGGGTTCCACTGAATATATCGTAATGCGACCCAAAGCCCCAGTGCCGCCGGAATTCGGGTACTTACTGGCACGAGATTCGACTTTTCGGGCGCAGGCTATCCGAAGCATGACAGGCACCTCCGGTCGGCAGCGTGTTCAGGCTGACTCGGTGGCCGCGTTCAAGCTTGCGGCACCGGTCAAGAAGACTGTATGGGATGCGTTCTCTCGTCTTGTTGCGCCCCCATTCAAGAATGTCAAAGTTAATGCTGAGGAAATCGAAACCCTCGCCCAACTGCGCGACACCCTGCTGCCCAAGCTGATATCCGGCGAACTGCGGGTAAAAGATGCAGAACGGTTTTTGCTGGAGAGAGGCTTATGACTGAGAAACGCGCATTTTCCGTGCGAATTTTCGTGCCCATGGGTGATCCGGAGGGGCTGCGCATCATTGAAAAGTCCAACTGGACGGGACAAGGGCTGATGTTCCCGCGCGCGATCTTTGCCGAGGTGCGCCAGCGTCCCGAATTGCAGCGTGCCGGAGTGTACGTGCTGTGGGGGCCTGGTGTCTTCGGGCAACTGCCCAGGATTTATGTGGGCGAAGGTGATTTCCTTCGCGCCCGGCTTGACCAGCATCACAAGCAAAAGGATTTCTGGACACACGCCATCGTATTCACCAGCAAGGATCAAAACCTCAACAAAGCGCATGTGCAATATCTGGAGGCGCGGCTGGTTTCACTCGCTAGTCAAGCTAGGCGGGCCGAGTTGGACAATGGCAATGTGCCACAGCTTGGCTCTTCGTCATTTCGTGTGGAACCCAACAGTCACAATGACTCCTGGTCGTTGAGCCCGGTGGGCATGTGTGCAGGCCGCTGGCCGGCCTGTGCACATGTCCACGAGGCGTGTTTGATCAGGAGGATGAGTCCATGGGCATTGCCGTAGAAGCTCTGTTTACCAGCGCGCTGGGCTTGCAGCCGCCGTGGGTCGTCGATGACGTCAGGCTCGACACCGCCAAGCGGCGTATCGACTTCGAGATCGGCTGCCACACCAGCAGGCTCGCCTGCCCGGCATGCGGTGCGGCCACGCAACCGGTGCACGACCGGTT
>NZ_KB905931.1 GCF_000381125.1 Caldimonas manganoxidans ATCC BAA-369
CTGTCCTTGTCGCAGTTGAAACGCGACTGCTGGTCGCGGTGCAGGACGAAGTGGCCCAGCTCGTGCGCAATGGTGAATCGCTGGCGCTGCGGGCTGACCGTGCCGTTGTAGGCGATACCCCAGACTTCAGGGTCATCAGGGTCCCGCGCCAGCAGGCCCTCGAAGGCATCGTCGTTGAACTGCACCGGCGGACGAATCTCCCGAACCCCTTTGCCGTAGGGCGTGGTCGGCAGCATCTGCCGCACGACATCGAGATCGACGGTCTCGGGCACGTCTGCGCCATACCAAGCCCGCAACCAGTGGTGGACTTTGTTGGCGGCGATCGCGCCGTTGAGGGCCGGGGGCGTGTTCACCTTTTGCTTTCCGGCAGATCCTTGTCCGGGAAGATGATCTTCAGCGCTTGGCGCACCCGGTCCTTCTCAGCTTCGGTCATGCCGGCGTACGCCCGGAAGAAAGCCACATCTTCAGGGCTGGCCTCGGGAACCTGGGGGATGGGCTCACCCATGATGTCTTCCATCGTCACGCCCAACACCCTGGCCAGCGCCTGCACGCGCTCGGCCGAGGGGCGTTGACCCTCCTTCATCTCCAGTTCCCAGATGTAGGCCTTGGTGCAGCCGACCGCGTCGGCGACTTGCTGCAAGGTCAATTTCTTCGCCTCGCGGAATCGCCGCAGGCGAGATCCAAACGCGGAAGCCATGGCGATGCCCCGTCTCGAATCACGGGAAGTGTTGGAATGCGATCCGACAGTATAGCCCTGTGATACCAAACGCCGCTAGATGTGCCATGCAGTTTGACAAGCGGATCAGGCCGGGACACAATCGCGCTGTATCACGCTGCTTTACTTTGGCGTGACACAAGTTCAGTCAGCCGTCGCCGGCCCGCGTGCCCGAAGCCTCGGTCAGCAGACCTCCGACGTCACCTCAAGGAAAGGACCGAGACGCGATGAAGAAGACCTATGTCGACGTGCTGCAGGCGCTGCCGCCGGATGAGACGCTGCACCAGTTTCTCGCCAGCCATGGGCTGGCGGTGCCGCCAGCGCTCGATGCACAGCCGCACGAGCCGCCGAACCGGGCCGTGATTGAAGCCATCATGACGTGGGGCGACACCTCGGCGCGCGACCGGCTGACGGCCGAGCTGGTGGCCAGCGTCGCGCTGGGTGATGCCGCGGGCGGCCAGGCGATGTTCGAGGCGGCGCTGTCCGATCCCGCCGTGGTGACGGGCCTGGCGTTGTGCCAGAGCGACCTGCATCGCTCGTTCTGGCTGTACGTGCGGCACCGGGCGCTGTTCGAACGCGCCAGCGATCTCGATTTCTGGGCGCACCACAGCGCCCAGGCGCAGCAATACGACTTGGGAGTGCGGCGCCCTGCGATCCCGACGGACGCCGCACTGGCCGGTCTGCGTCGAGCGATCTCGGCCTACTACCAGCGCGAGCGCCAGTGCGGCGAGGGCTGTGTGGCCTATCTCGTGCCCAGGAGCCCCGGCATCCACCTGCTGACGGTGCACGTCAAAGACCTGGCCGAGCTGCGCCTGGAGTTCGAGGGCGTGGTGTTGAAGCAGCGCGTGGGCAACCCGAACATCCACATGGTGTTGGAGTACGCCGAAGCCACGGGCGTGGTGCGCACCCTGGCGCGCGGCGGTCACAAGGTGCAGCAGATGCTGGTGGAGGCCTTCGCCGAGCATGTGCTCGGGGTGAAGGCCACGCCCGAGCGTATCAAGGCCCCGGCGCTGGACTTGTCGGCGCTGCGCACGGGCTTCGATGTGCCGGAGGTGTTCGAGGACGGCTTCTCGCTGGTGCAGCTGAAGTCGCTCACGCTGCTGAGTCCGGAGGGAGATCTGAAAATCGAGTGCACGGCCATGCAGGCCAGTCAGCACCGCTCGGTGCATGAACTGCTGCGCGATCAACTGCCGGGCCCGCTGGAAGGCCGCTGGGCGGTGCTGGCGGCTCAGATCAACCTGTACTACCCTCCCGAGCCAGGGCGCACCCGGGCGCGCGTGGTGCCCATCGAGGTCACGAGCCGCGGGCGGCTCAACCTGCACCAGTTCGATGCCAAGCTGCAAGCGCAGCTGGAGCGCTACCTGGTACGCATCGGCATCCTGCGCCCCGGCCAGACCTTGAGCGCACAGGAGGCACCCTTCGCCGCGGGCACGGTCAGGGCGACGACTCCCGAGGACGCGTGAGATGTCGGCACACGAGGGCTGGCAGTTCGTCTGCCGGCTGTTCGCCGCGGGCATGCCGGTGCTGCGCGCCACCCTGTCGCCGCGCGAGGTGGCGCTGCTGCCGCACCTGGGCCGCGCGATCCAGGCGGCCGTGACTGATCAATCTTGCGTGCTGTGCCCGCATTGTGCGCTGCATCGGGCGCCGGTGTTCGGCGACGGGCGCGGCGGACGCTTGTGCCGCTGCCCGGACTGCGGGCCGGTGCCGGTCTCGCCGCAGGACGGCGCAGCGCTGCGGTTGAACGAGGACTGGCTGCGCCAGAAGCTGCGCCTGGCCCTTGCGATCGACAGCCGCGACGGCATCGACGACCTTGGTGACGGCGTGTGGCGGCTGGGCGAATCCCGGCGCGCGCCGGTGCTGCTCGCACGCGACATCGTGAGGCTGTGGCAAGAACCAGCGCTGCTGGATCGGGTGCGCGTGACCGGTGGCGACGTTCGGGTGATTACACCCAAACCGCGCGAAACGCGCGGTGCGCCCTTCGGGCCGGGCGTGCAGTGGTGGGCGTTGGAAGATCGCTTCACCCTCTACGGTGGCGGCATCGCGCTCATCGGCCTGCCGGGTGAGCCGCCAGACCCGCAGGCCAGCGATCCAACGACGCCAGTGAAGGGGCCTTTCTCGGCGGATTTCCGCTGGGTCACGCTGCCCGACTGGCCGCACGGCCCGATCCGGCTGACCGAGGCTCAGGCAGCAGTGTTCGAGGCCCTGTGGTCGTTCAAGGGGGAGCCCCGCACCGCCGAACAGGTCATGCGGCGTGCCGGGCTCGACAGCGCCAAGCCCATCGACGTGTTCAAGGTCAAGACGCGCGACAAGGGCAAGCCGGAAGCCGAAGGGCCACTCGTTGCATACCGGGCCCTCGTCCAGGTCGTGCAGGGGCGCCCGGGGCTGTACTCGATGCCCTGTGCTGCAGCATTGAGCCCCGTGCAGGCTTGATGCCTTGCTCATCCAAGCACGATGGACAACCGCTGGCCGTGACGCACGCGCAAGTCATTGACGTACGAGGCCGCCTGCGTGCGCTTCCGCCAAGAAGTTGGCGCCGGTTTTGAGAGAAGAGAGAGCAAAAGAGAGTCGAACTGGGCGACTTTCGGGCGGTGCGGCTTCACTGCGTGGCACACGCAGATCGGCCCGCAGCCCCGCGTGGTGTGGCGGAACCCGGAGACGAAAACGCCCAACCGATAGAGGTTGGGCGTTGAAAAGTGGTGGACCGAAGGAGGATCGAACTCCCGACCTCTGCATTGCGAACGCAGCGCTCTCCCAGCTGAGCTATCGGCCCGATGAGCCCAAGATTTTAGCAGATCATTTCATGCCGTTGCGACGGGCGAGTTCGACGAACAGGGCGGAGTGGTCATATTCGGACAGACCATGGTCCACGCCGTCGGCGTACAGCCTTGCGAAGAGTTCGGTGATGGGCGCTTGAAAGTCCAGCGCGCTGGCGGTGTCCAGGGCATTGCGCAGGTCTTTGAGCTGCACGCTCATGGCCGCACGCTTGGCGAAGTCTCGTTCGATCATGCGCTGGCCGTGCACCTCGAGGATACGGCTCTCGGCGAAGCCGCCACGGATGGCCTCGCGCACTTTGGCCATGTCGGCGCCGCCACGGGCGGCCAGCAGCAGGGCCTCGCTGACCGCGCCGATGGTGATGCCCACGATCATTTGATTGGCCAGCTTGGCCAGTTGCCCGGCGCCATGGGGGCCGACGTGGGTGGCGCGTCCCAGTGGGGTAAAGACGGGTTGAGCCCGTTGGAAGTCGGCTTCATGACCGCCGACCATGATGGCCAGGGTGCCTGCCTGTGCGCCGACCGTGCCGCCGGAGACGGGCGCATCGAGGTAGGCGCAGCCGCGCTCGGTGATCCGGCGGGCGTGGTCGCGCGCCTGGGCCGGCTTGATGGAGCTCATGTCGATGACCAAGGTGCCGGGCTTGAGCACCTGGGCCACGCCCTGACCGAAGAGCACCGCCTCGACCGCGTCGCCGTTTTCGAGCATGGTGATGACGATGTCGGCCTCGCGCACGGCCTGCGCCGCGGTGTGGGCCACCCGGGCGCCGTGGGCGGCCAGGCGCATGGCTTTTTCCAGGGTACGGTTCCAGGCCGTGACGGCCAAGCCCGCCTCACGCAGGCGCTGAGCCATGGGCAGGCCCATGAGGCCGATGCCCAGCACGGTGATGTTCATGGCGGCAGGTCCTCTGGTGCAAGGAAGCCAATCAGTATAGAAAGTGGGCCAGTTCTCCACCAGGTCCCTGTCACAGGAGCAAGTGCATGCGTTTTCCGCCGGATCCACAGTGGCTCGAGGGGCAGTACAACAACCGGGCGCGGATTCCGGAGCATGCGCAGATCTTCGCCCGGTGGGCGCAGGATTCCGCGTCGGCGCGCGAGCGCTACGCGCCGGTGTTGGACCTGGCCTACGGCGCCTCGGCGGCCGAGACCCTGGATGTTTTCATGCCTCGGCGCCACGGCGCGCCGGTGCTGGTGTTCATCCATGGCGGCTGGTGGCGGGCCTTGGACAAGGCCGATCATTCCTTCGTCGCCCCGGCGTTCGTGGAGGCCGGAGCATGCGTGGTGGTGCCGAACTATGGGTTGTGCCCGGCGGTGACGATCGAGACCATCACGTGGCAGATGGTGCGTGCGCTGGTGTGGACTTGGCGCCACATTGCAGCCTACGGAGGCGACCCGCATCGCATCGTGGTGGCCGGTCACTCGGCTGGCGGCCATCTGACGGCGATGATGCTGTCGTGCCGTTGGCCGCAGGTGGCCGTCGACCTGCCGGCCGACTTGGTGAAGGCCGGTCTGTCGATCTCGGGGGTGTTCGACCTGGAGCCGATTCGCCTGACGCCGTTTCTGCAGGCCGACTTGCGCCTGCGGCCGCAGGACGTGGCACGCCTGAGCCCGGCGTACTTTCCGCCGCCGGGGAGCCCATTGTGGGCCACCGTGGGGGCTTTGGAGAGCGAGGAGTTCCTGCGCCAGAATCGCCTGATCCGCCAGCGTTGGGGCCGGCGTGCGGTGCCGGTGTGCGAGACCATCGCCGCAGCCCATCACTTGAACATACTGGACTCGCTGGCCCGGCCGGGCCAGCGCCTTCATGCGCTGGCACTGGAGATGCTGGGTCGGGTGTGAGCCGCCAGGGCGCCGCCAAGCAACTCGTGCAGCGCATCGGGGTGTTCGATCTGCCAGCCGGGCTCGGCCAGCAGGGTGGCCCACGCGGGGCCAGCGGGGGCCTGCAAGGTCAAGGGTGTCCCGCTGACGGGGTGGTGCAGCCTCAAGCGGGCCGCGTGCAGCCACAGCCGACTCACGCCCAGGCGGGCGGCCCACCAGCGGTTGTGGTCGCCTTTGCCGTAGGTGGCATCGCCGATGAGCGGATGGCTGATGTGCTTGAAGTGGCGGCGGATCTGATGCTGGCGACCCGTCTGCGGCTCCACGGCCATCAGGGCATAGCGGGCCGTCGGATGCGGGGGGAGGGGGCTGGCGCATTCCAGCCGCGCCAGGCGCTGGTAGCGGGTGAGGGCCGGTTGCGCATCGGTGGATCGACCGCGGTCTATGCGGGGCGCAGCCTCATCGAGGCGTCGCAGCGGGTGATCGACCTCGCCGCAGGTCGCAGGCCAGCCTCGCACCAGCGCGAGATAAGTTTTGCGCACCTGCTGCGCTTCGAATTGCCGGGCCAGGGCGCGGGCGGTGTCGGGATCCAGGGCCATGAGCAGCACCCCTGAGGTGCCGCGATCGAGCCGGTGCACGGGGTAGACCATTCGCTTCAGGTGATGGCGCAGCCACTGCAAGGCGAATTGCGATGCCTCGGCGGCCAGCGCCGAGCGGTGCACCAGCAGTCCGGGCGGCTTGTTCATGGCCACCAGGTACTCGTCGTGATACAGCAGGGTGGGGGTGTCGCACGGGGTGGACATGCGGGCGATTGTGCCGCGGCATCGGCGGCACCAGCGGCTGCAGGGCGTGCCGCACCGGCGCCGTGCGCCGGGGTCTCGGCTCAGGTCGCCGTCCACGCAGTACCAGCGCCCTTGCTCGCACACGGATCGGCGCGGCTCGTGCAGGCTGGTAATCTTGCTGCGTTCATCGTTCACAAGTCTTTCTCGCTCGCCCGATGCTGTTCCTGTTGTCGCCTGCCAAGACGCTCGACTATGAGACTCCCGCGCATGTGACTGCGCACACCCGCCCTATCTTCGTGGACGAAGCCGCCGAGCTGATCGAGGTCTTGCGCCGCAAGACGCCGGCCGAGATCGCCGAGTTGATGTCGCTCAGCGATGCGCTGGCCACGCTCAATGTGGGCCGCTATGCGGCCTGGTCCAAGCGCTTCACGCAGGCCAATGCCAAGCAGGCCGTGCTGGCTTTCGACGGGGACGTGTACGAGGGCTTGCAGGCCCGCAGCTTGAGTGCGCAGGCGCTGGATTGGGCGCAGCAGCACTTGATCATTCTCAGTGGTCTGTATGGCGTGCTGCGTCCGCTGGACCTCATGCAGCCGTACCGCCTGGAAATGGGCACTCGCTTGGCCACCTCGCGCGGCAAGGATTTGTATGCCTTTTGGGGCCCGCGCATTGCCGAATACCTCAATGAACGGCTGAAGGCCGATGCCTCGCCGGTGGTGGTCAACTTGGCCTCCGAGGAGTATTTCAAGGCGGTGGATCTCAACGTGCTCAAGGCCCGCGTGGTGCATTGCGTGTTCCAAGACTGGAAGGGCGGCGCCTGGAAGATCATCAGTTTCCATGCCAAGCGTGCCCGTGGTCTGATGGCGCGCTACGCCATCGAAACCCGCGCGCGCCTGCCCGAGCAGTTGCAAGGCTTCGACCTCGAAGGCTATGCCTATGACGCAGCGGCCTCCGATCGTGATCGCTTGGTCTTCCGGCGGCGCGTGGCCTCGTAGCACAATCGGGCCCAGGGACCACGCGCAAGCGAGTACGCACCCGGGCCGCAGATTCGGGCACGGGTGTCAGGGGACACCATGAGTCAAACCATCACAGCCGAACTTCGCCAGTGGATCACGCAGCAGGTGGCCGCCGGCCATGGGCCCGAGGCGGTGCTTCAGTCGATGATGGCCAGTGGCTGGCAGGAGGACGTGGCCTTGCAGGCGCTGGAGCAAACGCTGGAAACTTTCCTGCGCGAGCGGGGTATCGATCCGCAAGCCGTCTACGAGCGCGGCACCGCGGCGCTGCATGACAAGCCGGTGCCTGGGCCATCGCTGCAAGGCGATCCCACCGAGATCGACCTTGGCGACGCCCAGGTTCAGGTGGTCATGCGCATGGAGTCGCCGAGGGTGGTCGTGTTTGCCAACTTGCTCAGCGCGCAAGAGTGTGACGAGCTCATTGCCCTGGCGGCGCCCCGCTTGGAGCGTTCGCTGACGGTGAAAACCGACACCGGCACCAGTGAAGTCAACCCGGCGCGCACCAGCGATGGCATGTTCTTTCAGCGCGGCGAGTTCCCCTTGTGCGATCGCATCGAGCAGCGCATCGCACGGCTGCTGAATTGGCCGGTCGAAAATGGTGAAGGGCTGCAGGTGTTGCGCTATCGGCCCGGAGCCGAGTACAAGCCCCACTATGACTATTTCGACCCAGCCCAACCCGGCACGCCCACCATCCTCAAGCGTGGCGGCCAGCGCGTGGGCACGCTGGTGATGTACCTCAACACCCCTTTGGGCGGCGGCGCCACGACGTTTCCCGACGTGAAGCTTTCGGTGAACCCGGTCAAGGGGAGCGCGGTGTTCTTCAGCTACGCGCTGCCGCATCCGTCCACCCAAACCCTGCATGGCGGCGCGCCGGTGCTGGCTGGCGAAAAATGGGTGGCCACCAAGTGGTTGCGTGAGAGGCGTTTCGAGTGAGCGCCAGTGACGACGACCTGCCCCTGGCCGGCGTCCGGGTGATCGATCTGACCCGCTTGCTGCCCGGGCCGTTCGCCACCTTGCACCTGCGCCGCCTGGGGGCCGACGTCCTCAAGATCGAGGCCCCTGGGACGGGCGACGAGGCCCGTTGGATGTTGCGCTCGGTCCAGGACGTGGCCCAGGGGCGGCCCAGCCTCTTCTTCCGTTGGCTCCATGAAGGCAAGCGCCTGCATCGCATCGACCTGACCCAGCCGGCGGGCCGCTTCGAGCTGCTGGACCTGGTGCGCCAGGCCGATGTGCTGGTGGAAGGATTTCGTCCGGGCGTGATGGACAAGCTCGGCGTGGGCTGGTCGGTGCTGCGGGACGTCAACCCGCGCTTGGTGATGGCCTCTATCAGCGGGTATGGCCAAACAGGCCCGTTTGCGCGCAAGGCGGGGCACGACCTCAACTACATCGGCTATGCCGGGGTGCTGGATCAGATCGCCACGCGCGAGGGCCAGTTGGCCATTCCGAATTTTCAGATCGGCGATCTCCTGGGCGGCACGCAGGCGGCGGTGTCGGGCATCCTGGCCGCGCTGCTGGCGGCTCAACGCACTGGCCGAGGCCGTCATGTGGACGTCTCGATGACCCATGCCGTGTTCGAACACAACCTGTTGGCGCGCTTGGCGGTGAGTGCCACGGGCCGCACGCCCTTGCCCGGGCGCGACCTGCTCACCGGCGGCGTGCCGTGCTACAACGTCTATCGCACCAGCGACGACCGCTGGATGGCCGTGGGGGCTTTGGAGCTGAAGTTCTGGCGCAAGACCTGCGAGGTGCTGGGGCATCCGGAGTGGGGGGATCGCCACTGGTCGCTGGGCCAAGAGATCGGCGGTGAGGACGCGATGGCCCTGCGCGAAGCCGTGGCGGCCGTGTTTGCCACGCGCAGCCAAGCGCAGTGGACGGCCGCCTTCGAGGCCGCCGACTGTTGCGTGAGCCCGGTGCTGCGCATGGACGAGGCCATGCGTCATCCCTTGTTCATGCAGTCTCAGTAATCGCGGCGCTTGCCGACGGGTTTGCCCGCCCGTGGCTTGATCCCGAAGGGCTTGCCACCGGAGGCGGGCCGGCCGGCCCAGGCCTTTTTCTGGCCCCAGGGCTGCTCGTCACCCGAACCACGGGCTGGCCCCCGCGGCTTGCGGTCGCCCAAGGAGGCGGTGTAGGCCACGCTGCCGCGGCCTGGGCTGTGGCTGCGCGGTTTACTCGGGTGACTTGGGCGGCCATCGTCGCGCCCGGGGCAGGCCGCGGAGGCGCCAGGCTCGCGCTGCGGCGCCTCCCACGGGGCATCCTCACGGCGGCGGTGAGCTCGTGGCTTGAAGCCGGCCTTGCCCATGCCGGGCCTCCAGCCTTCGGGCTTTTTGCGCTCCACGGGCGGCGCGGCTTGAGGTTCCAGTCCGGCGATGGTGGCTGCCTCGATGCGCTGAGTGGTGAAGCGCTCGATGCGGCGGATCATGCCGGCGTCGCGGCGCTCGGCCAGGGTGATGGCCAGGCCGTTGCGGCCGGCACGGCCCGTGCGGCCGATGCGATGCACGTAGTCTTCGGCCTTCATCGGCAAGCCGTAGTTGATCACGTGGGTGATGGTGGGCACGTCGATGCCGCGCGCGGCCACGTCGGTGGCCACCAGCACACGCAGCCGACGCTGACGCAAGCCTTGCAGCACGCGATTGCGGCGGCCCTGCGGCATGCCCCCGTGCAGCGCGGCCACGGCATGGCCCATCTCGCCCAGGCGGTCGGCCAGCAGATCGGCATCGCGCTGCGTGCTGGTGAACACCACGGCCTGGTCCAGTTCGCGCGTGGCCAGAATGTGGTCGAGCAGGGCGTTTTTGTGGCTGAGGCTGTCGGCCCAGTGCAGGCGTTGCTCGATGTGCGCGTGCGTGTCGGTGTGCGAGGCCACATCGATGCGCCGCGGCTCGCGTGTGAGCTGCTGCGCCAGGCCGCCCACATGGCCGGCGAAGGTGGCGCTGAACATCAGGGTCTGGCGCTGGACGGGCAAGGTGTGGGCGATGGCGCGAATGTCGTCGATGAAGCCCATGTCCAGCATGCGGTCGGCTTCGTCCAGCACCAGCATTTGCACATGGTCGAGCACGGCCGCGCCGCTGCCCAGGTGGTCGAGCAAGCGGCCCGGGGTGGCGATCAGCACGTCCAGCTGGCCGCGCAAGGCCTTGAGTTGAGCGGCATAGGGCACGCCGCCCACGACGGTGGCCACACGCAGACCCTGCACATGGCGGCCGTAGCTCGTGCAGGCCTTGGCGACTTGCAGGGCCAGCTCGCGGGTGGGGGCCAGCACGACCACGCGCGGGCCGCGAGCCTTGCCCTGGTCACGCCGTGTCGTGTGGTGGCCGCGCGCGGCCAGGATGCCTTCCAGCGCGGGCAGCACGAAAGCGGCGGTCTTGCCGCTGCCCGTCGAGGACGACACCAGCAAGTCGTGGCCTTCGAGCGCGGCCGGAATGGCGCGGCTTTGCACGTCGGTGGGCTGGGCATAGCCAGCGTCGTCGAGCGCTCGTTGCAGGGCGGGGCTCAGGCCCAGGGAGGAGAAAGTCATGACGGTTCTTTTCAAGGCACAGCCTGCCGCCATGGCGCCAAGCCACGGCCAGACAGGCAAGACGCTGGCACCGACGCCAAGCGTCAAGAAGACATGTCGCAGGTCAGGGGCGGCACCTGCATGGCATACGCAGGTCACGGGCCTCGAGTCGGTGGATTGCGACGGCATCGCCGCCAACCGGGACTCAAGACACCGGGCATGCCGCCCGGGGCGCTGCGCAGGCGCCCTGCCTGAAAAGGTCAGAGGGGATGAACGACGCGCTGCATTGCTGCAACGCACAAGACCCATTATGCCCGAAGTGGCGCCCCCGCGCTCGCGGGCCCTGCAAGCTGTCGTATCCTGCAGTTTGAACGACGCAAGGCACGGTCATGGATTTCCACGTTTGGCTCCTCTACACCCTGGCAGCGCTGGGGCTGTCATTGTCACCGGGCCCCAACGGGCTGCTGGCCCTCACCCATGGGGCGCTGTACGGCCGGCGCCGCACGCTGTACACCGTCGCCGGTGGGTCGCTCGGTTTCGTGGTGATCATTGCGCTGTCGCTGTTTGGCATCGGCGCGCTGCTGCAAACCTCGGTCGTGTGGCTGACCGTGCTCAAGTGGGTGGGGGGCGCTTATTTGGTGTGGTTGGGTGTGCAAGTCTGGCGTGCGCCGCCGATCGGCCTGTCAACGCCGGTGCGTGCCGAGCAGCGCAGCAATGCCTCGCTGTTTCGGCAAGGAGCCCTGTCGGCCCTGACCAATCCCAAGGGCATTCTGTTTTTTGCGGCTTTCCTGCCGCAATTCATCGACCCGCAGCGCAGCTTGTTGATGCAGTTCGTGGTGATGGCGGGCACTTTTGCGGCCATCGAGTTCGTCACCGAGGTGTTCATCGCCAGCGTGGCCCAGCGCGTCAGCCGTTGGCTGGCGCGTGTGGGGCGGGCCTTCAATCAGGCCTGCGGCGGCCTGTTCATGGCCATCGGCGCAGCTTTGCCCTTGCGGTCCTGAGCACCACGGCCCCACGGGCGCGACGCGGTCAGCTTCCACCCCAGGCGACGCAAGCCTGGTGGTCGGGCACGCTCACACGCCAACCAAGATCGTCCTGGATGCGGGTGCGCAAGGCATCGGCGGCCTCGGGCTCGCCGTGCACGACATACGTGTGCGCCGGCGGTGTGCGCAACTGGCGCAGCCAGTGCATCAGTCCTTGCGCATCGGCATGCCCTGAAAAGCCTTCGATGTGGCGCACCTCGGCCTTGATGGGCACGTATGCACCGTGGATCTTGACTTCGGTGGCGCCAGCGATCATCTTCGCGCCGCGGCTGCCACCGACCTGGAAGCCAGGGAAGACGATGAGGTGCTGCGGGTGCGGCGCCATCACTTTGAGATGGTGCAACACGCGCCCGCCGGTGGCCATGCCGCTGGCCGACAGCACGATGCGCGGATAGTGCAACTGCGTGAGGGCTTCGGAATCCTGGGGGCTGGTCACCAGCGTCACGCCTTCGCACATGTGTGCGATGTCCTCCGGCGGCACGCGCAGCAAGGCTTTGTGGCGTTCGTACAGCTGCGTGGCTTCGGCGGCCATGGGGCTGTCGAGGAAGACGGGCACTTGCGCCGGGATTCGTCCGGCGCGCTTGAGGCGGTGCAAGGCCAGCAGCAGCGCCTGCGCGCGCCCCACGGCGAAGGTGGGCATCAAGACCGATCCGCCGCGCCGCAAGGCGCCGCGGATCGCTTCGCCCAAGACTTCGAGGACATCCCCTGCAGGATGCAGCCGGTTGCCGTAAGTGGATTCGATCAGCAGCACGTCGGCTTCGTGCACGGGCTGCGGCGGGGGCATCAGCAGGTCATCGTCGCGTCCCAAGTCGCCAGAGTAGACCAGGCTGCGGCCCCGACACCGCAGCGTGACGGCTGCAGCCCCCAACAAGTGGCCGGCGGGGGTGAATTGCACCGTCACCCCCGGATGCAGCTCGACCTCTTGCCCGAAGGGCAGGGGATGAAGCCGGCTGACGGCGCGGCGCGCGTCGTCCACGGTGTACAGGGGCTGGGCCGGGCGGTGTTTCGAGTCGCCGTGGAGATTGGCGCGACGTGCGTCTTCTTCTTGCAAATGGGCGCTGTCCAGCAGCAGCACCTCGGCCAGATCGCAGGTGGCCGGCGTGGCGAACACGCGGCCACGAAAACCCTGCTTGACCAGGGCCGGCAAATAGCCGCTGTGGTCCAAATGCGCATGGCTGAGCACCACCGTGTCGATGTGGCTTGCTGGCACCGGCAGCGGCGACCAGTTGCGCTCACGCAGGTTCTTGTAGCCCTGGAACAGGCCGCAATCCAGCAAGATGCGGTGTGAGCCGGTATCGACGAGGTGCTTGGAGCCGGTGACCGTGTCGGCGGCGCCGAGGAAGTGGATGTGCATGCAGACCCCCTTGGTGAGGGCATGCTAGCGGCTCTCGGCACACTTCGGGCTTGACCTGCGTCAAGCCTGGGCTCGGCCCTCAGCGGCGCGGCTTGCCACTCAAGAGGGCTGCTGACTGAGTCGGGCGGCGGGCTTGACCGGCGGCGGCCTGGGGCGAGCCCGATGGCAGCGCTGCGGCTGGTTTCACGGCGGCAGCCCCATGGGGGCTTGGGCGCGCCGCCTGGGCCCGCAGCGGGCCGCTGGCCGGTCGGGCTCGCGCCTCATGGTGCGGGGGGCGGGTCGCGTCCGATCGGGCCGGGCCTTCGCTGCGGCTACGGTCTCGACGGCCGGCGCCCAGACCCCCATGCAAAGTCATGCGGCCGAGTTTGATCGGCTGGGGCCGGGCGTTGGGGTCGGGTTCGAAGCCTGGCACCAGCTCGCGCGGGATGGGGCGCTTGATGAGCCTTTCGATGTCACGCAGAAAGCCTTCCTCGTCGACACACACCAGGGAGATCGCCTCGCCCTGCGCGCCGGCACGGCCGGTGCGCCCGATGCGGTGTACGTAGTCTTCAGGGACGTTGGGCAACTCGTAGTTCACCACATGGGGCAGCTGGTCGATGTCGATGCCGCGTGCGGCGATGTCGGTGGCCACCAGCACTTGCAGCTCGCCGCGCTTGAACTCGGTCAGCGCCTTGGTGCGCGCGCCCTGGCTCTTGTTGCCGTGGATGGCCATGGCGGTGATGCCTTCCTTCACCAGAAACTCGACCAGCCGGTTGGCCCCGTGCTTCATGCGGGTGAAGACCAGCACCTGATGCCAATCGTTCTGCTGGATGAGGTGGGCCAGCAGCTCCTTTTTCTTGTCGCGATCGACCGGATGGACCTTCTGTTCGATGGTCTCGGCCGTGGTGTTGCGCCGCGCCACTTCGATCACCTGGGGCTGGTTGAGCAGCCGCTCGGCCAGGGCCTTGATCTCGTCGGAAAAGGTGGCCGAGAAGAGCAGACTCTGCTTGTGCTTCGGCACGATGGCCAGCACCTTCTTGATGTCGTGGATGAAGCCCATGTCGAGCATGCGGTCGGCTTCGTCCAACACGAAATACTCGACCCGGCTCAGATCGAGCGTGCCTTGTTGGTGGTGGTCGAGCAGGCGGCCCGGGGTGGCCACGAGGATGTCCACGCCGCGCTTGATCGCATCGATTTGCGGCTGCATGCCCACGCCGCCGAACATCACCATGCTCTTGACGCTGAGGTACTTGCCATAGGTGCGCACGCTTTCTTCCACCTGGGCTGCCAGTTCGCGGGTGGGCGTGAGGATGAGTGCACGGATGGCCCGGCGGCCCTTGTCGTCAAGCGGGGCAGGGTCTTGAGAGAGTTTGTGC
The DNA here is from genome assembly GCF_000381125.1 of Caldimonas manganoxidans ATCC BAA-369. Taxonomy (GTDB): domain Bacteria; phylum Pseudomonadota; class Gammaproteobacteria; order Burkholderiales; family Burkholderiaceae_C; genus Caldimonas; species Caldimonas manganoxidans. The sequence goes on from NZ_KB905931.1 coordinate 14,327, forward strand.
AGCAGCGGCAATGTGAAGCCGGCGGTTTTGCCGGTGCCGGTTTGGGCGCCGGCCAGCAAGTCGCCGCCGGCCAGGATGGCAGGAATGGCTTGTTGCTGGATCGGCGTGGGGTGGACATAGCCCTGCTCGCGCACGGCACGCACAAGAGGCTCGGCCAGGCCGAGATCGTCGAATCGCATGTGAAGTGAGGCTCCCTCGGGGGAGCGGGGATCGGCCTGTCACCACTCTGGAGGAGGGCGCCAGTCGGCAAGGCAGATGGAAAGAAAACGTCGGAAGCGACCGCAACGCCTGGACTGGAATCGACGTTGCAGCGCCGCATTGTAGCGGCAAGCGTCCCGCACGGGCGCCTGGAGGCGCGGGTCGAGGCGCCGCCCATGACCTCGGGTCGATGGGCTTGTCACCGGTGCTGCCGCCGGCCGTGCCAGTTGCGGCGACAATAGCGCAGTTGCGCGGCTGCTCCGCGCTTTGCTTTTTTCGCATCCACAGCCTCAGGACAGACCATGGCCCAATACGTCTTTACGATGAACCGCGTCGGGAAAATCGTGCCTCCGAAGCGGCAGATCCTGAAGGACATTTCCCTGTCCTTTTTTCCGGGCGCCAAGATCGGTGTGCTTGGCCTGAATGGTTCGGGCAAGTCCACGTTGCTGAAGATCATGGCCGGCCTGGACAAGGACATCGAAGGCGAAGCCGTGCCCATGCCGGGCATCAAGATCGGCTACTTGCCTCAAGAGCCCGAGCTCAACCCGCAGCACACCGTGCGGCAGGCGGTCGAGGAAGGCATCGGCGGCGTGCTGGCGGCCAAGAAGCGGCTGGAGGAGGTCTATGCCGCCTATGCCGAGCCGGATGCCGATTTCGACAAGCTCGCGGCCGAGCAGGCCGAACTCGAAGCCATCATCGCCGCAGCCGGCGCAGAAAACACCGATCTGCAGCTCGAGCTGGCGGCCGATGCGCTGCGCCTGCCGCCCTGGGATGCCCAAATCAGCACCTTGTCCGGCGGCGAGAAGCGCCGCGTGGCGCTGTGCCGCTTGCTGCTGAGCCAGCCCGACATGCTGCTGCTGGACGAGCCCACCAACCACCTCGATGCCGAATCGGTGGAATGGCTGGAGCAGTTCCTCCAGCGCTTTCCTGGCACCGTGGTGGCCATCACCCACGACCGCTACTTCCTCGACAACGCGGCCGAGTGGATCCTCGAACTCGACCGAGGCATGGGCATTCCCTACAAAGGCAACTACTCCGAGTGGTTGGAACAAAAAGAACGTCGCCTGGAGCTCGAACAGAAACAGGAAGACGCTCGCATCAAAGCGATGAAAGAGGAGCTCAAGTGGGTGCGCTCCAATGCCAAGGGCCGGCAGGCCAAGAGCAAGGCGCGTCTGGCCCGCTTCGAGGAGCTGAGCGACGTCGAATACCAAAAGCGCAACGAGACCAACGAGATCTTCATCCCGGTGGCCGAGCGCCTGGGCAATGAGGTGATCGAGTTCAAGAATGTCTCCAAGAGCTTCGGCGACCGACTGCTGATCGACAACCTCAGCTTCAAGGTGCCGCCGGGGGCCATCGTGGGCATCATCGGCCCCAACGGCGCGGGCAAGTCCACGCTGTTTCGCATGATCCAAGGCACGGAGAAGCCCGACTCCGGCGAGGTGCTCATCGGTCAGACCGTCAAGATGGCCTACGTGGACCAAAGCCGTGAGACCCTGGACGGCGACAAGACCGTCTGGGAGGACGTCTCCGGCGGGCTGGACAACATCGTGGTGGGCAAGTTCGTGATGCCCTCGCGTGCCTACCTCGGCCGCTTCAACTTCAAGGGCAACGACCAGCAAAAGCTGGTGAAGAACCTCTCCGGCGGTGAGCGCGGCCGCTTGCACTTGGCCAAGACGCTGGCCAAAGGCGGCAACGTGTTGCTGCTGGACGAGCCCTCCAACGACCTGGACGTCGAAACCCTGCGCGCGCTCGAAGAGGCCCTGTTGGAGTTCGCCGGCTCGGCGCTCGTGATCAGCCACGACCGCTGGTTCCTCGATCGCATTTGCACCCACATCCTGGCGGCCGAAGGCGACTCCCAGTGGTACTTCTACACCGGCAACTACCGGGAATACGAGGAAGACAAGAAACGGCGTCTGGGGGAGGAAGGGGCCCGCCCGCACCGCCTGCGCTACAAGCCCATCACCCGCTGAGCCGCCGCGCTGTGGCCGCGGCTGCGGGCTGGCGTGGTCGCCTGGCCGCCTGAACACTGCGTGGCGCGATCTTCGCACCGATGGCTCGGTGACCCCGTTCGGGGTGTCGCGCAACTCAAACGCGGGGCGCCACGCAGCGCCAGACGGTGCTACAAGCATGTTTGGACATGAGCATTTCCCGTGCGGGCCCGCGCCCGCCTGTCCCAAAGCCGTGACAGAGTTTCGCCAGCCGTCTGAGCCCCAGCGGCCGTCTCCAGCAGCGGTCGCAGGACTGCCGCCGCAGCTGCTGGTGGCCGCTTTGCAGCGCAGCCGCTGCCTGGCCTTGGTGGCCGACGCCAGCGGCCAGGTGGTGTGGTTCAACGACGCCTGGGCGGCGTCGCCGGCGATCGAGCGGTTGCGTGGGCGCCCTTGGGCTGAGTGGCTCACCTCGCATGGCCATGCCGAGCCCTCGCCGCAAGTGCAGTCGGCGCTGGCCGCCCATGAAGCCTTCACGGCCGAGGTCGAATGGCGTTTGCCCGACGGGCGAGCGTGGTGGCAGCGGGTGGAGGCCACGCCCTTGGACGAGGGCGGGCGCTTCCTGGGCTACCTCGCCGTGGCCTCGGACATCACCGATTTGAAGTTGGCCGAGCACGATCAGCGCGCCATGGCCGCGCGCTATCGCCGGGTGATGGAGAGCACCCATGACGGCATCTGGGAGCGCGATCTGCGCACCAACCAGAGTTGGTACTCCCCGCGCTACAAAGAGATCATGGGCTTTGCCGATCACGAGCTGCCCAATGACCGCAACGTGATGAATGCGCGCATCCATCCCGACGACATGGAGGCCTTCACCGTGCCTTACGAGCGCGCTTTGCGCGAAGGCGGGCAATGGCACTACAGCGTGCGGGTGCTGCATCGCAACGGCAGTTGGCGCTGGCTGCGTTGCCGAGCCCGGGCCTGGCCTGACGAGACCGGCAAGCCCGCGATCCTGGCCGGTGCCGTGACCGACGTGACCGACGAAATGGAGGCCGTGGAAGCCTTGCGCCGGCACCGCGGCCAGCTCGAGGCCGTGGTGCGCGAAAGGACGGCTCGACTGGAAGCCGCACGCGCGGAAGCCGAACGGGCCAACCGCGCCAAATCGATCTTCCTGGCCAACATGAGCCACGAGATCCGCACCCCGCTCAACGGGATGCTGGGGATGACCGAACTGGCCTTGCGGGTGGCCACCACCGAGACTCAGCGGCGCTACCTGGAACTGGCTCGTTCCTCGGGCACCAGCCTGCGGGCCATCATCGATGACATCCTCGACTTTGCCAAGATCGAAGCCGGCAAACTCAGCCTCGACGAGGTGGAGTTCGACCCTGGCGAGCTGATGGCCGTGACGCTGCGCTCGATGTGGCCACAGGCGCATGACAAGGGCTTGGCGGTGCATTTCGACTGCCGCGGGCCGGCTTTGCGTTTGCTTGGCGATCCGGTGCGGGTGCGGCAAATCGCCACCAATCTGCTGTCCAACGCCCTGAAGTTCACGGTTGCCGGGCAGGTGCGCTTCGTGGTCGAGGTGGAAGGCTCGCCGGGGGCCTCGTGCAGCCTGCGTCTGGAGGTGACCGACACCGGCATGGGCATGGACGAGGCCACCCTGGAACGCGTGTTCCATCCCTTCGAGCAAGCCGATGCCTCGGTGTCGCGCACGGTCGGGGGCACGGGGTTGGGGCTGTCCATCGTGCGCAGCCTGTGCGAGCTGATGGGCGGGCGTATCCAGGCACGCAGCCAGTTGGGGGTGGGCTCGACCTTCGAGGTATGGCTGCCATTGAAAGCCGTGCCGGCCGATGCGGCCGAGCCGATCGACGAACCCTCGGCCGCGGGCGCCTGGGCCTGGGTGATCGGCTGTGCGCCGGACGATCCGTTGGGCGATCGTTTGGGCCGTTTGGGCTGGCAGGTCCGATGGCTGGACGACCTGGCGCAGGCGCTTGCGCCATCCGACCCCGTCGTGGCGCCTGAGTTGGTGATCGTGGTGCACGAAGCGCGCGAGCCCCTGTGCGAGACGGCTTTGGTGGACTTGCGTGCGCGCCTGCGCGACAGCGAGATCGTGGTGCTGGTGCCGCCCCACGGCAGCCAGGACATCGGCAGCTTGGAGCCCGAGCGTGGACAGGCGTTGGGCGTGAAGGTCTACATCGCCCCGCTGAGCCCGGCCGACTTGCGCCAGCTCACGCGCAACCATCCAGCAGCGGCCACGTTGGCGCCTGCGGCGGCGCCGTCCACCCCCTTGCCGCTGGCGCGTTGGCGCGGCGCGCGCTTTCTCGTGGTCGAGGACAATGCCGTCAACCAAGTGCTGGCCGCCGAGATGCTGCGGCTGTTGGGCTTCGAGGTCGAGGTGGTGTCTGGCGGGCAAGAAGCACTGGAGCACTGCGAGCGCCACCCCCCCGATGCCGTGTTGATGGACGTGCAAATGCCTGGGCTGGACGGGCTGGAGACCACCCGCCGCCTGCGCCGGGCGCAGGCCGAAGGCCGCTTGCCACCCTTTCCCATCATCGCTGCCACCGCGCATGCCAGCGATGCGGACCGCCGGGCTTGCCTGCTGGCGGGCATGGACGGGTATATTGCCAAGCCGCTGGATCTGCGCCTGATGCGTTCGGAGATCCGCCGCGTGCTGCTGCACGCCGCCGGCGACGATGGCAACAGCCCCGAAACCCGTTACTGAACCCGTGACTGAGCATGACCGACCCGATGACCGAGGAGCAGGTGATCGCCCGCACCCGCCACTGGCTGGAGCGGGCCGTGATCGGGCTGAATCTGTGCCCCTTTGCCAAGGCGGTGCATGTTCGTGGCCAGATCCGCTGGGTGGTGAGTGCGGCCACCACGACCGAGGCGCTGTTGCAAAACCTGCGTGCCGAATTGCAGTGGCTTGCGCAAGCCGATCCGGCGGCGGTGGACACGACCCTGCTGATCCACCCGCATGTGTTGACCGATTTCCTCGACTTCAACGATTTCCTCGACGATGCCGAGGCCGCCGTGGCCGAGCTGGGGCTCGAAGGGGTGCTGCAAGTGGCCAGTTTCCACCCCGACTATCGTTTTGCCGGCACCGAGGCCGAGGACATCGCCAATGCCACCAACCGCTCGCCCTATCCCACCTTGCACCTGCTGCGCGAAGCCAGCATCGAGCGGGCGGTGGCCGCGTTTCCCGCGCCGGAAGCCATTTACGAAGCCAACATAGCCACGCTGCGACGGCTGGGCCCACAGGGCTGGGCCCGGCTGATGGACGATACCGACTCATGAGCCTGATCCTGGACGCATTCTGGCGCGCGCTGGCCTACTGCCTGCACCCGCGCGTCATCCTGTTGTCACTGGCGCCGCTGCTGCTGACGGCCGGTCTGTGTTTCGTGCTGGGCTGGTTCTACTGGGAGGCCGCGGTCGATGCGGTGGATGCCTGGCTGCGAGGCTGGGCCCTGGTGAACAGCTTCACGCTGTGGTTGGAATCGATGGGCGCCACCGGCCTGCGTGCGGTGATGGCGCCATTGATCGTGGTGGCGCTGGCCGTGCCGGTGATCGTCGTGGTGTCGCTGATGGCCGTCTCGGCCCTGATGACGCCGGCCTTGGTGCGCCTGGTGGGCGCTCGACGCTTCCCGCAGCTGCAGCGTCGCCAAGGCGACTCGTTCTGGCGGTCCCTCCTGTGGATGCTGGGGCACACCCTGGTGGCACTGGTCGCCTTGGTGATCAGCCTGCCGCTGTGGCTCATCCCACCGCTGGCGCTGGTGTTGCCGCCGCTGATTTGGGGCTGGCTCACCTACCGTGTGTTGGCCTTCGATGCCTTGGCCGACCATGCCGAGCGCGCCGAGCGCCGCGCCCTCATGCGCGAACACCGCTGGCCCTTGCTGGGCATGGGCTTGCTCAGCGGCTACCTTGGGGCTGCCCCGGCCTTGCTGTGGGCGCTGGGCGCCTTGGCCTTCATCCTGGCGCCGCTGCTGGTGGTGGTGTCGGTGTGGCTTTACACCTTGGTGTTTGCGTTTTCCTCGCTATGGTTCATCCACTACGCCTTGGCGGCGTTGGAGCGCCGGCGCCACCAGGCCGATCCCTGCGTTGCGTCCGTCGAGGCCCCCGCGGTGTCGCCTCCCGAGGCCGTGCCTGGGGCGGGCCGGCTCGAGCCCCCCGCAGGGCCGGGGACGCCGGACTGAGCCCCCAGCCACCCCCATCGATCCACGAGGGTTTTCATGGACTTCGGACTGATCATCGTTGGCGACGAGATCCTCTCGGGCAAGCGCCAGGACCAGCACCTGCCGCGGCTGTTGGCGCTGCTGTCGCAGCGCGGGCTGGCGCTGCGCTGGGCCCGGTACGTGGGTGACGACCCGCCGCGCCTGGAGGCCGCGCTCAAAGACGCCTTTGCCAGCGGTGATGTGGTGTTCAGCTGTGGGGGCATTGGCGCGACGCCCGATGACCACACCCGCCAATGCGCCGCGCGTGCGCTGGGCGTGCCGCTGGCGTTGCATCCCCAGGCCAAAGCGCTCATCGAAGAGCGCATGCGCGACCTGGCGCGCGAACAAGGGCAGCCCTTCGAACCCGATCGGCCCGACAACGTCCACCGCCTCAACATGGGCGTCTTTCCCGAGGGGGCGACGATCATTCCCAACCCCTACAACAAGATTCCCGGCTTCTCCGTGGGGCATGTGCATTTCTTGCCGGGTTTCCCGGTCATGGCCTGGCCGATGATGGAATGGGTGCTGGACCATCGGTACCGGCATCTCTTCCATGCCCGCCCCCGATCGGAGCGCTCGGTCATCGTCTACGGCAGCATGGAGGCCACCCTCACCCCGTTGATGGAGTCCATCGAAGGGCGGCATCCCCAGGTGCGGGTGTTCAGCCTGCCCAGCGTCGATCATCCCGAGCACGGTCGGCACATCGAACTCGGGGTCAAAGGGCCGCCCGATGCGGTGAATCCAGCCTATGCCGACTTGCTGGCCGGCCTGCGGGCACTGGGCGTGTCATTGGGCCCCGAATTGGTGCGAGACGCGGCCGCGACCAGCCCTTGATTGGTGCATCTCATTGCACTATTGTGGTGCCTTGAGGGCGCCATGCCCCGTGGCGGTCGAGGGAGGTCGCGGGGGGGCGGTCAGGGAGAGGGCTGCGACCCGTTGTCGTGCCGACGATGCACCGGAATGCGTCGGTCTTGGCATGCTTTCTGCTAAATTGCCCGCGCGGGCCGTGCTTCGGCCTCCCCTTTCCCCTCACACACATCCGCTAGGAGCATTTGATGGCCAACAAGACGGTCGCCGACGTGATGAAGATGGTGAAGGACCACGAAGTCAAATTCGTCGACTTCCGCTTCACCGATACCCGTGGCAAGGAGCAGCACGTCACCGTGCCCATCTCGGCCTTCGACGAAGACAAGTTCACGTCGGGTCACGCCTTCGACGGTTCCTCGATCGCCGGCTGGAAAGGCATCGAGGCCTCGGACATGCTGCTGATGCCTGACCCCAACACTGCCAACATCGATCCGTTCTACGAAGAGCCTACGCTTTTCATGACCTGCGACGTGATCGAGCCGGGCGACGGCAAGCCCTATGAGCGCGATCCGCGCTCGCTGGCCAAGCGGGCCGAGGCCTATCTGAAGTCCTCTGGCATCGGCGATGCGGCCTACTTCGGTCCGGAGCCCGAATTCTTCGTGTTCGACAGCATTCGCTGGAACGTGGACATGTCCGGCTGCTTCGTGAAGATCGAGTCCGAAGAAGCGGCTTGGAACACCGGCAAGGAGTACGAGCACGGCAATACCGGCTACCGTCCCACCGTCAAGGGCGGCTACTTCCCGGTGCCCCCGGTCGACTCCGGTCAGGACCTGCGCTCGGAGATGTGCCTGATCCTGGAGCAGCTGGGTGTTCCGGTGGAAGTGCATCACCACGAAGTGGCCAACGCCGGCCAAATGGAGATCGGCACCAAGTTCAGCACCCTGGTGCAACGTGCCGACTGGCTGCAGCTGCAGAAGTACGTGATCCAAAACGTGGCCCATGCCTATGGCAAGACGGCCACCTTCATGCCCAAGCCCATCGTGGGTGACAACGGCTCGGGCATGCACGTGCACCAGTCGGTGTGGAAAGACGGCAAGAACCTGTTTGCGGGCGATGGCTATGCCGGCCTGTCGGACTTCGCGCTGTACTACATCGGCGGCATCATCAAGCACGCCCGTGCCCTCAATGCCATCACCAACCCGACCACCAACAGCTACAAGCGTCTGGTGCCGGGCTTCGAAGCGCCGGTCAAGCTGGCCTACTCCAGCCGCAACCGTTCGGCGTCCATCCGCATCCCCTACGTGGCCAATCCGAAGGGGCGCCGCATCGAGGCCCGCTTCCCGGACCCCATGGCCAACCCGTACCTGTGCTTCGCGGCGCTGCTGATGGCCGGCCTGGACGGCGTGGAAAACAAGATCCACCCCGGCGAAGCCGCCACCAAGGACCTGTACCACCTGCCGCCCGAGGAAGACGCGAAGATCCCGACCGTCTGCCACAGCCTCGACCAAGCGCTGGAGTACCTGGACAAAGACCGTGCCTTCCTGACCAAGGGTGGGGTGTTCACCGATGCCTTCATCGATGCCTACATCGAACTGAAGATGCAAGAAGTGACGCGCTTCCGCATGACCACCCACCCGGTGGAATTCGACATGTACTACAGCCTGTAAGGCCAACCGACGGCTCTTGCGAGGGAGCCGCTTGCGTGACGAAGGGTGGCATTTGCCACCCTTTGTCGCTTTCCAAGGCAGGCATGGCTGGACCCTGATGCCGCAGATGCCCGATACTGCAGGTTTGGCGACGCCGCAGACGAGCCGTGAACCCGGCGGCCGAGCCCAGGTCTATTCAGACGACAGAACAGCCCGTTCGCACTGACCTCATGCCACGAATCGACTTCTGCCGCTTGCTGGTGATGGCCGCCTGCATCACGTCTGCTGCGCCAGCCTGGTCGCAGACGGTCTACCGTTGCCCAGGCAACCATTTCACCAATGCCCTCACGCCCAAAGAGGCCGAGGCCAAAGGCTGTCGCGTGGTCGAAGGTGGCAATGTGACCATCGTGGAGTCGCGCCGGCCGCCCCCCGCGGCGGCCCGGCCCTCAGGCGGTGGCACGAGTTCGGCTGCGGCTTCGCCCGGCCCGCGCATCGACCCCAACGAGCAGCGGGCCCGTGACAGCGATGCCCGGCGCATCCTGGAGGCCGAACTGCGCCGTGAGGAGGAAGCCTTGGCTGCATTGCGCAAGGAGTACAACAACGGCGAGCCCGAGCGTCGCGGCGACGAGCGCAACTATCAGAAGTATCTCGACCGTGTGGCGGCTTTGCAGGCCGACATCGCTCGCAAGGAGGCCGACATCGCCTCCATCCGCCGTGAGTTGGCCCGGCTGCCGGCTGCGCCTTGAGGTCCAGGTCCTTGGCGGAGTCCTCTGCCCGCGTTGCCTCGCCTGATGGCGCCGATGTTGCCCAGGCACTGTCGGCCCATGTGGCGGCGTTCGACCAATTGGCCACCATGGTGGCCTTGGTGCGCACCGATGGCAGTTGCCGCTTCGTCAATGCGGCCTTCGAAACCGTGCTGGGCTTGTCCCGACGCAGCATGCTGCGTGGTTCGCTGTTCGACTGGTTTGTCGAGCCCGATATCGTGCGCGAGACCGTCGCGGCCGTGGCCCGCAATGAGTTTTCCATCAGCCGCTTCGAGACCCAGTTGCGGCGCCCACCGGGTGCGGCGACCACCGAATGGCTGCCGGTGCACGTGATCGTCACCCAAACCGACGAGCCCGAGCAGGTGTTGGTCGAATTGGTGGAGATCGAGCAGCAAACCCGGCAGGACCGCGAGGAACGTGCGCTGGACCAGGCTCAAGCCACCAAGGAGCTGATTCGCAACCTCGCTCATGAGATCAAGAACCCCTTGGGGGGCATCCGTGGGGCCGCCCAGTTGCTGCAAATGGAGGTCGAATCCAAGGGCTTGGCCGAATACACCCAGGTCATCATCCACGAGGCCGACCGCTTGCAAGCCCTGGTCGATCGCCTGCTCGCGCCGCACCGCAAACCCCATGTCGTGGGCGATGTGAACGTGCATGAAGTCTGCGAGCGGGTGCGGTCGCTGATCCTGGCGGAGTTCCCGCGGGGCCTGACCGTGCGGCGCGACTACGACATTTCCATCCCGGAGTTCCGGGGCGACCGTGAGCAGCTCATCCAGGCGGTGCTCAACATTGCCCACAACGCCGCCCAGGCGCTCAGCCAGCGCATCGCCGCGGGGGATGCCTGCATCACCTTGCGCACCCGTATCGCGCGCCAAGTCACGATTGGCAAGCAGCGCTATCGTCTGGCATTGGAATTGCATGTCCAAGACAACGGCCCGGGCGTGCCCGAGTCGATCCGTGATCGCATCTTCTTCCCATTGGTGTCGGGGCGCGAAGGCGGATCGGGTTTGGGGCTGACGCTGGCGCAGACTTTCGTGCAGCAACATCAAGGCACGATCGAATGCGAAAGCGAGCCTGGGCACACGGTGTTCAAGATCCTGATTCCTCTGCCCTGAGCACAATCCGGGAGGGGCTCAGGCCCACAGACCACAGGCGAGGAGCGCAGGCGGCAGCCCTATGAAACCCATCTGGATCGTTGACGACGACCAATCCATTCGCTTCGTGCTGGAAAAGGCCCTGGCACGCGAGGCCCTCCCGGTGCGCAGCTTCACCAACGCGCGCGACGTGCTGGCCGCGCTGGAAGACGATGAGCCGCAAGTGTTGGTGTCGGACATCCGCATGCCCGGCGGCTCGGGGATCGACTTGCTGGCACGGGTCAAGGAGCGTCATCCGGGGCTGCCGGTCATCATCATGACGGCCTTCTCCGATTTGGACAGCGCCGTCTCCGCCTTCCAAGGCGGGGCGTTCGAATACCTGCCCAAGCCTTTCGATCTGCCCAAGGCCGTGGAGCTGATCCGCCGCGCGGTGGACGAAAGCTTGCGTGAGGAGGTGCGCGACGAGCGCTTGGCGCAGGTGCCCGAGATGCTGGGCCAAGCCCCAGCGATGCAAGACGTCTTTCGCGCCATTGGTCGCCTCAGCCAGAGCAATGTCACCGTCTTGATCACGGGCGAAAGCGGTTCGGGCAAGGAACTGGTGGCGCGTGCGCTGCACAAGCACAGCCCGCGCGCCAGCGGGCCCTTCATCGCCATCAACACTGCGGCCATTCCGAAGGATTTGCTCGAAAGCGAGCTGTTCGGCCACGAGCGTGGGGCGTTCACCGGCGCGCAGACGACACGGCGCGGCCGCTTCGAGCAGGCCGATGGCGGCACGCTCTTCCTCGACGAAATCGGCGACATGCCCTTCGACCTGCAAACACGCCTGTTGCGCGTGCTCAGCGATGGGCAGTTTTATCGGGTCGGGGGTCACAACCCGCTGCGCAGCAATGTGCGGGTGATCGCCGCCACGCATCAAAACTTGGAAGAGCGTGTCCGGCAGGGGGTGTTCCGTGAGGACTTGTTCCATCGTCTCAACGTCATTCGCCTGCGCCTGCCGCCACTGCGTGAGCGGCGCGAAGACATTCCCACGCTGGCACGCTACTTCTTGCAAAAAAGCGCCAAGGAATTGGGGGTGGAGGCCAAGCGCATTTCCGATGCGGCGCTGGAGCGTTTGCTCAGCTTCGACTTTCCGGGCAACGTGCGTCAGCTCGAAAACATCTGCCACTGGCTCACCGTAATGGCGCCGGCGCAGGTCATCGAGGCCAAGGACTTGCCGCCTGAACTGCTGGGCGAGGCCACGCTGTCGCCCAAGCCGGCGGTGTCGGTGCTGCCGCCGGTGCCGCCCAGCGCGACGGCCGTGGTGGGCGCTGGGGCCACTGCCGCAGTGCAGCCCCCAGCGCCTGGCGAGGCGGCCAGCGCCCCGGCCGGTGACTGGCTGCGCGATTTGGAGCGCGAAGCCCGCGATCTGCTGTTGGCCGGGCAGCCCAATGTGTGGGATACCTTGAGCCGCCGCTTCGAGGCTCGGCTCATCCACACGGCGCTGGAGCTGACGCGCGGACGGCGTATCGAGGCGGCTCAGAAGCTGGGCATCGGGCGCAACACCATCACCCGCAAGATCCAGGAACTCGGTCTGGACGAGTCATGAGGGGCTGACCGCGAGCCGTCAGTCCAGGTGGGCCAGCACCGGGGCGTGGTCGCTGGGGCGCTCGTTTTTCCGCGGGGTTTTGTCGATGGTGCAAGCCCTCACCCTGGGCTTGAGCGCTTCGCTGACCAGAATGTGGTCGATGCGCAGGCCCTGGTTCTTGCGAAACGCCAAGTTGCGGTAGTCCCACCACGACCAGCTCTTGGGCGGCTGCTCGAAGAGCCGGAAGGCATCGTGCAAGCCCAGGGCCAGTAGTTGGCGAAACTGCTCGCGTTCTTCGGGCGTGCAATGGATCTGTCCGGCCCAGGCGACCGGGTCGTACACATCGCGGTCTTCGGGGGCGATGTTGTAGTCGCCCATCAGCACCAGCCGCGGGTGGCGGCTCAATTCCTCGCGCACCCAGTCGCGCAAGGCGCGCATCCACTGCATTTTGTAGTCGAACTTGTCGGTGCCCGGGGCCTGTCCGTTGGGGACATAGGCCCCGATCACGCGCAGCTCGCCCACCGTGCCGGCGATGACGCGGGCCTGCTCGTCGGCAAAGCCAGGGATGTTGCGCACCACGTCTTGGGCGGGCGTTTTGCTCAGCAAGGCCACGCCGTTGTAGGTCTTTTGGCCGAAACACTGCGCGCAGTAGCCGGCCTGTGCAAATTCGGCGTGCGGAAACTTGTCATCGGTCAGCTTGGTTTCCTGCAGCACCAACACGTCGGGCTGCTGCTGACGCAGCCAGTCCAGCACCTGGGGCAGGCGCACGGCCAGGGAGTTGACATTCCAGGTGGCAAGTTGCATCGGGTGTGGGGTGCAAGAGGTGGGACGAGGAGTTTAGACGCTGCACACCGAACCGCAACCGGCCTCGATGGCCGCACTGCAGCGCCCAAGACGTGGACGGTCTGGCCGCGCCGTCCGAGCCAGCACCCGGCGCTGGCCCCCATGCAAAGCGAGCCCATGCCCCAGTCATGACCGAGGCCAGTGGCGCCGGCCCACGATGAGGGGATCAAAAAGAAGCCTGATCAAAAAGAAGCCTGGCTACCAGACGGGTGTGCACCCGCCTTTGGCTGGCCAAAACGATCAAGGGCTTGCAGCCCCGGATCGCCCCACGATGACCGGCGTCGGGGCCCTGCTGAGGGCAGGGCGATGACTTGACGTGCAGTATAAACACAAATGAGAATCGTTCGCAAGTTATCTGGGGTTCTGCGATGGCCTCTTGGACGCCGAGGGTGTCCGCGGCCTCATGAATGGGAGAGTCAGCCATGGTCGACGTGGGAACGCTGGCGCAAGAGCATCGCGCCTTGGTGGCCTTGTATGGGCAGGTTCAAACCCGCTGCAGTGCGCAACTGCGGGAGCAGTCGCGGCGGATCCAATGTTTGGAGGCCGAGGTGATGCGCTTGCGCGCTGCCGTGATCGTGCAGCAAACGGCCTTGGCCATCGCGCAAGAAGAGCGCCGTCAGTGGGAAGCCGCGCTGCCAGGCTTGCCGCGGCGCATGGAGCTGAGCCGGCGCATCGAAGGCCTGGTCCAGCACCTGCAGTCTTTGTTGCGCGAACGCTCGCGCGCGGCATGGATGGTCATCGATCGACCCGGTCCGGGCTGATAGGATACGACGGTCGGTGCTCGCAGTGCAGTTCATGCGCTGCAGTTCAACGGGAAGCTGGGGGGTGCCGTCCCATGCCGGTCGCACCTAACCAGCGCTGCCCCCGCAACGGTAAGTGGACGGAGACCGTGTCCTTGCTGGCACGCTCCAGCTTTCATCTGGCAAGCCACTGGTGATGCGCCTAGCGCATCGCCGGGAAGGCGATGAAGGTTGCATCCACCAGCCCGGATACCGGCCAACAGGGTGGCCCGGCCAATGTGCTGGGCCGTGAGGCTCATGCACCGTCGGGGAAGGCGGTGAGAGCGGATCTCTTTGCAGCGACCGTCATGTTCGAGTCGTTTCGTCGCGCGCGTCGGGTGTCGCGCACCGGAGCCCGTCTTTGCGCGGGGCTGTCTTTGGTGCTTGCCTCCACCGTCTGGGCGCATGGCAGTCACAGCCACGGCCATGGTACGGTGCGTCTGGTGATAGAAGGCCACCACCTGACGGCCAGTTTCGATGTGCCGTTGGAGAGCTTTCTTGGCTATGACTACCCGCCGCAGGGCGCCGAGCAGGAGCAGGTGTGGCGGGCCTTCAAGGCCCGACTGCAGGACCCGACCCAGTTCATTCAACCCGCTGCCGAAGCCGACTGCCGCGTTCTGGGCCATGACCTCATGCCCGAGCTGACGCAGGCCGACCCGATGGGCGACATTCCCAACATCGTGTACCGCGTGCAGTTTCGCTGCCACCGTCCCGAGGCGCTGCAAGCGGTGGTGTTCACCGCGTTTGCCGATCATCCCGGCTTGAAGCAGTTGCGTGTGCAGCTCATCACGCCGCAGGGGCGCAAGACGGTCACGGTGCGCCCGCGCTTTCCGGCGCTGACGTTCTGAGGGGGACACATGCTGGAGCTGGGTTTCCTGCACATCGTGCAGTGGTTGCTGACGCCGGTGCTGGTGTTGTTGGCTTGTGCCTTGGCCTATGCCTTGTGGATGACCGGGGTGGTGGCGATGGAGGCTTGGCAGCGCCGCGTGCGGGGCTTTGCCTTGTTGCGCGGTGTCGATGCCTTGACGCTGGAGGAATTGGAACTGCAGGCCTTGGCCCGTGTGGAGCCTTTGCGGCTGCTCAGTCGGGTCACGCCCATGCTGGGGCTGATCGCCACCATGATCCCCTTGGGCCCGGCCTTGCAGAGCGTGGCGCATGGGGATGGACGTGCGGCCTTGTCGGTGTTCAGTGGAGCATTTGCGGGCGTGGTGTTGGCGTTGACGGCCGCCTCTTTGGGCTTGGTGCTGCATTCGGTGCGCCGGCGCTGGCTGCTGGCCGAGCTGCTGGCGGTGAAGCGGGCGCGCGCGCAGGAGGGGGCATGAGCCTGCGCCATTTCGAGGTCTTCGACGAGGACGACGATCCGATGTCGTCGGCCATCAACCTGGTGGACGTGTTCTTGGTCTTGGTGGTGGCCTTGCTGATTGCCGTGAGCATGGCTCGGCAGCATGAGGCCATGGCCGAGGGCGACGCAGCGCCGGACCTCGTGGTGCGAGAGCCGGGCCGGGAGGTGCGCTATCGCGGCAGCGGCTCGACCGGCGAAGGCCAGGGGGTACGCGCCGGCGTGGCTTATCGGCTGCGCGATGGCAGCATCGTCTATGTCCCTGAAGTCGCGTCCGCCCCGGACGCGTCAGCGTCCCGATGAGCGTCTGGCACCGTTGGCTGCACGTGGTCGCGCTGGGATGGGTCTGTGGGCTTGGGCTTGGCAGCGCGGTGCAGGCGCGTACCTTGCTGTGGGTGACGATGGAGGTGACGCCGGCGTCTCGCACCGCGCAGGTCGAGCGTGTTGCGGCCGAGCGCGGCTGGCAGGTGCTGCACCTGGACCATCCCTTGCGGGACGACCCGGCCCGCGAGCCGGCGCAACGGCAGGCCATGGCCGAAGCGCTGGAGCGCGCCGACCTGGTGTGGGTCGATGCGCCGCATGCCACGGTGCTGGGGCGGCTGCAGCGCTCGTTCGGTGCGCTGTTCGATGCGCATGCGCGCCAGCACCCAGGTCGTCTGGTGTGGATCCTCGCGCACGAGCCCGCCGCCACCGTCGCCGAGGACGTGGGCGGCCGCATGGCGGCTTATTTGCGCGCTGGCGGGAGGGCGAACCTGCGTCATGCCTTGCAGTTGGGTGAGGCTTGGTTGGACTGCGGTGGCTGTGATGTGGCGGCGCTCGCGTCGGATCTGCCCGCGCCGCAGGCTTGGCCCTTGCGGGGCCTTTATCACCCGCAGGCGACGGGCTTTTTCGCCGATGTCCAGGAGTGGCGCCGCTGGCGGGGCGAGCGCGGGCATCGAAGCGAGGTGGCCGTGCTGGTGCATCGTCATCACTTCATCGACGGGGACACCGTCTGGCTGGACCGCTGGTTAAAGCTCTTCGAGGCCCAAGGCCTGGATGCCTATGCCGTCTTTGGTCAGCAGCTCGATGCCGGCGGGCTGCGCGATGTGCTGGGCGCCGCACCGCCGCGCTTGGTGGTCTTGCATCAGATCAGTTCGCAGTCGGCGGCCCTGCAGTCCTTGTTTCAAACCTGGGACGTGCCGGTGCTGGCCACGCAGCCTTATCGGCATGGCCCCACCGGTGCCTGGGAGCGCGACCCGACGGGTCTGAAATTGTCGGATGCCCCGTTCTATCTGGTGCAACCCGAGGCGGCCGGCGCGATCGACCCGGTGGTGGTGACGGCCCATGCCGATGGGGGGCGGCAGGTCGAGTTGATCGAGCGCCAGGCTCAGGCGGTGGTGGACAAGGCGCGGCGCCTGCTGGCGCTGCGCGACACCCCGGCAGCGCACAAGCAGCTCGTGGCCATGGTCTACAACTATCCGCCCGGTGGCAGCCACTTCGGGGCGTCGTTTCTCAATGTGCCGCGCAGCTTGGAAGTGGTGAGCACCGCGCTGGCCGAGGCGGGCTACGCGGTGCGGCCGACCCGCGAGGCCGAGTGGATCGAGGGGCTGCGTCCGCTGTTGCGGGCCTACTATCCAGAGGCGGATCTGATCGACTTGCTGCGCAAGGACCAAGCCGCCGCCTTGCCGCTGCGCGAGTATCTCGCCTGGTGGCGCACGCTGCCCGAGCCGGTGCGTGCGCGCATCGCGGCCCGCTGGGGCGAACCTGCGGCCAGTCGTTATGTGGTGTCCTGGCGGGGCGAGCCGGTGTTCGTGATTCCCCGCATGCGGGCCGGACACTTGTCGGTGCTGCCGCAGCCGCCGCGCGAAGAAACCTTGCGTCATGGTCAAAACCCCTTCATGCATCGCAGCCGCGAGCCCGTCTCACACCATTACCTGGCGGTTTACCTATGGGCTCGACAAGCCCATGCGGTGATCCACTTCGGCACCCACGGCACGCAGGAATGGGCCAATGGCAAGGCGCGCGGGCTGGACGTGCATGACGATGCGCTTTTGCCACTGGGGGACGTGCCCGTGGTGTATCCCTACATCGTCGACAACCTCGGCGAGGCGCTCACCGCCAAGCGCCGGGGCCGCTCGTTGTTGGTCAGTCACCGCACGCCGGTGCTGTCCACCACCGCCTTGTCGCCGCCGATGGCACAACTGCATGAGCTGATGCACGACTGGGCCATGGCCGATGCCGGTCCGACGAAACAGCACATCGGCCAGCGCCTGGTGGACTCGATCGTCGAGCATCGTTTACACCTCGACTTGAAGTGGACGGTCGATCAGCTGCATGCTCGCTTGGATGAATTCCTCGAAGTGCTGCACCCGTGGTTGGACCAGCTGGCCCATGCCAGCCAACCGCAGGGCTTGGCCGTGTTCGGACGCGCGCCTGAGGAGTCCGCGCGGCGCGCGATGGTGCTGCAGGCGCTGCGCACCCCGCTGCTGGATGCGCTGGGCGAGGACGTGGACGAAACCTTCCTGATCGATCATCGGCAGCTGGCCCAGTCGCGCCCGATGCGCTGGCTGGATGTGGCGCTGCGCGATGCGCAGGCCGCCAGCCAGCTCGATCTGCGGCCAACGGCTCCGCCCAGCACCGTGCCCAACCGGGCGGCCGTGCATGCCATCGACCGCGAGGCATTGCGCGCGCTGGCCGAGCAGGCGCAGGCGTTGGACCGGCTCTATGCCACCGAGAATGAACTCAACGGCCTGCTGGCCGCGCTGGAAGGGCGCTTCGTGCCAGCCGCCTATGGAGGCGATCCGCTGCGCAACCCCGACAGCCTGCCCACCGGGCGCAACCTCACCGGGTTGGACCCCAGCCGCTTGCCCACACGCCAGGCCTACACGGTGGCGCAAGTGCTCTTTGAGCAATGGCTGGCCCAGTGGCGCCAGGCCCATGCGGGGCGTGCGCCCCGGCGGCTCGTGTTGTCCCTGTGGGCCGGCGAAACCCTGCGCCATCATGGGATCATGGAGGCGCAGGCCCTGGTGGCCTTGGGTGTGCGGCCGGTGTGGGATGCCGCAGGGCGCCCCACGCGCGTGGAGGTGATTCCCGATGAGCAACTGGGGCGGCCTCGGGTCGATGTCCTGCTCAGCGTCACGGGGTCTTATCGCGATCAGTTTCCGGCGCTGATGGCCCTGATCGATGCCGCGGTGGCGCAGGTCGGCGCGGCCGACCCGGGCGGTGTGGTGGCGCAGCACAGCCAAGCCGTGGCCGATGAGCTGCAGCGCCAGGGCGTGCCGGCGGAACGAGCACAGCGGCTGGGGCAGGCGCGCGTGTTTGGCAATGCGATGGGCGACTACGGCACGGGGCTGAGCGAGGCCGTCCAGGACGACCGGTTGCAAGCGCGGGACGATCGGCTGGGTGAGCTGTTTTTGCAACGCATGGGGCAGCCTTACCTCGGCGGAGAGCCCGTGCCGGACATCGACGCGATGCAGGCTGCGCGCGCCTTTGGGGCGCAGTTGAAGCGGGCCGATGCCGCGATACTGTCGCGCAGCTCGCATCTGTACGGCATGGTCACCTCCGACGACCCGTTCCAGTACCTCGGTGGACTGGCCGCGGCGGCCCGTCGGGCGGGCCGATCGGAGCCCTTGCCCTTGTTCGTGCACCAATTGCACAACGCCGATGAGCCCCATGCCCAGACGGCCGCGCAGAGCGTGGCGCTGGAGATGCAATCGCGCTACCTGCATCCTGGATGGGTGAGGGCGCAGAAGGACGAGGGCTACGCGGGTACCTTGCAGGTGCTCAAGGCCGTGCAGTTCCTCTGGGGCTGGCAAAGCGTGACCGAAGGCGTGGTGCGCCCCGACCATTGGCAAAGCCTGCACGAGGTGTATGTGAAGGACCGGCTGGGGCTGGGCGTGGCCAGTTGGCTGCGCAGCCATCCACAGGCCTATGCCCAGGTGATCGAACGGTTGATCCAGGCGCAGCGGCATGGTCACTGGACGCCCGATGCGGCCACCAGCCGCGCACTGGCCGAGCTTTATCGTGAGCTGACGCGCCAAGCGCCCTTGTACCAGGAGCTCGCCGGCGTGCGCGCCTGGGTGGACCGTGCCCTGACGGCTGCGGCCGCGCATGGCGCGCGAGGCGTCTCCCGCGGGGCCGAAGCCGCCTCGGTGCAGCCCATGTTGCAGCCCATGTCGGCGCCGCCGCAGGCTGCACCGGCCGCGGCGGATGCCACCGCCACGTGGGTGCCGGTCAAGGGTGAGAGGCTGGAACCCGTGTCAGGGCCATCGCAGAGCCCGGCCGAAGCGCTGACGGCTTGGCTGGCACTGATGCTCATGCTCGGCCTGGTCTTGGGTGGCGCTGTGCAGCAGTGGCAACGCGCAAGGCGGACCTACGCCGTCTGACGTATTCCGAAGCTCTTGGTCCTTCATCACGCTGGGGTTGCTGGCGTGCCACGCCGCTGGATCGTGGGGGGCGCCAGTTGGTGCAGCTGAATACGGCGCTGGTGCTGGTGACGCACGATGACGACATCGCGACTGCGGTGTCGTCGCGGGTGTTGCGCTTCGGCGAATCCGGCTGGGCCGAAGTCCCTGCAGCGAAGGCCGCCGCGGCCGAACCCGTGGGCGCCATCTGAATCAGGGCTCGTCGGGCACGGGGGGCGGGCGGCGCTGGTAGGTCACGAAGTGGTAGCGCCAGCCTTCGGGCGAGGTATGGGTTTCGCGTGCGACTTCGGTGAAGGCTGCGCGGTCCCAGACGGGAAAGTAGGTGTCGCCCTCGAAGTCGTGGTCGATCTCGGTGAGGACCAGCTCGTCGGCCCAGGGCAGGGCTTCGGCATAGACCTGGGCGCCGCCGATCACGTAGATCTTGGTGGCGTGCTTGAGGAGCTCCAGCGCAGCTTCGAAGGAGGGGGCTTCCTCGATGCCTGGGGCTTCCCAATGGATGTTGCGGGTGATGACCACGTTGCGCCGGCCTGGCAGTGGCCGACCGATGGACTCGTAGGTTTTGCGCCCCATCAGCACGGGGCAGCCCATCGTGACCCGCTTGAAGTGCTGCAGGTCTTCGGGCAGATGCCACGCGAGCTGGTTGTTGCGACCGATCACGCCGTTGCGCGCCACGGCGGCGATGAGGGCGATCTGCGGGCGGTCCGATGGAAGAGCTTGGCTCATGCCTGCATTGTGACCTGAGCCGGGCCGGACGTCATCGCATGCGCGTGCGAGCTGGTAACAAGGCACTGCCGATGGCCACCATGATCAGCCCGGCGGCGGCCAGGTCGGGCCAGTGCGGCACTTCGCCCACGATGAGAGTGGCCGAGCCGGTGCCGATCAGCGGCACGGCCATGATGGAAAACGCACTGGCCGCCGGCGGCAGGCGGCGTGCCATGCCGAACCAGATGATTTGCGCAAAGCCGTAGTTGATGGTGGCGCCCCAGACGAGCGACCACCACATCGGCGTGCTGAAGCGCCAGTGCGGCGCGGGCTCCATCACCGGCGCGAGGATCCAGAAGGCCACGGAGCCCATCCCCATCATCCACACCGTGAGGGCCTCGGTGGGCATGGTGCTGGTCGTGCGGCGCATCAGCACGGTGCCCAGGGCCCAGCTGAAGGCGGCGATTTGCATCCACACGATGCCCACCGGCCGGCCCGCCAACACGGTGAACTCTTGCGCCACCAGCAGGCCCACGGCTGCCGCGCCACAGACCACGCTGAGAAAGATCCGGCGGCCGAGGCGTTCGCCAAAGAGCAGGGCGGCGATGAGCACCGTCCAGATCGGCATCGTGAAGCCCAGAATGGCCGCGCGGCCCGAGGCCAGCTCCTGCACCCCCAGGATGGAGAACAGGTGCCAGCCCAGGATGTTGGGCAACGCCAGCCAGGCGATGCGGGTGAATTCGCCGGGCGGCAGCGCGAAGCGCACGCCGCGCCAGCGGTAGAAGGCCAGCAGCATCAAGGCCCCGCCGGTCATCGTGACGGCGCGAAAGTACAGGGGCGAGAGTTCCCGCAGCGAGAACTTCATCATCGGCCAGTTCAGCCCCCACATCAGCGTGAGCAGCACCAGCGCGCCGAGCTGGCGACGGGTCAGCATGACCGCGGGGGCTCAGACGGCCACCGGCGCCTTGATGGCCGGATGGTGTTGGTAGTCCAGCACCTCGAAGTCCTCGTACTCGTAGTCGAAGATCGATGCCGGTCGGCGCTTGAGGCGCAGCACCGGATAGGGATAGGGCGTGCGCGACAGTTGCAGCTCGACCTGCTCGAAATGGTTGTTGTAGATGTGGCAGTCGCCGCCGGTCCAGATGAACTCGCCCACCCCCAGGTCGCACTGCTGGGCCAGCATGTGGGTCAGCAAGGCATAGCTGGCGATGTTGAAAGGCACGCCCAGGAAGATGTCGGCGCTGCGTTGGTAGAGCTGGCAGCTCAGGCGGCCTTGGGCCACGTAGAACTGAAAGAAGGCATGGCACGGTGCCAGCGCCATTTTCGGCAGATCGGCCACGTTCCAGGCGCTGACGATGATGCGGCGCGAGTCGGGGTCGGTCTTGAGCTGCCGAACCACCTCGGCGATCTGGTCGATGTGGCCACCGTCGGGCGTGGGCCAGGAGCGCCACTGCACGCCATAGATGGGGCCGAGATCCCCATCGGCGCGCGCCCATTCGTCCCAGATGGTCACGCCGCGCTCTTGCAGCCAGCGCACGTTGCTGTCGCCACGCAGGAACCACAGCAGTTCCAGGATGACGCTTTTCAGGTGCACTTTTTTGGTGGTCACCAGCGGGAAGCCTTCGTTCAGGTCGAAGCGCATTTGGTAGCCGAAGACGCTGCGTGTGCCGGTGCCGGTGCGGTCGGTCTTGGCCACGCCGTGGGTGTAGACGTGGCGCATGAAGTCTTCGTACTGGGTGCGGATGGGGCGAGCGGGGGTCATGGGCGGCTGGGTGGGGGGCGAAACCACCGATTATCCAGGGTTCGCATTGGCCAGTTGCAGGGCGGCCAGCTGCGCGTACAGGCCGCCGCGTGCGATCAGTTCGGCATGCGTGCCGACCTCGACGATGCGCCCCTGGTCCAGCACCACGATGCGATCGGCACGTTGCACGGTGGATAGGCGATGAGCGATCACCAGCGTCGTGCGGCCACGCATGAGTTCGTCCAAGGCGGCTTGCACCAGGCGCTCGCTTTCGGCGTCGAGGGCGCTGGTGGCCTCATCCAGCAACAGCAGGGGCGGGTTCTTCAATAGGGCTCGCGCGATGGCCAGGCGCTGGCGCTGTCCGCCGGACAAGCGCACGCCGCGCTCGCCCAAGAACGTGAGATATCCCTGCGGCAGCGCGCGCAGGAACTCGTCGGCATGGGCGGCACGGGCGGCCGCCATCACTTCCTCATCGCTGGCCTGGGGCCGTCCATAGCGGATGTTTTCCAGGGCATTGGCGGAAAAGACCACGCTGTCTTGCGGCACCCAACCGATGCGCGCGCGCAGTTCGTGCAAGGCGATGTCGGTGATGGGCACACCGTCGATCTCGATGCGTCCCTGCTGGGCATCGTAAAAGCGCAGCAGCAGCTGAAACAGCGTGCTCTTGCCTGCCCCACTGGGCCCCACCAGGGCCACGGTTTCCCCGGGGTGCACCACGAGGCTCACGTCCTGCAGGGCGGGCGTCTGCGGGCGCGACGGGTAGGCGAAGCGCAGATGCTCCAGCCGGATCGAGGAGCCGCCGCGCACGGCAGGCAGGCCGCGCGGGGCTGCCGGGTCCTGGATCGGTGAGCGGGTGGCCAGCAGCTCCATGAGGCGCTCGGTCGCGCCGGCGGCGCGCAGCAAGTCGCCCCAGACCTCGGCCAGCACGGCCACCGAACTGACCAGCAGCACCACGTAGACCACCGTCTGCCCCAAGTGGCCCGGGGTGATTTGGCCGGTGAGCACTGCCTCGGTGCCTTGGTACAGCCCCCAAAGCAAGGCGCCGAAGGTGCCAATGATGATGAAGGCCACCAGCACGGATCGTGCCTGGGTGCGCCGCACCGCCGTGTGGAAGGCCTGCTCGGCCGCATGGCCGAAGCGACGGGCTTCATGCGCTTCCTGCGTGAAACTCTGCACCACGGTGACCGCGTTGAGCGTTTCGGCGGCGATGGCGCTGAAGTCGGCCACCCGGTCTTGGCTGGCGCGAGACAGCTTGCGCACGTGCCGGCCGATCGCCAGCGCAGGCAGCACCAGCAGCAGCAACAGGCCCAGCACCTGGGACATCACGTGAGGGTTGGTGACGATCAGCATCACCAGCGCCCCGCATCCCATCAGCAAGTTGCGCAAGCCCATGGACAGGCTGGAGCCCACCACGGTTTGCACCAGCGTGGTGTCGGTGCTCAGGCGCGAGAGCACTTCGCCGCTGCGCGTCGTCTCGAAGAATTCGGGGCTTTGGCCGATCACGTGCCGATACACCGCGGCACGCAGATCGGCCGTGATGCGTTCACCCAACCAGCTGACCAGGTAGTAGCGTGCGGCCGAGAACAGGCCCAAGGCCGCGCCGACGGCGAACAGTTCGGCGAAATGACTTTGCAGCGCCAACAAGCGCTGCGGCCCCGGGGTGTCCACCAGCCCTTGGTCGATCAGGCCGCGCAGGGCCATAGGCAACACCAGGGTGGTCAGCGCTGCCAGCACCAGAAAGCACGCTGCGGCGGCCACACGTCGGCGGTAGGGGCGCACGAACGGTGCCAGCTGGCGCAAGGTGGACAGGCGGCGTACGGCCGGGGTGGGGGTGTTCATCGGAGGAGGGGATGCCGCGGGCCGGCAAATACTTGCCTTGACATTGATTGCTTATGCAAATATTATAGTGATCATGACGGACGGTTCGCCTTCCGAGGCCAATTTTTACAGTGTCGAGCGGTACAGCGCGCAAGACAGCATCGGCTATTTGATGCGCATGGTGCTGGCTCGCGCCGGTCAGGCGATCGACCGCCGCTTGGCCCAGCATGGTTTGACCCATGCGCAATGGGTGCCCTTGATTCGCATCCGCACATGCCAGACGCCCACGCTGGCCGAGTTGGCGCGGTCGATGGACGTGGATCCCGGGGCCATGACGCGGATGATCGATCGGCTCGAAGCCAAAGGTTTGTGCCGTCGCGTGCGCTCCACCGAGGATCGGCGCGTGGTGCACTTGCAGCTCACGGCCGAGGGTGAGCGTCTGGCCGACGCAGTTCGGCCGGTGTTGGTGGAGGTGATGAATCGCTTGCTGGCCGGCTTTTCGCCGCAGGAATTCGAGACGCTGAAGCGGTTGTTGAACCGTATGCTCGCCAACGCGCAAGCCCTGCAGTAGGGGCCGGTGGCGCAGGGTGAGGCCTTTTGTTCGCCGATATAGTTGCCTATGCAAACAAAGCCCATGCAAGTTTTGAAGCGGCCCCGGGCTCGCCCCTGGGGGGCCGGGGCGGCGCTGTGGAGTGCCGCCGTCTTGGTGGCATGCGCCAGCCCGGCCGGGATCGAGCCCAGCGCTCGGCTGGTGCAGGCCGAGGCCTTGGGGGTGCCTGAGGAGGGCGCGAGGGCGGCGCTGTCGGATCGCTGGTGGCAGGACCTGGGCGATGCGGCGCTGGACGGCTTGGTGGCCCGTGCGATCGAGGGCCACCCGAGCCTGGGCATGGCGCGCGCCCGTCTGCGCGGCGCCTGGGCGGCGGCCCAAGCGGCGGATGCGGCTGGCGAGCCGCAGCTGCAAGCCGGCTTGGAGGCAACGCGCCAGCGGTATACCGACCATGGCATGGTGCCGCCACCGCTGGCCGGCTCGATGGCCACCAGCGCCACGCTGCAGCTCAGCGGCGCGTGGGAGATCGATTTCTTCGGCCGACACCGTGCAGCGCTGCAAGCGGCATTGGGGCAGGTGCGTGCGGCGCAGGCCGAAGCAGCGGCCGCGCAGCTGTTGCTGACCTCGCAGGTGGCGCAGACCTATGTGCAGCTGGCCCGTTTGCTGGCGCAGCAGGAGGTGGCACAACGGGCCTTGGCGCAGCGAGAGACGGTGTTGCAGCTGATTCGGCAGCGTGTGGCGGTGGGGCTGGACAGCCAGGTCGAATTGGCTCAGGGCGAAGCGGCCTTGCCCGAGATGCGGCAGCAGATCGAAGCCTTGGACGAGCAGATCGCCCAGACGCGCCATGCCTTGGCGGCGCTGACGGTGCAGCCGCCCGAGGCGCTGGCCCGGCTGGCCCCGCGTCTGCAGGCGTTGCGAGAGCCGGTCGTGCCCAGCGTGATTCCTGCGGACTGGCTGGGGCGCCGGCCCGATCTGCAGGCCGCGCGCGAGCGGGTGGAGGCGGCCGTGCAGGAGGTGGCCGTGGCGCGGGCGCAGTTCTATCCCAATGTCAATTTGGTGGCCTTTGCCGGGGTGGCGTCGCTGGGGCTGGACCGCTTGCTGCAAGCCGGCAGCGCGCAGTACGGCATCGGTCCGGCCGTTCGATTGCCGATCCTGGACGGCGGGCGCTTGCGGGCACAGTTGCGCGGCAAGACCGCCGAGCTGGATGCCGCCGTCGAGGCGTACAACGCGGCCTTGCTGGAAGCGCTGCGCGAGACGGCCGACCAGATCACGGCGCTGGGCGCGATCCAGCGGCAACAGGCCCAGCAGCGCCAGGCACAACTGGCCGCCGAGACGGCATTCGAGCTGGCTGTGCAGCGCTACCGCGCCGGGCTGGGCACCTTGCTGACGGTGCTGTCTGCCGAAACCCATGTGTTGACGCAGCGCCGGCTTGCGGCCGATCTGCAAGCGCGAGCACTGAGCGCGCGCATTGCTTTGGCTCGCGCCCTGGGCGGAGGCTATCACGCCCCTGCGGCCGCACGATCAGCCGACGCATCCGGCGGCGCCGAGGCGCCGCCGCCGGGGGCCTCACGCTGAAACGGGCGTGTTCTTCCTCGCTGCAACTCTTTCATTCAGGACTCATCTCGATGAACGCGACACACGAAGAAGCACCTGCCGCACCGGTGGGTCGTGGCCCAGCCCGCCGGCGTGGGCTGATGGCGGTGGCCCTGGCGGTGGCGCTGGCCGGCGTGGCCTGGGCCGGCTACGACATGGCCGTGGCCAGCCGCTACGAAAGCACCGACAACGCTTATGTGCAAGGCGATCTGGTGCAGATCACGCCGCAAGTGGCCGGCACCGTGCTGGCCATCCATGCGGAGGACACCGAGATGGTGCGTGCAGGCCAGCCGCTGGTGGACTTGGATCCGGCGGACATGCGGGTGGCGCTGGAGCAGGCCGAAGCCCAGCTGGCGCAGACGGTGCGTGAAGTGCGCATGCTCTTTGCCAACGATGCGGCGCTGCAAGCGCAGATGGCTTTGCGCGAGGCCGAACTGGCGCGTGCTCGCACAGAGCTGGCCCGTGTCCAGCAGGACATGGACCGCCGCATGCCGCTGGTGGTCACCGGCGCCGTGGGCAAGGAGGAATTCGAGCATGCCCAGGCGCAGGCCCAGGCCGCACACAGTGCGATGCTGGCGGCGCAGGCCGCGCTGAACGCGGCGCGCCAGCAGTGGCAGGCCAATCGGGCCTTGACCGAAGGCACCGACGTGGCCTCGCATCCCACGGTGCAACGCGCCGCTGCCCGTGTCCGCGAGGCCTATCTCGCCTACAAACGGACGCAGCTGGTCTCGCCGGTGGACGGATATGTCGCCAAGCGCAGCGTGCAACCGGGGCAACGGGTGCAGCCGGGGGCTGCCTTGATGACCGTGGTGCCGCTGGCTCGGGTGTGGGTGGAGGCGAATTTCAAGGAAGGCCAGCTGCGGCGGCTGCGTCTGGGCCAGCCCGTCACGTTGGTGTCCGACGTGTATGGCAGCCAGGTGTCGTATCACGGCAGGATTGCCGGTCTGGGGGCGGGCACCGGGGCGGCGTTTTCGCTGCTGCCGGCTCAAAACGCGACGGGCAACTGGATCAAGGTGGTCCAGCGGGTGCCGGTGCGCATCGTGCTCGACCCGCAGGAGCTGGCCCAGCACCCCTTGCGCGTGGGTCTGTCGATGGAGGCCACGGTGGATGTCTCCAAGCAGGACGGCCCCATGCTCGCACAGGCCGTGCGCCGTGAGCCGGTGGCTCGCACCGCGGTGTTCGACGAGGTGGAGGCGCAGGCGCAGGCCGAGGTGGAGCGCATCATCGGCCAGCAGCTCGGATCGGCCCGCCGCAGCGCAGGCCACACCTCCGGGGCGCATTCCTGATGCCTGGCCAAGCCCCCATGGATCGAGCGTCCCCCACCCCACCAGCTGCGCCTGCGCCGCTGTCTGGCGGCGCGCTGGTGCTGGGCACGGTCGCGCTGTCGCTGGCGACCTTCATGAATGTGCTGGATTCCTCGATCGCCAACGTCTCTTTGCCGGCCATTGCCGGCGATCTGGGCGTCAGCCCCAGTCAGGGCACGTGGGTGATCACCAGCTTTGGTGTGGCCAATGCGATTTCGGTGCCGTTGACGGGCTGGCTCACGCAGCGTTTGGGCGCGGTGCGCCTGTTCACCGCCAGCGTGTTGCTGTTCGTGCTGGCCTCGTGGTTGTGCGGCTTTGCGCCGTCATTGGAATGGTTGATCGCCTGTCGGGTGCTGCAAGGGCTGGTGGCCGGGCCCATGATTCCTTTGTCGCAGACGCTGCTGCTGTCGAGCTACCCTGCGGCGCGCTCGGGCATGGCCTTGGCGATGTGGTCCATGACCACCTTGGTGGCACCGGTGATGGGACCGCTGCTGGGCGGATGGATCACCGACAACCTGTCCTGGCCCTGGATTTTCTACATCAACGTGCCGGTGGGGCTGGCTGCTGCGGCGGTGACGTGGCGCTTGTACGCCCGCCGCGAAACGCCCACGCGCAAGCTGCCCATCGACGGCATCGGTCTGGCGCTCATCGTGCTATGGGTCGGGGCCCTGCAATTGATGCTGGACAAAGGCAAGGAGTTGGATTGGTTTGCCTCGCCGCAGATCGTCTGGCTGGCTGCAGTGTCGGTCGTCGGGTTGGCGGTGTTTCTGGTGTGGGAGCTCACCGCCGAGCATCCCGTGGTGGATTTGCGCCTGTTCGCGCGGCGCAACTTCATGTTGGGGTCGATCACCTTGGCCGTGGCCTACGCGCTGTTCTTCGGCAATGTGGTGCTGCTGCCATTGTGGTTGCAGCAATTCATGGGCTACACCGCCACGGCCGCCGGGATGGCGCTGGCCCCGGTGGGGGTGCTGGCGATCGTCTTGTCGCCCTGGGTGGGCCGCAACGTGGGCAAGATCGACCCGCGCCGGCTGGCCAGCGTGTCCTTCTTGCTGTTCGGCTTGGTGCTGTGGATGCGTTCGCATTTCACCACGCAGACGGACCCGTGGCACATCATCGTGCCCACCCTCATCCAAGGTGCGGCCGTGGCGTTCTTCTTCATTCCGCTCAATGCCATCGTGCTGTCCGGGCTCGGGCCGGATCGCATTCCGTCGGCGTCGGGCCTGAGCAATTTCGCGCGCATCACCGCCGGCGCGATGGGCACCTCCATCGCAACGACTTTGTGGGACCACCGCGCCGCGCTGCATCATGCCCATTTGGTCGAGCAGCTCACGCCGGACCATCCTGCCTATATCGAGGCCGTGGGCCGGATGAGCGAGGCCGGGCTCAGCCCGGCACAGATCGCGCTGCAGCTGAACCGATGGGTCGACCAGCAGGCCTACACCCGCGCCGCCGATGACATCTTCTACGGCTCGGCGTTGCTCTTTCTGGGGCTGCTGGCGCTGCTGTGGTGGACGCGGCCGGTGCGACGCTCGGGTGGCACGGCGCCCGTGGGCGATGCGGCGCATTGAGCCGCGCGCGCGGCAGGAGACGCCACCTTGGGCATCAAGGTCCCTGGAGTCTGCCGCCTCGACCCACCGGCCCTTGGGCTTTTTGCGGCACATACTGCCGTGCGGCGATCACGAGCTTGTTGTAGGCGTCCAGAAAAGCGGCTGCGACGATCTTGCCCTGTGGCGTTGCGGCATAAGCGTTGATGCCGCCGATGAGGCCACCCAACAAGCCCACGCCCATGCCCAGATCGTAGTTTTTCGCGCTGCCTTGGGCCGCGATGATTTGTGCGCCACTGGCGTTGTCCAGCAACAGCAGGGTTGTCGATGCGCCCAGCGCCTGGACTTGGGCGGAGGTGTCCACCTTGTTGGAACCCCGGCCGAACAAGCCTCCCAACCCGGTGCTCAACGCAAAGCCTGAGGGTTCGGCAAACGTCACCGAAGGCACGAGGGTGTAATCGGCGGCCAGCAAGGTGCCACCGGCCTGTGGCGGCGGCTCGGCCTGGCCGCTGTGCGGTGGCCTGGACCCGTCGGACCGACGGGTCAGGCCTGCCTGGTTGAGCTGCCGCTCGAAGTCCACGTTGTTGTAGGCGCGCCCGCGCTCGACGACGATGAAGCAGTTGGACTGTTGCACGATCATGCGCACGATGGGCACATAGGGGTCGCCGGTGTCGGTCAAGCCCACGGTGCCCAGCGGCTCGGCACAGCGTTGCAGTGGCTCGGCCGCGGCGATCGCCTTTGCACCGCCAGCGGCGCCTTGGGTCATGGGATCGTCGCCACCCAGGACGGGGGAGGTCGAGCATCCGGTCGCAAGCATTGCGAGGGTCAGCGCGATGACCGCCCGCCGCGCGCTGGCTGCCACAGGGCGGCAGCCCCGGTCCGTGAGATTGGGCGATTCCTTCATGGATGCGTACTCGAGTGGATGCGTACCTGAGCAGGCCTCCCCTCTGGACGCCGTCGAGGCGCCCAGAGGAGGGGGATCACGGCTTGAAGTTGGGCTTCACACAGCAGCCGCTGACCACCAGTTTGGCATCGAGCACCGCCGAATCATCCTGAACCTGGAAGCTCAATCGGCAGCCATCGAGCCAAGAGGGTTGCACGGGAATCGTCAGTGTCTTGACGCTGCCTGCTGCCACCGGGAAGGTGGTGTAGATGGGCTGTGAATACAGCACGGTCCCGTTCTTCCAGATCGAAATGGCATCGTTGCCAGCGTCTGCACTGCTGTTCGATAGACCATTGAGCAGCGCCTTGACCTTGACTTCCAGCTTGGCCTTGTACACCTCGCAGCACTTGTTTTGCTTGCACCCATCCCATTGGAAGGTGTGCCGAACATGCCGGTTGGGCGTGGTGCCGTTGAAGTTGGGCTCGATCCACTGCGCCCCCGGCGTGCTGGGAAAGTCTGGGGCGTAGGGCGTGGCTGCATTGGGAGGCGGTGCCTTGAGCACGATGGTCTTCGGGCACGGTTTCTTGGCGTCACCGTGAAGATCGGGCCCGGCTTGGCGCTCCTCGATCTCATCGGGCATGGGCAGCGGCTGATCGCCCGGTGCGGCCAAGCGCTGCGCGGGCGCCGGCGGATGTTCCACCTCGGCCGGGACGTTGCGCTCCTCGATGGGGGCTTTGCCTGGCATCGGCGCGGCCATGGGCCCCGGCATGGGGCGAGTGCCGGGCAGCTGCGGCGCAGTCGGGGCTTGCCCATGTGCGACGGTTGCGCTGCCCAGCGCGAAGAAAACGGCCCAAGCCAAGCGGTTGTTCGCGTTCAGCAAGCGTGTCACCATGGCGGCGGTTCTCCTCGATCGTGGCGTGTCGCTCAGCACGTGCTGGTCTTCGGGTCACCGGGTTTGGTCGGCCCGCATCCGCCGGGTGGGACCGGCTGGCCCGGTTGGGTGCCGACCACGCCGCGCCGGATATCCTTTTTCTCAATGCCGCGCAAATGCTCGCCACCGGAAGGCTGTCCGGGATTGGCGCTGCGCTCTTCGATCTGCTCGGGGTTCTGAGGGACCACTGCCGGGCTCGATTTGGTCTTGATGGTGATGTGGCTCGGCTGTGCACCGGGCGCCGTCCAGGTGGGCGTCGACGTCGGCGTTCCGGAGGGCTGCCCCGGATTGGTGGGCATGGGTTTCTGCTCGGCCCAGGTGCTGCCCGCAGCCAGGGCGAAAGCGATGGCACTGGCGAGGAGGGATGGCTGAATACGCATGATGGATCTCCTTCAGTCTCGTGGTGGATGGAAGTGACCTCGTGGCAGCTGCGCGTTCGGTCACTCTTTTGTCGTGGGCCGCGAGATGATTTTTCAATCCTCGTCCATCCGGCCCGAGCCAGGCGTCAATGCCGATGGGTCGCGGGCCACTGGAGCAAGCCGCAGCCGCTGGCGTCATCCCGCCCGGCCGGCGGCAAGTCGATCGCCTCGGCGCACAGATCCGATGCGTGGGTGCTTTGTCCCCGTGCGGCGCGCATGGCCAGCGCCGCCGTCACGAACGGCGCGGCAAAGGACGTGCCGGTGAAATAGCGGCCGCCCCCCACGGGCAGCCACAGGTCCACGCCGGGGGCGGCCATCGCAATGTGAGGGCCGCGGGTGCCGCCGCGCCAGGGCTTGGCATCGGCATCGACCGCTGCAACGGCCACCACGCCGGGGTGGCTGGCCGGAAACGGCGCTGGCCCCTCGGGCCCGCGGTTGCCGCCGGCGGCAACGAAACCCCGCACCTTGGGCAATACGCGCTGCACGACGCGGCCGAGCACGGCATCGGCCGTGGTGCCCAGGCTCATGTGCACCAGATCCACCCGTCGGCTGACCAACACATCCAGCGCTCGCGCGACGGTGTAGGTGTTGCTCACCGTGCGGCCGGCGCGGTCGGTGGCCAGCACGGCGGCAAACAGCAGATGCGCGCCGCGCGCCAATCCTGGAGCCCCGGTCTCGGGGGCGCAGGCCAGCAGACACGCCACGGCGGTGGCGTGTTCGGCTCCCGACGGGGTTTCGGCCATCGGAAATAGGGTGAGACTGGCGACATCCAGGCCGAGCGTGGGATCGGGAATGCCGTCGACGATGCCGATACGCACTGCGGCCTCGAGCCGCGGCGGCTCATCCGGCGCGGCGATGAGCCGTGTGGCATAGCGCACGGGCTGGCGGCCGCTTGCGGTCGGCGCTTCTTGGGCCGTGTACTGGCGGTGGCGGTCGAATACCGCATCAGGATAGCGTTCGCGCAGCTGTTGCAGCACCGTCTGCGTTCGATCGGGCGCGACCTCCAGGAGGAGCAGCGCCAAATCCAGCGTCTCCAGGCGCTGGGCGAGGACCCGCTCGGCCCTGACCATGGCAGCCACGGTGTTCGGATCGGGCATGGCATCGGCATCGAAAACGCCGACGATCTGGCCGGGCAGGCTGGATTCGTCCTGCGCCGCGGCTGAGCGCGCGCTGAGCGTGCGCCACAAGGCCCCGATGTCCAGCTGGATGCCGATGCCGCCATGGGAGCCACTGCGAGGCCCGGGCTCGGGCATGCCGGGCTGTGCCCCGGCCGCCGTGGCCAGCAAAACCACCGAGGCCGCGGCGATGCGACGCAACGAGCGCACGGCCTTCATGGCGCGGGCTGCACGTCGAGCACGATGGGGTTGGAGGCCAAGCGATCGAGCTTGCTGGGGGTCGGGTCGGTCATGCGGATGCGCCACAGCCCCAAGGCGCCCGGGCCGCCGATGACTTCGCCGTCCACCGCTTGCAGGGCCGCGCGCATGGCCGACAACGTGGCGTCATCGCGAAAGCGCACGTGCCACTGCGTTGGCGACCCCGGTTCGGAGGAGGCCGCTTGACCCAGCGGCTCGACCACCGTGGGGGGCTCGAGCCATTGAGGAGCCCAGACCAGCATCAGGAGGGCCGCCACAGCCGCGCCCAGGCCAAAAGAGCTCGCGGGCATCCAAGCGCGCTGCCATGCCTGCCGCAGGCGTGCCCAGCGCTGGGGCTGGCCTTGCGCGCGCGCTTGCTTCAGGCGGCGCTCGATACCCCGGAAATGGGCCTCGGGGTCGAACCCAGGGGGATCGACGTCGAGCACCGAGCGCAGCGCCGCATCGAGGGTGTCGTGGCCCTCATGAGGGTCTGGGGTGCTGCGCTGCGTGGAAGGAAGGGGATGCTCGCTCATGCCTTTGAGTCGTGGGCAGCTGGCGCGGATTTCATTCGCCTTGCGCACATTCACGCAGTTTGCGCCGCCCGTGGTGGATGCGGGTGGCGACCGTTCCCGGCGCCACCGCTTGGATACACGCGATTTCCGCGACCGTCAAACCTTCGACCACGGCCAAGTAGAGGGCTTCTCGTTGATCGGGATTGAGCTTTTCGAAGCACGCCAGCAATCGTTCGACGTCTTGCCGACGCATGGCGAGATCCTCGGGGTCGGCAGCGATGCCGAGGTTTTGCGCGTCCGGCCCCTCGTCCTCCAGGGACACGGTCGGGCTGCTATGCCGCCGCCGCAGCCGATCCAAGGCCTTGTGCCGCACGATCCCCAACATCCAGGTGCGCACGCGTGAGGCCCCACCGAAGCGGTGCGCTTGCTGCCACACATCGCAAAAGGCATCGGCGACCGCCTCCTCGGCCTCGGCCACGTCATTCAGCATGCGCCAGGCAAAGCGAACGGCTGCTGCGGCATGGCGGCGGTGCAATTCTCGCAAGGCCGCATGATCGCCGCGGGCCACGGCAGCCAGCAATTGCTCGTCGGTGAGGGCAGAACCGTCGCGTTCGGGCATGTCCGATGCGTACAACGCTGTCGATCAGCGCTGGGCCTCGTCCAGGAGGCGGCGGATCACGCCTCCTCGGCCAGCGGCACGAGGCATCTCCAACGGGTGATGTCGACGATCGGTCGCGGCGATCGTGGTCACGCCGAATCGGCTCGATCGGGGGAACCCAAGGGGCCAGGAGCGCGTAGGCGCCGCCCCATCGGCGATGCGTTCATCCATCGTTGCCATGCGCGAGGCTGAGGCCGGCTTGGTCGAGCCAGCTGGGTGCAATCCGGGCGGATTCTACAGTCCACGGCCGCGCTTGGGGCCGGCCGACTGGCCCCATGGCCTCGCTGGCCCCGACGGGCCGATGGGCCGGCGCACTCACAGCCCGCGCCACTACAGTTTCACTGGCCGGACATATCCGGTCATTTCCAGGTAGCCTTGACCGAGACGGCGGCCGTGCATGTCGCGCAGTTCGCTGAGGCCCTCCCAATAGATGGTGCCGGTGGTGGCGCGGCTGTCGAGCTCTTGGGCGTCGAGCCGGCTGAGGATCAGGAAGCGGCCCACCGGCGTCTGCAGCGTCCATTCCACCGGGTAGCGGGCCTGGGTGGCGGGGCTCACCCAGAGGCGCCCGGGCTGGAAGCCCACTTCATCCGGCCCGAAGCTGCGCACCGCCTGGCCGGGCGCGCGCCAACTGCCCCCTGCCCACAGCGGGCGGCCGTCGCGTCGGCGCAGCTGGAAGGCCGTGAGCGCGGCCCCATCGTCCAGGTTCATGCCCACCCAGTCCCAGCCGACCGCGTCCGGGGGCATCAAGGCCTCGCTCCATTCATGATCCAGCCAGGCGCGGCCGCGCACCACATGCTCGCGCTGTAGCAGCCGCAGCCGGCCCTGCACGGCCATCTGCGGATGGCTGTAGTAATGACTGGCTTGCGCCGGATCGGGGCCCTTGCGCGAGTAGCCGGCCTGGCCTTGGAGCAACACGGGCTGGGTTTGGGCGATGTCCAGCCTCAGGGCAAAGTCGCGCGAGGCCAACCGTGCACGGTACACACTGGCGTGGATCGGCCCGTCACGCTGCAAGGTCCAGTCGCGCAGGCGCAGGTCGGTGTCGGCCGTGGCGGCTTGTGCCACGCCGAAGCCTTCCCGGGCGATGCGCTGGTCGTGTCGCAGCCGCCCGTGGGCCAGATCGGTGAGCGCCACATGGGCGAAGATGAGCTGGCGCGGGGTGAAGGCGCTGGGGTTGTCGTCTGCGCGGTCATTGCGGCTGCGGAAAAAGGTGATCTGGAATCCCCAGGGCAGGGCCTGAGTTTCGTCCTCCAGGGCGCCGGTGATGTACCACCATTCCGTGCGGTACTGGGGATGGGCGCCATGGTCGCGCGGGAAGTGCAGCCGGGTGTGTGGGTGGACCGTTGCGTGGGCTGCGGCCAAGATGGGGGGCAGCCCGAGCCCGGCGGCCAGCAGGGTGCGGCGTCGCATCACCAGTCCTCCTTGACTGCCAACACCGCATCGTGCCGGGTGGCCGCTTGGCCGCTGAGGGCGGCCGTCAGCGCGCCGGCGGCCGTCATCGCGGCGGCCAGCATGAGCAGTCGTTCCCACGGGGGTTGCAGCTCCATGGTCCAGTGGAAGCTTTGTGGGTTGACCACATAGACCAAGATCACACTGACGGCCAGCCCCAGCGCCAGACCCAGCAAGGCCCCGGCGCCGCTCCAGACCAGGCCTTCACCGGCGACGATGCCCAACACCTGCCTGCGGGTGAACCCCAGATGTCGTAACACACCGAATTCCTTGCGCCGCGCCAGCACCTGGGCCGAGAAGCTGGCGGCCACCCCGGACAGGCCAATGACGATGGCCACGGTCTGCAGCCACGAGGTCACGGCAAAGCTGCGATCGAAGATGCGCAGCGAGGCTGCCCGAATCTCATGCGGTTGCGCGAATTCGATCAGCGACGGGTCGGGCGCCAGCCTGCGGATGGCGGCCTGCACCTCAGCGACCGAGGCGCCGTCCTCCAGCCACAGGGCCAGGTCGTTGACGCGAGCATCGCCGCTGATGCGCTGGAACTCGGCGCCGTCGATCACCACGCTGCCATGCTGCCGGGCGTAATCGCGCCAGACGCCGCGCACCCAGGTGGGCAGGGGCGCTTGGCCATCGATCAGCGGCAAGGCCAGCACCTGGCCGGGCCGCATGTCGTACAGCGCCACGATCGCTTCGCTGACGTAGCTGGAGACCATGCCTGGACGCGGCGGCAGCAAGGCGCCAGTCAGTGGCAGGGCGGGCACCGGCTCGGACAGAGGGCGGGCGATCAAGGCCACGGGCGGGCGCGCGGGATCGAGCTGCAGCCTCAGCACCCGCAAGGTGTCGAGCTGGCGGATGCCCGGCAGGCGGCGTACCGCGGCCACGAAGTCCGGTTCCAGAAAGGCCGTGTCGGCCGCGGCAGCGCTGACGGCGGTGCGGACATAGAGATCGGCCGGCAGGACCGCATCGAGCCAGTCCGACACCGAGGCGCGAAAACTGGCCACCATGGTGGTCAAGGCCACGGCCAGGCTGAGGCTGGCCACCACGCCGGCCACGGCGACGGTGGCTGCGTGGCCTTGGTGATGCGCCCGTCGCAAGACCAACAGCAGCCCGGGGTGACGCCAGCGACCTGTCGGCACGGCAAGGGCCAGTGCGCGGATCACCGTCGGAATGCAGACGATCCCACCCATCAGCACGGCCGCCACGGCCAGGTAGGCCATCAGCGGCAAGCCGTCCACCGGGGGCAGCAGCGCAAGCAGCGCCCCCAGGGCCAGCAGCCCCAGTCCCACCAGGGGGTGGGCATGCATGCGAGTGCTGGGCCCCAGACCTTTGAGGGCCTCGGCCGGCGCCAGGCGCTGCGCCAGGCGCGCCGGCCGCCAGCCGCCGATCAAGGCCGCGGCCATGCCCAGGCTGGCATAGACCAGGGCGGCAGGCGTGGACCAGCGCAGCCGAGGGGCCACGCCAGGGAAAAATCCGCCGCCCAAGTCACCTGCCAGCCAGGTCAACGCACCTTGCGCCAGCGCGGTCCCCAGGGCCAGTCCGAGCACGCTGCCCAGGCCGCCCAGCACGGCGGCTTCGGTCAGCACCAGGCGCAGCCGCTGGCCTGCATCCAGCCCCAGCACACCCAGCAGCGCCAATTGCGGCACGCGCTGGGCCACCGACAGCGACATCACCGAAAACACCAGGAAGGCCCCGGTGAACAGAGCCACCAGGGCCAGCACGGTGAGATTGACCCGATAGGCCCGTGAGACATTGGACAGGCGCTGCGAGGCCTGCTCGGGGGTGTGCACCAAGATGTCCGGCGGCAGGTCGAGCTTGCTTCGCACCAGGTCCCAGGTGACGCCGGGCTGCAAGCGCAGGTCGATGCGGTTGAGCCGGCCGAGCAGCCCGAAATGCCATTGGACGGCCGCGATGTCGGCCACGGCCAGCGGTGGCCCCGGCGCCGCGATCTCGCCTACCACCGTGTAGCGACGCCAGTTCAACCCGCTTTGGATCTCGACGCTGTCGCCGATGCTCACGCCCAAGGCTTCACGCGCGCGGGCATTGAGCGATAGGCTGTCGGGGGCCAGCAGCGCCAAGCGGTCCACACCGTCGGCCAGCTGCACGGCCAGCGCGGGGGCGAGCTCGGGCGCGACCAGCGGGTCCAGACCGATCAGCCGCAACTCCATGCGACGGCCGTGGCGGTCGCGGGCATGCGCGGACAGCTCGATCGCCGCGCTGGCGCGGGCCACGCCGGGAAGGTGCACGAGCGTTTCGTACACGGACTCCTCGAACCCGCCACGCACGGCGCGCAATTCCACATCAGGCTCGCCCTGGATCGAGCGCACGGCCGCGCTGAACTCGCTCAGGGCGGACTCATGGATCAGGTGCACCGCAAAAGCCAAGGCCACGCCCAGCATGACCGCCACGGCGGCCATGCCATGGCGCCACGGATGGTGACGCCACTGCGGCCAGGACCAGCGGGCCCACCAACGCAAGCAGCTCATGGGGGTGGGATCGGCAAGGGGCATGTCGCGTTCGGGGTGCCATCGACGGAGGCGCGGGCCGGCGCACGCGCATCATGCACCGGCTCGACTGGGCATGGCCCCGACGGGGGGCCCAAGTCCCCCCTCATTTCAGGGGGGTGATCCTAGGGGGCTTCCCGAATGTCCGTAAAGCATGCGAGGATAAAAATCTTTCGTTTCAGGGGGGGCTGGCCATGACCTCTCCTCGCCATGAGGCGTCGGGCAGCGAAGCTGCGGATTGGCAATGGGATCGGTGGCATCGAGTTTTGCTGTCGTGGGGTCTGTGGCCTTCGGTGGCCGTGCTGGTGTCGCTGGCCTGGTTGTTGGCCGCCCTGATCACCGTGGCGGTGATCGGCTTGCTGGGGCAGGGCTCGTGGCGCTTGGGTTTGGTCATCGCCACGGCCTGCGTGTGGGTGTCGGCCCCGCCCATGGTGTATGTGATATTGCGCCAGGTGTTCCGTTTGGAGCAATTGCGTCAACGTCTGCAGGCCCTGGCCGTCACCGATGATCTGACCGGCTGCTACAACCGTCGGTACTTCTGGGACCGTATCGAGCAGGAGTGGGCGCGTGCGCATCGGCACGGACTGCCGCTGGCGGTGTTGCTGATCGATGTGGACGATTTCAAGCGCATCAACGATGCCCACGGCCATCATGCGGGCGACTTGATGCTGCAGGCGCTGGTGCGGGCATGCGGCGCGTCCTTGCGCAGCACCGATGTGCTGGCGCGTTACGGTGGCGAGGAGCTTGCGGTCTTGCTCCCGCAAACGAATTTGTCGGGGGCTTTGGCCATGGCCGAGCGCATCCGCGCTGCATTGCAGCAGGTGCGTATCGATTGGCAGGGCCAATCGGTGGGGGCCACGGTCAGCGTCGGCGTGGCCGCCTTGCATGACTCGCATGCGAATGTCCAAGCCATGGTCCACGATGCCGATGTGGCGCTTTACGAGGCCAAGCGTGCCGGGCGCAACCGTGTGCACGGCGCCCCGATGCCCGGGGCCTGCGCTGCGCTGACTCAGTCGGCGGCGATCGGCACGCTGTAATGCGCATCGCCCAGCAGGTCGATGCCGCAAGACAGGTCCTGCACCCATTCGATGAATTCACGCACCGCCGCCCCGGCCATGGGCGCGCCATGTTGCGGCACGATCATCTCGATGTCCAGCGTGCGCGCCATGCGGGCCCACAAGCGCAACACCTTGTTCGACACCATGTAGCGGCGGTGGAAACTTTCCATGGCCGGGATGTGGCCGCTCAGCGAGGTGACCGGGCGGCGCGGGTCGACTTGGCGCCCCATCGAGGCGCCCAAGTCGCCAGAGAACAGAATGCGGCTGACCGGGTCGTAAAACTGGAAGTTGCCCTCGGCGTGCAGGAAGTGCGCCGGCAGGGCCCACAGTTCGCTGCGTCCGACCCGGATGCGCAGCCCCGCATCCGGAATGCCGATCACCCGGCCGGCTGTTTTGCCGGGCTTGCAAAAGTGCGGCACGAAGCGCTCCCACACGCGCGAGATGTACACCGGCGCGGTGGTGGCCGTCATCCAGCGGTCCAAGGAGGCGATGATGTCCGGATCGGCATGCGAGGCCAGAATGGCCGACAGCTGGTGGGGGGGAAAGTGCCGCGTCATGCCCAAGTAAAGCTCGCTGTAGGCCAGGTTACCGCCCGGGTCGATGATCGCGCCGGTGTCGTCATCGACGATCAAGAACTGGTTGGCCTGCACCGCCTCGCCGTGTTCGACGGAGGTGTCGCAGAACATCAGGCACTGATGGCCCTTGTGGTGGTATAGCTCGAAGGACATGGTTCGGCTCGCAGCGGCACGGGAGGCGATGAGCGCGAACTCTAGGGGGCTTGCCTGTCAGCGGGCTTGATGTGAATCAACCCGTGCGGGGGCGGCCCGCCTGGCGGGCAGGCTCAGCGCACACTGCGCAGCCCCTGGGGGGTGAGCTGGTAGACCGCGTCGGCGTGGGCTGCGGCCGCCTGGGAATGGGTCACCATCACACAGGCCGCGCCATGCCGGCGCACCTGAGCGGCCAGGGCCTGCAACACGCGCTCGGCGGTGTCGGGGTCGAGATTGCCCGAGGGCTCGTCGGCCAGCAACAGCGCCGGCCGATGCACCAGCGCGCGAGCGATGGCCACGCGCTGCAACTGGCCGCCGGACAGCTGCTCGGGCAAACGCTGCGCCACGGCCAGCAAACCGACCTCGGCCAAGACCTCCTGCACGCGCGCCGGATCGTCACGGCCAAGCAGCAGCAGGGGCAAGGCCACGTTGTCGGCCACGCTCAAGTGCGGCAGCACGTGGAACGCCTGGAAGACGAAGCCCAGATGCGCTCGCCGCAGCCTGGCGCGGGCCGCCTCGTCCAGCCCGGCCAAGTCCTGCCCGAGCAGCTCGACGCGACCGGCCGTGGGCTCATCGAGCCCGGCCAGGCAGTTCAGCAGCGTGGACTTGCCCACGCCGGACTCTCCCAGCAAGGCGATGAAGCGGCCGCGCGGCAGTTCCAGATCCACGCCTTCGAAGACACCCGTCTGGCCGAAGCGCTTGGCCAGCCCTTGCACCCGCAGCACGGGCCCGGGGGGGCTCATGCCCACTCCTGGGCCCAGGCCTGGGCTCGCCGCACCACGTGGTCCAGGGCATCGGTGCGATCGCAGGCCACGGTCTCGCGCCAAGGCATGCTGCGCAGCCAGGTGAGTTGGCGCTTGGCCAGTTGCCGGGTGGCGGCGATGCCGCGCTCGGCCAGCGTGTCGGGGGGATGCAAGCCGTCGAGCATTTCCCACACTTGCCGGTAGCCGACGCAGCGCATCGATGGCTGGGCCAGGCTCAGATCGCCGCGCGCACGCAAGGCGCGCACTTCGTCGATGAAGCCGGCGGCCAGCATGGCATGGAAGCGCTCGGCGATACGCCGGTGCAGCCAGGTGCGGTCCGTGGGCTCCAGGGCGATGAGTCGGGGGCGCTCTCGTGCAGCCGGGCTGGTGCGGCCGGTGTGCCACTGCGACAACGGCCGGCCGCTCAGCTCCCACACCTCCAGCGCGCGCTGGATGCGCTGGCTGTCGTTGGGCGACAGCCGCGCGGCGGTGACCGGATCGACCCGGGCCAACTCGGCATGCAGGGCCGGCCAGCCGCACTGCGCCGCACGCGCGTCGATGCGCGCGCGCACCTGCGCATCGGCCGCCGGCAGCGCATCCATCCCGTCGAACAGGGCCTTGAAATAAAGCAAGGTGCCGCCGACCAACACCGGCAGCCGCCCGCGTGATCGGATCTCGTTCACCAGTCGGGTCGCGTCGGCGACGAACTGCGCGGCGCTATAGGCTTCGGTGGGGTCGATCA
This sequence comes from Caldimonas manganoxidans ATCC BAA-369, assembly GCF_000381125.1. Classification (GTDB taxonomy): domain Bacteria; phylum Pseudomonadota; class Gammaproteobacteria; order Burkholderiales; family Burkholderiaceae_C; genus Caldimonas; species Caldimonas manganoxidans. The sequence continues at coordinate 55,161 of NZ_KB905931.1, forward strand.
GGTCGATCAGATGGTGCGGCACCGCAGCGCGCTCGGCCGCGCTGGGTTTGGCCGTGCCGATGTCCATGCCGCGGTAAACCAGGGCCGAGTCCACACTGATGATCTCGATCGGCAAGACCCGCGCCAGTGCGAGTGCGGCGGCGGTTTTGCCCGAGGCGGTTGGCCCGGCCAGGCACAAATAGGGAACACTCATCGGACCGTATTGTCCAAGGCTGGCGAACGCGCGGTGGGCTTCGCCTGCCCCCACCGGCCCACTCCCAGCCAGGCCGCAGCGGCCAGCGCGAAACACCACGCGGCCATGGTCAGTGCCAGAGGATAGACCGTGCCATTGTGGCTCCAACCCATCCAGTAGCCCATGCCGAAGGCCAAGGCCATGCTGAGAAAACCCGACAAGGCCGTGGCTGCCCCGGCACGGGTGGGGAACGGCCCGACCGCGCCCATCTGAGCGCAGGGCTGGTGGATGCCATGCGCAAAGGTGTAGACGAAGGCTGGCATCATCAAGGCCAACGGGTGATGCACCCCGGCCAGCGCCAAAGCGGCCATCGCCGTTCCTGCGGCCACGGAGATGAAAGCGGCCCAGCGGATCGATCCCACCAAGCCGAGCCGCGGCACGAGGCGGCGGCAGGTGGCCGAGCCGATCAGGAAACCCGAGGTCACGATGGCGAAGGCGACCCCATATTCGCGTCGCGACAGGCCCAAGACATCGACCATCACGAACGACGACCCCGCAATGAAGCAAAACAGCCCGGCATAGGTGAAGCTGGACACCGCGGTGTAGGCCCAAAAGCTGGGGTGGCTCAGCACCACGCGCCAGCTGTGCCACATCGGGCGCCAGCGCAGGGCATGCGGATTGGGGTGCCGCAGGGTTTCGGGCAGCCGCAGCGCGATGACGGCCAAGCCGGTCGCACCGAACAGCGTGAGCACGCCGAAAGCTCCCCGCCAGCCCAGTGTGGTTTCCAGGTAGCCGCCCAGGATGGGGCCGCTGACCGGCAGCAAGCCCATCCAGGTGGCCGCGCGCGCCATCACATGGGCGCCTTGGGCCGGGTCGTACAGATCACGCAGCATCGCGCGGGCGCACACGACGCAGGCCGCCATGCCCAGGCCCTGGGCGGCCCGGCACGCGATCAGCCAGGCGATGGTCGGCGACACCAAGGCCGCAGCGCTGGCCAGCGTGTACAAGGACAATCCGGCCAGCAGCACTGGGCGGCGGCCGAAGCGGTCGGCCACCGGGCCGAGCACGAGCTGGCCGAAGCCAAAGCTGATCACGAGCACGCTCAGCGTGAGCTGCACCTTGGTCAGTGGCACACCGAAGACCTGCGGCAGCGAGGGCAGAGAAGGCAGGTACAAATCGGTGGACACCGGCTGGGTGCCCAGCAAGAGCATCAGAGCGAGCACGACCACACCGGTCGACGGCGAGGCAGGCTGGGAGGGAAGGGTGGTGGCCGACACCATGCGAAGGTCCCCGGTTGGCAAGCCGCCCGAGGGTAGCAGACCTGGGGCTTTCCCGAGGCTCGATCACATTTGTAAACAGACTGGGCATGGGCCGGGGGCGAAATGGGCAATTTCCATCGCACAATGTCGCGGCATGGCAGCGCCATGCAGGTGCTGCCCGACCTGTCTTGACATCATTCATGAATGAGCGAAGGAGTCCTTCATGTCCCGTTTCATCCGTGCCGTTGCGCTGACCGTGTCGCTGTCCATGGGCACCTTGGCGCTGGCGCAACCGGGCCAGCTCACGCTGATCACGACCGAACAGATCGCACGGCAGGGGCTCTCGCCGGCCGGTTCGGATGCGGGCGCGGCCTCGCGTGAGCGGCTGATGGCCGAGCTCGACCGTCCCGAGTTGCAGGCCAAGCTGCAGGACTGGGGCGTCAGCCCCGAGCAAGCGCGCGCCCGTGTGCAGGCTTTGACCGACGAGGAGGCTCAGCAGCTGGTGGCCCGCATCGACCAGGCGCCGGCCGGCGCCGGCGATGTGCTGGGCGCGATCGTCTTCATCTTCGTGCTGCTGCTGGTCACCGACATCTTGGGGTTGACCAAGGTCTTCCCCTTCACCCGTTCGGTGCGTTGAGCCGCCGCCTGTCGCGTCGCGGCTGGCTGGCGGGCGCGGCGCTGAGCGTCCTGGGTGCGAGCGGCTGCGCGAGCCAGACGGCGGCTTTGCGCGCCGGGGCTGCGGTCGGCCTGCCACGGCGTGCCGAGCTCGAGCAGGTGCCGTTTTTCCCCCAAAGCGGGCCGAATCTGTGTGGCCCGGAAACCCTGGCCACGGTGCTGCAGGCCGAGGGCTTTGCGCAGACCCCGGCCGATCTGGTGCCCCTGGTGTACCTGCCAGGCCGCCACGGCTCGCTGCAGGTCGAAATGCTGGCCGCCGCACGGCGCTGTGGCGCGGTGGCGGTGCGTTTGCCTGCGAGTTTGCGCGCCTTGTGCGAGGAAATCGCAGGCGGCCGAGCGGCCGTGGTGCTGCAAAACCTGGGCTTGAGTGTGGCGCCGCTGTGGCACTATGCCGTGGCCGTGGGCTATGACTTGGACGAGGGCTGGATGGTCCTGCGCTCGGGCGCACAGCGCCGCCAGCGGTTGGCCATGCGCACTTTCGAACACACCTGGGCGCGTTCGCAGTATTGGGCCTTCGTGACCGTGGCGCCAGGCCGCCTGCCGCGCACGGCCAGCGAAGACGAGATCGTGCGCGCCATGCTCGCGTTCGAGCGGGTGGCGTCGCCCGAGGCGGCCGTGCGAGCCTATGCGGCGGCGCAGACCCGCTGGCCTGACAACCTCACGCTGGCCATGGGCCTAGGCAATAGCCTGTATGCCGCCGGCCGCAAGACCGACGCGGCGCGGGCTTTCGAAGCTGCGGCGCGGGCCCATGCCAGTGCAGCCGCTTGGGTCAACCTGGGCGTGGTCGCACTGGATCTGGGGCAGCCCCAGCGGGCCTTGGCGGCCGCGCGCGAAGCCTTGGCGCTGGGGGGGCCTTGGGCCGAGCAGGCGCGGGCCTTGCTCGACCGTGTACAGGCGTCGCAGCCTTGAGCCTGGCGACCGCACCCGTGAAAGCCATTGACGTCCTCGTCGGTGCTGAACTGATCGTGCTGGGTGGGTTCGTGTCGTTTCGTGGACTGTCCTACACCCAACACGAAACCGTCTTTCAACTCGGCCAACTCAAGGCCGAGGTGCGCAAGGAACAGCGCATTCCTTCATGGGCCGGCGCAGGTGGCGATCGCCGCCGGCGTGGTGCTGGTGGTCATCGGCCTGCGCCGATGAACCGACGGGGGGTCAGAACCGCTCGTGCGGCCCCAAGTACCGCCATTGGCCCAGCGGCAGGGCCCCCAGCGTGACCTGGCCGATGCGGATGCGTTTGAGCCCCACGACTTTCAGGCCCACCAACTCGCACATGCGTCGGATTTGGCGCTTGCGTCCCTCGCGCAGCACGACGCGCAGCTGATGTTCGTTCTGCCAGCTCACCTGGGCGGGCCGCAGCGGACGGCCATCGAGGCTGAGGCCGTGGCGCAGCAAGGCCAGCCGCTCCGGCGGCACGGTGTGCGAGGGCGGGCCCTTGCTGCGGGCATCCATGTGTTCCACGCGGACCAAGTATTCCTTCTCCACCTCGGAGTCCGCGCCGATCAGCCAACGCGCGATGCGGCCGTCTTGCGTAAACACGAGCAGACCGGTGGAGTCGATGTCCAGCCGGCCAGCGGGTGCCAGCTTGCGCAGCTGATGGGCGCCGAAGCGCCACGGGCTGCGGTCCTGGCGCCAATGGTTTTCGGGGGTGAGGAGCGCCACGGCCGGTTCATGGCCGTCTTCGGCCTGACCGCTCACATAGCCGATCGGCTTGTTCAGCAACATGGTGACGCGCCGGCCCTGCTCGTGCCGGGCGGCCGGGTCCACCTCGATGCGCTGATGCGGCAGCACGCGCGCGCCCAGGGTGTCGATCACCTGACCGTCCACGCGCACCCAGCCGCGTTCGATCCACAGGTCGGCCTCGCGGCGCGAGGCCAATCCCAGTGCGCTCATGCGCTTGGACAGGCGCTCGCCTGCCGGCGCGATGGCGGCCGTCGGGGGCTGGGCCGGCGCCGGCGCGTGCCGGCGGGGGGCTTCAGGGGTGGCGAGTGAGGACTTGCGGGGCACGGATGGCTTGGGGCGGGACTTCATGGCGCGAACGGGGTGGCAGAGGGGATTGGACCATGTCTGGCGCCTGCTGCAACCCGAATAGTTCTTGCAAGGCGGCGCGATACGCGTCCCGACCGAGGGCGCTGGCGTTGTGATGGCTGGCGCCTTCGACCAGCAGCCAGCGTTTGGGCGGTGGCGCGCGCTCGTAGAGCCGATGGCCCAAGGCCGGGGGAATGAAGCGATCGGCGCTGCCGTGCACCACCAGCACCGGGGCTCGGACCCGCTGGATGTGTTCGCCGGCTTCGAAGCGCTGCGTCAGCAGGGGCCCCACGGGCAGCCAGCCCCAGCGGAAGGTACTGACCACGTCGCGAATCGAAGGAAAGCTGGCCTCCACGATCAAGCCCGCCGCATCGTCCACCTGCGAGGCCAAGTGCGTGGCGATCGCTCCGCCCAGTGAATGGCCGTAAATGAAGCGCCGGGCATCGCGATGTCGATGCGCCAGCCAGTCCCAAGCGGCACGGGCGTCTTCGTAGGCCAGGCGCTCCGAAGGCAGCTCGCCGGAACTCTGCCCGAAGCCGCGATAGTCGATGCCCAACACCGCAAAGCCCAGGCCATGCAGGCGGCGCATGCGTGCAGCGCTGCTGCGCACATCCCAGCGGGCGCCATGCAGGTACAGCAAGATCGGCGCGTCTGACCGATCCTGTGGCAACCACAGGGCATGCAGCCGGGCGCGTTGGCCGTCCAGGCGCGAGTCGAACTCGATCCAGCGCTCTTCCAAGCCTTCGGCGGCTTGGGCGGCGCCGCGCCAGCTTGCTTGGCTGGGCTGGAAGATCCAGCGACGCTGCTGGGTGTCGAGCACCGCGCAGCCCACCAACAGCGCTGCTGCGGCAAGAAAGACGAGCCCCCACCGAACGATACGTTGCAAGCCGATCATGGCTCGGGAGCGATCCGCCCGGCCCACGAAAGTTCACCGACCGCGCAAAAACAGCGCATCCAACTCCCGCAGCGTGAGCTGTCGCCAGGTCGGGCGGCCATGATTGCACTGGTCGGCCCGCTCGGTGCGCTCCATGTCGCGCAGCAAGGCGTTCATCTCGTCCAGCGTGAGGCGACGGTTGGCACGCACGGCGCCGTGGCAAGCCATGGTGGCCAACAATTCATGCTGCGCCCGCTCGATCACATTGCTGGCCTCGTACTGCGCCAGCTCGGCCAGCACGCTGCGGGCCAGCTCCACCACGTTCGCGTCGGTCAGGGCCGTGGGGCATGAACGTACCGCCAGTGTGGTGGGCGACAGCGGCGTGATTTCCAGCCCGAGGGTGAGCAAGGCGTCTTGACAGGCTTCGGCCGTGGCCACTTCTTGGGGCGTGGCGGCGAAGGTGGCTGGAATCAGCAGCGGCTGTGACTCGATGCGCTGATGGCGCAAATGCTGCTTGAGCCGCTCGTAGACGATGCGTTCATGGGCCGCATGCATGTCCACGATCACCAGACCTTGGGCATTTTCGGCCAGCACATAGACGCCTCCCACCTGGGCGATGGCCCGACCCAGGGGCCAGCTCTCGGGATCCCAGGCCGGCTCGGCCGCAGGCTGGGGTTCGGCCGGCGCCGATGGCCGACGCAGCCAGCCGGCCGGCGGCTCTTGCGCGAACAGCGTGGCGGCCTGCTCCAGCGCCAGCTGGGCTTGCGCGGGCGCCGGTCGGCTCCAGCCTGGGGCCGACCCTGTCGGCCGCGCCGATGGTGCTGGTGCGGCAACGGCGGGCGCCGGGGGGGCGAGGCCCACGCAGGCAGCACCGTGCACCGCCTCGGCGCGTGACGGCGCCAAAGCGTTTTCCACGGCGTGACGCACGGCTTGGTGGACTTCGCGCGCATCGCGGAACCGCACCTCGATTTTGGTCGGGTGCACGTTCACGTCCACCCGATCCGGGGCGATTTCGAGAAACAGCACATAGCTGGGCTGCCGCGAACCATGCAGCACGTCTTCATAGGCTGAGCGCACGCCGTGGGCGAGCAACTTGTCGCGCACGTAACGGCCGTTGACATAGGCGTACTGCAAGTCCGAGCGCGAGCGGGCCGCATCGGGCAAGCCCGCACGGCCGAACAGGCGCAGCGGGCCGATGCGGGCCTCCACCGCTCGGCTTTGGGCGAAGAAATCCTCGCCCAGCACCTCGCGCAGCCGTTGTTCCCCGCTGCCGCGGCGCCACTGCGCCACCAGCTTGCCTTCGTGCCAAACGGCAAAGCTCACATCCGGCCGGGCCAGGGCATGGCGGCGCACGGCTTCCAGGCAATGCGCCAGCTCGGTGGCTTCGGTCTTGAGGAATTTGCGCCGCGCCGGCGTGTTGAAGAAGAGCTCGCGCACCTCCACCGTGGTGCCCACGCCGCGCGCGGCCGGGCTCAGTTCGCCCGAGCGGGCATCCAGCCGGTGGGCGTGGGCAGCCTCGGGCGGGCGGCTGCACAGGGCGACTTCGGCCACCGAGGCGATGGCCGCCAGCGCCTCGCCTCGGAAGCCCATGGTCTGCACCTGCTCCAGCTCGGCCAGCGAGGCGATCTTGCTGGTGGCATGGCGGCGCAGCGCCAGCGGCATTTCGTCGGCTGGCATGCCCTGGCCGTTGTCTTCGACGACGATGGCGCGCACCCCTCCGCCGGCCAACTTCACCGTCACCTCGGTGGCGCCGGCATCCAAGGCGTTGTCCACCAGCTCACGCACCACCGACGCGGGCCGCTCGACCACTTCGCCAGCGGCGATCTGGCTGACCAACTCGTCGGGCAGTTCGCGGATGGGCCGACGCGGGGCAAGAGTGGGAGCATTCATTCACGGGGATTGTAGGTCGGCGCTCCGTCGGGACCCTGCCCGGCGGGGATAATCCCGCCCCATGGACTGGATCGCCTTCCTGATCGACTTCATCCTGAACGTGGACCACCATCTGGCCCGCTTCGTGGATGCCTATGGGCCTTGGGTGTATGCCCTGCTGTTTGCCATCGTCTTCGTGGAAACCGGGCTGGTGGTCATGCCCTTCCTGCCCGGCGATTCCCTGCTGTTCGTGGTGGGCACGATGTGTGGAGCCGGCTTGATGGACATCCGGCTGTCCATCGGCCTGCTGCTGGTGGCCGCGATCGCGGGCGACCAGGTCAATTACTCCATCGGCCGCTACTTCGGCCCCAAGGTGTTCCAGTGGGAGCAGTCGCGCTTTTTCAACAAACGTGCCTTCAACCAGGCGCATGAGTTCTACGAGCGCTATGGCGGCATCACCATCATCCTGGCGCGCTTCCTGCCATTCGTGCGCACCTTCGCGCCCTTCGTGGCCGGCGTGGCCGACATGAATCGGGCCAAGTTCACGCTGTATAACGTGGTGGGTGCCGTGCTGTGGGTGGTCGGCATCACGCTGGCGGGCTATTTCTTCGGCAACCTCAGCTTCGTCCAGAACAACCTGGAAAAGATCATCTGGGCGCTGATCGTCGTGCCGGGCGTGGTTGCCATGTATGGGGCGTGGAAGGCCAAACGTGCGGCACCCTGAGGACCATCTGCGGCTGTGTTGCGGCCAGTGCAAGGGCCGGGCCTTCGGCCCTCTCAGAGGGGGGGGAGGTCTGGTGAAATCCTTGGTGCTGTGCTGCGCGATTGGGCTGGCCGCTGTGCTGGGTATGCCGGCGGCCTGGGCCATGGACCAGACGGCGGGGCCGTCCCAGACGACCCACCGTTTGCTGGTTCGCCTGCATGAGTCGCCCAACGTGGGTCGCTCGGCCCCGCCCAGCGGCGCGCCGGTGGCAAGGCAAGATCGCACCGCCGAACGCCTGCAGGCGCTGATGGCACGCTTGGCGATCCAGGGGACGCCCAAGCACCGTCTTGGCGATGGCGCCTGGGTGCTCCGGCTCGACCAGCCCCGCAGTCTGCGCGAGGCCGAGCAGCTGGCCCGCGTGTTGGCGAGCCAACCGGAGGTGGCTGACGTCGGGGTGGACCTGTGGGTGCGTCCCCAGGCCTTCATTCCGAACGATCCCCACTTTTTCGAGCAATGGGCGTTGCTTCCGCGCGATGCCCGCGTGGCGGGTAGCGCGCATTTCAGCGATGCATGGAACGTGCCTGGCGCGGCATTCACCGGCTCTCCCTCGGTGATCGTGGCCGTCATCGACACCGGTTGGGTGCCCCATCCGGACCTGGACGGCGCTGTGCTCGACGGTTATGACTTCGTCTCCTCGGGCAGTATCGACGGGCAGGACGTGGCCGGTGACGGCGATGGCCGCGACGGCGATCCGTTCGACCCGGGCGACTATTGCGTCCCGCGAGGTGAAGCGTCCTCGTGGCATGGATTGAAGATGACCAGCCTGATCGCCGCGACGATCCACAACGGACGTGGCATCGCCGGGGCGGCTCCTGGTGTGAGGGTGCAACACATCCGGGCCTTGGGCCGCTGCGGGGGCTGGCTCAGCGATGTGACCGATGCCTTGCGATGGGCCGTGGGCGACTCGCTGTCTGGCGTGCCCGACAACCCCAGCGCGGCTCAGGTGCGGGTGGTGAGCTTGAGCTTGGGCTCCGCGCCCGGACTCGATTGCTCCTCCGGCGCATATCGGTACGTGCGCGAGGCGGTCGATCGCGCCCGTGCCGCAGGGGTCTTGGTGGTGGCTGCGGCTGGCAACGAGTCCAGCGAGTCGGTCAGCCTGCCTGCGGGCTGCCCCGGGGTGCTTGCCGTCGGCGCACACACGTCGCAAGGGGATTTGGCCGACTACTCCAATCGCTCGCCACGGCTGAGCTTGACCGCACCGGGGGGAGGCTGCGGAGCGGGCCCCGGTGCCTTGTGCGACCCCGTTTTGATCCTGACCCTCGGCAACGACGGGGAGAGGGCGCCAGGCCGACCGATGGACCGGGACCAAACGGGCGGCACCTCGGCGGCCACGCCCTTGGTGGCGGCGACGGCGGCCTTGATGTTTTCGATGAACGAGGCGCTCACCGCCGATCAAGTGCGCACGATCTTGACCGAGACCGCGCGCGCCCATCCGGAGGGCAGCTATTGCGCCATCCACCCCGGCATGTGTGGGGCGGGCATGCTCGATGCCGAGGCCGCGGTGCGGCGCGTGCGTGACGGCCCTTGGCCGGGGTTCGAGCGTGGCGGCGGCGGTGGCGCGCTGTCTTGGGTTTGGACGCTGGCCTTGATCGCTGTGGCGGGCTGGGCGCAGCGGCTCAGAGTTGCCGGTTGCGCGCCAGCGGCGGGTTCTTCTGGAAGTAGCGGCGGATGCCGTTCATGAGCGCGTCGGCCAGTTGATCCTGGTACTCGGCCGAGCGCAGCTGCTGCTCCTCTTCCCGGTTGGAGATGAAGGCGGTCTCCACCAAGATGGACGGAATGTCCGGCGCCTTGAGCACGGCGAAACCGGCTTGCTCGACCCGGGGTTTGTGCAGCCGCCCGATCTTTCCGATGTGACCGAGCACCGCGCTGCCCAGCTTGAGGCTGTCGTTGATCTGGGCGGTGGTGGACATGTCCATCAACGCGCGCAGCACATGAGCGTCGCTGTGCTTCACGTTCACGCCGCCCACGATGTCGGCGGCATTTTCCTTGTTGGCCAGCCAACGCGCTGCCTCGCTGGTGGCTCCGCGTTCAGACAAGGCATACACCGAGGCGCCCCGTGCATTGGGGTTGGTGAAGGCATCGGCATGGATCGAGATGAACAGGTCGGCCTGCACCCGGCGGGCCTTCTCGACGCGCTGACGCAAGGGCACGAAGAAGTCGGCATCCCGTGTCATCATCGCGCGCATGTTCGGCTCGGCATTGATGCGGTCGCGCAGCCGCCGGGCGATGGCCAGCACCACGTCTTTTTCGCGCGTGCCGGCCGGACCGATCGCGCCGGGGTCCTCGCCACCATGGCCTGGGTCCAAGGCCACGATGATCAGGCGGTTCACACGGCTGCGCTGGCCAGCCTCGGCATCGCTGCGACGGCTCGCCGGCGGGTTCGGAGCCGCCGCCACCGCAGGCGGGGTCGTGTGGTTGCCGCGGCCGATGCGATCGATGAACTCGCCCAGCGCGTCGTTCAGCGCGGCCTGGGCCCGGCGTTCGGCCTCTTCTTTCTCGCGGATCAAGGCCATCAGCGGGTCGATCGGCACGGTCGGGTACAGATCGAAGACCAGGCGGTGCTGGTAGTCGGCCACCGGGGCGAGGGTGAAGACCTGCGGTGCGATCGGCTGCTTGAGGTCGATCACCAAGCGCACGATGCGCGGCTGGTTCTGTCCCACCCGCACTCCGGCGATGTAGGGGTCGTCTGCGCGCACCTTGCCGACGATCTCGCGCAGTGTGGGGCTGAGTTCGAGCCCGTCCACATCGACCACCAGCCGGTCGGGTTGGCTGGTGACGAAATGGCGTGCCTGCAAAGGGGTGTCGCTTTCCAAGGTCACGCGGGTGTAGTCAGGGGCAGGCCACACGCGCACGGCCACGATGGTCGCCCCCCAGGCGATGTCGCTGGCGCCCAACAGCAGCACGAGGCTGCCGGCGCGATGGAGAAAGTGCCGCCGCTTCATCCGAGCAAGGCGGCGCCGCGGGGGGTGTAGGCGCTGATCATGACCTCGCGTTGATCGCCATCGCCGGGGCGCAGTTCCATGCGCCAGTCCGGCACCGGCAGCAGGCCGGCGGCCCGGTCGGGCCATTCCACGAGCTTCAGACCCGGTCCGGTGAGGATCTCCCGCAGGCCGGCATCTTCCCACTCGCTCGGGTCGTTGAAGCGGTACAGATCGAAGTGCCAGGCTTGCAGATCGGGCAGGGTATAGGGCTCCATCACTGCGTAGGTGGGGCTCTTGATGCGGCCCGTGGCGCCCAGCGCGCGCAACAGGTGGCGCACGAAGGTGGTCTTGCCGGCGCCCAGTGGACCGTGCAATTCGATGAAGGCCTCGCGCAATTCACCGCGCCGCGCCAAGGCCTGCGCAAAGGCTTCGCAGGCCGCTTCATCCGGCCACTGGAGATGGGAGCTTCCTAGAATCGTCGAATGCATCAAGACCGTGTCATCGACCCCGCCGCTTTGCTGCTGCAATTGCGCCACTGGGCCCATGAGCTGGGATTTTCCCAGATCGGGGTGGCCGGTGTCGACCTCCGTCATGCCGAGCCTGGCTTGCGCGCTTGGTTGGAGGCCGGCTTTCACGGCGAGATGCACTACATGGCCGCCCACGGCATGAAGCGTGCGCGCCCGGCGGAATTGGTGCCGGGCACGGTCAGCGTGATCACCGCCCGCATGGACTATCTGCCCGCCAGCGCCCCCCCGGGTTGGCAGGCCGTGGAATGGGATCGCTTGCACCGTGCGCCGCAGCAGGCCAATGTCTCACTGTATGCGCGTGGGCGTGACTACCACAAGGTGCTGCGAAGCCGGCTGCAAGCCTTGGCCGAACGGCTGGCGCAGGCGGTCGGGCCCTTGGGTCATCGGGTCTTCACCGATTCGGCGCCGGTGCTCGAAGTCGAGTTGGCGTCGCGCAGCGGCCTGGGCTGGCGGGGCAAGCACACTTTGCTGCTGTCACGCCAGGCCGGCTCGACATTCTTTCTCGGCGAGATCTATGTGGACTTGGCGCTGCCGCCCACCCCGTCCACCTCGTCGCACTGCGGGTCCTGCCGGGCCTGCCTGGACGTGTGCCCCACGCAGGCGATTGTGGCGCCCTACCGGCTCGATGCCCGGCGCTGCATCTCTTATCTCACGATCGAACATCCCGGTCCGATCCCGGTGGAGCTGCGCGCGGCGATCGGCAACCGCATCTATGGCTGCGACGATTGCCAGCTCGTGTGTCCGTGGAACAAATTCGCGCAACATGCCGTCGTGCCCGACTTCGAGCCGCGCCCGATCTGGGCGCAGGCCACCCTGCTGGAGTTGTTCGCCTGGGACGAGGCGCGGTTTTTGAAGCTGACCGAAGGCAGCCCGATCCGCCGCATCGGCCATGAGCGTTGGATGCGCAACCTCGCGGTGGCCTTGGGCAATGCGTGGCGCATCACGGGCGATGCGGCCCTGCGCCAGGCCTTGCAGGCGCGCCGCGAGACGGCCAGCCCGCTGGTGCGCGAACACATCGATTGGGCCTTGGCGCAGCGTGCACCATGAGGGCCATCAGCTCTGCATCCATCGCAAGGCTGCCAGCCACCATGGGATCGAGGCCATGCCCAGCAAGGTCGAGACGGTGACCAACCCGGCCACATAACTGCCATGGCCGCCCATGCGAGCGGCCAGCACATAGGCACTGGAGGCCGTGGGCATCGCGGCGAAAGCCACCACCACCGGGTGCTGCGCGGCGGGCAGCCCCAGCAGTTGCACCAAGGCCAGAGCCACCAGCGGCAGTCCCGCATGCCGGATGCCCAGCAAACCGGCGGCCAAGCCCGGGCCGGCCCTCAAGCCGCCGAGCTGCAGCCCTGCGCCCACGGCCATCAGACCCAGCGGCAGGGCGGCTTGGCCGATGCGTTGGACGGTGACAGCCACGGGATCGGCCAGCTGCAGCCCGCACAAATTGGCGACGAGCCCTCCTACGGTGGCCAGGATGAGCGGGTTGCGCACGATTTCGCGCCAAAAACCGTGGCCACCATGGCGTGCCAGCGGATACACCGCAGCGAAGTTGCACAAGGGCACGGCCAGGGCCACCAACAGCGCGGTCCACGTCACCCCTGCCGGGCCGGCGAGTTTGTCAGCCAAGGCCAGCGCCACGTAAGAGTTGAAGCGAAACGCCACCTGAGCGCCCGAGGCATGCAGCCGCGCATCCACGCCCGGCAGCCGCCCCAGCCCATAGGCCGCGGCAATGCCCGCGCCGACGATGCACAGACCGGCGGCGGCCAGCGGCAACATGGTCTGGAATTCCAGCGGGCTGCGGACGATGGAGTAGAACAGCAGCACCGGGAACAACAAGTAGTACACGAGCCGCTCGACGGCATCCCACACGGTGCGGTTCAGCGCCGTATGGCGGCACAGCACAAAGCCGCAGACGATCAACAGAAAGTCTGGCAGCAACAGCACGACATCATTCATCGATTGATCGCAGCACCACGGTACGCCCAGTTGCGCAGTGTGCCAGCGGCCCAACGCCACTGCGGGACATCCCGATACGTAATCTCCACAGTGGCCGAAGGTGCCGTGCCCATCAAGACGTATCATCGGGCCACGCGCTTCATTCATTCCTATTCATTTGCTTTCGTTGCCCAGAAGGAGACTTTCATGCAGCGTCGACACCTGATCGCCGCCCTGGCCCTGCCGGCTGCCCTCGCGTTTGCGGGGGCGGCTTGGAGTCAAGCGTATCCGTCCAAGCCGGTGCGGCTGATCGTGCCTTTTGCTCCCGGGGGCACCACGGACATCATTGCCCGGATCATCGCGGACAAGATCCAAGGTCCCTTCGGGCAACCGATGGTGGTGGACAACCGCGGTGGCGGTGGCGGCTTGATCGGGGCGGCCGAGATCGTGCGTGCGCAGCCCGACGGCTACACCCTGGGCATGGCCACGGTGTCGACCACCGCGTCCAACCCGGCCATCAATCCCAAGACGCCATACAACCCGCTGACCGACTTCACTTCCATCATCAACATCGCGGCCACGCCCAACGTGATTGCGGTGCATCCCTCTTTCCCGGCCAAGGACTACAAGACCTTCCTGCAGGTGCTCAAGGCCAACCCGGGCAAGTTCAGTTATTCCAGCTCTGGCACAGGCGGCATCGGTCATCTGCAGATGGAATTGTTCAAGTCGCTGTCGGGCACCTTCATCACGCACATTCCCTACCGTGGCGCGGGCCCGGCGCTCAATGACACCGTGGCTGGACAGGTGCCGATGATTTTCGACAACCTGCCCTCGGCGCTGCCCTTCATCAAGGACGGCCGCTTGGTGCCCATCGTCGTGGCCGCCCCCGAGCGCCTGCCGGTCCTGCCCAATGTGCCCACCTTCAAGGAGGTGGGCCTGGAGCCGGTCAACCGCATGGCCTACTATGGCATCCATGGGCCCAAGGGCTTGCCCAAGGAAGTGGTGGACAAGGTCAATGCCGCCGTGCGCCAGACGCTGCAAGACCCCGAAGTGCGCCGCCGCATCGAGGCCACCGGCTCGATCATCGTGGGCAACACGCCTGAGCAGTTTGCTGCCCAGACCAAGGCCGAGTTCGAGGTCTACAAACAGGTGGTGGACAAGCAAAAGCTCAAGCTTGATTGAACCGGCTCCGCGCTGCGTTTGACGACCGGCCGTCGCCCTGGGGCGACGGCCTTTGTCCATGTCTGCACTGACCGAAAGCCTGGAGAGCATCGATCGCTTTGCCGATGCGCTGTGGGTGGAAGAAGGACTGTCGGCCCTGACGTTGGCGGCCTACCGGCGAGACCTCACGCTGTATGCCCGCTGGCTCGACCGCCAAGTCGGCAAGTCCCTCGATAGCACCACCGAGACCGATCTACGCGCCTATGCCGTGCATCGGGCACAGACCAAGGCCAGCACGGCCAACCGGCAACTGACGGTATTTCGGCGATACTTTCGCTGGGCCTTGCGGGAGGGGCGCGTCCAGGCCGATCCCACCTTGCGCCTGGAAGCTGCCCGCCAACCCTTGCGCGTGCCCAAGACCTTGAGCGAAGCCCAGGTCGAGGCTTTGCTGCAGGCTCCTGACACGGCCACGCCCTTGGGCCTGCGCGACCGCACCATGCTGGAGCTGATGTATGCCAGCGGCCTGCGCGTGAGCGAACTGGTCACGCTCAAGACCGTGCATGTCGGCTTGGACGAAGGCGTGCTGCGCGTGCTGGGCAAGGGCGCGCGCGAGCGCCTTGTGCCCTTTGGGGAAGAGGCCCATGTCTGGCTGGTGCGCTACTTGGCCGAATCGCGTCCGCTCATCCTGGGTGGACGTGCGGCACGCGACCTGTTCGTCACGCAGCGCGGCGAGGGCATGACCCGCCAGATGTTCTGGACGCTGGTGAAGAAATATGCGCGCCAGGCTGGCATCACTCAGCCGCTGTCGCCGCACACCCTGCGGCATGCCTTCGCCACCCACCTGCTCAACCACGGCGCGGACCTTCGCGCCGTGCAGATGCTGCTGGGGCATGCCGACATTTCGACCACGCAGATCTATACCCACGTGGCCCGTGAGCGGCTGCGCCAGCTGCATGCGAAGCATCATCCGCGCGGATGAAAAAAAGCCGGCCTTGTGGCCGGCTTTTCGAGATCAGGCCGAAGCGCGATCAGAAGTTGTGGCGCAGGCCCAGAGCGAAGGAGCTGAGGTCGCCGGTGTAGGGGTTGGCGCTGTCGGCGGACACCTTGGTGTAGAAGGCGTATGCCTTGGTGCGCTTGCTCAGGTTGTAGCCATAAGCCACGGTGAACTGCGTGGCGGCGCTGTCATCGACGTCGCTGTAATCGCCCGCACGACCGACGTTCAGATGGAATTCGGATGCACCCAGGGTGTACATGCCCGCCAGGCGCACGTTGGTGCGGTCACCCAGGTTGGCACCCCATCCATCCTCGTCGCGCTGAATGTAGCCACCGAAGGTGAAATCACCCATCGTGTACATGGCACGCAGCGCGAACTGGTTGGCGTCGCCGTTCTTCTGGTAGCCGGCGCCCAGCGCCAGGGCTCCCAGGCTGTAGTTGGCGGCCACGTCGTAGGTGTATTCGCCCGTGCCTTCGCGCAGCGACACAGCACCCTCGACCGTCAGGCCGTTCAAGTCGGGCGTGCGGTAGGCGATCTTGTTGAAGTCGCGATCCAGATAGGCATACAGGGCATCGGCCGACGTGCCCGTGTCATGGTTGTGCATGCTCACGTAGTCGGCCGTGGCGAAATAGGCTTCGCTGGTGTAGCGGCCCAGGCGTACCATGCCGAAGCCGCCGGACAGGTTCAACTCGCTCTGGCGAGCCCAGAATGCACGTTGGTTGCCGTAGGAGTCGCGCTGGATGCTGCCCGTGTCAGCTTCGAAGCCGTGCTCCAGCACGAAGCCGGCTTTCAGGCCGCCGCCGAGGTCTTCGGTGCCGCGAAACCCAATGCGCGAGGCATTGTTTTGCATCACGGTGGTGGACGTGCCACCCGCCTTCTGGCGCTCGACCGACACGTTCATGCGGCCGTAGATGTTCACGTTGCTTTGGGCCAAGGCCGAGCCGGCGGCCAGTGCGGCGACGGCCGCCACGGCGATCGGGAGTTTTTTCATGGAGTTTCCTTGTGGGAGAAAAACTGGAAGTCCGACCGATCGGCGTCAGGGTGGGGCCGTCGGTCACGGAACCGTCATTGTAGAAAGACTGGCCTGCGCGATTGGTTCAGATGTGAAGCGATGACGCGCCCACGCAACACAGGGCGCCTCGCGCACAATCACGCCCATGGATCACAATTTTCTCTCTGCCCTGATTTTGCTGCTGTTGGTGCTCGACCCCTTTGGCAGCCTTCCCATTTTCATCTCGGTGCTGCGCGGGGTGCCCCCCGAGCGCCGCACCCGTGTGGCTGTGCGCGAGGTGATGATCGCCTTTGGCGTGCTGTTGGTGTTCATGTTCACCGGCCGGGCCTTTTTGGATCTGATGCATTTGTCGGAACGTTCGCTGGAAGTGGCCGGCGGCGTCATTCTGTTGATCATTGCCATCCGGATGATCTTTGCCTCTGGAGGCGAGATTTATGCCGCAGGCACGGGGCGTGAGCCTTTCATCTTCCCGTTGGCCGTGCCGTTGCTGGCCGGGCCTTCGGCCATGGCCACGGTGCTGCTGCTGGCTTCGCGGCAGCCCGAGCGCCTGATCGAATGGGTGGGCGCGCTTTCGGCCGCGATGTTGGTGTGTGGCGCGGTGCTGTTGGCCGCGGACCGATTGCGCAGGCTTCTGGGCGATTCGATGGTGTCGGCCATCGAAAAGCTCATGGGCTTGGTGTTGACGGCCATTGCCGTGGAGATGATCCTGGCGGGCCTGAAGCGCTATTTCTTCGGTTGAGCGTCGAGGCCGCGGAACGGGGCAGAGCCCGATCCGCGGGGAGGAGTGACGCGGCGGCTTCAGCGGCCGCGCAGGTGCTCCGGCGCTTCCAGCCGTTTGGCCAGCAGCGACAGGGTGAGCGTGAGGATCAGGTACATCGCCGAGATGGCCAGATAAGGCTCCCAATAGCGTGAGTACGCCCCTGCGACCGTGCGTGCGGCCAAGGCCAGTTCGGCCAAGCCGATGGCCGACACCAGCGAGGAGTCCTTGATCAAGGTGATGCCTTCGTTCACGAAAGCCGGCACCATGCGGCGGAAGGCCTGGGGCAGCACGACGTTGCGCATGGCTTGCCCATGCGTGAGCCCCAGGCTGTAGGCCGCCTGCAGTTGCCCCCGGTGGATGCTTTGGATGCCGGCGCGGAAGATTTCAGAGATGTAGGCCGCGGCATTGAGTGACAAGGCCAACGCTCCGGAGAAGAAGGCGCCATGCTCCTGGCGGAAGCTGACAGCGGCCGCTCCCGTGAGCAGCAGGCCGTGCTCCGGGTGCACCAGCGTGGGCATCAGCGCGAAGTGCACCAGCAGGATTTGCACGAACAGGGGCGTGCCGCGGAAAAAGGTCACGTAGGCGAGTGTGAATCCTCGGGCCGCGACCATCCCGATACGCAGCAGCCAGGCCTTGGGCGCCGGGGCGTCGGCCGAGCTGCTGATGAGCCCCAGCACCACGCCCAGCAGCATGCCCGCGCCGATGGCCACCAGCGTGAGCTGGATGGTCATCCACAGGCCGGTGGCGAACAGCGGGCCGTAGCCCGCCAGGATTTCCCAGCGCAGGTCCATGCGGTCTCAATCGCTCACTTGGAGGCCGCGCCAGCGGCCGCCGGTGCGCCGAAGTACTGGGCGTAGATGCGGTCGTAGGTGCCGTCGGCGCGGATGGCGGCCAAACCCTCATTGAGCTTGGCCAGCAATTCGGTGTTGCCCTTGCGCACCGCGATGCCGTACTGCTCGGGCGCGAAGGAGCTGTCGCTGACGGTCTTGAAGGCCGCCGTGCTGTTGTTGGCCACGTAGTGGTTGACCACGCCGTTGTCGGCCACCACGGCATCCACGCCGCCCGATTCGAGCTCTTTGAGCGCCAGCGGAGTGGACTCGAAGCGGCGCACGTTGGTGTTGTCCTTGCCGAGCAGCTGGGTGACGACTTCGTCGCCGGTGGTGCCGGTTTGCACGCCGACTTTCAGGGTTTTGAGGTCCTCGAATTTCGTTACCGGGCTGTCCTTGCGCACGGCGATGAGTTGCACCGCGTCGAAGTAGGGCTCGGTGAAGTCCATGGACTGACGGCGCTCGTCGGTGATGGTGATGGCCGACACCAGCAGGTCACGGTCGCCTTGGTTGAGCGAGTTGAAGATGCCTTCCCAGGGCGTGTTGACGAACTTGACTTCCATGCCGGCCTTGGCGGCAATGGCTTTGACGATGTCGATGTCGAAACCGACGATCTCGCCCCGTTCATTCTGCGACTCGAACGGGGCATAGGCCGCGTCGGTGCCCACGACATACACCTTGGCAGCAGGAGCGGCCGCCGGCGCGGCCGCGGGGGAGGCTGGCTCCTGCTTGCTGCAGGCGGCCAACCACAAGCCGGCTGCGATCAGACCGGCCACTTTGAGAAAACGACGGGTGTTCAGCGAAGTCATGAAGTCCTCGAAAGGAAAAACGGTTGCGGGCGCCACCCCCGTGGCGCCAACGTAGGGCGCAGTGTAAGCCCGCGGCGGGGGGAGGTCGGCGCAGACTGGGCTTTAGAGGGGTCGCTCCAGCCAGTCCAGTTCGGCCTGGGTGAAGCCGGCGCGCCGGCGTGCGGCGTGGTTGAAGGGCGGCTTGGGGCGCGGGGCGTCGTAGCGCCGGGCGAGGACTTCGTAGTGAGCCACCGGGTCCAAGCCTTGGCGCTGGCACAGCCAGCGGTACCAATGGTTGCCGATGGCCACGTGACCGACCTCGTCTCGCAAAATGATCTGCAGAATCTCCACCGCCCGCGCATCGCCGGCCTTGCGCAGCTTGGCCTGGATCAGCGGTGTGGCATCCAGGCCACGGGCTTCCAGCGTGCGCGGCACCAGCGCCATGCGGGCCACCAAGTCTTCACGGGTTTTGTCGGCCATGGCCCATAAACCGTCGTGGGCCTCGAAATCGCCGTAGTCATGGCCCAAGTGGTTCAGGTGCTGGCGCAACAGGGTGAAGTGCAGCGCCTCCTCGCCAGCGACTTGCAGCCAGTCGCGGTAGTAGGCCTCGGGCAGCCCGGCAAAGCGCCACACCGCATCCAGGGCCAGGTTGATGGCGTTGAATTCAATGTGGGCAATGGCATGCAACAGGGCGGCCCGACCGTGCTCGGTATGGGGCGAGCGGCGCGGGACTTGGCCGGGGGGCACCAGCACGGGGCGTTCGGGGCGTCCTGGCAGACCGGGCAAGGGGGCCAGCGTTTCGTCGCGCCCGAGGTCCAGGCCGGCCTGGGCGTCGGCGAACAACATGCGGGCCTGGGCCGCTTTGTCTTCGGGGTTGCGCAGGCACAGCACGTGCAAGGCACGCTGTCGCAAAGTGGTCGCCGCGCCGGCGGCAGGTGCGCACATCGTCATGGAACTTAGAATTATCCCTTCTTCAGGAGCAGTTCATGGCCCTCTTCCAGCTCGACGAGCTGATCCCCACCGTGCACGAGTCGGCCTGGGTGGCCGAGTCGGCCCAGGTGATCGGCGATGTCCATCTTGCCGAGGACACCAGCGTGTGGTTCGGTGTCGTGATCCGCGGCGACACGGCTCCCATTCGCATCGGGCGGGGCTCGAACATCCAGGACAACGCGGTGCTGCATGCCGATGCTGGGGTGCCGCTGACCGTCGGCGAGGGGGTGACCGTCGGGCACCAGGCGATGCTGCATGGCTGCACCGTCGGGGATGGCTCGCTCATCGGCATCCAGGCGGTCGTCTTGAACCATGCGCGCATCGGCAAGGGATGCGTGGTGGGCGCCGGCGCGGTCGTGACCGAGGGCAAGGAATTCCCCGACGGGTCCTTGATCTTGGGCGCGCCGGCCAAAGTGGTGCGGCAGCTCACGCCCGAGCAGGTGGAGCGCTTGCGCCTGGGGGCCGCCCACTATGTGCACAACGCCCGGCGGTTTCGTGCCGGGCTCAAGAGGATCGGCTGATGTCGGCGCTGCACAAGTTCCTGTTCGAAGGACTGCCCGTGCGCGGCATGTTGGTGCGGCTGACCGATGCCTGGACCGACATGCTGCGTCGGCGTGAGGCCGTCGGCGGCTATCCCGAGCCGGTGCGCCGGTTGCTCGGCGAAATGACGGCCGCCGGCGTGTTGATGCAGGCCAACATCAAGTTCAATGGCTCGCTGGTCTTGCAAATCCAAGGCGACGGGCCGGTGCGCTTGGCCGTCGTCGAGGTGCAGCCCGATTTGCGTTTGCGTGCCACGGCCAAGGTGCTGGGCGAAGTGGCGCCCACGGCGCGGCTGGAGGCCCTGGTGAATGTGCATGGCCAGGGCCGCTGCGCGATCACGCTCGATCCGAAGGACCGCCTGCCGGGGCAGCAGGCCTACCAAGGCGTGGTGCCCTTGCATGGCGATCGCCGTCAACCCTTGCAAAGCGTGGCCGAGGTGCTGGAGCACTACATGCTGCAGTCCGAGCAGCTCGACACCCGGCTGGTCCTGGCTGCCGACGATCAGGTCGCCGCCGGGCTGCTGATCCAGCGCCTGCCGGTGCAGGGCGAGGGCAATCTGGCGGGGGGGCGAAGCCGAGAGGACGACATCGGCCTGAACGAGCATTACAACCGCATCGCCCATCTGGCGGCCACGCTCACGCGCGAGGAGCTGCTGAGGCTGGATGCGGACACGGTGTTGCGGCGGCTCTTCTGGGAAGAGACGCTGCGTCGCTTCGAACCGCTCACCGGGTCACAGGGCCCGCGGTTTGCCTGCTCGTGCTCACGCGAGCGGGTGGGGCAGATGCTGCTCGGATTGGGCAAAGAGGAGGTCGACGCCATCGTGGCCGAGCAAGGGCGTGTCGAGATCGATTGCGATTTCTGTGGCGCCCGCTACCACTTCGACGCGGTGGACGTGGGCAGTTTGTTCACCCCGGGGCGTGACCATCCGCCGGGGCCGGTGTCCGTGCAGTGAGCCTCAGGCGGGTGCTTGGCCTCGGCGCCGCAGCAGGTGCTCGCATTCGGGCACCAGACATTCGCGGCACCAGGGGCGCAGACGCAAACGCGGCTCCTCGTCCGCGGCGGCGGCGGACGGGTTGAGTCGCCCCTGGGCGCGCAAGGCGGTTTCCACCACGCGCCAGGCGGCTTCCAAACGCTGGTCGTCCAGACCGTAGATCACGCTGAAGGCCACCCCGGCGGTGAGCAAGCGTCGTCGCAGCCGCTCGTCCACGGGCGCTCGCATGTGGGGGCCGTCGCGCTGGATGCCATCGGGCGTCCAAGGCAGATCCAGGCCGGTCAGCAAGGTGAGGCTGCAATGGCGATGGGCCTGGAAGGCGGCCTCGTACAGCGATGCGTCATCGAACAACACGTCGCTGTACACCGCGGTCATGACGGCCGTGGTGTCGGCAAAAACGAGTTCGTGGGCCGCAGCGGCGGCCAGGATGCGGCGTGTCTGTTCTTCGGCGATATGCGCTTGCTCTTCGGGGCGCGGCGTGCGGGCGTGGCGGTCGCAGAATTCGCGCAGATATTCCTCGACCGCTTGGGCTTTGAAGCCCTGCGCGCAGGCCCGTGCGGCCAGGCCGCGGGCCAGGTCGGTCTTGCCGGTGCTCTCGGCGCCAAGCAGCGCGATGATCATGCGTCGGTCCGGGCGGCCACCCGTCGGTGCCAGGCGCGCCAACCGACCAGTGAGCTCGCGGCAAACACGGCGTACAGCGCCGCGGTGAGCCACAGGGACTTGTGGACGAACAGGGCCAGCGCGACGAGATTGACCACGAGCCAGACCATCCAGTTCTCGACGAACTTGCGGGCGAGCAAGGCTTGCGCCACCACGCTGGCCACGGTCGGGAAGGCGTCCCAGTAGGGCACGTCGGTGTCGGTGTGCCGGTCCAGCCATGCCCCCAGCCCGGGCCAGGTCAGGACCACGGCCAGGACGGCCAGCAGGCGGCCCCGCCATCCGAGATAGCGCACGTCCAGACGGGAGCCGTCAGCACGGCGGCCGCACAGCCATTGCCACCAGCCCCACAGGGCCACGATGACGAAAAAGATCTGCAGTGCGGCGTCGCCATACAGCCGGTGCTGCCAGAAGAGCAGGAAGTACAACAGCGCACTGGCGGCAGCCAGCGGCCAGCCCCAATGGATCACCCGGATGTTGCACACCAGCATGGCCAGGGCCAAGGCCACGGCGAGGACTTCCAGCCAGGTGACCGGCGAGCCCCACAGGGTGAAGGCCGCCTGCATCAGCGGCGCGAACGCGGCGAGCAAGCCGTCCATCATGGGAGGCGCTGCATCGTGGGCTTCATCGACGGGGTATCACCTGGACGAAGATTTCGTCGGGCTTGATCATGCCCAGTTCCAGGCGGGCTTTTTCCTCGACCATCTCCAGGCCCTCGCGCAAGTCGCGCACCTCCGCGGCAAGCTGTTCGTTGCGCGCGCGGGCGGCGTCGTTGCGCGATCGTTGCTCGTCCAGACGGGATTGCAGCTCCATCACCCGGGGCAGACCGTTCTTGCCGAGCCACAGCTCGGCATGCACGGCACCCAGCAATGCCAGCAGGCCCAGGGTGACGAAGCGTGCGTTCATCGGAGACGGTCAGCGCAGGTTGTAGAACGCTGCGCGACCGGGGTAGGTGGCCACGTCGCCCAGGTCCTCCTCGATGCGCAGCAGCTGGTTGTACTTGGCGATGCGATCGGAGCGGGACATCGAGCCGGTCTTGATTTGGCCGGCGTTGCTGCCCACGGCGATGTCGGCGATGGTGGCATCCTCGGTCTCGCCCGAGCGGTGCGAGATCACCGCGGTGTAGCCGGCGCGCTTGGCCATCTCGATGGCGGCGAAGGTTTCGGTCAGCGTGCCGATCTGATTGATCTTGATGAGGATCGAGTTGGCGATGCCTTTGTCGATGCCTTCTTTCAGGATCTTGGTGTTGGTGACGAAAAGGTCGTCACCGACCAGTTGCACTTGGCGGCCCAGGCGTTCGGTC
This sequence comes from Caldimonas manganoxidans ATCC BAA-369, assembly GCF_000381125.1. Taxonomy (GTDB): domain Bacteria; phylum Pseudomonadota; class Gammaproteobacteria; order Burkholderiales; family Burkholderiaceae_C; genus Caldimonas; species Caldimonas manganoxidans. The sequence continues at coordinate 78,207 of NZ_KB905931.1, forward strand.
AGCAGCTTCCAGCCGTCCCAGTCGCCTTCGTGCATGCCGTCTTCGATGCTGATGATGGGGTACTTGTCGCACCAGGTGGCCAGCATGTCGGCCCACTGTTCGGCCGCCAGCGTGAGGCCTTCGCCGGCAAGGTGATATTTGCCGTCCTTGTAGAACTCGCTGGCGGCACAGTCCAGGCCAAGGGCGATTTGTTCGCCGGGGGTGTAGCCGGCTTTGTCGATGGCCTCCAAGATCAGTTGAATGGCGGCCTCGTGGCTGGCCACGCTGGGGGCAAAGCCCCCTTCGTCGCCCACGGCGGTGCTCATGCCCTTGTCGTGAATGATCTTCTTCAGCGCATGGAAGACTTCCGCACCGTAACGCACGGCTTCGCGGAAGCTGGGCGCTCCCACCGGCAGGATCATGAATTCCTGCAAGTCGAGGTTGTTGTTGGCATGCGCCCCGCCGTTGATGACGTTCATCATGGGCACGGGCATTTGCATGGCGCCCGAGCCACCGAAGTAGCGGTACAGCGGCAGGCCCGACTCCTCGGCCGCAGCCCGGGCCACGGCCATCGAGACGGCCAACATGGCATTGGCGCCCAGGCGGCTTTTGTTGTCGGTGCCGTCCAGGTCGATCAGGGTGCGGTCTAGGAAGGCTTGTTCAGAGGCGTCCAGCCCCATCACCGCTTCGGAGATTTCGGTGTTGATGTGCTCGACGGCCTTGAGCACGCCTTTGCCCAGGTAGCGGGATTTGTCCCCGTCGCGCAGCTCGATGGCTTCGCGTGAGCCGGTGGACGCTCCGGACGGCACGGCCGCACGGCCCATCACACCGGACTCCAACAGCACGTCGCACTCGACGGTGGGGTTGCCACGGCTGTCCAGGATTTCACGGCCGACGATGTCGACGATGGCACTCATGAGGTTCCTTTCGGTTGTGCAAGTGAGGTCAGACCGGAGCGGCGACGCCCTCGACCAAGACCATGTTGAAGTAGTCGGTGGCGCCGCTGCGCAGCGCACGGATGCGGGTGTAGGCCTCGCCGTCGTAGAACGCCTTGGCCTGCTCGTAAGAGGGAAAGCGCAAGACGGCCACACGATGGGGCTGCCAGTCGCCCTCCAGGGTCTCATGCCGGCCGCCACGCACGAGGTATTCCCCGCCAGCGGCTTTGACCGCTGCAGGCGCCTCGGCCATGTACTGCTGATAGCGCTGCGGGTCGGAGATCTTCATCGTGACGATCAAATAGGCCTCTGGCATGTGCTGTTCTCCGCGGAGGGGATGAATGCGTTCAGCCCGCCTGCCGGCGGCGTTGATGCTCCAACGCCGCCTTGATGTACGAGTTGAACAGCGGGTGGCCGCCCCAGGGGGTGGATTTGAACTCGGGATGGAATTGCACGCCCATGTACCAGGGATGCACGTCGCGCGGCAGCTCGACGATTTCGGTGAGTTTTTCGCGCTGCGTGATGGCCGAGATGACCAGACCGGCTTCCTCGAGCTGGGGCAGGTATTTCTCGTTGGCTTCGTAGCGATGGCGGTGACGCTCAGTGACCACATCGCCGTAGATTTCATGGGCCAGCGTGCCGGGCTTGACGTCCGAGCTTTGCGAACCCAGGCGCATCGTGCCCCCGAGGTCGGAGTTGGCATCGCGCTTGTGAATCGAGCCGTCCGCATCTTGCCACTCATCGATCAGCGCGATCACCGGATGCGGGGCCTGCGGGTCGAATTCGGTGCTGTTGGCGCCGGTCAGGCCGGCTTTGTGGCGAGCGTACTCGATGGTGGCCACCTGCATGCCCAGGCAGATGCCCAGATAGGGGATGCGGTGTTCGCGGGCGTATTGGGCGGCCAGGATCTTGCCTTCCACCCCGCGCTTGCCGAATCCACCGGGCACGAGGATGGCATCGTACTTGCCGAGCCGGTCGATATTGTCCGGAGTGAGTTCCTCGGAGTCGATGTAGTCGATCTTCACGCGGGCCTGGTTGTGGATGCCGGCATGGCGCAGCGCTTCGTTGAGCGACTTGTAGGAGTCGGACAAATCCACATACTTGCCGCACATTGCGATCGTGACTTCGTGCTGCGGGTGCTCCACCGCATGCACGAGGTGGTCCCATTTGGACAAGTCGGCCGGGCGGGTGCTCAAGTGCAGCTTGGTGCAGATGAGCTGGTCCAGACCTTGCTCGTGCAGCACGCGCGGCACCTTGTAGATGGTGTCCACGTCCCACATCGAGATCACGCCGTACTCGGGCACATTGGTGAACAGCGAGATCTTCTCGCGCTCATCCTCGGGGATGCGGCGGTCGGCACGGCACAGCAGGGCATCGGGCTGGATGCCGATTTCGCGCAGCTTTTGCACCGTGTGTTGGGTCGGTTTGGTCTTGAGCTCGCCGGCCGCAGCGATCCAGGGCACATAGGTCAGGTGCACGAAGGCGGTGTTGTTGGGCCCAAGCTTCAGACTCATCTGTCGCACGGCTTCCAGGAACGGCAGGGACTCGATGTCACCCACCGTGCCGCCGATTTCGACGATGGCCACGTCGACCTCCTCGGGCGTGCCCACCCCGGCGCCACGCTTGATGAATTCCTGGATTTCGTTGGTGATGTGCGGAATCACCTGGACGGTTTTGCCCAGATAGTCGCCCCGGCGCTCTTTTTCGAGCACGCTCTTGTAGATTTGGCCGGTGGTGAAGTTGTTGGCCCGGCGCATGCGCGTGGTGATGAAACGCTCGTAGTGGCCGAGGTCCAAATCCGTTTCGGCGCCATCGTCGGTGACGAAGACTTCGCCGTGCTGGAACGGCGACATCGTGCCCGGGTCGACGTTGATGTACGGATCGAGCTTGATGAGGGTGACTTTGAGGCCGCGCGATTCGAGGATCGCAGCCAGAGAGGCCGAAGCGATGCCCTTGCCCAGGGAGGACACCACCCCGCCAGTGACGAAGACGTACTTGGTCATTGTGGGCGGCGCAAGCTTGTCGCCCGCGCCGTGGTGGTAAAGCGGCATTTTATGACAAGCCGCTTGCCCTCCGATGCGCGGGCTGGCTCCGGCTCAGGCCGCGCGAGGCTCGGCCGTGCCGCAAGCCTCCTGTTCGAAGCGCTGCAACCAGCTCACGACGGCGCGAGCGGTCTCCAGGGGCTTCTCGAAGGGATAGAGGTGGCTGCCTTCGATCCATTGCATGCGGTCCTGGACCACGTCTTGCGTGCCGCGCAGGCCCACTTGCCGAACTTCGGCCGAGCGTGTTCCCCCGATGAATGCCACCGGGCAGGGCAAGGGCCTGCGGCGCAGCAGCCAGTGCAGGTGGTGAGGCAGCGAGTCATAGATGGCTGTTTCGACTTCGCGGCGGAAACTCAGCACGCGCCGGTCGCCCAAGGGCTGGGTGCCGGCGCGGATGTAGTCTTGTAGGACTTCCGGGTCCCACACGGCGAAATTGGGCTTGGCCGCGAAGTGGCGCAGGGCTTCTTCCTCGCTGGCCCAGGTGGTGCGCCGCTGGCGCGACACCCGGCCGGGCGAGACCCGCTGAATCAGCCCAGCGGCTTTGAACAGGCGCACGCCGTGGGCCTTGAGGCCGTAGACGATGGGCGAGTCCAGCAGCACCACGCCTTGGGCCAAGTCGTTGCGTTTGGCCGCAGCCAGCAGGCTCAAATAGCCGCCCAGCGAATGCCCCACCAGCCAGACGGGCTGGCCCACTTCCCGTTCGATGAAATGCAGGAGCTGGTTGCGCAGGTGCGGCCAGTTGCTGGTGACCGGGTAGCGTGGGTCGTGTCCGAACTTTTCCACCGCGTGCACCGTGTAGCCGGCCTCGCGCCAGGCGTCGAACAGCTTGCGGTAGGTGCCGGCCGGAAAGCCGTTGGCATGCGAGAAGACGAGATGGCGGTTCATGGTGGTTCAGGCACTGGGAGCTTGCACCTTGCGGATCGGGTGCAGGATCATCTGTTCTTGCTGTGAGGGGGCCTGCTCGGCACTGGGCGCCCCGGATGCCGCGCTCCAGCCCGGATCGGGGATGGATTCGAAGACTTCTCGCAGACGCTGGCCCCAAGTGCTGCGGATCATACGGAAATAGCTGTCGTTTTCGTCGATGTGTAGGATACGCGAGGCGTGCAAGGAATCGGCCTCGTAGATCAGCAGGTCCAGCGGCAAGCCCACCGACAGATTGGACTTGAGCGTGGAATCCATCGAGATCAGGGCACACTTGGCGGCCTGTTCCAAGGGGGTGGCCGGGGTGATGACGCGGTCGATGATCGGTTTGCCGTACTTGGACTCGCCGATTTGGAAGTAACACACGCCGTCCAGTCCGGCCTCGACGAAGTTGCCGGCGGCGTACACATTGAACAGGCGCATCGGCTCGCCGCGGATCTGGCCGCCGAAGATGAGGTTGACGTTGAAGTCGATGCCGAAATTCTTCAGCGCATCGGCATCTCGCGCATAGACCTTGCGTACTGCCGCGCCGACGATGCGGGCAGCATCGAACATGCTACGGCAGTTCCAGATCGACACCGGTCCGTCGGGGCTGTCGATGGTTTCGGTGCGCAGCAGCTGTCGCACCGATTGCGTGATCGCCAGATTGCCGGCCGACAGCAGCACCATGGTCCGCTCGCCAGGCTGCTCGTAGACGGTCATCTTGCGGAACGTGGAAATCTGGTCCAGGCCCGCATTGGTGCGCGAGTCGGACAGGAACACCATGCCGGTGTCCAGGCGCATGGCCACGCAGTAGGTCATGGGGATCTGCCTTGCAGGAGTTCTTTCAGACGGTACAGGGCGTCCAGCGCTTGGCGAGGCGACAAGGCGTCTGGCTGGAGCGCCGCCAGCGCTTCTTCGACGGCCGATGGGGCGGCCGCCGGCTCCGGCGGCGCTGGCGGGGGGGCAAACAGGTCGATCTGCGCGTGGCTGTGGCGCTGCTGGGCCTCCAGGGCCTCCAGCGTGGCGCGGGCCTGCCGCAACACGCTGGCCGGCATGCCGGCCAGGCGCGCCACCTGCACGCCGTAGCTGCGGCTGGCCGGTCCAGGCTGGATCTCGTGCAGAAACACGATGTCCTCGCCCGACTCGGCCGCCGACACATGCACGTTCAAGGCCCGTTCGTGCTTCACCGGAAACTCTGTCAGCTCGAAGTAGTGCGTGGCAAAGAGTGTGAACGAGCGATTCTTGTCATGCAAATGGCTGGCGATGCTGCCGGCCAGCGCCAGCCCATCGAAGGTGGAGGTGCCCCGGCCGATCTCGTCCATCAGCACCAGGGAATGCTCGGTGGCACTGTGCAAAATGGCCGCCGCCTCGGTCATTTCGACCATGAAGGTGGACTGGGCATTGGCCAGATCGTCGGCCGCGCCGATGCGGGTGTGGATCGCGTCGATCGGGCCCAGGCGGCAGGAAGCCGCCGGCACGTAAGAGCCCATGGCCGCCAGCAACACGATCAAGGCCACTTGCCGCATGAAGGTGGATTTGCCGCCCATGTTCGGGCCGGTGATGATGAGCATGCGCTTGCGCGCATCGAGCCGGCAGTCATTGGGCATGAAAGGGCCGGCGCCGGTTTCCAGCAAGCGGGCTTCGACCACGGGGTGGCGGCCGCGCTCGATTTCGATGCAAGGTTCGCGCACGAACTCGGGTCGGCACCAATTCAGCGTCATGGCCCGTTCGGCCAGAGCGGCCAGGGCGTCCAGGGCGGCCAGCGAGCGGGCCAGCCGGGTCAGGGCCGGCACATGGACCTGCAGGGCGTCGAGCAGTTGTTCGTACAGCAGCTTCTCACGCGCCATTGCCCGCTCCTGCGCCGACAGGGCCTTGTCTTCGAAGGCTTTGAGTTCGGGCGTGATGTAGCGCTCGGCGTTCTTCAGGGTTTGGCGGCGCTGGTAGTCCGCCGGCACTTTGTCGATCTGGCCTTGGGTGACTTCGATGTAAAAGCCGTGCACCTTGTTGAACTGCACGCGCAAATTGGCGATGCCGGTGCGCTCGCGCTCACGTGCTTCCAGGTCGATCAGGAATGCGTCGCAGTGTTGGCTGATCGCGCGCAGTTCATCCAGCTCGGCATCGAAGCCGGGGGCGATCACACCGCCGTCGCGCAGCCAAACGGCCGGCTCCTCGGCCAAAGCGCGTTGCAGCAAGTCGGCGGCGGCCGGCGCCGGACTCAGGGCTTCGGCCAGCTCGGCCAGCAGCCCCACCGGGGGCTGCGGCAGCGTGGCGCGCAACGCGGGCAAGGCCAGCAGCGTGGCGCGCAGGCCGGCCAGCTCACGCGGGCGCACCTGGCGCAGCGCCAATCGTGCGGTGATGCGCTCGACATCGCTGACCTGCCGCAGCGCCTCGCGCAGCGCCTCGATGCCATGGTCGATGAAGGCGGCGATGGCGGCGTGACGGCGCTCGGCCTGCGTGCGGTCGCGCTGGGGATGGGTGAGCCAGCGCCGCAGCGCTCGGCTGCCCATGCCGGTGCGGCAGGTGTCCAGCAGCGACAGCACGGTGGGGCTGTCCTCGCCACGCAGGGTTTGGGTGAGTTCCAGATTGCGGTGCGTGGCCGGCGGCAGCTCCAGCAGCTCGCTGGCGCGCTCCACGCGCAGCTCGCTGACATGGGCCAGGGCGCGGCCTTGGGTGTGCTCGGCATAGCTGAGCAGGGCGGCTGCGGCCGCATGGGCCACGCGCAGGTCTTGCGCGTTGTAGCCTGCCAGGCTGGCCACTTTGAACTGCTCACACAGCTTGCGCCGACCGAGCGCCGAGTCGAACTGCCAGGCCGGCCGGCGCGTCAGCGCGATGCGCGACTGCAAGACCGCTGGTGGCAGGTCCTCGCCGGTGGCCAGCAGTTCGGCAGCATTCAGCCGTGCCAGCCAGGTGGCCAGCTCGCGGGCCGAGCATTCGGTGAGCCCCAGTTGTCCGTGGGTCAGACCCAGCCAGGCCAAACCGAAAGTGGCGCCTTGACGGTGCAGCGCCAGCAACAGGGTGTCGGCTTTGTCGGCCAGCAGTTCGGTGTCGGTGACGGTGCCCGGGGTGACCACGCGCACCACTTTGCGCTCTACTGGGCCCTTGGCGCTGGCCACGTCGCCCACTTGCTCGGCGATGGCCACGGCTTCGCCCAGTTTGATCAGCTTGGCCAAGTAATTCTCGACCGCATGCACCGGGACGCCGGCCATCACGATGGGTTGACCGGCGCTGTGGCCGCGGGTGGTCAGCGTGATGTCGAGCAGGCGGTTGGCCTTGACCGCATCGTCGAAAAAGAGCTCATAGAAATCGCCCATCCGATAGAAGACGAGCGTTTCGGGAAATTCGGCCTTGATGCGCAGGTACTGCTGCATCATCGGCGTGTGCTGGCTGAAGTCCTGCATCGGCGCGGCGAATTCGGTGGAGGATGGGCGCAGGCGCTGGGGCCCGCCCGGTCACATCGGCGCGTCGTCTTTGCGGGTGGCTTTGGGCTCGGTTTCGTTTTTACGGATGCGTACCGGCCCTTTCTTGGGTTGGGGAGCCGCGATGGCCGCCGCCAAGGCGCTCACCACGGCAGGGGCCTCTGGCGCGGCCGCGGGCGCATCGTCCCCTTGCCCTTTGATCACGCGGGAGTAGGGCGCCAGGATCTGGACCATTTGGCCATAGATGCGTGGCGTGCCGGCCACCACCTCGCGCTGGTGCAGGAAGTCGCTGTCGCCGGTGAAGTTGCCGATCAGACCGCCGGCTTCGGTGACCATGAGGGCGCCGGCGGCCACATCCCAGGGGCTGAGGCCCATCTCGAAGAAGCCGTCGTAGTAGCCCGCGGCCACGTAGCACAGGTCCAGTGCGGCCGCGCCGGGGCGACGCAGACCGGCGCAGGCCTGGCTCATCTCCTCGAACATCTTCAGGTAGCGCTTGAGGTTGTCGCCCTTGCGGAAGGGAAAGCCCGTGCCGATCAAAGCCTCGCTCATGCGCACCCGTTTGGAGACACGGATGCGCTTGTCGTTGAGGTAGGCGCCACGACCTCTGGAGGCATAGAAAAGATCGTTGCGCGTTGGGTCGTAGACGACGGCTTGCTGGATTTGACCGCGCACGGCCAGGGCGATGGACACCGCATAGACCGGAAAGCCGTGAATGAAGTTGGTGGTGCCGTCCAGCGGGTCGATGATCCAGACATGGTCGCTGTCTTTGTTGCCGTGGGCGCGTCCGGATTCCTCGGCCAGGATGCCGTGGTGGGGGTAGGCCGTCAACAAGGTTTCGATGATGGCCTGTTCGCTGGCATGGTCGACCTCGGTGACGAAGTCGTTGGGCGAGGACTTGGCGCTGACGCGCAACAGGTCCAGATCCAGCGAGGCGCGGTTGATGATGGCACCGGCTGCACGGGCGGCCTTGATGGCCGTGTTGAGCATGGGATGGAGCGCTTGGGACATGGGCGGAACCTGTGCGGACGCGAGCAATGAGAGGACTGGCAACGAAAAAGAGCGCCGGCTGGCCTTGGGCAGGACGAATCGCCAAGGCGCAGCACCAAAGATAATGACGATTTTATCCATCCCCGTGTTGCGCCGCCGGTTGGGCGAGCCGTTGCTTCCATGCCCGATGTCACGCGTTTCATCCTCGTTCAGACCAGCCACCCTGGCAACGTGGGCGCCGCCGCCCGAGCGATGAAGGTGATGGGGTTTTCCGAACTGGTGCTGGTGCGCCCACGCCATGCGGATGTGCTGGTGCAGGAGGAGACCATTGCGATGGCCAGTGGCGCGGCCGACATCCTGGCGCGCGCGCGTATCGTCGATTCCTTGGCCGAGGCCTTGGAAGGTGTCACCTTTGCCTGTGCCACGGCGATGATCCCGCGCGATTTCGGCCCACCGACGTATGCGCCGCGAGAGCTGTTGCCCACCTTGGCCGCTGGCGATCATGCCGTGGGCTTGGTGTTTGGCTCGGAGCGCTACGGATTGAGCAACGAGGATGTCTATCGCTGCCATGCGGTGCTGAGCATTCCGACGGCTCCGGGCTACGGCTCGCTCAACCTGGCCCAGGCCGTGCAGCTGTTGGCCTATGAATGGCGTCAGGCGCTGGGCGGCTTCGAAGTGCCGCCACGCGCGGCCGATCGTGCGCGGGCGGACGGTCGTTCCGTGCAAGGCTTGCTGGCACACTGGGAGGAGGCCTTGGTGGCGATTGGCTTTCTCGACCCGTCGGCACCGAAGAAGCTGATGCCTCGGCTGAATCAGATCTTCAACCGCGCCGGCCTTGCGCCCGAGGAAGTGCACATCCTGCGAGGCATTGCCAAGGCCATGCTCGAGCGCGGCCGCTCGTCCCGGTGATCTCGACCCCGTTGTCATCAGGGCCCCGGGCGCCCGGCCGAGCAGCCGGCTGGCCGCATCGGTACACTGAGCCGTGATCGACACCGCACCTGAGACTGAGACACAGCACCTGAACTCAGCGCCTTGGCCACCTCACCATGTTCAAACACCTCCGAGAAGACATCGCCTGCATCCTGGAGCGCGATCCGGCCGCACGGTCGGCCTGGGAGGTGCTCACCTGTTATCCCGGCTTGCATGCGCTGACGCTGCACCGGCTGGCCCATTGGTGCTGGACGCACGGGCTGCGCTGGACGGGGCGTTTTCTATCGCACCTGAACCGTTTTTTCACCGGCATCGAGATCCACCCCGGCGCGCGCATCGGTCGGCGGGTCTTCATCGACCATGGCATGGGCGTGGTGATCGGCGAGACGGCCGAAGTTGGCGATGACTGCACCATCTACCAAGGGGTCACCCTGGGCGGTACGTCCTTGACCAAGGGGGCCAAGCGGCACCCCACCTTGGGGCGCGGTGTCATCGTGGGGGCCAATGCGCAAGTGTTGGGCGGGTTCACCGTCGGCGATGGCGCGCGCATCGGCTCCAATGCGGTGGTGGTCAAAGAGGTGCCGCCCGGGGCCACTGCGGTGGGCAATCCGGCGCGCATCTTGCACAAAGAGGCCGATGCCCAACGAGAAGAGGCGGCCGCCAAAATGGGGTTTTCAGCCTATGGCGTGACGCAGAGCGACGACCCGGTGTCGCAGGCCATCCGGGGCCTGGTGGACAATGCGGCCAGCCACGAGCATCAGATCGCCCTGCTGTGGCAGGCCATCGAGAAGCTGTCCAACAGCCGCCGCTCGGACTGCGTGCCCAGCGATGCCCATACCACCGAGCAGTTCGATGCCGAGTCGCTGAACCAATTGGTCAAGTAGCTCGGGCCGGACGCACGGCGTTCTTCGGCCGGAAGGCTTTGCAGACGGCCTCGTCGGTTTCCAGGTAGGGGCCGCCGAGCAAGTCGATGCAATAAGGCACGGCAGCGAAGATGCCGTGGACCACGGGGCGGCCCTCGGCGTCTTTCAAGCCTTCGAGCGTCTCGGCGATGGACTTGGGCTGGCCAGGCAGGTTGATGATCAAGGTCTGGCGGCGGATGACGGCCACTTGGCGCGACAGAATCGCCGTGGGCACGAAGCGCAGGCTGATCTGCCGCATCTGCTCACCAAACCCCGGCATCTCGCGGTCGGCCACGTCCAGCGTGGCTTCCGGGGTGACATCGCGCGGGGCCGGGCCGGTGCCCCCAGTGGTGAGCACCAGGTCGCAGCCGCGTTCGTCCACCAGCTCGCGCAACGTGGCGGCGATGCCTTCCCGCTCGTCGGGGATGAGCCGGGTTTCCCAAGTGATGGGATTGCGCAAGGCGCGGCTCAGCCATTCCTGCAAGGCCGGGATACCTTGGTCTTCATAGACGCCTCGTGAGGCGCGGTCGCTGATCGAGACCAGGCCGATGCGGACGGGGTCGAAGTTCGAGGGGCTCATGGGTCAGAGATCGTGGTCGCTGCGGGCCGACTCGGTGAGGAGGTGGCCCTTGAGGTACTGGAACAGTTCGCGATAGGCCCGGCCGCTGCGCTGCTCGGGAGTGCTTGCGGCATCCTTGCGGGCGGCGCGGATCAGGCTGCGCAATTGCTGGGCATCGCTGCCGGGGTGAGCGGCCATCCAGCGGGTGAGCGCCTCGTCCTCGGCCAGCAGTTCGGTGCGCCAGCGCTCGGTTTCATGCAGCGCGAGGCTGTCCGTGGCGCGGCCCAGTTTCATCTCGGCCACGGCCTCGCGCACGGGCTCGGGGTCGATCTGGCGCATCAGTTTGCCGATGTATTGCATCTGCCGGCGCCGCCCTTCATGGGAGCGGGTGCGCTTGTATTCCTGCACCGCCTGCCGCAGCGACTCGGGCAAGGCCAGTCGCTCCAAACGGCTGTCGGGCAGCTGGACGAGATCCTCACCCAAGGCCTGCAGCTCGTGCATGAGCTGCTTGAGCCGTGTCTTGCTCGGGCGCTCTTGGGGCTGCGCCGCGTCGGGCTCGTCGAAAGATCGGTGGGATGGCGCAGACATGTGTGAGGCCAAGGGGAAGACAAAAAAACTCGAAGCTGCGGTGCTCGCTATCATAAGCCCGGGTCTTCCCTGTTCATGCGTGCAATCCTTCTGACACATCCTCCATGCTGTCCACCGCTTCATGCTCCGACACGCCCCACAGCGGGTTTGCCTACAGCCGCGACCAGTTCCGCGAACTCGTGGAGACGAGCTTGACGCTGGCGCGCACCTTGGGCGCCAGCGATGCGGCGGTGGAGGTCTCCGAAGGGGTGGGCTTGTCGGTGTCGGTGCGTAAGGGGCAGATCGAGAACGTCGAGCGCAATCGCGACAAGTCGATCGGGGTGACGGTCTATATCGGCCAGCGGCGCGGCAATGCGAGCACCTCGGATTTTTCGCCGGCGGCCATCGAGCAGACGGTGCGGGCGGCCTATGACATCGCCCGCTTCACGGCCGAGGACCCAGCCGCCGGTTTGCCCGACGAGGCGGATTTGGCGCTGGGCGAGGCCGCCGAGCGCGACTTGGATCTGTTCCACCCCTGGGCCCTGGATGCCGCCGCAGCGGCCGAATTGGCCTTGCGCTGTGAAGCGGCGGCCTTTGCCGTGGACAAGCGCATCACCAATTCCGAAGGGGCCGGCGTGTCGGCTCAGCAATCCCATTTCTTTGCGGGCAACACGCGCGGCTTCCGCGGTGGTTATGCCAGTTCGCGGCACTCGCTGTCGGTCGCCCCCATCGCCGGCCGGGGCGCGCACATGCAGCGCGACGCTTGGTACAGCTCGATGCGCGACCCGGCCGACCTGGCCTCGCCCGAGGCGGTTGGGCGTTATGCGGCCGAGCGCGCGTTGTCGCGGCTGCATGCGCGCAAGATTCCCACCTGCGAGTGCCCGGTGCTGTTCGAATCGACGTTGGCCGCCGGGTTGTTGGGCGCATTCGTGCAGGCCACCAGCGGCGGGGCGCTGTACCGCAAGGCATCCTTCCTGGTCGACAGCTTGGGGCAGCAAGTCTTTCCCGAGCATGTGGACATCCATGAAGATCCGCACATTCCCAAAGGCAAAGGCAGCGCTCCTTTCGACGATGAGGGGGTGCTGACCCGGCCGCGCCGTGTGGTCGAAGCCGGCGTGGTGCAAGGCTACTTTCTGTCGAGCTATTCGGCGCGCAAGCTGGGGCTGCGCACCACGGGGCATGCGGGCGGATCGCAGAACCTGCGTTTGAGCAGCCGCCTCACGCAGGCCGACGACGATCTGGAGGCCATGCTGCGCAAGCTGCACCGCGGCCTGTTCGTGATCGAGCTCATGGGGCAGGGCGTGAACTACGTGACCGGCGATTACTCCCGCGGGGCTGCTGGCTTTTGGGTGGAGAACGGCCGCATCGCCTACCCGGTGCAGGAAATCACCATCGCTTCCAATCTGCGCGAGATGTTCCAACGCATCGTCGCCGTGGGAGCCGATGCTTACACGCTGGGATCGAAAACCATCGGCTCGGTCTTGATCGAGCGCATGAAGGTAGCCGGTTCCTGAGACCCAGCTGAAAGCGTGATGACGCTTGAAGCCAGGCTTATCACGAAGTGCTGAGCAAGACCTGAAAAAGCCGTCGGACTCGGTGATTCCTCCAAGCGGAATCACCCTCGAGCGAGGGTCTGCTCATCGTTCCTAGAATCGCCCGGCCTACGGGCTTCATCCATAGCAATACAGGAGCTTTCCATGGAACGTCGTTCCTTCATCCGCACGGCCGGCTTGGCTGGCGTGCTTGCTGCCGGGGCCGCTCCGGCAGTCCATGCCCAACCTGTGGTTCGCTGGCGCTGTGCTTCGAGCTTCCCGAAGACCCTGGACACCATTTACGGCGGGGCCGAGACGTTTGCCAAGAAGGTTCATGACATGTCAGGGGGCAAGTTCCAGGTCTCGGTGCATGCCGGTGGCGAACTGATGCCTCCGTTTGGCATCGTCGACGCGCTGCAAAACGGCACGGTCGAGATGGGGCATACCGTGCCCTACTACTACTTCGGCAAGGATCCGACCTTCGCGATCGGCGCAGCCATCCCCTTCGGCCTGAACTCGCGCCAGATGACCGCCTGGATGTTCGAGGGCAATGGCTTGAAGCTGATGCGTGAGTTCTACGCGCAGTACAACATCATCAACTTCGCCGGCGGCAACACCGGCGCGCAGATGGCCGGCTGGTTCCGCAAGGAGATCAACACGGTCAACGACTACAAGGGCCTGAAGTTCCGCATCGGCGGTTTTTCGGGCGAAGTGATCAAGCGCCTGGGCGGCGTGCCGCAAAACATCCCCGGCGGCGAGATCTATCAGGCGCTGGAGAAGGGCACGATCGACGCGGCCGAGTGGATCGGTCCGTATGACGATCAGAAGCTGGGCTTCAACAAGGTGGCGCCTTTCTACTATTACCCCGGCTGGTGGGAAGGCGGCCCGCAGATCGACTTCTTCATCAACATCAAGGCCTATGAGGCCCTGTCCTCCGAATACAAGGCCATCGTGGAGGCTGCGGCCACTTACGCCCATGTGGAGATGCAGGCCAAGTATGACGCCCGCAACCCCGTGGCCCTCAAGCAGCTCGTGGCGGCCAAAACCCAGCTGAAGGCCTTCCCGAAGCCGGTGATCGATGCCGCCTTCAAGGAAGCCATGGCGCTGTATTCGGAGCTGTCGGCCAAGAACCCGAACTGGAAGAAGGTCTACACGGACTACGCCAACTTCCGTCGCGATCAGAACCTGTGGTTCCGCTTCACCGAGGCCCAGTTCGACCGGTACATGCAATCGGCCAAGCTGTGAGCCTGATCGACCGCGCCTGAGCCCCCGGGTTCGGGATGAAAGCCCCCCTTATGGCGGGGCTTTCTTTTTTGGGGCGCCCCCCGCACCAGCCCTTCGCCCGCGGGTGGGCGACCATGGGCGTTGGCCAGTCCGACCGCGGCGATGGCCATGACGGCGCCAAGCTGAATTGATCCTGACAATGCTGACAGGGCTTGCCCGTACGTGAAGTTGCGCACCGGATAAACCCTGTCAGGAAGCTGAAAGTCGCCACCTAGAATTCGCCCACGTTCGTGGTACCCCACGAGCTTGCTCTCTCGTCTTCTTCTCTCATCGACACAGGAGTGTTTCCATGGAACGTCGTTCCTTCATCCGCACCACGGGCTTGGCCGGTGTGCTGGCTGCGGGGGCCGCGCCGGCCATCGTGCAGGCCCAGGCCAATCTTCGCTGGCGTCTGGCGTCGAGCTTTCCGAAGGCCTTGGACACCATCTACGGTGCGGCCGAATCCTTCGCCAAGAAAGTCAGTGAAATGTCGGGCGGCAAGTTCCAGATCTCGGTTCATGCCGGTGGGGAGTTGATGCCTCCGTTTGGCGTGGTCGACGGGGTGCAGAACGGCACCGTCGAGATGGCCCACACCGCGCCGTATTACTTCTTCGGCAAGGATGAGACGTTTGCGCTGGCCTGCGCCATCCCCTTCGGCTTGAACTCGCGCCAGATGACCGCTTGGATGTACGAGGGCAATGGCTTGAAGCTGATGCGCGAGTTCTACGCCCAGTACAACATCATCAGCTTTCCGATGGGCAATACGGGGGCCCAGATGGGCGGCTGGTTCCGCAAGGAAATCAAGACCGTGGCCGACTACAAGGGGCTGAAGTTCCGTGTCGGTGGTTTCGCCGGCAAGGTGATCGAGCGCCTGGGCGGCGTGCCGCAGAACATCCCTGGCGGAGAAATCTATCAAGCCCTGGAGAAGGGCACGATCGACGCGGCCGAGTGGGTGGGCCCCTACGACGATCAGAAGCTCGGCTTCAACAAGGTGGCCCCCATTTATCACTACCCTGGTTGGTGGGAAGGCGGTCCGCAGCTGGATCTGTACGTCAACACCAAGGCCTATGAAGGGCTGTCGTCCGAGTACAAGGCCATCATCGAGGCCGCAGCCGCCTATGCGCACACCGAGATGCAGGCCAAGTACGACGTGCGCAACCCGATTGCGCTCAAGCAGCTGGTGGCGGCTCGCACCAAGGTGGTGGCGTTCCCGAAGGCGGTGCTGGATGCCGCCTTCAAGGAGGCCATGGCGCTGTATTCGGAGCTGTCGGCCAAGAACCCGAACTGGAAGAAGGTCTACACGGACTACGCCAACTTCCGTCGCGACCAGAACCTGTGGTTCCGCTTCACCGAGGCCCAGTTCGACCGGTACATGCAATCGGCCAAGTTGTAAGGTCCGGTTCGTCGTGCCACCGGGCCAAGACCCCGGTGGCCGAACCGTCACAAACAGTGGCCCGCCCGGCCCTCAGTGGCCCGGCGGGTTTTTCGTTTTGTGTACGGCTTGACGGCGACCCGATCGACCCGCTCGAGCCGGCGTTGCGGCGAAAAAAGCCCTGCGCATCGCGCAGGGCTTCACGGCAGACGGGGCTTGAGCGACGAGTTCAGCGTTCGGGCGGTTGCTGCAACGCGCGCTCCAGCGCACGGGCCGGATCTTCGTCGGCCTGCTCCGTGGCCGGGGTCTGCGCATCGGGTTCGATGTCGGGGTCCAGCGAGGACTCGGGCGCAGGCTCTTCTTCGGCTGAATCCGTGTCGGCATCGGGCTCCACCGGGATTTGCAGTTGTTGCAACACTTCCTCGGTGCTGAGCTTTTCTCCTTGTTGGAGGTTGCCCGTCACCAGCCCAGGGAAGGCAATGATGACGCCGACCATGAACAGCTGGATGCAGATGAAGGCGATGGAGCCCTTGTAGATCTGCGGCGTGCTCACCGCGGGGATGCGCTTGTTCGTGATGCGGTCGAGGTAGTCGGCCTTCGGGGCCACGCTGCGCAGGTAGAACAGTGCAAAGCCAAACGGTGGGGTGAGGAACGAGGTCTGCAGGTTCATCGCGATGATCACGCCGAACCAGATCAGATCGATCCCCATCTTCTCGGCCACCGGCGCGAGGATCGGGATCACGATGAAGGCAATCTCGAAGAAGTCGATGAACATTCCCAGCACGAAGATGAGGAAGTTCACGACGATCAGGAAGCCGAGCTGGCCGCCGGGCAACTTGTCGAACAGGTGCTCCACCCAGAAGTGGCCATCGGCCGCATTGAAGGTGAAGCTGAACACCGTCGAGCCGATCAGGATGAACAGCACGAACACCGACAGCCGGGCCGTGCTGTCCAAGGCCTGCTTGAGCATGGCAAAACTCAGGCGGCGCCGGGACGCAGCCATGATCAAGGCCCCGACGGCTCCCATCGCGCCGCCTTCGGTGGGGGTGGCCACGCCCAGGAAGATGGTGCCCAACACCAGGAAGATCAGCACCAGCGGCGGGATCAGCACGAAGGTGACCTGCTGCGCCAGGCGGGACAGCAGGTTGAGCTTCAGGAACTTGTTGAGCAGGGCCAGCAGCAAGGCCAGCAGGGAGGCCACCGTGGTGGACAGGATGAAGACCTCATCGGTGGGCGCCGTGTCGAAGGGGCGCTCGATCAGCGGATTGATCACCGAGGCGTGAATGCGCGACCAGGCCACGGCCGCGGCAGCGCACACGAGCATCAACACGATCAGCGAGCGGTGGCCGCTGCTGCCGTTGGGCTCACGGTAGATGCGCGCTTCGGGCGGCAAGGCGGGCACCCAGCTCGGACGGAAGATCGCCAGCAGGATCACGAACAGCAGATAGCAACCCACCAGCAGCATCGCTGGCACCAGCGCGCCGGCATACATGTCGCCCACCGAGCGGCCGAGCTGGTCGGCCATCACGATCAGCACCAGCGACGGCGGGATGGCTTGTGCCAGCGTGCCCGAGGCCGTGATGGTGCCGGTGGCGATGGTGCGGTTGTAGCCGTAGCGCAGCATGATGGGCAGCGAGATCAGGCCCATCGAGATCACGGCGGCGGCCACCACGCCGGTGGTGGCTGCCAGCAGAGCGCCCACCAGGATCACGGCGATGGCCAGGCCGCCTCGCACCGGGCCGAACACCTGGCCGACGGTGTCGAGCAGGTCTTCGGCCATGCCCGAGCGTTCCAGGATGATGCCCATCAGCGTGAAGAACGGGATGGCCAGCAGTGTGTCGTTCTGCATGATGCCCAACACCCGCAGCGGCAAGGCTTGGAACAGGTTGGCGCCAAACAGGCCCAACTCCATGCCGATGAAGCCGAACAGCAAGCCAGTGGCTGCCAGGCCGAAGGCCACCGGAATCCCGCACAGCAGGAAGAACAGCAGTCCCGCAAAAAGGATGGGGACGAAATTCTGGGTGAGGAATTCGATCATGACTGGGCTTTGGCGGTGGAATGATCGTGAGCTTGTGCTTCTTGGGCGAGTTCTTCAGCCAGCTGTTCGGCCTCGCTTTTGCGTTCGATGTGGGAGAAGGGCTCGCTGCGATGGCCAGTCAGGAAAGCCACCCGCTTGATGAGTTCGGAGACGGCTTGTGCCAGCAGGATGGCAAAGCCGGTGGGCACCAACAAGTACACCGGCCAGCGCACCAGCCCGCCCGCGTTCTGGGACATCTCCCCACTGTGCCAGGCATTGACGAACAGGGGCCACGACAGCTTGATGAGGATCACGCTGAGCGGGATGATGAACACCACCATCGCAAAGATGTCGATGATGGCATTGGTGCGCTTGGACAAGCGCGAGGAGATGAAATCGATGCGTACATGGGCATTGTGCAAAAGCACATAGCCCACGCCCAGCATGAACACCGCGGCGAAGAGATACCACTGGATCTCCAGCCAAGCGTTGGAGCTGGTGCTGAGAACCTTGCGCACGATGGCATTGGTCGCGCTGATGAGCACGGATGCCAAGACCAGCCACATGATGACGCGACCGATCTGTTCGTTGATCCAGTCGATCGCTCTGGACAAGCTGAGCAGGGTGTTCACGGGGTCTCCAAGAACGTGGAACTGCATGGGCCCACCACACCGGGCGGACCTGCGCAGGGCAGGTCGTTCCAGGACGCAGCAGGCCGAGGATGGCACGGGAGGAAGGCCAGGTCGCGCCGTTCACAGTTTGGCAAGGCCCTGGCCCTGTGTGCCGCCGCGCACTGTAAGGAGCATGAACTGAATATCGCCTGAACACTGAGCGTGTTTGCGCGAATCCTAGGGAAGACCCCTAGGCGGCAGCAGCCCGCCAGCCCCGAGGGCGGCGAGCCGGGGCGGGGCGAGGAATGTGAGGATCAGTCCGCAGCCGTGGCGGCTTGGTACAGCCGGGCGCTGCGTGCGCCGGATCGACAGAACATCAGCACCGGCCGCGGCAGCGTGGCCAGCACCTGGGCGGCTTGAGCGATTTGCTCGGGGGTTTGGCCGGTGGAGGGGACGGGAAGATAGACGTACTGCAAACCGGCGGCCCGCGCTGCGGCTTCGATTTGGGCGCTGGTGGGCTGTTCGGGACCGCCTTCGAAATCGGGGCGGTTGTTGATCACGCTCTTGAAGCCGGCGGCGGCAGCCTCGGCCATGGCCGAGGGCTCCAGCTGCGGGGCGACGCACACGTCGGGAGCGATGCTTTGGGTGGGCAGCGACATGGGAACAGACTCCTGGGACGAGGATTCAGCGGCTGAGGGCTTGCTTGACGACGGCAGACACCACGCTCATGTCTGCCCGGCCGGCCAAGGCCGCCTTGGCTGCGGCCATGACCTTGCCCATGTCGCCTGGACCGCTGGCCCCCACTTCGGCCACGATGCGCGCGACTTCCGCGGCGATGTCCTCGGGGCTCAAGCGCTGGGGCAGATAGGCCTCCAGCACGGCGATCTCGGCATTTTCTTTGTCGGCCAAGTCGGTGCGCCCGGCCTGGGCATATTGCGCCGCGGCGTCTTTGCGCTGCTTGATCAGCTTGTCGACGATGCCGATGACGCCGGCGTCATCCAGGGTGATGCGCTCGTCGACTTCTTTTTGCTTCATCGCTGCCAGCAGCATGCGAATGGTCGACAGGCGCTCACTGTCCTTGGCGCGCATGGCGGCCTTCATGTCGTCGGAGATGCGGTCCTTCAGGCTCATGG
Organism: Caldimonas manganoxidans ATCC BAA-369; assembly: GCF_000381125.1. Classification (GTDB taxonomy): domain Bacteria; phylum Pseudomonadota; class Gammaproteobacteria; order Burkholderiales; family Burkholderiaceae_C; genus Caldimonas; species Caldimonas manganoxidans. Next base: position 97,355 of record NZ_KB905931.1, read on the forward strand.
GAGTGTGGATGGATGCAAGAGGGAAGTATGCCGCGATCGGCCCAGAAAGCACAAAGCCCGCCGGGCGTCCCCAGGCGGGCTCGGGAGAAGCCGGACGGCGCGGGGCGCGGCCGTTGCCGGAATTCAATAAAGCTTCTTGGGCAGCTGCATGCTGCGAACGCGCTTGAAATGGCGCTTGATGGCCGCTGCTTTCTTGCGCTTGCGCTCGGCCGTGGGCTTCTCGTAAAACTCGCGGGCACGCAGCTCGGTCAGCAGGCCCAGCTTTTCGATGGTGCGCTTGAAGCGGCGCAGGGCCACGTCGAACGGCTCGTTTTCTTTGACGCGAATGGTAGTCATTGAGAATGAGGATCCTTGAATCTCTTGGCGCCTTGCCCAGCGGGCTCGATCAGTCTTTTCGATCAACCCCTTGGGCTCCCTGGTGTACGGCCAAGGCCGAAGACGCACGGTTTGCCAGCAAAGACTGAAATTATAACCTTCTGAATGGGCTTTGCAAAGGAGGCGTGCGCCGGCCGTGCCTGGCCTGCGGGCTGCCACCGGCCTCATGCCATGGCGGCGGCCACGGCGCGTGCGCAAGCTGCCGCGCTGGACCAAGCCCACTGAAAGTTGAATCCGCCGAGCCAGCCGGTCACATCCACCACCTCGCCGATGAAGTGCAGGCCGGGCACGCGGCGGCTTTCCAGGCTTTGGGAACTGAGGTCACGGGTGTCCACGCCGCCGGCGGTGACTTCGGCTTTGCGATAGCCCTCGGTGCCGCTGGGCAGGACGTGCCAAGCCTGTAGCCGTTGCGCCACGGCATCGAGGTCGCGGTCGCGGGTGTCGGCCAGCGCTCGGCTGCCGTCCAAGCCCAGGGCTTGGAGCCAGACGTCGGCCAGGCGTTGGGGCAGGTGCTCGGCCAGCGCGGTGGCCAGCTGCCGGCGCGAGCCGGGTTTGGCCTGACGCAAGGTGTGCCCCACATCCAGACCCGGGCACAGGTCGATCGTGAGCGAGTGGCCGGGCCTCCAGTAGCTGGAGATTTGCAAGACGGCCGGGCCGCTGAGGCCGCGATGGGTGAAGAGCAGGTCCTCCTCGAAGTGACCTTGCGCGCGGCCTGTCCCACAGCGAATGCTCACCGGCAAGGCCACGCCGGCAAGGGCGGCAAATGGCGCCCAGTCGGCGCTATCGAAGGTGAGCGGCACCAACGCGGGTCGGGGCTCGACGATGCGGTGGCCGAATTGACGGGCCAGTCGGTAGCCGAAGTCGCTGGCGCCGATCTTGGGAATGGACAGCCCCCCGGTGGCCACCACCAGCCGAGCGCTGCGCACGGGGCCGTGCTCGGTGTCGCATTCGAAGCCGGCGCTGCCATGGCGCACCGCCAGGACTCGGCACGGTTGCCAGCGCGTCACGCCGCCGGCCGCACATTCGCGCAACAGCAGGCGGATGATGTCTTCGGAAGATTCGTCGCAGAAGAGCTGACCCTTGTGCTTTTCGTGCCAGCCGATGCGATGACGCCGTAGCAGCGCGAGGAAGTCTTGCGGTGTGTAGCGGGCCAGGGCCGAGCGGCAGAAGTGCGGGTTGTCGGACAGGAAATTGGCCGGCCCGGCATCGCGGTTGGTGAAGTTGCAACGACCGCCGCCCGAGATGCGGATCTTCTCGGCCACTTTGGCAGCGTGATCGATCACGAGCACCCGCAAGCCGGCCTGCCCAGCCAGGCCGGCACAAAACAGACCGGCCGCGCCCGCGCCGATCACCACCACGTCATAGGTTTGCACGGGGCGCAGTGTAGGGCCTGTGGCATCGAGGCTCGGGACGGCTGGCGGTGACCAGGGCCAGGGCCTTGATTGCTTGCGCGTCGATGTCGGCGGTGATGCGTGACAGCGCATGGGCCACCACGGCGAACTCGCGGCCATGAACCCCTGCGCGGGCGGCCATCACCTGCGCGTTGAAGCTGACGATCTTGGCCTCGCGGGCCACGGTCTGGATGGAGGTCACGATGTCGGTGAGCTCGCGCATGATGGCTTCGGCCTTCTGACGGGCCAGGCGGTCGAAGACCGAAGTGGCCTCGTTCAACGCTTCCAGCACCGGATCCATCTGCTCGAGCACAGGGCGCAAGACGTCTTGGCAGTGCGGGTCTTGGCGCTCGATGGTTCGCAGCGTGGCTTGCATGGTCTGCACGAAGGCGGCAATGCGAGGGGCCACGCCTTGCGGGCCGTGGTAGAGGGCTTGGATTTGCTGCGCGGCCTGCGGCGGCAGTTCGCCTGCGCAGCTCTCGAGTCGGCGCTGGCTGTCGGTGAACAGGGTCAAGGTCTGCCAGGCTGCGGCCAGTTGCTCGGGGTCGCCTCGGCAGGCGCGCAAGGTTTGCAAGACCATGCGCTGCGACAGCATGCGTTGGCGCGCGGCGAGGTTCAGCAAGGACATGCCGCCTTCGGCGGCGGTAGACGGTGCGGGTGCAGCAGGCAGCGGGGTCGAAATGTCGGGCATGGGCGGCCATGGGGGTCGGATCGCTGAGCGAAGGCATGCAAATGGTGGGCCACCATGGCCAGCCCTAGAATCGAGCGGGATCGGCAGTTCGTCCCGGGAGACTGGTATGCGTCTGGAAGTGTGGTGGGCCTATTTCTTCGCTTGTTGGGCGATCGCCTTGTCGCCAGGCTCGGGGGCGGTGTTGTCGATGAGCCATGGGCTGTCGTATGGCGTGCGGGCTGCCAGCGTGACCATTGCCGGTTTGCAAGTGGGCTTGGTGCTGGTGCTGTTGATCGCCGGGGCGGGCTTGGGCGCGTTGCTGCTGGCTTCCGAGACGGCATTTGCCGTGGTCAAATGGGCCGGCGCGGCGTATCTGGTGTGGTTGGGCTTGCAGCAGTGGCGCGCGGGGGTGTCGATCACGAACGCGGCGCAGCGCTTGCCACCGCTGTCGGCGCGGCGGCGGTTCCTGTCCGGGCTCATGACCAATGCGACCAACCCCAAGGGCATCGTCTTCATGGTGGCCGTGCTGCCGCAGTTCATCGATCCAGGGCGGCCGTTGGGGATGCAGTTGCTGATCTTGGCGCTGACGATGTGCACGGTGGATGTGATCGTGATGCACGGTTATGCAGCATTGGCTGCTCGATTGCAGGGCCTGCTGCGCACACCGGGGGCCATGCGCTGGCTCAATCGGACCTTGGGCGGCGTCTTGATGGGCATGGGCGCGGCGCTGGCCGCATTCAAGCGGCAGCCGCTGTGACGCCGAGGTCTTTGCCTTGGGGCAGGGCGGCCAAGCCCTGCAATACGTCGCCCACGATGATGATGGCCGGGCTGCCCAGGCTTTCGCGTTGCATGGTGGCCGCCAGAGCGTCCAGCGTGGTGAGGGCATGACGTTGTTGGGGCAAGGTGGCATGCTGCACCACGGCCACCGGGGTGTCGCGGCGCAGGTGGGCGCGCAAGCCATCGGCGAGCTGTCGATGCCGGGCCACCCCCATGTAGATCACCAGGGTGAAGCCTTGGGCGGCGGTGGCGGCAAGCTGGGCCCAATCGAGCTCGGACTGCCCGTCTCCGGCATGACCGGTGACGAAAATCACCCCGTGTGCTCGTTGGCGGTGGGTCAGCGGCACGCCCAGGGCCGTGCAGGCGGCCAGGCCGGCGGTGATGCCGTTGATCACCTCCACACGCAATCCGGCGGCGCGCAAGTGTTCGGCTTCTTCGCCGCCGCGGCCAAACACGAAGGGATCGCCGCCTTTGAGCCGCACCACCCGTTCGCCGCGGCGGGCTTCGGTGATCATCATGCGCTCGATGAAGTCTTGGGGCGTGGAGCGGCAGCCGCCGCGCTTGCCCACCGGCACGATGCGCGCCGTGCGCCGCGCGTAGCGCAGCACCCCATCGCCGACCAGGTCATCGACCAGGAGCACGGTGGCGCGCCGGATGGCTCGCACGGCCTTGAGGGTGAGCAAGTCCGGGTCGCCTGGGCCGGCACCGACGAGGGTGACCAGCGGAGGCTGGGCGGGGCTGAGCAGGTCAGGCCGTCGGGGCATGAGCGGGGGTCCTGGTGTCCGGGATCGAGGCGGCGGCATGCAAAAGGCATTCCAGCTGCTGCTGCAGGGGCGCGGGCACGGCTTGCTCGCCCCGCATCACGGCCTCGATGTAGCTGGCGGTGGTGGCCGCATCGCATCGTGGCGGCAGTGACGGCAGATCGGTCAGCACGCCTTCGCGAGCCGCAACGCCCAGCTCAGGGCGGAGTTGGCCGGCGATGAAAATGTCCATGCGTGGTGTGCGGCGCGGATCGGCATAAGGTTCGCCTTCGGTGCCGCGCAACAGCATCGCATGGGCTTCGGTGGTTTGCAGGAACTGGGTCAGCAGGCGTCCATACTCGGGGTGGGTGTAGTTGACGATGCGCAGACCCGCCCCGGGGTCGAGCAGTTTGGCCACGGTGTGACCGGGGTTGCGCAGGCCGATGACCCAGCGCACCTCGAGCAGTCGCGCCAGAGGCGGGCACAGTCGTTCGGTGCGGATATAGGCCGGCTCGCCGCGGCTCCAGCGTTGTTGGAGCTCGCTGGGCGCCTCGGCCGGCGCCAAGCCGAGGTGGCCGAACACCTCGGCGGTGGTGACGCGGTTGGGGTCGTCGGGCATGCCGTGCACGAGGACTGCCACGCCGGCGCGCGCCAGCATCAGCGCCAGCAGGGCCGTGAGGTTGGGCAGCTTGCGCGCGCCGTTGTAGGACGGCAGCACGACCAAAGGGCGTCCGGCTGCGATGGGCAGGCAGCGCTCGCGCGTGGCCTGCAAGAAGCCGGCCAATTCGTCGACGGACTCTCCTTTGATGCGCATCGCAATGGCGAAGGCGCCGAGTTCGAGATCGCTGATGCGACCATCGAGCACCTGGCACATCAGATCGTAGGCTTGCTCACGGCTGAGGGAGCGAGCGCCTTCCTTGCCGCGGCCGATTTCTTTGATGTAGGGGGCGATGCTCATGGGGCGTGCAGGGATGGTGCGTTGCGCAGAAGACCCCCATTGTCACGCGACCTGCAGGCTGGCGCGGACCAGGCGTCGCAGCTCGGGCATGCAAGAGCCGCATTGGGTCCCGCATCGCCGTTCGGCTTGCAAACGGACCAGGCGTTCTTCGGCGCTGCCTTGGCAGTGCGCAAGGGTGGCGACGATGTCGGATTCCGTGACGTTCAAACACGTGCACACCTGGCGGCTGCGTGGGCTCAGGGAAGCCGGTGGCTTGCCGCCGGGGGCGAGCAAGGCTCGGCCATAGGCCTGGGCTGGCACCTCGTCTTGCAGCAGGGCGCGCACCCAGGCCTGCGCGCGGGTGTCTCCGGCCAGCAAGAAGGCTTCCAGCCGGGTGTTGCCATGGCCATCGGGCACCAGGCGCATGGTGCGGCGCTGGCCGCGACGGCGGTCCACATAGCGCAGGACCTCGGCGCTGGCCAAGCCGAGCCGGTGCTCGATCTGCGCGAGGGCTTCATCGTCCAGGGGCTCATAGGCCGCTGCACGCAAGAGCACGCCCAGCACGCCGCGCTCGCTGGGCTCGCGCCCGAAGGGCACGCAGGTGGCATAGGCAAAGCGCGGCATCAGTGCACGCAGATCCGCGATGGCGCGCTGGGCCTGGCCCACTGGCAGCCAGGCGGCCGCCAGCAGCGTCCAGGGCAGCTCGGCCTTGAGCACTTTGACCGCCGTATGCTTGAGTTCGGGCTGTTTGGAGCTGGGGCAGTAGGCCGAGGTGGTCAGGGCATTGACGCCGGCCAAGCGCTCGCCGGTGCTGCTGGCGCCGCTGAGGAATTCTTCACCCCAGTGCATGGCCAAGAAGGCCTGCGACAGGCCCACCTGCTCGCTGCCTTGCACCGGCAACACGATGGAGCCGCGTCGGGACGTGAGATGCACGAGGTCGCCGTCTTGCAAGCCACGGCGCGCCATGTCCTGGGGATTCAGTTGCACGGCGGGCTCGCTCACATGTCCGAACAGACGCCCCAGCAGGCCGGTGCGGCTCATGCCATGCCACTGGTCGCGCAGCCGGCCGGTGGTCAGGCTGAAGGGATAGCGGGCGTCGCGCGGCTCGGCCACGGGGGTGTAGGGCACGTCGGCAAAGCGTGCCCGCCCGTCGGGCGTGGCAAAGCGCCGGTCTTCGTACAGCCGGGCGCGCGGGGGTTGTCCTTGCGGGCAGGGCCAGTGCTGCGGGCCCTCTGCCTCGAGCCGTGCATAGCTCAGGCCGGTGATGTCGAGGTCGCGCCCGCGGGTGGATTCGCGGTGTTCGTTCCAGATGGCTTCTGGGCCGTCGTAGGGAAAGAGCGTGGCAGCCGCGCCGCGGCGGCGCATGCCCCAGCGGGCTTCGAGCCGACGCGCGAAGTCCACCACGATGCGCCAGTCGGCGCGGGCTTCGCCCGGGGGAGCAACGGCGGCACGCACGCGGCTGATGCGCCGCTCGCTGTTGGTGACCGAGCCTTCTTTCTCGCCCCAAGTGGCCGCAGGCAGCAGCAAGTCGGCATGGGCGCAGGTGGCCGTGGTGGCGAAGGCTTCCTGCACCACGATGAACTCACAGCGCGCCAAGGCTGTGCGCACGGTGGCCTGATCCGGCATCGACTGGGCTGGATTGGTGCAGGCGATCCACAGCGCCTTGATTTCGCCGCGGGCGGCGGCCTCGAACATCTCGACGGCGGTCTTGCCCGGCGTGGCCGGCACATCCGGCACACCCCACAGGCGTGCCACTTCGGCGCGGTGTTCGGGGTTGGCCAGATCGCGGTGGGCCGACAGCAGGTTGGCCATGCCGCCGACCTCGCGTCCGCCCATGGCATTGGGCTGGCCCGTGAGCGAGAAAGGCCCGGCCCCGGGACGACCGATGTGACCCGTGGCCAGATGCAGGTTGATGAGCGCCGCGTTCTTGGCCGTGCCGCTGCTGCTTTGATTCAGCCCCTGGCAGTACAAGGACAGTGCCGCGCGCGCTTGGCCGAACCAGCGGGCCGCTTCGATCAGGGCGGAGACTTCCAAGCCGCAGATGCGTGCCGCGTCTTTGGGCGGAAAGTCCAGGACGCGCTGCCGCAACGCCTCGAAGCCCTGGGTGTGCGCGGCGATGAAGGCCGCATCGATGAGCTGCTCCCACATGAGCACGTGCAGCATGCCGTGGAACAGGGCCACGTCGGTGCCGGGCAGCAGGGGCAGATACAGATCGGCCAGTTCGGCGGTTTCGGTGCGCCGCGGGTCGGCCACGATGATGCGCAGCCGGGGGTTGGCCCGTTTGGCATCCTCGATGCGCCGAAACAGGATGGGGTGCGCCCACGCCGGGTTGGCGCCTACGATGAAGATGAGATCGGCATGATCGATGTCGTCGTAGCAATTGGGCGGCGCATCGGCGCCCAGCGTCAGCTTGTAGCCGGCCACTGCACTGCTCATGCACAGCCGCGAGTTGGTGTCGATGTTGTTGGTGCCGATCAGGCCTTTGGCCAGCTTGTTGAAGACGTAGTAGTCCTCGGTCAGGAGCTGGCCCGAGATGTAGAAGCCGACCGCATCGGGGCCGTGGCGATCGATGATGTCGCCAAAGCGGCTGGCCGCATCATCCAGCGCCGCATCCCATCCGATGGCCTGTGGGGGCTGATCCCGGCGCTGGCGGCGCATGGGCTGCAGCAGCCGGGTGTGCGCCATCAACGGGGCACTGGCGGTCAGGTGCAGGGTGCTGCCCTTGGTGCACAGCCGCCCGAAGTTGGCCGGGTGCTCGGGGTCACCGCGCACGCCCGTGATGTGCCCATCGTGCGACTCGATGATCACACCGCAGCCGACGCCGCAGTACGGACAAGTCGAGCGCGTGTGCCGAACCGGCGTCTGTGTCATGCCGCAGCCTTTACCTCGTCCAGGGCCAGGGTGTCGAGCTCCTCGACATCGAGGTAGACCTGGCCGTCATCGATCTTGACCGTGAACCTCGGCGTGCAGCCATGATCGGGCTCTCGCGCGCAACCGTCGTCCAGGCCGATGGTCCAGTTGTGCAGCGGGCAGGCCACGCTGGTGCCAAAGACGATGCCCTGACTGAGCGGTCCGCCTTTGTGTGGGCAGCGGTCCAGCAGCGCGAAGACTTGATCGTCGGCATTGCGAAAAATGGCCACCGCGCCGCCGGCGGGGCGTTGCACGCGGCGCGCGCCCAGCCGCGGAATGTCCTCGACGCGGCAGATGGCTTTCCATTGAGTCATGTCGCGGGTCTCCTAGAGGGTCAGACGCTCAGCGCCTCGAATTGACGGGGATCGACCTTGGCCTTGTCGAACTCGAACCAGGGGTCGGGTTCGCCGTCCAGCGCAAACTGCAGGCGCTCCCACAGTGCGCGGCGACCTGCGGCGTCGTCGAGGATGCGTTTTTTGACGTAGTCCAGTCCCACGCGGGCCACGTAGTGGCAGGTGCGTTCCAGGTACCAGCCTTCTTCGCGATAGAGCTGCAGGAATGCGCCGCTGTATTCCAGCACTTCCTCGGCCGAGCGCACCTTCACGAGGAACTGCGCCACTTCGGTCTTGATGCCGCCGTTGCCGGCCACATAAATCTCCCAGCCCGAGTCCACGCCAATGACGCCCACATCCTTGATGCCGGCTTCGGCGCAGTTGCGTGGGCATCCACTGACGGCCAGTTTCACTTTGTGCGGGGCGTACATGCGCCACAGCGCGCGCTCCAGGTCCTTGCCCATTTGGGTGCTGTTTTGCGTGCCGAAGCGGCACCATTCGCTGCCGACACAGGTTTTGACCGTGCGCAGCGCCTTGGCATAGGCATGCCCCGAGGGCATGCCCAGGTCGCGCCAGACCTTGGGCAAGTCTTCCTTCTTCACCCCGAGCAAGTCGATGCGTTGACCTCCGGTGACCTTGACGGTGGGGATCTGGTACTTGTCCACCACGTCGGCGATGCGGCGCAGCTCAGCGGCGGAGGTCTCGCCACCCCACATGCGCGGCACCACCGAATACGTCCCGTCTTTCTGAATGTTGGCGTGGCTGCGTTCGTTGATGAAGCGCGATTGCGGGTCGTCCTGGGCCTCTTTGGGCCAGGTGGAAATGAGGTAGTAATTCAGGGCCGGTCGGCACGTGGCGCAGCCATTGGGCGTGCGCCAGTTCAGGTGGCGCATCACGGCCTCGATGGTGAGCAGCTTGGTGCCATCGGGCAGTGGGGTGCGGATGGCTTGGCGCACTTCCTCGTGGCTGTGATCGGTGCAGCCGCAGATGGCCTTCTTCTTCGGGGTGGCCGAGTAATCGCCGCCTGCGACGAACATCAACAACTGCTCGACCAAGCCGGTGCACGATCCGCAAGAGGCGCTGGCCTTGGTGTGTTTGCGCACCTCCTCCAGGGTGAACAAGCCTTTTTCTTTGATGGCTTTGCATATCGTGCCCTTGGTGACGCCGTTGCAGCCACAGACTTCATCGGCGTCGGCCATGGCCGCGGCCTTGTTGTGACCTTCGTGGCCGGTGTCGCCGATGTTCGATTCGCCGAACATGAGCCGGTCGCGAATGTCGTGGATCGCACGCCCCTCGCGCAGCAGTTTGAAGTACCAGGCGCCGTCCACCGTATCGCCGTAAAGGCACGCGCCCACCAGCTTGTCGTCCTTGATCACGAGCTTTTTATAGACCCCGCCGTAGGGGTCGTGCAGGACGATGTCCTCAGTGGCTTCGCCGCCCATGAAGTCGCCTGCCGAGAACAGGTCGATGCCCGTGACCTTGAGCTTGGTGGAGACCTGTGATCCCTGGTAGCGTCCGATGCCGAACTGCCCCAAATGCGTGGCGCACACCTTGGCCTGTTCGAACAACGGGGCCACCAGACCATAGGCCACGCCGCGATGGGACGCACACTCGCCCACCGCGTAGATGCGCGGGTCGGTGACGGTCTGCATGGTGTCGGTGACGACGATGCCGCGCTGGCACAGCAGGCCCATGCGCTCGGCCAGATCGGTGTTGGGTCGAATGCCCGCGGCCATCACCACGAGGTCGGCTGGAATTTCCGTGCCATCTTTGAGCTGCACGGCCATGACGCGCCCATCCGGGCCGCCGATCAGGGCCTGGGTCTGCGCTTTCAGAAAGAACTTGAGTCCGCGTTCCTCCAGGGATTTTTGCAGCATCTTGCCGGCGACGGCGTCGAGCTGGCGCTCCATCAACCACTCGGCGAGGTGCACCACGCTGACTTGCATGCCGCGCAGCATCAGGCCGTTGGCCGCCTCCAGTCCCAGCAGACCGCCGCCGATGACCACCGCATGGCGGTACTTCTTGGCCGCCTCGATCATCGTGTTCGTGTCGGCAATGTCGCGGTAGGCGATCACGCCGGCGAGCTCGCGGCCTGGCACGGGCAGGATGAAGGGATGGGAACCGGTGGCCAGCAGTAGGCGGTCGTAGGCCGTTTCGGTGCCGTCTTCGGCACGCACGATGCGGCGGCTGCGATCGACCTGCGCCACCTTCTTGCCCAGATGCAGGGTGATGCCGTTGTCCTCGTACCACGACAGGGGATTGAGGATGATTTCGTCCAGCGTCTGCTCGCCCGCCAGCACGGGGCTGAGCAGGATGCGGTTGTAGTTGGGATAGGGCTCGGCGCCGAAGACGGTGATCTCGTAGAGATCGGGCGCGATCTTCAGCAGCTCTTCCAGGGTGCGTACACCGGCCATGCCGTTGCCCACCATCACCAGTTTCATTTTTTTCATGTCCCGAACTCCATCGATGAGCCTGTCTTCACAGAAGAAATCGCAAGCGGGGTGCCATGTCGGCGTGCGGAGCCTCCAACGTGACGCACCGCCGTGGGGCTTGCATGAGGCCGTGCTTTCCGACACAGTGCCGAGCCGTTCGTCTTTGATCCCCGAATGCCCGAGCCTTCATGAGTTTCGACGTCGACATCGGTCATGCCAGCCAGCGCGGAGCGCGCGAGCGCAACGAGGATTTCGCCGCGGTGGTGCGGCCGGCCCGCAGCGAGGAAGCACGGGGCTTGATCGCGGCGGTGGCCGATGGTGTGGCCAGCGGCGGTCAAGGCTTGCTGGCGGCGCAGACCACGGTGATGAGCCTGGTGCAGGATTTCCACGCCGTGCCCGAGACCTGGGACACCACGGTCGCGTTGGATCGGCTCATCGGTGCGCACAATGCTTGGCTGGCGGCGCACAATCGGCGCGGCAGTTCGCAGGGAGCGGCGATGTGCACGCTCACCGCATTGGTGCTGCGAGGGCACAGCTATACCTTGGCCCATGTGGGTGATTCGAGGGCCTGGTTGCTGCGCGATGGTGAGTGCATCCAGCTCACGCAGGATCACAGCGTCGACCCGCAGGGCTGGCATCACCCACTGTCGCGTGCGATCGGTTTGGACGATCATGTGCGGGTCGATTACAGCCAGGGCGAGTTGCATCGCGGCGACGTGTTCGTCCTCACGAGCGATGGTGTGCATGGGGTGCTGCGCCGGCGTGAGCTGGCGGCCTTGGCGTTGCAGGGCTCGGCGCAGGAGGCCAGCGAGGCGCTGGTGCGTGCGGCCTTGGCCGCTGGCAGCCGCGACAATGCGACCGCGCTGGTGATTCGCGTGGCCGGTCTGGCCACGGGTCGATTGGAGGACTTGTTGTTGCGCGGCCGTCAACTTCCGGTGCCGCCACGGCTGCGGGTGGGCGACAAGCTGGACGGCTACACGGTCACGGCGGTCCTGGCCGACAATGGAGTGCATCGTCTGTACCAGGCGCGTGATTCCCGTACCCAGGCCTTGGTGGTGATCAAGACGCTGCATGAGGCCCGGGCGAGCGACCCCCAAGAGCGCGCGATGCTGGCGCACGAGGCCTGGCTGGGCAGCCGAGTGGCCAACGAGCCCGGCGGCGGCTTGGTGCGTGTGCACGAGGTGGTCGATCCCAGCGCCTTTTACGTGGTGTACGACTGGCACGGCGGTCACACCCTGGAGCAGCTCATGGCCCGGGGGCAGCCCTTGGGGGTGTCCGAGGTGGTCGAAGCCGGCCTCGCAGTGCTGGGGGCTTTGGGGCGATTGCATCGGCATGGGGTGATCCATCGCGACGTCAAGCCGGCCCATGTGCACCGGGGCGAGGATGGTCGCTGGCGTTTGCTCGACTTGGGGGTGGCCGTGTCTGGACGCGAGCCTGAAGCCGCCCGCAGTCTGCACGCGGGCACGCCCAGCTACATCAATCCCGAGCAGTGGTTGCCGGACGAGCCGCTGCCGGCCGATGCGGGCAGCGATCTCTACGCGCTGGGGGTCACCTTGTACCAGGCCCTCACGGGCCGCCTGCCTTATGGCGACGTGGAGCCCTACCAGCTGGCCCGCTTCCGCCACGATCCCCTTCCGCCCTCGAAGTGGCGTCCGGAGGTGCCGGTGTGGCTGGACCGTGTCGTGCTCAAGGCGGTGGCGCGCGATCGCCGACAGCGATTCGAGACGGCCGAGGAGTTCGCGCTGGCGCTGCAGCGCGGGGCCGCACGGCCTTTGCCGCAACAGCCGCCCACGCCGCTGGTGATGCGTGATCCGGCCGCGCTGTGGAAGATCGGGCTGGCCATTTCGCTGTTGTTCAATGGACTGCTGATCCTGTGGCTGCTGTTCCTTCCGCGCTGATGCGGTGAAGGGCATGGGGACGATCCGCATGGCCGGCTCCGCTTATTTGGCCGCGCCGTGCAGCGAGGCACGCCCATAGTCCTGGGGTGCGCCTTCCACGGGCGTGACGCGTGCGCGGCCCCCTCGTTCGGCCCAGGTGCGCGTCCAGCGGATTTGCACGATGCGCAGCATCATCAGCATGCCCAGGGCCAACACCGCGAAGGCGACGAAGCCCCAGAGGTAAGTGCCGGCATACTGCTTGGACAGCCCCATCGCATTGGGCAGGAACCCGCCGCCCAGCGCGCCGATCTCGCCGATCATCGATCCGGCCACGGCCGTCGTCAGCGGCCAGCGCAAGGGCACGAGTTGGAACAAGGCCCCATTGCCCGCGCCCAAGGCGGCAAAGCACAGCATGAACAGCAAGGTGGTGAGCACCACCGAGCCGCCGGCCAAGCCGCACAGCACCAGGGTGAGGCTGACGATGAGCAGCACGCCCGTGAGCGTGGTGACGCCGCCGACGCGATCAGACACATAGCCGCCCACCACGCGTACGGCCGAGCCCATCAGGGTTGCCAGCATCGTGAGCTGGCCGGCTTCCACCTTGGTGACTTTGAACTGGTCGTAGAAGTAGGTGGGCAGGAAGCTGGACAGACCGATGAATCCACCGAAGGTGACGATGTAGATCAGGCTGAAGGCCCATCCGTCCTTCTCGAACAGACAAGACACGTGTTCGCGCAGCGTCTGGTGTTCTCGGTCGGGCGGCTCTTTGGCGGCCCACCACATCACGGCCATGGGCAGCAGCATGGTCAAAGCGGCCAGTCCGTAGACCGTCTGCCAGCCCAGATGGGTGGCCAACGGGGGGGCAAAGAGCACGGCCAGCACCGTTCCGGAATTGCCGGCGCCGGCAATGCCCATGGCCAAGCCTTTGTAGCGCGGCGGGTACCAGCCGCTGCCCAGGCTCAGTGCCACACCGAAGCTCGCACCGGCAATGCCCAACAGCACCCCCATGGCCAGCACGCGGTCGTAGCTGTCGACGAAGAAGTAGCCGTAGATGAGGGCCAGCACGATCAGGCCCATTTCGACCATCGCAGCGTTTTTGCGGCCGATGTACTGTGCCAGCACACCCAGCGGGAAGCGCATCAGCGCGCCGGCCAGGATGGGGACCGAAATCATGAAGCCTTGCTGAGCCGGCGTGAGCTGGAAGCTCTCCCGAATGAACGGACCCATCGCGCCATTGAGCACCCAGATGGCGAAGCAGAAATCGAAATAGAGAAACGACGCGAGCAGCGTCGGCCAGTGACCGGATTTCAGGAAAGTCGTGGAGCCAGACATGACGAGCCTCGATGAACCCACGGCCTTGCAGGCCGTCGGCAGGGCAGGCACTGTGTTGCGCACGGCGTCATGCGCAGGACCGGCGGTGCGGTGCACGGTCTGGGTGCGGCGTTGCACCCGGCTGCAGTGCAGCAACATCCATGCCAGGGCCCACGCCGTGCGGCCGGTGTCGTGGGCGCGGAGCTTGCTTGCCCCGATGGCCAGGCGTCCCAGGATGGCTGCCTTCCGCGGAGGCTGGGCCCGGCCCTGGGGCATCCACTCCATTCACTCGAAAAGGAGAGGGATTCTGAACGTCGTCGACTGCCGCCCGGTTTCGGTCCTCGTCTTGGCCGAAGACCCGCTGCCATGCGGCATGCTGCAGTCCGATCTGGAGGCTGCGGGCTTTCACGTCCTTGGTGCCACCGACTGCCACATGCTGGTGCGTGAGGTGGTGCGGCGCGCACCGGATGGGGTGGTGGCCTGGGTGTCGCATCTCGACGAGGCGTGGCTGCAGGCCATCGAACGCTTGCGCGACGTCGAGCCCTGCCCGGTGCTGCTGTACACGGCAGATGCCGAGGTGGAGCGCCTGGCGCGTGCCTTGCAGGCCGGGGTGCACGGTTGCGTGGTGCAAGCTTACGCGCCACAGCGCTTGCGCACCGAATGGGCGCTGGCGCGGCTGCGCTTCGAGCGCGAGCGGGCGTTGCGCGAAGAGCTCGAGGCCGTGCGGCAGCGTTTCGAGGAGCGCAAACTGGTCGACCGGGCCAAGGGCTTGCTGATGCGAGCCACCCAGATGAGCGAGGAGGAGGCGTTCCGCGCCCTGCGGCGCGCGTCGATGCAGGCCAATCGGCGCGTGGGCCTGGTCGCGCGCGAGGTGATCGATGCCGCACGGCACGGCGAAGCCGTCAACCGCTGCGGCCAGCTGCGCATGCTTTCGCAGCGTTTGGTCAAACTCCATGCCTTGTGCATGTGCGGCGAGGACGTCGAGGAGCACCGACGAGGTCTGCACCGGTCGATGCAGCGGGTCGATGACAACCTCGCGGTGCTCCAACGTCATCTGTCGGCGGCCAGCTTCGGTGATTTGCTGGGCGGGGTGCAATCGGCCTGGGCGGCGCTCAAAGCTGCCTTGGGGGATGGCGCGGCGCAAGACCTGGGGGCGGTCGATGCCCAGGCCGAGCGCTTGCTCGAGCAGGCCGAGCGGCTGACCACGATCTTGGAGCAAGCCAGCCCAGGGTCCACGCTGCGCATCCTCAACATGGCCGGCCGCCAGCGCATGCTTTCGCAGCGCTTGGCCAAACAAGTGTTGCTGGCGTCGATGATGCCCGCACCATCGGGGCCGCAGATGCTGGTGCAGGCGCAGGCCACGCGCCAGTTGTTCGAAGACGCGCACGATCAGCTGAGCGCCCTGCCATTGTCGGATCCGTCATTGCGCGAATCGCTCCAGGCTTCGGCGCGGGCGTGGGCGGCCTTGCTCGATGGAGCCAGTCGGGCCCACGAGGTGGACGGCCGCCGGACGGTGGCGCAGGTCAGCGAAACGCTGCTGCTGGAACTCGACCGGCTGACCGAGCGTTTCGAGCTGAGCCTCGAGCAGCTGCTCGGCTGAGGCACATTTTTTGTGCGCCATGCCGCAAATAGGGGGGGCGGCGCCCGGGACGGGGCGTCCCGAAGCCGTCACAATCCCCCAAAAGGTGGAAAATTCCGCCAGCGGCCGCACATCCCCATGAATGATTTGACCGCCGGATTCGCCCGGCCCCGCCCCTCCCACGCGTCGACGGACGAGAGCGATCTCGCGCCGGCGGGCGATCCCGTGAGCCTGGTTCTGGACCAGGCGCGCCGCAGCGGGGTGAGTGTGCAGTCGTTGCTGCATTTGCTGCAAGCCGCTTGCGAGCAATTGCCCACAGGGGTGTTCGTCAAAGATGCCGCGGGGCGCTATCTGTTCGTCAATGCGGCGGCGGCCGCCGTGCTGGGCCATTCGGTGCACGACGTGATCGGACGCACCGATGCCGAGCTGCTCGATGCGGAGGCGGCCGCCGTCCTGAAAGACGGCGACGAGGCGGCGCGCGTCCGGCGCATGCCACTGCAGCGTGAGGAGAAGCTCACCTCGCGCGCCCTGGTGTGCACCCGCATGGCCGTGCCGCTGGATGATCACGGCGTGTGTTTGGCCGGGCTGTGGCTCGATTTCAGTGAGCTGCGCCGCACACAAGACAAGCTGCGGCATGCGTTGCATCTGCTGGAGCAACAACAGCGCCAGAACGAGGATCTGCGCCAGGAATTGCGTGACCAAGGCGTGCGTGATCCGCTCACCGGCGTTTACAACCAGCGCCATTTCGACGAGCAGCTTCGTCGCGAAGTCGATCTGTCGGCGCGGGAGCATCGCGAGTTCGCGCTGGTGGCCATCCAGGTCGATGATTACGACGATTTGGTGGCGCGTCACGGTCGGCAAGCGGCCGAGCGCTGCTTGCAGGCGCTCGGGCAGTTGTTGCGTGGCAACACCCGAGCGATGGATGCACCCTGCCGCATCGGCATCGACCGCTTCGCCGTGCTGCTGTCGGGCGTGGGGCTGGCCACGGCCCATGCGCGCATGGAGGGGCTGCGCCGCCAGTGCGAGGCCCAAATTGTCATGCACGAGGGTCAGGACCTGCGCTTCACCGTGTCCATGGGGGTGGCCAGCTTTCCGCACAGCAGCGATGAGCTGACCGATTTGCTGCGTCTGACCGAGCAGGCCTTGGCGCAAGCCCGCCGCCGGGGAGGCAACGGGGTGGCTTTGGCCCGCATTCCCTTCCAGCCACGGCGTCCCGAAGCGAGGCCCTCGACCGCAGCCTGAGAAACCGCGCGGCCCCCCGGGGTGGGCTTACGGGGCGGGCTTAGCTTGCCAGTGCCTTGTACAGCATGTAGGCGGCCAAGCCGTAGAGCAACAGGGCAAACGCCCGCTTGAGTTGCTTGACGTTCAAGGCATGGGCGGCGCGCGCGCCCAGTGGGGCGAACATCACGCTGGTGGCCGCGATCAGCGCCAGCGCAGGCAGGTACAAAAAGCCGATGGCCCCCGGCAGGGCCGCCGGCAGCGACCAGCCGCCGATGACATAACCGACCACGTTGGCCACCGCGATCGGAAAGCCCAGCGCGGCACTGGTGGCCACCGCTTGGTGAATGGCCACATTGCACCAGGTCATGAAAGGCACCGAGACGAAGCCGCCGCCAGCGCCCACCAGGCCCGAGAGGAACCCGATCACGCTGCCGGCGGCCACCTGCCCGGCCGCCCCAGGCATCTGCCGCGAGGGCTTGGGCTTCTTGTCCAGCAACATTTGCGTGGCCGAGAAGCCGACGAAGATCGCGAAGAACAGCGCCAGCCAACGTCCCTTGAGCAACGCAAAGACACCGGCGCCGGCCAGCAGCCCACCCAAGACGATGCCTGGGGCCAAGCCGCGCACCAGATCCCAGCGCACGGCTCCCCGCTTGTGATGCGCCCGCACACTGGATACCGAGGTGAACAGGATCGTGGCCATCGAGGTGGCAATGGCCATCTTGACGGCCAGTTGGGCTTCCACGCCGCGCTGGGCCAGCAAAAAGGTGAGAAAAGGCACCAGCAACATGCCGCCGCCGATGCCCAACAAGCCGGCCAGAAATCCGGTGAAACAGCCCAGCAGCATCAGCTGGGCGATGAATGGCAGATCGAAAGTCAAGATCGCTCCAACAAGGCCAACACGGCGCGCCACTGTGCCGGCGTCACGGGGGTGATCGACAAGCGGTTGCCGGGTTGCAGCACCCGCATCGACGCCAGTTCTGGGCAGGCGCGCATTTCCTTCAGCGACAGCAACCGGGTCTTGCGCACGAACTTCACGTCACGCAGCAGCCAGCGCGGCGCTTGAGGGCGCGAGGCCGGGTCGTAATAAGGGCTGGACGGGTCGAACTGCGTCGGGTCCGGGTACGGCTCGCTGGCCACTTCGGCCAGTCCGGCAATGCCCGGTTCGGGGCAGGACGAGTGGTAGAACAACACGCCGTCGCCGATGCGCATGGCGTCGCGCATGAAATTGCGCGCCTGATAATTGCGCACGCCGGTCCAAGGCACGGTTTGCCCGGGGGCGGCGGCCAGATCGTCGATCGAGCATTCGTCCGGCTCGCTCTTCATGAGCCAGTACTGTTGTTGTTCTGTCGGCATGGGCGAGAGGACGGCAGACGGGGTGTCCGCCACGAGCCGAGAGCCGCATTCCTGAACCCAGGGGATTCAGGTGGGCGAGGTCAGCAGGGCCTCGGGTTCGTCTGACGCGAGACGATCGCACCAGCCAAGCAATGTTCCAAGCCCTTGCTCGATGAGCATCGGTTCAAGGAAATATAGAACTCCCGCGAACGCGACGGACCTGTCGATTCTACGCCCGTTGCGGCAAGCAGTGCCCGCGCAGTCCGCGGCGGCGGCCTCAGAGCAAGCGTCCTTCCTGGCTCAAGGCCTCGTCGATGCGCGCCATCAGTGCACGCAATTTCTGGGCGTGCGCAGCCGCCGAGGCCTCGGTCGCGGCGCTGGCGGCGCTGGGAGGATGCGCCGGCGCGGGGGCCGGCGTCGGGCGCTTGGCCAGTTCGAAAGCGATGTTCAGCGCGGCCAACACGGCGATGCGCTCGCGCGCCTTGACTTTGCCGGCATCGCGGATCGCGCACATCTCCCGGTCCACGGTGTTGACGGCCTCGAGCAAGGCGGCTTCGCCACCGTCGGCGCAGCCCAGGATATAGCTCTGGCCCATGATGGTCACTTCGATCTGCTTCATGAGCCCTCCGGTCCGTTCTGCGGGGTTTGGGCGGCTTCGCTGGGCAGGTGTTCGAGCAGGGCATCGATGCGCGCGCGCGCCGTCTGGAGCCGCTGCCGCAAGCTGTCGCGTTCGGCAGACACTTGGGCGAGCTGCCGCTGCAGCAGCTCGTTGGTGCGCCGCAGCTCCTCGTGGCGCAGCAGCAATCGCTCGATGCGATCGGCAAGTTCGTCGATGGTTGACATGGGCCGGCCCGTCCTTGAGCGCGGATTGTAGGAGCCTACCAACGGTCTTGGGGGGCTGCGGTGCAAGCCGAGCGGGGCCGCCTCCTACAATGCCTCGCGCGCCTTGCGCCCGCGCATGGTCTCTCATGAAGCCCGATCTCGACCTCCATTTGATCCTCGGCGGCGCCCGTTCTGGCAAAAGCCGTCATGCCGAAGCCTTGGCCCGTCAGGCCGAGGCCGCGGGATCTTCCATCGTCTACGTCGCCACCGCCTGGGCCGGCGATGAGGAAATGCAGGCGCGCATCGCCGAGCACCGGGCGCGGAGGCCGGCGTCCTGGATCCAGCTCGAACTGCCCGACGCCGACTTCGCGTTGGCCCACGCCTTGCGTGCACAGGCGGCGGAAAATCGCTGCGTACTCGTCGATTGCTTGACACTGTGGCTGGCGCAGCATCTTTGTCCGCCGCCCGGCGTGCGCACGCGCGACGCTCAGGCCGAAGTCGATGCCCTGCTCGAAGCGCTGCCTGCGCTGAGCGGCCGGGTGATCTTCGTCTCCAACGAAATCGGCTTGGGCGTCATGCCCGTGGGGGCCGAGACGCGCCGCACCATCGATGCCTTGGGCCGCTTGCACCAGCAACTGGCCCAGCGTGCACACCGCGTCACCTTGATGGTGGCCGGTCTGCCGCTGGAACTCAAACCCTCACGAGGAAGTTGCCCATGACCCCTGCCGATCTGCCCCGTCCCCAGTCTACCGACGACGCTCGTTTGCGCGCCCGCTTGCAGCACCGGCTGGACCGCAAAACCAAGCCTTTGGGGGCCCTGGGGCGTTTGGAGGCCCTGGCCGTGCAGGTGGGCTTGGTGCAGGCGCGCGAAGACCCGCAGTTGCGAGATCCGCAGCTCGTGGTGTTCGCGGGCGACCATGGCCTGGCCCGTCAGGGCGTGTCGGCTTACCCCAGCGACGTCACCTGGCAGATGGTCGAAAACTTCTTGGCCGGCGGGGCGGCGGTGAGTGTCTTGGCGCGTCAGCACGGTCTGGCGCTCAGCGTGGTCGATGCCGGCGTGGCGCATGAGTTTGCCCCGCGCGACAGACTGCTGATCCGCAAGATCGCCCCAGGCACGGCTGACGCCAGCCTGGGCCCGGCCATGACCTCGGCGCAGTGTTGGGCCGCTTTGCAAGCCGGCATCGAGGTGGTCAAAGGCTTGCCCGGCAATGTGCTGCTGCTGGGCGAGATGGGCATTGGCAACACCTCGGCCGCTGCGCTGTTGCTGGCGCGCTTGACCGCGGCCCCCTTGGCCGAGTGCGTGGGCCGAGGCACCGGACTGGACGACGCCGGTCTGGCGCACAAGCGCGCCGTGTTGGAGCGGGCCTTGCAGGCCAATGCCGCGGCCGTTGCGCCGCTGGATGCACTGGCGGCCTTGGGCGGATTCGAAATTGCGATGATGACCGGCGCGGTGCTGCAGGCCGCGCACGAGCGGCGCTTGGTGGTCGTCGACGGCTTCATCACCGGCGCGGCCGTGTTGGTGGCCCATGCGCTGGCGCCCCAGGTGCTGGACTACTGCGTCTTCGCGCACCGTTCGGAAGAGTCCGGCCACCGTCGAATGCTGAGCCACTTGGGCGTGGAGCCCTTGGTCGATCTGCGCATGCGCTTGGGCGAGGGCTCGGGGGCGGCTCTGGTGTGGCCGATCATCGTCTCCAGCATCAAGTTGCTGGACGAGATGGCCAGCTTCGAGTCGGCCGGCGTGAGCGAGCGCACATGAAGGCCTTGGCCGATGAACTGCGGTTGTTGGCCCTGGCCTGGCAGTTCTTCACCCGCATTCCTTTGCCTCCGTCCTGGGGGGCTCGTGCCGGCTACACGCCCGAACGGCTGCAAGCCAGTGCCCGGCATTTTCCGTTGGTGGGGGCGGCCGTGGGCGGCTTCAGCGCAGCCGTGTTTGCGCTGGCCGCATGGCTGCTGCCGCCCATGCTCGCGGTGGGGCTGGCGATGGCCGCCAGCCTGTGGATGACCGGTTGCTTTCACGAAGACGGCTGGGCCGACACCTGCGATGCCCTGGGCGGGGCGGTCAGCCGCGAGCAAGCCCTGGCCATCATGAAAGACTCGCGCATCGGCACCTATGGCGCGGCGGCGCTGGTGATGATGTTGGGCCTCAAAGCCGCCAGCCTGGTGAGTTTGCCGGTGGCCTGGGTGCCGGCTGCCTTGGTGTTGTCGCATACCGTCTCGCGCACTGTGGCCGTTGGCTTGATCCGTGCGCTGCCATATGCCGGGGATCCACAGCACGCCAAGGCCAAACCCTTGGCGACGCAGCTGTCCAGAGGGGGCTGGGTGGTGGCCGTGGGCTGGGCGGTCTTGGCCAGCGTGGGCGTGGCCGCCGTCGTGCCAGCCACGACGGTGGCCGCTGCACTGCTGGCTGCGGCGCTGGCCGGCCTGTGGTGTGGCCGCTGGCTGCGCAGCCGTCTCGGCGGGTTCACCGGGGACGGGCTGGGCGCGGCCCAACAGCTGTCGGAGTTGGCCATCTACTTGACCTTGGTCGCGGGTTCGTCATGGATCTGAAGGTGTGCCTCTGGCGTCATCCCCGGCCGGCAGGGGCGGCGGGACTGTGCCTGGGCCGCACCGATCTGCCCGTCGACGGGCGCCGCGCGCGACGCTTGGCACACCGCATCCGAGCATGGGCCCGGCGCGAAAGAGGGCCGCGCGAAGTCTGGACCTCGCCCTCGCAGCGCTGTCGTGCCGTGGGCGAATGGCTGGCTTCCTGGGGCTGGCGTCATCATGTCGATGCCCGCCTGCGCGAGCTGGATTTCGGCCAGTGGGATGGACGAGCGTGGGCGCACATACCGGCGGAGGCCATCGCGGCATGGTGCGCAGACTTGCGCGGATATCGGCCGGGCGGCGGCGAATGTCTGGACGAGCTGGCCCGGCGCTGCGCTGAATTCCTGGCCGACTGCGGCGGGCAGCGGCGCTACGTCATCACCCACGGAGGCTGGATGACGACGGCATGGCATCTGGCGCTGGGCCGGCCGCTGCCGGCCACGGCGGCGCACTGGCCGGCCGCGCCGCCCTATGGCAGCGCGATCGATTTGGCTCACGCCGGTGCGGGCGTCTTGGCGGGAAATTCGCAATAGCGCGCCACTTGGCATTGCCAGCAGCGCGGCTTGCGCGCCAGGCACACATAGCGTCCATGCAGGATCAGCCAGTGGTGGGCATCGACCAGGTAGCGCGGCGGCACACGTTCGAGCAGCTTCATCTCCACGGCCAGGGGTGTGCGGCCCGGAGCCAGTCCGGTGCGATTGCTGACCCGGAAGATGTGCGTATCGACTGCGATCGTCGGTTCGCCAAAGGCCACGTTGAGCACCACGTTGGCCGTCTTGCGGCCCACGCCGGGCAGGGCTTCCAAGGCCTCGCGCGAACGCGGCACCTGGCCGCCGTGGCGCTCGATCAGCAGGCGACAAGTTTCCAGCAAATGCTTGGCTTTGCTGCGGTACAGCCCAATGGTCTTGATGTAGCTGCACAGCCCGTCATAGCCCAAGGCCAGGATTTGCTGCGGGGTGTGGGCCACGGCAAACAGCTTGCGCGTGGCCTTGTTCACGCCCACGTCCGTGGCCTGGGCCGACAGCAGCACGGCCACCAGCAGCTCGAACACGCTGGTGTATTCCAGCTCCGTGGTGGGCTGCGGGTTGGCCGCCTGGAGCGTGGCGAAAAAGGCATCGATGTCTTGCGGCGTCATGGGCCGCGATTGTGCCTTGGCAGCCGCTCAGCCGCTGCGTCGTTGTCGCGCCTTGGCCAAAGCGGCTTCGATCACGGCGCGCTTGCGCTCGATCTGCGCCGGGTCGGTCAGCCGGGTCTCGGTTTCCAAATGCTCCAGCTTGTGCCGAGCCTTGGCTTCCAGCCGGTCCTGCTGCTCGCGGGCCTCCCGCGCGCGCCGCTGCTGGTGCCAAGCGTAGCGTTCACGCGCTTGCTGCGCTTGGGCCTCGCTCCAGGCTGCCCAACCGGTGGCCGTGGTCACCGGGATGAGCGAGATGCAATCGACGGGACAGACTGGCACACACAACTCGCAGCCGGTGCAGTCCTCGTCGATCACCGTGTGCATCTGCTTGTTCGAGCCAATGATGCAGTCCACCGGACAAGCCTTGATGCACAGCGTGCAGCCGATGCACCAGTCCTCGTCGATGACGGCCAGCATGCGCGGCCCTTCCACGCCATGGGCGGGCGACAGCGGCAGCACCGGTCGGCCGGTGAGGGCGGCCAGGCGCGCCACGCCCTCGGCGCCTCCGGGCGGGCATTGATTGATCTCGGCCTCACCGGCGGCGATGGCTCGGGCATAGCCGGCACAGTCGGGATAGCCGCAGCGCGTGCATTGCGTCTGCGGCAACACGGCCTTGATGTCTTCGGCGCGAACGGTCCTCACGGCGCGGTCGACGCTTTGCGGCGCACGGCCGCGCGTGCCGGCGCGGCCAACGGGTGCCGTTCGTGCTTCGCAATGAAGTCGCGCACCACCGGATAGACCAGCTGCCGCCAGCGCTTGCCGGAAAAAATGCCGTAGTGGCCGGCGCCAGGCACGGTGAAGTGCGGCTGCTCATCCTTTGGGATGCCGGTGCACAACTCGTGAGCAGCTCGTGTTTGGCCCGCGCCGGAGATGTCGTCGAGCTCGCCCTCGATGGTCAGCAACGCGGTGGTGCGAATGTCCTGCGGACGCACCAGCTCACCGCGCACCCGCCAAGTGCCTTTGACCAGCGCGAACTCCTGGAATACCGTCTTGATGGTGTCCAGGTAGTACTCGGCCGGCATGTCCAGCACGGCGTTGTACTCGTCGTAGAACGCTCGGTGCGCCTCGGCGCTTTCGTCGTCGCCGCGGATCAGGTCCATGAAGTAGTCATAGTGCGAGCTGAGGTGGCGGTCCGGATTCATGGCCACGAAGCCCGCATGCTGCAGGAAGCCGGGGTATACCCGCCGACCGGCGCCCGGGTAGTTCGGCGGCACGCGATAGATCACGTTGTTTTCAAACCACTCGTAGCTCTTGTTCATCGCCAGATTGTTCACCGCGGTGGGGGAACGCCGGGCGTCGATCGGGCCACCCATCATCGTCATCGAACGCGGCGTGGGTTCGCCACGGCTGGCCATCAGCGAGATGGCCGCAAACACCGGCACGGTGGGCTGGCACACCGAGATCACGTGCACCTGCGGACCAATGAAGCGGATGAACTCCTGGATGTAGTCCACGTAGTCGTCCAGGTGGAACGGGCCGGCGTCCAGCGGCACCATGCGCGCGTCGATCCAGTCGGTGATATAGACCTTGTGGTCCTGCAGCAAGGTGCGCACCGTGTCGCGCAACAAGGTGGCATGGTGGCCTGACAGCGGCGCGACCACCAGCACCACCGGCTGCTGCTTCATCTTGTCCAGCAAGGCCCCTTCGTCGGTGAATCGTTTGAAGCGGATCAGCCGACAAAATGGCTTGGTCAGCGGCACCTGTTCCTGCACCGCCACATCCACGCCATCGACCTGCACCGTGTGAATGCCGAACTCCGGTTTTTCGTATTCCTTGCACAGCCGGTGCATCAAGTCCAAGCCGGCGGCGACCCGGTCGGACAGGGGCACATGGGCGAAGGGCGATAGCGGATGACTGTAGAGCTTGGCAGCGGCGCTGGCGAACTCTGAAAAGGGACTGAGCAGAGCCCGTTGGGTCTCGTAGATGTGGTACAGCATGCGACCCTCTTCGATCAGGATGGTGGCCGGTGGCCTGGAGCGTGCAGCGTGGGTTGCTGCACTGCATCATTCTAGGCGCGACCGCTCAATCCTGTGTGAAGTCGGGCCTGGGGCAAACGCGCAAAACGACGGTGAAAATGCGCGATTTCGGCGCATATCGCACGGCGGTGTCGCCAAGGCGACACCGCAGCGACCTCTGGAGGCATTGCAGCCCCCGAGCCGACGGGCTCAGATCACCTTGGCCAGGGCGGAGGCGACGTAATCGATGTTTCGGCTGTTGAGGGCGGCCACGCAAATGCGGCCGGAATCGACCCCGTAGACGCCGAACTCGCTGCGCAGGCGCTGCATTTGTGCCGCACTCAGCCCGGAATAGCTGAACATGCCGCGTTGCTGGGTGATGAAGCTCATGTCCTGTGTGACGCCAGCGGCCTCGAGGCGCTCGACCAGGGCGGTGCGCATGTCCTTGATGCGGCGACGCATGCCCGCCAGCTCCTCTTCCCACAACTGGCGCAGCTCTGGCGTGGTCAGCACCGTGGCCACCACCTGCGCACCATGGGTCGGCGGGTTGGAGTAGTTGGTGCGGATCACGCGCTTGAGCTGACTGAGCACCCGGTCGGCCTCGTCTCGGCTTTCACAGACCACGCTCAGGGCTCCGACGCGCTCGCCATAGAGCGAGAAGCTCTTGGAAAACGAAGTCGAGACGAAGAAATTCAGACCGGCGTCCATGAATTGGCCGATCACCGCCCCGTCTTCGGCGATGCCCTCGCCAAAGCCTTGGTAAGCCATGTCCAAGAACGGCACCAGACCGGCGGATTTCACGCTGGCGATCACCTCGGTCCACTGCGCCGGGCTGAGGTCATAGCCGGTCGGGTTGTGGCAGCAGGCATGCAGCACCACGATCGTGCCGGCCGGGGCGGCCTTCAGGGCGGCCACCATGCCGTCGAAGTTCACGCCCCGGCGTGCCGCGTCGTAATAGGGATAGGTGCTGACCTGGAAGCCGGCATTCTCGAACAAGGCACGATGGTTTTCCCAGCTGGGGTCGCTGATGAGCACGCGCGCGTTCGGGTTGAGCTTCTTCAGAAAGTCCGCCCCGATCTTCAGCCCGCCGGTGCCGCCCAGCGCTTGGACGGTGGCGATGCGACCGGCCTGCACGGCATCGCTGTGCTGGCCGAACACCAAACCTTGCACGGCCTTGTCATAGGCCGCGATGCCGTCGATGGGCAGGTAGCCGCGCGCTTTGGGGGCTTCCAACATTTGCTTTTCCGCCGCAGCCACACACTGCAGCAGCGGAAGCTTGCCGTGGTCGTCGTAATAGACGCCCACGCCCAAGTTCACTTTGGACGGGTTGGGGTCGGCGTTGAATTGCTCATTGAGTCCCAGAATGGGGTCGCGGGGCGCCATTTCGACGGCGGCGAACAGGGATGACATGGGCTGTCCTTGTCAGTGGAGGGAAATGTGGTTCTGGGCTACGCTTACAAATTTGGGCCCAGCGCCCAGCAGCCGGGAAAACCCGCATTTTAAGGTCGCCCCAAGCCCATGGATCCCATCAGCCCTGCCCGTCATCACAGCCCTGAGGCGGTGGACCGACCGGACGACTCCCGTTTCGTCCGCTTTCCGGATTCCCCGTTTCAGCTCTATCAGCCTTATCCGCCGGCCGGGGATCAGCCCTCGGCCATCCAGGCGCTGGTCGACGGGGTGCGCGACGGGCTGAGCTTCCAGACCTTGCTGGGCGTGACCGGTTCGGGCAAGACCTACACCATGGCCAATGTGATCGCACGCTTGGGGCGGCCGGCCATCGTGTTTGCCCACAACAAGACCCTGGCGGCGCAGCTGTACAGCGAGTTCCGTGAGTTCTTCCCCAGGAACGCGGTGGAGTACTTCGTCAGCTACTACGACTATTACCAGCCCGAAGCCTACGTTCCGCAACGCGACCTGTTCATCGAAAAAGACAGCTCGATCAACGAGCACATCGAGCAGATGCGGCTGTCGGCCACCAAGAGCCTGCTGGAGCGCCGCGACGTGGTGATCGTGGCCACCGTCTCGGCCATCTACGGCATAGGCAATCCCAGCGATTACCACCAGATGGTCATGACCTTGCGCGTGCATGACAAGCTGGGGCAGCGCGACGTGATCGCCCAGCTCGTGCGCATGCAATACCAGCGCAACGACACCGAATTCGCTCGCGGCACCTTCCGTGTGCGCGGCGACACCATCGATGTCTTTCCGGCCGAGCATTCCGAGCTGGCCTTGCGCATCGAGCTGTTCGATGACGAGGTCGAGTCGCTGCAGCTGTTCGACCCATTGACCGGGCGCATTCGTCAAAAGATCCCGCGCTTCACCGTTTACCCCAGCAGCCACTACGTCACGCCGCGGGAGCGTGTGCTGGCTGCGATCGAATCGATCAAGGCCGAACTGCGCGAACGCTTGGACGAGCTGGTCAAAGCCGGCAAGTTGGTCGAGGCGCAGCGCTTGGAGCAGCGCACCCGCTTCGACCTCGAAATGCTCCAGGAAGTGGGGCACTGCAAGGGCATCGAGAACTACTCCCGTCATCTTTCGGGGGCGCGGCCGGGCGAGCCGCCGCCCACCTTGGTGGACTATCTGCCGCCTGATGCGCTGATGTTCCTCGACGAGAGCCATGTCCTCATCGGCCAGTTGGCCGGCATGTACAACGGTGACCGTGCGCGCAAGACCACCTTGGTCGAATACGGCTTTCGCCTGCCTTCGGCGCTGGACAACCGACCGCTGAAATTCGAGGAATTCGAGGCCAAGATGCGCCAGGTCATCTTCGTCTCGGCCACCCCGGCCGACTACGAGCAGCGCATGTCGGCCCAGGTGGTCGAGCAGGTCGTGCGTCCTACCGGGCTGGTGGACCCGGTGGTCGAAGTGCGGCCGGCCACCCACCAAGTGGACGATGTGCTGGGGGAGATCCGCCAGCGCATTCAAGCCGGCGAGCGCGTGCTCATCACGACGCTGACCAAGCGCATGGCCGAACAGCTCACCGACTACTTGGCCGACAATGGCGTGAAAGTGCGCTACCTGCACTCCGACGTGGACACCATCGAGCGCGTGGAGATCATCCGCGACCTGCGCCTGGGGGCGTTCGACGTGCTGGTGGGCATCAACCTGCTGCGTGAGGGCTTGGACATCCCCGAAGTGTCGCTGGTGGCCATCCTCGATGCCGACAAAGAGGGCTTCTTGCGCTCCGAGCGGTCCCTGATCCAAACCATCGGCCGGGCCGCGCGCAACGTCAATGGCAAAGCCATCCTGTATGCCGACCAGATCACCGACTCCATGCGGCGGGCCATCGACGAGACCGAGCGACGCCGCGCCAAACAGCTCGCCCACAACCAGGCCCAAGGCATCACGCCGCGCAGCGTGGTCAAGCAGGTCAAGGAGCTCATCGATGGCGTCTATGCCGACAAGTCCGGCAAAGACGAGCTCGGCGCTGCCGAGGCGATCGCCGAAGCCCAAACGTTGTCCGAGAAGGATCTGGGCAAGCGCATCAAGCAATTGGAACGTCAGATGTTCGAATACGCTCGCAACCTCGAATTCGAAAAAGCCGCGCGTGTGCGCGACCAGCTCGCCCAACTCAAGGCCCAAGTCTTCGGTGCGGCCGTGGGCGATTCAGTCGTGCCGCCACGGGCGTGACCAGGGGCGCAGGCATGCAAAAGTTCAGCGTGCTGTTCGTGTGCACGGGCAACATCTGTCGCTCGCCCACCGCCGAGGTCGTGGTGCGCCACCACCTGCAGCGCGCCGGGCTGGTCGATCGGGTGCATCTGGACTCGGCGGGCACCCATGGCTACCACGTCGGCCATCCGCCTGACGAGCGCGCCCAGGCCCATGCGGCCCGCCGAGGATACGATCTCAGTGCCCTGCGGGCCCGCAAGGTCGACGCCGCCGATTTCCAGCGTTTCGACCTCATCTTGGCGATGGACCGCGGCCACTTGCACTGGTTGCGGGAGTCCTGTCCGACAGCCGAACACGGCAAGCTCAAACTCATGATGGACTTCGCGCCGCCGCCACGGCGCGAGGAAGTGCCCGACCCCTACTATGGCGGTCCGGCTGGCTTCGAATTGGTGCTCGATTGCCTGGAAGCAGCGGCCCATGGACTGGTGGAGCATCTGCGGGCGCGGCTCACGCCAAACCCAGGGAACTTCCGAACCCAAACTTGACCAAAAAACTAGGCTTCAGGCATAATCGAGTAAAACACTCGGATTCAACCGAGGGTTAACCCGAGCCAAAGCCGTGTTTGGGTTCAACCGCTGCCCTCTGCGGGGGGCAGCACACAAGGAGTTCGACATGCGTCTAACCACCAAAGGTCGCTTTGCCGTCACCGCCATGATCGACCTCGCGTTGCGCGAGCATCAGGGGCCGGTGGCTTTGGCCGCCATCAGCCAGCGCCAGCAGATCTCCTTGTCGTATTTGGAGCAACTGTTTGGCAAGCTGCGCCGCCACGAACTGGTCGAGAGCACTCGCGGGCCCGGTGGGGGCTACTCGCTGGGGCGCAAGGCCGAAGACATCACCGTGGCGGACATCATCGTCGCGGTGGACGAGCCGATCGATGCCACCGGCTGCGGTGGCAAAGAAAATTGCATGGGTGAAGACCAGGGCCGCTGCATGACGCACGACCTGTGGGCCAGCCTGAATGCGAAGATGATCGAGTACCTCGATTCCATCACCCTGCGCAAATTGGTCGAAGACCAGCTCGCCCGTGGCGTGTCGATCGAGGAGCAGCCGGTCAAGCGGGCCATCTCCAGCCAGCCGGTGGTCAAGCCGATCAAGGTCAACGCGCCCAACTCGGTGTTTGCCTTGGGCAACGCCTTTTCGAAGTAAACCAAACGCCAAACGCGCCAGCAGGGGCTTTGCGGCCCTGCCTTGCAAGCCGACATGGACATGACCCCACATTTCCCGATCTACATGGACTATGGCGCCACGACGCCGGTGGACCCGCGCGTGGTGGACGCGATGATCCCCTGGCTGCGCGAGCATTTCGGCAACCCGGCCTCGCGCAGCCATGCCTGGGGCTGGGAGGCCGAAGAGGCCGTCGAAAAGGCCCGCGCCCAGGTGGCCGATCTGATCGGTGCCGATCCGCGTGAGATCATCTGGACCTCTGGGGCCACCGAGTCGAACAATCTTGCGCTCAAGGGCGCGGCCCACTTCTACAAGGGCAAAGGCAAGCACCTGGTGACGGTCAAGACCGAGCACAAGGCGGTGCTGGACACCATGCGGGAACTGGAGCGCCAAGGCTTCGAGGTGACCTATCTCGACGTGCAGGAAGACGGCTTGCTCGACCTCGATCGCTTCAAGGATGCGCTGCGCCCAGACACCATCCTGGCGTCGGTGATGTTCGTCAACAACGAGATCGGCGTGATCCAGGACATCCCGACCATCGGTGCCATCTGTCGGGAGCGCGGCGTGCTCTTTCACGTCGATGCGGCACAGGCCACCGGCAAGGTCGAGATCGATCTGTCCACCTTGCCGGTCGATTTGATGAGTTTGGCCTCGCACAAAACCTACGGTCCCAAGGGCATTGGCGCGCTGTACGTGCGACGCAAGCCGCGCGTGCGCCTGGAGGCGCAGATGCATGGCGGCGGCCACGAGCGGGGGTTGCGCTCGGGCACCTTGCCGACGCACCAGATCGTTGGCATGGGCGAGGCCTACCGCATCGCCAAGCAAGAGATGGGCACCGAGATCGAGCGCATCCGCATGTTGCAGCAGCGCCTGCTCAAGGGGCTGCAAGACATCGAGCAGGTCTTCATCAACGGCCATCTCGAAAAACGTGTGCCGCACAACGTGAATGCCTCGTTCAACTTCGTCGAGGGCGAATCCCTGATCATGGGGATCAAGGGCATCGCGGTGTCCTCGGGGTCGGCCTGCACCTCGGCCAGCCTGGAGCCCAGCTATGTGCTGCGTGCGCTGGGCCGCAGCGACGAGTTGGCGCATTCGAGCCTGCGCATCACCATCGGCCGTTTCACCACCGAGGAAGAAATCGATTACGCGGTGGCCACCCTCAAAGACCGTGTGGCCAAACTGAGAGAATTGTCCCCGCTGTGGGAGATGTACCAAGAGGGTGTGGATCTGAGCACGATCCAATGGACCGCCCATTGACATCGACACAGCCCAAGCAGTAGTTGGAGAGCGACCATGGCATACAGCGACAAAGTCATCGATCATTACGAGAACCCGCGCAACGTCGGCTCCTTCCCGAAAGGGGAATCCAACGTCGGTACTGGCATGGTGGGGGCCCCGGCCTGCGGAGACGTGATGAAGCTGCAGATCAAGGTCAATCCGGCCACCGGCGTGATCGAGGACGCTCGCTTCAAGACCTATGGCTGCGGTTCGGCCATTGCCTCGAGCTCGCTGGTGACCGAATGGGTCAAGGGCAAGACCTTGGACGAGGCCATGAACCTCAAGAACACCCAGATCGCCGAAGAGCTGGCGCTGCCTCCGGTGAAGATCCATTGCTCGATCCTGGCCGAAGACGCCATCAAGGCTGCGGTGAACGATTACAAGGCCAAAGCCAGCGCGGCGGCGGCCCAGCAGGCGCATTGACACCATGGCCGTGACACTGACCGAGGCGGCTGCCCGCCATGTGGCCCGCTACCTGAGCCGTCGCGGCAAGGGGGTGGGTGTTCGCTTGGGCGTGAAGACCACCGGCTGCTCGGGCTTGGCGTACAAGCTGGAGTATGCCGACGAGGTGGCTCCCGAGGACCATGTCTTCGAGGGCCATGGTGTCAAGATTCTGGTGGACCCCAAGAGCTTGCCCTACTTGGACGGCACCCAACTCGACTTCGTGCGAGAGGGGCTGAACGAGGGCTTCAAATTCAACAATCCCAACGAGAAGGACCGCTGCGGCTGCGGGGAGTCCTTTCGCATCTGAGCCGCTCCGGAGTTCGTCGCGCGGGTTGGGCGGGCGGCTGCCCAGCCCGGCGTTCCGTCTTGCGGCCCTTCGATCATGAACCTCCAGGCCAACGACTTCGAGCTTTTCGGTTTGCCCGAGCGCTACGCGCTGGATCGGGCCGACCTGGACGCGCGCTGGAAGTCGCTCCAGGCCCGTGTGCATCCCGACCGGTTCGCCGCCGAGGGCGCGGCGGCCCAGCGTGTGGCCATGCAGTGGGCCGTGCGGATCAATGAGGCCTATCACCGCCTGAAGGATCCGCTGCGTCGTGCGGCCTATCTGTGCGAACGGCGAGGAGCCTCGATCGATGCGCACAGCAATACCGCCATGCCTGCGGACTTCCTGATGCAGCAAATGAGCTGGCGCGAAGCGCTGGAGGAGGCGGCCGACCAGGCGGCTTTGCAAGCCTTGGCGCAGGACGTGCAGGCTGAACGAGCCCGCCGGCTTGCCGCGGTGCAGGCCTTGCTCGACGATCGAGGCGACGCCCAGGCCGCGGCCGATGAGGTCAGAGCCCTTATGTTCATCGAGCGCTTTGCCGAGGAGGTCGAGCGCCGGCTCGACGGCCTGGGACAATAGACGAGCCATCACTGGCACGGCCCGCCTCGTTCGCGAGGCATTTTTCCGACACCACGCTCTTTTCATGGCACTTCTGCAGATTTCCGAACCCGGCTCGTCGCCCGATCCGCACCAGCGGCGTTTGGCCGTGGGCATCGACCTGGGCACCACGCATTCCCTCGTGGCGGCGGTGCGTCATGGTGTGCCCGAGTGTCTGCCCGATGCCCAAGGGCGGGTGATCCTGCCCTCGGCCGTGCGCTACTTGGACCAAGGGCGGCGCGCCATCGGCCACGAGGCCCTGGCGGCGCAGGCGGAGGACCCGCAAAACACCATCGTCTCGGTCAAGCGCTTCATGGGCCGGCGTCTGGCAGACATTCAAGGGCGTGAGAAGTTGCCCTACCACTTCGTCGATCACCCGGGCATGGTGGCCATCGCCACCCGTGCGGGCGAGAAGTCTCCGGTGGAAGTGTCCGCCGAGATCCTGGCGGTCTTGCGCCAGCGTGCCGAGGACAGCTTCGACGATGAGGTTTTCGGTGCGGTCATCACCGTGCCGGCCTATTTCGACGATGCCCAGCGTCAAGCCACCAAGGATGCGGCCCGTCTGGCCGGTTTGAATGTGCTGCGCCTGATCAACGAACCCACCGCCGCGGCCATCGCCTACGGGCTGGAGCATGGCTCGGAGGGCTTGTATGCGGTCTACGACCTTGGTGGGGGGACCTTCGACATTTCATTGCTGCGCCTGTCCAAGGGCGTGTTCGAGGTGGTGGCCACCGCAGGGGACACGGCACTGGGGGGCGATGACATCGATCAGGCCTTGGCCGACTGGGCGCTGGCCGAGGCGGGCTTGCAGGCGGGTACGGCGCAAGACAAGCGCGCCGTGCTGGTGGCAGCGCGCCAAGCCAAGGAAGCCCTGTCCGTCGAGGATCGCACGGTGATGCATTGTCAGGTGGGCCAGCGCCCTCTGGAGCTGGTCGTCACGCGCCAACGGCTGGAGGCGCTGGCACGTCCTTGGGTGGACCGTACGCTGGCCACGGTGCGCAAGGTGTTACGTGATGCCAAGGCGTCCACCGAAGACGTGCAAGGGGTGGTGATGGTCGGAGGCTCGACGCGCATGCCCCTGGTACGCCAGGCCGTGGGGGCCTGCTTCGGCCGCGAGCCTTTGGTCAACCTCAATCCCGATGAAGTGGTGGCCTTGGGGGCCGCCATCCAGGCCCATGCGCTGGCGGGCAATGCGGGCGCGCAGGAGCTGCTGCTGCTGGACGTGATTCCGTTGTCGCTGGGCGTGGAGACCATGGGCGGGTTGGTCGAGCGCATCATCCCGCGCAACAGCACCATTCCGACGGCCAGAGCCCAGGACTTCACGACCTTCAAAGATGGACAGACGGCCATGGCCATCCATGTGGTGCAAGGCGAGCGCGAGCAGGTCGAACATTGCCGCTCGCTGGCGCGCTTCGAGCTGCGAGGCATTCCCCCGATGGCCGCGGGCGCGGCTCGTGTCCGCGTGAGTTTCACGGTGGATGCCGACGGACTGCTGCAGGTGTCGGCCCGAGAAGAGACCTCGGGGGTGGAGGCGGCTGTCAGCGTCAAACCCAGCTATGGCTTGAGTGACGAACAAATCGCCCGCATGCTGCAAGAAAGCTTTGCCACGGCCGAGGCCGACATGAAAGACCGGGCCTTGCGCGAAGCCCGTGTCGAAGCCGAGCGCCTGTTGCTGGCCACCCAGTCGGCCGTGGACCACGATGGCGATCTGCTGTCGCCGGCCGAGCGGCAGCGCATCGATGCCCTCATGCAGCGACTGCGCGAGGTGGCCGCGGGTGAGGACCACCATGCGATCGAGTCGGCCACTGAGGCGCTGGCCAAGGGCACCGAGGCTTTTGCCGCCGAGCGCATGAACCGCAGCATCCGCGATGCGCTGTCGGGCCGACGTCTCGACGAGATTTGAACTCCCCACGAAACACCCATGCCCGTCATCAAGATCCTGCCGCACAGCGAGTACTGCCCGCAAGGCGCCGAAATCGAGGCCCCTGCTGGCACCTCCATCTGTGAGGCTTTGCTCGATCATGACATCGAGATCGAGCATGCCTGTGAAATGAGTTGTGCCTGCACGACCTGTCATGTCATCGTGCGCGAGGGCTATGAGTCGCTCAACGAGCCCGACGAGAGCGAGGAGGACATGCTCGATCGCGCCTGGGGTTTGGAGCCGCAATCGCGTTTGTCGTGCCAGGCCATCCTGTCGAACCAGAACGTGACCATCGAGATCCCCAAGTACTCGATCAATCACGCCAAGGAAAAGCACTGAGCCCGGCCGGGGCGAACCAGGATAATCGCGGCATGAGCCGCCAGATTTTCTTTGACACCGAGACCACGGGCCTGAACCCCGAGGCGGGCGACCGCATCATCGAGATTGGCTGCGTGGAGTACGTGAACCGGCGCCCCACCGGGAACAACAAGCACTTCTACATCAACCCCGAACGGCCCAATCACGAGGACGCCGTCAAGATCCACGGCTTGACCGACGAATTCCTGGCCGACAAGCCGGTGTTCGCCGCCATCGTGGACGAATTGATGGCCTACCTCGAAGGCGCGGAGGTGTTGATCCACAACGCCAGCTTCGATTTGGGCTTCATGGACGCCGAGCTGCGCCGGTTGGGCCGGCCGCGTTTCACCGAGCATCGCCTCACGGTGACCGACACGCTGCTGTTGGCGCGCGAGATGTACCCGGGTAAGTCCAATTCGCTGGACGCGTTGTGCCGCAGGCTCAATGTGGACAACTCCAACCGCACGCTGCACGGGGCGTTGCTGGATGCGGGCTTGCTGGCCGAGGTCTATATCCAGATGACGCGGGGCCAGGAGTCGCTGGTCATCGACACCGAGGATGGTGGTGCAGCGCAGGTCGAAGTGGCGCGCATCGACCTGAGCCAATTCAGCTTGCCAGTGCTGGCGGCCAGTGAGGTTGAAGTCGCCGCGCACGAGCAGGTGTTGGAAGAGCTGGACAAATCGTCCAAGGGCAAGACACTCTGGCGAAAACTTGTGGCATAATCTCAGTCTTTCGAGAGAACTGCGCAACAGCGTCTCTCACACCGGAATGCCGGGTGGTTAGCTCAGCGGTAGAGCACTGCCTTCACACGGCAGGGGTCGCAGGTTCGAACCCTGCACCACCCACCATATCTTCAAGGGCCTGGCGCACGCCAGGCCCTTGGTTCTTTCTGGCGCCCGTGTGCATCGCCTCTGCATCGACCGCGTGCTTGCCACAATCGCATCGATCGGCAAGCCGGGCCACAATCGGGTCATGCGTTACGTCACCAGCCGACCTGGCACCACCCCGCTGGTGCTCGACTCTCCTCATAGCGGCACTTGGTATCCGGATGATTTCGACCATGCCTGCGATCTGGCCGTGCTGCGTCGGGCCGAGGACACCCATGTGGACAAGCTCTATGACTTCGCTCCTGGCCTGGGGGTCGGCTGGGTCGAGGCCCATTTCCCGCGCAGCTATCTCGATGTCAACCGCAGCTTGAGCGAGTTGGACCTCACGCTGCTGGATGGGCCCTGGCCCGACCCGGTCGAAGAGGGCCCCAAAGTGCGCTTGGGCAAGGGGCTGGTGTGGCGGCTGACCGATGAGGGCGTGCCGCTGTACGACCGCAAGCTCAGCGTGCAGGAGGTGCGCCGTCGCATCGAACGCTGCTGGTACCCCTACCACGAAGCGTTGGCCCAGCAAGTGCAGGCGGCGGTGCAGCGTCATGGTTACTGCATCCACATCAATTGCCACTCCATGCCGTCCGTGGCGGCTTCCCATGCGACCGAGTACCCGGGCATGGAGCATCCGGATTTCGTGATCGGCGACCGCGATGGCACCACGGCGCATCCACGCTTGACGCGTTGGTTGGCCGAGTATCTGCGTGCGCAGGGACACCGTGTCGATATCAACCATCCCTACAAAGGCGTGGAGATCGTGCGTCGCCATGGCTTGCCCTCACAGCAGCGACATTCGCTGCAACTCGAGGTGAATCGGCGGCTGTACATGGACGAGCGCACGCTGCAGCCACACGAGGGCTTTGGGGCGCTCAAGTTGTTGTTGCTGGACATGGTGCGTGAGCTGCTCGCGCTGGACCCGAGGTGCTTGTGAGTCTGGATCGCGTCGATGCCGTGGTGGTGGGCGCGGGGGTGGTCGGTTTGGCTGCGGCTCGCGCTTTGGCCTTGCGTGGCTTGGAAACCTTGGTGCTGGAGGCCGAGACGGCCATCGGCACCGGCACCAGTTCGCGCAACAGTGAAGTCATCCATGCAGGCTTGTATTACCCCGCCGGTTCGTGGAAGGCACGGTTGTGCGTGATGGGCAAAGCCTGGCTGTACGAGTACTGCGCTGGACGGGCGGTGGATCATCGGCGTTGCGGCAAGCTGGTGGTGGCCACGTCGGTCCAGCAGCATGCGGCGTTGCAGGCACTGATGGCGCAGGCAGCCGCCCATGGTGTGCACGATCTGCGCTGGCTTTGCGCCGAGGAGGCCCGCGCTCTCGAGCCGGCCTTGGCCTGCACGGCTGCGGTCTGGTCGCCATCGACCGGTATCGTCGACAGTCACGGCCTGATGCTGGCCCTGCAGGGGGATCTGGAGGCGGCCGGCGGCGTGGTGGCCTTGAACAGCCCGGTGCGCCGGGTGCGTTGTATCGACGCAGGCTTCGACGTGGAGGCCGGGGCTGACGAGCCGATGCGGCTGGGCGCGCGCGTGCTGATCAATGCGGCCGGGCTGTGGGCCCCGGCCTTGGCCGCGCGCATCGAAGGCTTGCCGGCCGAGCAGGTGCCGCGGGCTTATTTCGCCAAAGGCAGCTACTTCGCGCTGTCCGGGCGCTGCCCCTTCTCGCGATTGATCTACCCCGTGCCCGAGGCGGCAGGCCTGGGCGTGCACCTGACCTTGGATTTGGCCGGACAGGCGCGCTTCGGGCCGGACGTGCAGTGGGTGCAGCCCGACGGCCAGGGGCGTTTCGATTATCGAGTGGATCCGGCCCGCGTGGAGTGGTTCGAAGCCGAGATTCGTCGCTACTGGCCCGAGCTGCCGGCTGGCCGCTTGCAGCCGGCCTACAGCGGCATTCGTCCCAAGCTGCAAGCGCCGGGCGAGCCGGCGTGCGATTTTCATTTGCACGGACCCAGCGATCATGGGCGGCTGGGGCTGGTCAATCTGTTCGGGATCGAGTCGCCGGGATTGACGGCGAGTCTCGCGCTCGGCGAGGTGGCCGCCGCCTTGGCCTTGGGGGAGCCGATGCCGCAGCGGCTCAGCGGCCTTTGAGGGCCAGCGCGGCCTCCCGCACCAGGGCCGGACCGCGGTAGATCAGGCCGGTGTAGATCTGCACCAAATCGGCCCCGGCCTGGATCTTGGCCAGCGCATCGGCGCCGCTCATCACGCCGCCGACGCCGATGATGGGATAGCCTGCTCCCAAGGCCGCACGCAAGGTGGCGATCACGCGGTTGCTGGCTTCGAACACGGGGCGGCCGCTGAGCCCGCCAGCTTCCTGGCCGTGGGGCAGGTGGGCGACTGCGTCCCGCGCGATGGTGGTGTTGGTGGCAATCACGCCGTCGATGCCATGGCGTTGCAAGGTCGCGGCGATCACGCCGATTTGGGCCTCGTCCAAGTCGGGGGCGATCTTCACGAACATCGGCACCGATCGGCCGTGGGTCCGAGTCAGTGACTGGCGGCGCTCCTGGAGTGCGCCCAACAGGTCGTCGAGCGCCTGGTCCGATTGCAGGGCGCGCAAGTTCTGGGTGTTGGGGGAGGAGATGTTGACGCTGACATAGTCCGCATGCGGGAAGACGCCTTCCAGGCCGAGGAGGTAGTCGTCCACGGCACGCTCGATCGGGGTGCTGGCATTCTTGCCGATGTTCAGGCCCAAGATGCCGCCTTGGCTGCGAAAGTGGCAACGGCGCACATGGGCGATGAAGGCTTCGAGCCCCTCGTTGTTGAAGCCCATCCGGTTGATCAGCGCTTGGGCTTGCGGCAGGCGGAACATGCGTGGCTTGGGGTTGCCCGGCTGCGGTTTGGGCGTGACCGTGCCCACCTCGATGAAGCCGAAACCCAGGGCGGCCAGGCCGTCGATGCAGCGACCATTTTTGTCCAGCCCGGCGGCCAGCCCCACCCGGTTGGGGAAGCGCAGGCCGGCCACGACGACGGGATCTTCCACGCGCGACTGCCGATACAGGCAGGCCAGGGGCGTGTGTTGCGTGCGCGCCAGGGCGTCCAGGGTCCATTCATGGGCCTGCTCGGGATCCAGGCCGAAGAGGAAAGGTCGGGCCAGGGTGTAGGGCAAAAGGGACATGGGAGACACGGTCCGAGATAATCGCAAGATTGTCTCAAACACAAGGGCTGAGCGGCCCTCCGATCCCATGACGCAAGACGAACTCAAGGCCCTGGTGGGGCGCGCGGCCATCGAGCATGTGGTGCCCGGCAGCATCGTGGGCGTGGGCACGGGCTCGACGGTGAACTGTTTCATCGATGAGCTGGCACGCATCAAAGACCGCATCCAGGGGGCGGTGTCCAGCTCGGTGCGCAGTACCGAACGCTTGGTGGCGCACGGCATCCCGGTCTTCGACGCCAATGAGGTCACGTCCTTGCCGGTGTACATCGACGGAGCCGACGAGATCGACCATCGGGGACACATGATCAAGGGCGGCGGGGCGGCGCTCACGCGCGAGAAGATCGTGGCCGATCTGGCACAGCGCTTCGTGTGTATCGCCGATGCATCCAAGCTGGTGCCCACACTGGGCCGCTTTCCACTGCCGGTGGAGGTGATTCCGATGGCGCGAGCCCAGGTGATGCGCCGGCTGCAGGCGTTGGGGGGGCAGCCGAAGCTGCGCGAAGGGGTGGTCACCGACAACGGCCACTTGATCATCGATGTGGCCGGGCTGCATATCGACGATCCCGTGGCGATGGAAACCGAGATCAATCAATGGCCCGGAGTGGTGACCGTGGGCATTTTCGCGCGCCACCGGGCTCATTTGTGTTTGCTGGGCACGCCCGAAGGCGTGCGTACGCTCAGCTTTTGAGCCGCTGTGCCCGATCGGGGCCGGCAAAGATGGCTAAGCGATGCGGGCCAGTCGGGCGGTCAAAAGCGGAAGCCGGGAGGCGCGTTGCCTGCCGGGGGCAGTGGCGCCGCAGGGCTGGGAGCGGTGGCTGCGGCGGGACCGTCAGGTGCCGGGGCAGGGGCGGCCGCTGGGGTCGGCGGGGCCAAAGGCTGGGCCTCGGCAAAACGATAGTGGGCCGGCAGACGCGACTGCTTGGGGTAGCCGGCGGCATCGAGGTAACTGTTCCACTCGCTGCTGGAATAGCCTTTGATTCTTTGGGCGCCAATGGCCAGCTGAGGGACTTCGCTGCTGCCGGCCTGCTTTCTCAACGCTTCGGCGTCGGCGGCGGTGCCGATGCTGTACTCGGTGTGCGGGATGCCGCGCTGGCGCAAGAGAGTGCGCCCGGCGTCGCAGGGTTGGCAATCCGCGGAGGTGTAGAGCACGACCGGGTAGCGCGCCATGACTTGACGCAGATCGAAGGGCAGTGTCGCCTCGGGGCCGGGCGGGGTGGCCCGGCCTGGGGTGCCGACGGCTTGCACCTGGCCTGCCTGTGCGGGCGGGCGGTCGGTGTAGGTGATGCGGCCGTCGGGGCCGACCACTTTGTACGTGGCTTGTGCGGCCGTGCCGGCCAGCAGACCGAACAGCAGGCCGAAGGCCGCCGGTCGAACCGTTCGCTTCATGGGCCCTCCTTGCGTGACATCGAGGCCGATGCTAGCTCAGGCCATGCCCTGATGGCGTAACAAGGCGTCGATGCGGGGCTCGCGCCCCCGGAAGGCGCGAAAGCTCTCGGCCGCCGGCCGGCTTCCCCCCACTTCGAGGATGTGCTGGCGGTAGCGCCGACCGGTATCCACGTCGAGCACACCGGCTTCTTCGAAGGCGCTGTACGCATCGGCACTGAGCACCTCGGCCCATTTGTAGCTGTAATAGCCCGCCGCATAGCCGCCGGCAAAGATGTGTGAGAAGCTGTGCTGCATGCGGTTGAAGGACGGCGGCGGGAAGACGGCCACTTCGGCGCGCACCTCGTCGATGACCTGCTGGATGCGCTCGTGGCTGCCTGGCTCGGCATGCAAGCGCATGTCCAACAGCGCGTACTCGATTTGGCGCAGCGTTTGCAGACCGCTTTGGAAGTTTTTGGCCGCCAGCATCTTGTCGTACAGCGCGCGTGGCAGCGGCTCGCCGGTGTCCACGTGGGCGGTCATGCGCCGCAGCACCTCCCATTCCCAGCAGAAGTTCTCCATGAACTGGCTGGGCAGTTCCACGGCGTCCCATTCCACGCCAGAGATGCCGGCCACGCCGAGGTCGTCCACCTGGGTGAGCAGGTGATGCAGCCCGTGGCCGAATTCATGGAAGAGGGTCAGGACGCTGTCGTGCGTGAGCAGGGCCGGCTTGCCGCCCACGCCTTCGGCAAAGTTGCACACCAGGTGGGCCACCGGCGTTTGCAGGCGGCCGTCGGGGCGGGCCCAGCGGCCGCGCACATCGTCCATCCAGGCGCCGGAGCGCTTGCCCGGGCGGGCATAGGGGTCGAGGTAGAACTGGCCCACCAACTGGCCGTTTCGCTCGATGCGGAAGAAGCGTACGCTCGGATGCCACACCGGGGCTGCATCGGGCCGGATGCTCACCTCGAACAGGGTCTCGACGATCTTGAACAGGCCTTCGAGCACTTTGGGTTCGGTGAAGTACTGCTTCACCTCCTGATCGCTGAAGGCATAGCGCTTTTCCTTCAGTTTTTCCGAGGCATAGGCCAAGTCCCAAGCGGCCAGCTCGGTCAGGCCGAGCTCGGCGCGGGCGAACTCGCGCAGCTCGGCCAAGTCGCGCTCGGCATGAGGCCGCGCCCGTCGCGCCAGGTCGCGCAGGAAGTCGAGCACTTGCTGCGGAGATTCGGCCATCTTGGGCACCAGCGACAGTTCGGCAAAGTTGCGATAGCCCAGCAGCTGCGCTTCTTCCTGGCGCAGGGCCAGCAATTCGCGCATCACGTCGGAGTTGTCATGCTCGGGCTCGCCCAGTTCGGATGCGCGGGTGACGTAGGCGGTGTACAGCCGCTCCCGCAAGGCCCGGTTTTCGCCGTACTGCATGACCGGGAAGTAGCTCGGGAACTGCAGCGTGAGCTTGTAGCCGTCGCGGCCTTCGGCCTGGGCTGCTTGGCGAGCGGCCTGCCGGGCATCGTCGGGCACGCCGGCCATCTCGGCTTCGCTGGCGTAGTAGGCGTAGCCGTCGGTGGCATCCAGCACATGCTCGGAGAACTTTTGCGCCAGTTCGGCCTGGCGCTCCTGGATCTGGGCGAAACGGGCTTTGGCCGGGCCTTGCAACTCGGCGCCGGACAGCACGAAGTCCCGGATCGCGTTGGACAGCGCCTTCTGACGGGCCGGCCGCAGGTGTTGGGCTGCGGCACTGGCGGCCACGGCCTTGTACTTGGCGTAGAGCCGCTCGTCGGCCCCCAACCGGGTGTGAAACTCGGTGATGCGTGGCAGGTTTTCGTTGTAGGCCGCGCGCAGCGCCGGGCTGTCGGCCACGGCATTGAGGTGGCTCACAGCCCCCCAAGCGCGCCCGAGGCGTTCGGTGGCCACGTCGAGCACGGCCGACAGGGCCTCGTAATCGGCCGGCACGGCATCGCTGACGGCGCGCTCCAGAGCCTCGTTGGCGGCGGCCAGCAGCTCGGTGACGGCCGGGGTGACATGTTCGGGCCGGATCGCGTCGAAGCGGGGCAGGTCGGTGAAGTCGAGCAGTGGATTCATCGCATCTGGGCTGCGCGTTCCGCAGCCTCCAGGGTGTTGACCAGCAACATTGTGATGGTCATGGGCCCAACCCCACCGGGGACGGGGGTGATGGCCGAGGCCACCTTGGACACCCCGTCGAAGTCCACGTCCCCGCACAGCTTGCCGTCGTCAGTCCGGTTCATGCCCACGTCGAGGACGACCGCACCGGGCTTGACCATGTCGGCCGTGAGCACATTGCGCCGGCCCACGGCCACCACGACGATGTCGGCCTGCCGGGTGTGGTGGGCCAGATCTGGCGTGGCGCTGTGACAGATGGTGATCGTGGCGTGCGCCTGCAGCAGCATCAGGGCCATGGGCTTGCCCACGATGTTGGAGCGGCCGATCACCACGGCATGCTTGCCCTTGGGGTCGCAGCCGATGGACTCCAACATCTTCATGCACCCGTAGGGCGTGCAGGGCTTGAACCCGCTTTGGCCGACCATCAGCGCACCGGCGCTGGCCACATGGAAGCCGTCCACGTCCTTCAGCGGCGAGATGGTTTCGATGACCTTGTGGGCGTCGATGTGCGGTGGCAGCGGCAGCTGCACCAGGATGCCGTGGATCGTCGGGTCTTGGTTGAGAGCCTGAACGCGCGAGAGCAAATCCGCTTCGGACAGGGTGGCCGGGTAGTGCTCCAACACCGAGTGCAGGCCATTGTCTTGGCAGGCTTTGACCTTGTTGCGCACATACACCTGGGAGGCCGGGTTGTCGCCCACCAGGATGACCGCCAGCCCGGGGGTGAGGCCCTGGGCGGTCAGGGCGGCGGCCCGGCGGGCCACGTCGGCGCGGATTTGCCGGGACAGGGCGTTGCCGTCGATGAGTCTTGCGGTCATGAGCGTCCTCGAGTGCGATGCCTGAAACGAAAAAAGGCCGCTGTGGCAGCGGCCTTGGGGTTGGGAGTGAGGTCAGACCTTGGCCTGCGCGCCCAACGCGATCTTGAGCAGGTCGGCCACGGTGTTGGCGTTGAGTTTTTCCATGATGTTGGCGCGGTGGGCTTCCACCGTCTTGATGCTGATGCCCAGGTCGTCGGCGATCTGCTTGTTGAGCCGTCCGGCGACGATGCGATCGAGCACCTGCGCTTCGCGGGTGGTCAGCCGCGAGAGCAGCGCGTCGCGGCTGGCGGCTTCTTGCTGCTGGGCAAACAGCGTGCGGGCCTGCTCGAGCATGCGTTCGACCAGGGCGACGAGTTCCTCTTCTTTGAAGGGCTTCTCGATGAAGTCCATCGCCCCCTTCTTCATCGTGTTGACGGCCATGGGCACGTCGCCGTGACCGGTGATGAACACGATGGGCAGCGGGGAGCGCCGCTCGATGAGGCGGTCTTGCAGTTCCAAGCCGCTCATGCCGTCCATGCGAATGTCGGCGATCAGGCAGGCGACTTCGCGCGGATCGAAGCGAGAGAGGAAGGATTCAGCGGAGTCGAAGCACTTGACGCGGTAATCCTTGCCCTCGAGCAACCACTGCAGCGAGTCGCGCACGGCTTCGTCGTCATCGACGACATACACGGTGCCTTTCTTCGGGATCAGGCTCATGGGTGCAATCAGCTAGGGTTGGAAATCTCTACCGGCAAGGTGAAGCTGAACCGGCAGCCGACGACGCTCGATCCATTGTATAAGTTCTCGGCCCGGATTCGGCCATGGTGCGACTCGATGATCGAGCGACACAGCGACAGACCGATGCCCAGGCCGTCGGATTTGGTCGAGAAGAATGCCTCGTACATCCGACCGAGCACCTCCTCCTTCAGACCGGGGCCCGAATCGGTGACGCTGAACTCGATGACCCCGCCCTCGTCGGGGGTGTGGCGTGGCACGACCCGCAGCTCGATGTTGCGCCGAGACGGCGGCAGCTTGGCCCCGTCGATGGCCTCGGCGGCGTTTTTCAGCAGGTTGAGCAGCACCTGCTCGATCAGGATGGGATCGACCATCAAGGGCGGCAGGCGTTGGGCCACATATGTGTGGATGCTCACATTGCGCCGGCGCAGCTCGATCATGGCCAGCTCCACCGCGTCATCCACGATGTCCCGGGCCTGCGAAGGCTGGCGCTGGGGTTCGCTTTTCTTCACGAAAGCGCGGATGCGGTGGATGATCTGGCCGGCCCGTTGGGCCTGCTTGGCGGTTTTTTCCAGCGCTGCCAGCAAATCGGCTTCGTTGATGTTGCCGGCCTTGACCCTGGAGATGATGCCGTTGCAGTAGTTCGAGATGGCCGTCAGCGGCTGGTTGAGCTCATGGGCGACCGACGAGGCCATCTCGCCCATCGTGATGAGGCGGCTGGTGATCTGCGCCTGATCGGCTTGGCGGGCGGCTTGTTCCTCGGCACGCACGCGGGCCGTCACATCGGTGGCGATGAGCATCTGGGCCAGGCGGCCGTCGGTCCACTGCAAGTAGCGCGATCGCACGTCGAACCAGCGTCCGAGCGACTCGACGTAGACCTCCCGGGGGTCCGACCCGGTTTCGGTCAGCTCTTGCGTCGGCAGGCCGCCGAACTGGTCCACCGATTCGTCGTCGGCGTCGGTCAACGTCGGCCCGGACTCGGCCTCCTGAGCGCCAGCCAACATGGCATGACCCTTCCCGTCGGTGCCGAACCACAGGCGGTAGGAGCGGTTGGCGAACAGCAGCTCGCCTTGCTGCACCGAAACCACCGACACCGCGGCATCCAGGCCCTCGAGCACCGTGGTGAAGCGCTCGTGCGATGCGGCGAGCTGGTCGCGAATGCGCTTGGCTTCGGTGATGTTGGTCATCGAAGTCATCCAGCCCGTTTGGTTGCCTTTGGCGTCGATCAGCGGCGAGACGTACATCCGCGCATCGAACTGTGTGCCGTCCTTGCGCATCACACGCACCTCGATGCCT
Source organism: Caldimonas manganoxidans ATCC BAA-369 (assembly GCF_000381125.1). GTDB lineage: Bacteria > Pseudomonadota > Gammaproteobacteria > Burkholderiales > Burkholderiaceae_C > Caldimonas > Caldimonas manganoxidans. Next base: position 141,847 of record NZ_KB905931.1, read on the forward strand.
CCGGGCGGACTGCGCCCCTGCAGCTCTTGCTCGAACAGCCGACGGTTCTCTTCCATGCGGTCCGGCGGCCAGTGGGGGAAGGGCGGCGTGCGCCCCACCAGTTCAGACTCGGAAAACCCCGTCATCGAGCAGTACGCGGCATTCACATAGGTGATGCGTCCTTCCATGTCCATGGCGCGCATGCCCGTGAGCATGGAGTTTTCCATCGCACGGCGGAAGTTGGTTTCGGCCACGAGTGCCTGCTGTACCTGCAAGCGCCGGCGCATGTGCCGCCAAGTACCCAGCAGCATCCACACGGTCAGCACGCTCAGCGCCGTCACCATCCAGAACAGGGTGTTGCTGATCAGCCCGACCGAGGTGCGATAGCCCACGCCGCGCAGGATCAGCCCGTTGCCTACCGGGGCCACCGGAATGTCGTGATGCAGTGTGCGGCGCCGCAGGTCGTGCCCGGGCTCGCGCGAGACGCTGCTGGCCAGCACACGGCCGTTGGCGTCGAGCAGCATCATGCCGTGCCGATTGGTCACCTCCGGCGGCACGAAGTAGCGCAGCAGCGCCTCGACCGAATATTCGGCGACCAGCGTGCCGGCGAAGGTGGCCCGATCCAGCAGCGGCACTTGGACTTGCACGACTTGCACGCCGGACTCGGTGGCATAGGGTCGGGAGTACACCGGCAGCCGCAGTTCGCGGGCGGTTTCGAAGGCCCATTCGGGCTCATTGCGAACCTCGCCTTGGCCGCCGGATGCCTCCGAGGCCGGGGCTTCGGCATAGCGGCTGCCCATGAAACTGTGGCTGGGCGAGACATGGCTGGCGCGTCGGGTGCGGTCGGCCAGCAGCCAGTTCAAACTGACCAGTTCGGGCCGCTCGCGCGCCAAGCTCGTGGCTTGGCCGATGAATTCGTCGGCGTCGATCGTGCCGGTGACGATTTCTCGCGCCAGCCGCACGAGCTGCTCTTGGTTTTCGATGAGGCGCAGCCGGATCTGCTGTTGGGCCACCTCGGTGTCGCGTTTGACCGACTCTTGCTCGCGTTCGATCTCCTCGACGCGCAGATACCAAAAGGCGGTGATGATGGCTGCCAGGAACAGCAGCACGGACACCAGGGGGCCGAGTGTGGCGAAGCGGTCCTGTCGTGCCGGTGACTGCCGACGCCACCACGCGCGCAACAGCCGACGCTTGGACGGGGGCGATCCCGTCTCATGGGTGCTCAGGCGGAACTCGGAATGAGGCATGGACATGCGCGGAATTATCGAGTGCTCGCCGGTTCGAGCGGGTGCCAGCGCTGGACGGGGGCGGCAGCGTCGCCGGCATGACCAGCGCTGCTGGCCCCTGGCGCGTACCGACAGAGGCCGAGCTGCGGCGGCTGCCCCGTGCGCCTCGTGCGGGGTGGCCCCTCTTGTGAAGCCGATAGGCCTGCGCCACAGTGGGTCATGACGCGCCGCGAGGGGCCCGCGTCAAGGATGAAAACAGAACGGTCGTTCGACAATTTTTCATAAAGTGATATTTGCTCGCACTATTTGAAAAAATGCCGATCTGTGCCACACTCGCTCCCGAACCCGGTGGCGGTCGAGGCTGCGCTGCGCGCGTTCCCTGCGTGGCGCATGGCCTGACGAATGAGGTCGACCGGGACGCCGTCAACCCCTGAGCTGGAGACAAGCATGTCTGCGATGCCCCAACCCCCCGCCGCTGCGGCGGCCAACGATGCCGACGCCCAGGAAACCCGTGAATGGCTGGACGCACTGACGGCCGTCATCGAGCGTGAAGGTCCCGAGCGTGCGCATTACCTGCTTGAGCAGCTGCTGGAGGAGGCCCGTCAACACAGTGTGGACATGCCGTTTTCGGCCACCACGGGCTATGTGAACACCATCGAGCCCTCTGAAGAGGCGCACAACCCGGGCAACTTGGAGCTGGAAGGTCGTCTGCGCGCCTACATGCGCTGGAACGCCATGGCCATGGTGGTCAAGGCCAATCGGCTCAACCCGCCCGACGGGGGGGATTTGGGCGGTCACATCAGCTCGTTCCAATCGCTGGCCCACATGTTCGCCGTGGGCTTCAATCATTTCTGGCATGCCGATGACACCGACGAGGGCGGCACCCATGGCGGAGATTTGCTCTACATCCAGGGGCACAGCGCCCCGGGCATCTACGCGCGGGCCTTCATGGAAGGGCGGCTGACCGAGGAGCAGTTGCTCCATTTCCGTCAGGAGGTCGATGGCAAGGGCATCTCCAGCTATCCCCACCCCAAGCTGATGCCGGAGTTCTGGCAGTTTCCGACGGTGTCCATGGGTTTGGGGCCGCTGATGGCGATTTATCAAGCCCGGTTCTTGAAGTATTTGCACGCGCGCGGCATTGCCGACACCTCGCAGCGCAAGGTCTGGGTGTTCTGCGGCGACGGCGAGATGGACGAACCCGAGAGCCTGGGGGCCATCGGCCTGGCCGCGCGCGAGAAGCTCGACAACCTGATCTTCGTCGTCAATTGCAATCTGCAGCGTCTGGACGGCCCGGTGCGCGGCAACGGCAAGATCATCCAGGAGCTCGAGGGGGAGTTCCGGGGGGCGGGCTGGAACGTGATCAAGCTGTTGTGGGGGCGTGAATGGGACGCCTTGCTGGCGCGCGACAAAGACGGCGCCTTGCGCAAGATCATGATGGACACGCTCGATGGCGACTACCAGGCCTTCAAGGCCAATGACGGCGCCTATGTGCGTAAGCATTTCTTCGGCCGCGACCCGCGCACGCTGGAGTTGGTGGCCAAGATGAGCGATGAGGACATCTGGGCGCTGCGCCGCGGCGGGCATGATGCGCAGAAGGTGTATGCCGCCTTCCACCGCGCCTATCACCACCAGGGGCAACCGACGGTCATTCTCGTCAAGACCGTCAAGGGCTACGGCATGGGCAAGGCCGGGGAGGGTAAGAACACCGCCCACCAGACCAAAAAGCTCTCTGACGAGGACATCCGCTATTTCCGCGATCGCTTCAACATCCCGATCCCTGACAGCGAGCTGCCGAAGATTCCTTTTTACAAGCCGGCCGACGACACGCCGGAGATGAAGTACCTGCATGCGCGCCGCAAGGCTCTGGGCGGCTATTTGCCCAAACGCCGGCCACGCAGCTCCGAGAGCTTCACCGTGCCCTCGCTGGAGACCTTCAAGGCCATCCTCGAGCCCACGGCCGAAGGGCGGGAGATCAGCACCACGCAGGCCTATGTGCGCTTCCTGACGCAGTTGCTGCGCGATCAGGCCCTGGGGCCGCGCGTGGTGCCCATCCTGGTGGACGAGGCGCGCACCTTCGGCATGGAGGGCCTGTTCCGTCAAATCGGCATTTACAACCCCGAGGGCCAGAAGTACACCCCGGTCGACAAGGACCAGGTGATGTACTACAAGGAAGACCGCGCCGGTCAGATCTTGCAGGAGGGCATCAACGAAGCCGGGGGCATGGCCAGCTGGATCGCTGCGGCCACGTCGTATTCGACGAACAACCGCATCATGATCCCTTTCTACATCTTCTACTCGATGTTCGGCTTCCAGCGCGTCGGGGACCTGGCCTGGGCGGCCGGCGACATGCAGGCCCGCGGATTTCTGCTGGGCGGCACCTCGGGGCGCACCACGCTCAACGGCGAGGGCTTGCAGCATGAAGACGGCCACAGCCACATCCTGGCCAGCACCATTCCCAACTGCGTGAGCTATGACCCCACCTTCGCTCACGAAGTGGCCGTGATCATGCAGCACGGCCTCAAGCGCATGGTCGAGAAGCAGGAAAACGTCTTCTACTACATCACCCTGCTCAACGAGAACTACGCTCACCCCGGGCTCAAGCCCGGCACCGAAGAGCAGATCATCAAGGGCATGTACCTGTTGCAAGAAGGGGCGAAGATGCCCCCGCAGGTCAACCTCTTGGGCAGCGGCTCGATCCTGCGTGAATCCATCTTTGCCAAGGAATTACTCGAGCGCGACTGGGGCGTGTCGGCCAATGTGTGGAGCTGCCCGAGCTTCAATGAATTGGCCCGCGAGGGCCAGGACTGCGAGCGCTGGAACATGCTGCATCCGGAGCAGACCCCGCGCGTGCCTTTCGTGGCGCAGCAGCTCGAACCCTATGCCGGCCCGGTCGTGGCGTCCACCGACTACATGAAGAATTACGCCGACCAGATCCGCGCCTTCTTGCCCAAAGGGCGGATCTACAAGGTCTTGGGTACCGATGGCTTTGGCCGCAGCGATTTTCGCAGCAAGCTGCGCGAGCACTTCGAGGTCAATCGCCATTACATCGTCGTGGCAGCACTCAAGGCGCTGTCTGAAGAAGGCACCGTGCCTTCGTCTCGTGTGGCCGAGGCGATCCGCAAGTACGGGATCAATCCCGACAAGATCAACCCGCTGTACGCCTGAGCCACACCAACGGGGACGACAACATGGCATTGATCGAAGTCAAAGTGCCCGACATCGGGGATTTCAAGGATGTCGAAGTCATCGAGCTGCTGGTCAAGCCCGGTGACACCATCGCGGTGGACCAAAGCTTGGTGACCGTGGAGAGCGACAAAGCCTCGATGGAGATTCCTTCCACGCATGCCGGCGTGGTGCGCGAACTCAAAGTGGGCTTGGGCAGCAAGGTGAGCGAAGGCAGTGTGCTGCTCCTCTTGGAGTCCGACGCGGCGGCCGCAACGCCGGCGTCGGTGTCCCACGCCGCGACCCCGACGCCGGCTGCGGTGCCAGCTCCCAGCCCGCAGACGCCGCCGTCTGGCGCGGCGGCCAGCGTGGTGGAGGTGGTGGTCCCGGACATCGGGGACTTCAGTGAGGTGGCGGTGATCGAGGTGCTGGTCAAGCCGGGCGATACCATCGTGCCCGAGCAAAGCCTGATCACCGTCGAGTCCGACAAAGCCTCGATGGAGATTCCCTCCTCGCATGGCGGGGTGGTCAAGGCCTTGAAAGTGGCCTTGGGCGACAAGGTGTCCAAAGGGACGCCGATCGCGCTGGTCGAAACCTCGGGCGGCACAGCGGCGCCGGCCGTCGCCGCGACGCCGCCGCTGCCGTCGCCTGCAGCGCCCCCGGCACCGACGCCCACGCCGACGCCTGCAGCGACGCCCACGCCGACGCCTGCACCGGCACCGGCGCCGGCTCCGTCGGGCGAATCGTCGGCCCCTGGCGCCGCGGGCCGGCTGCCGCATGCGTCTCCCAGCGTGCGTCGGCTGGCGCGCGAGTTGGGGGTGCCTTTGGGCGAGGTGCCCGGCTCCGGCCCCAAGGGGCGCATCACCCACGAGGATGTGCATGCCTTCGTCAAAAAGGTGATGGCCGGCGACGTTCAGACGCAGGCCCAAAAAGCCAAGGCGCCGGTGGCTGCGGCCGGGGCAGCGGGTGGGTTGCCGGGCTTGCTGCCGTGGCCGCAGGTCGATTTCGGCAAGTTCGGCCCCATCGAGCGCAAAGACCTCTCGCGCATCAAGAAGATCAGCGGCGCCAATTTGCACCGCAACTGGGTGATGATCCCGCACGTCACCAACCATGACGATGCCGACATCACCGAGCTGGAAGCCTTCCGGGTGCAGCTCAACAAGGAGCACGAGAAAAGCGGCATCAAAGTCACGATGCTGGCCTTTCTGATCAAGGCTGCCGTGGCCGCCTTGAAAAAATTCCCCGAGTTCAACGCCAGCCTGGATGGCGAGCAACTCGTGCTCAAGCAGTACTACCACATCGGCTTTGCGGCCGATACGCCCAACGGCTTGGTGGTGCCGGTGATCAAGGACGCCGACAAGAAGGGCCTGTTGCAGATCGCCAAGGAGACTGCGGAGCTGGCTGCCAAGGCGCGTGAGGGCAAGCTCAGCCCGGCCGAGATGAGCGGGGGCTGCTTTTCGATTTCTTCGCTGGGCGGCATCGGCGGGCGCTATTTCACGCCCATCATCAACGCGCCGGAGGTGGCGATCCTCGGGGTGTGCAAGAGCAGCATGGAGCCGCGCTGGGACGGCAAACAGTTCGTTCCGCGCCTGATCCTGCCGCTGTCGCTGAGCTGGGACCACCGCGTCATCGATGGAGCGGCTGCAGCCCGCTTCAATGCCTATTTGGCCTCGGTGCTGGCGGACTTCCGCCGCGTGTTGTTGTAAGAGGAGCGCGGCATGTCTGTCATCGAGATCAAGGTTCCCGACATTGGCGACTTCAAAGATGTCGGCGTCATCGAGGTGTTGGTTCAGCCGGGGGATACGGTCAAGGCCGAGCAAAGCCTCATCACCGTGGAGTCCGACAAGGCGTCGATGGAGATCCCCTGTCCGCACGCCGGCGTGGTCAAGGAGCTGCGGGTCAAAGTGGGCGACACGGTCAATGAAGGTTCGGTGATTCTGCTGTTGGAGACCGATGAAGCCGCTGCGGCGACGCCAGTGTCTGCCCCTGCTGCGCCAGCGGCGGCCCCAGCGCCAGCGCCCATTGCAGCGCCTGCATCGCCCCCCGTGGCCTCGACCCATGCCGGCGGCGCGGACTTGGAATGCGATGTGCTCGTGCTGGGGGCCGGCCCAGGGGGCTATTCGGCCGCCTTCCGTGCCGCCGACCTTGGCATGAAGGTGGTGTTGGTCGAACGCTATGCCACGCTCGGCGGGGTCTGCTTGAACGTGGGTTGCATTCCGTCCAAAGCGCTGCTGCATGTGGCGGCAGTGATGGACGAGGTCAAGCACTTCGCCGATCTGGGGGTGAGCTATGGCGAACCCACGGTGGACCGCGCCAAGCTGCTGGCGCACAAGAACAAGGTGGTGGGCAAGCTCACCGGCGGCTTGGCGGCGATGGCCAAGATGCGCAAGGTCACCCTGGTGCGCGGCTACGGCAGCTTCGTCGATCCGCACCACGTGCGGGTCGAGGAAACCACGGGAGACGGTCAGGACAAGACCGGCCACACACAAATCATCCGCTTCAAGCAGGCCATCATCGCTGCCGGCTCGCAAGCGGTGCGGCTGCCCTTCCTGCCGGAAGACCCGCGCATCGTCGACTCCACCGGTGCGTTGCAGCTACGACACGCGCCCAAGCGCATGCTCATCATTGGTGGGGGCATCATCGGCCTGGAGATGGGCACGGTCTATTCCACGCTGGGTGCACGGCTGGACGTGGTCGAGATGCTCGATGGCCTGATGCCAGGCGCCGACCGTGATTTGGTGCGCGTGTGGCAGAAGATGAACGCACACCGCTTCGACCAGATCCTGCTCAAGACGAAGACGGTCGCAGCCGAAGCGACGGCCGATGGCATTCTGGTGCGTTTCGAAGGGGAGGCCGCGCCCAAGGAGCCGCAGTTGTACGACCTGGTGCTGCAAGCCGTGGGCCGCAGTCCCAATGGCAAGAAGATCGGGGCCGAGAACGCCGGCGTGGTGGTCACCGACCGTGGCTTCATCCCGGTGGATGCGCAAATGCGCACCAACGTGCCGCACATCTTTGCCATCGGCGACATCGTCGGCCAGCCGATGCTGGCGCACAAGGCCGTGCACGAGGCCCATGTGGCGGCGGAGGCGGCTGCGGGGCTGAAAGTGGCCTTCGATGCCCGGGTCATTCCCAGCGTGGCCTACACCGACCCCGAGGTGGCCTGGGTGGGTCTCACCGAAGACCAGGCCCGGGCCGAGGGGCGCAAGGTGAAGAAGGGGCTGTTCCCGTGGACGGCCTCGGGTCGGGCGATCGCCAACGGCCGCGACGAAGGCTTCACCAAGCTTCTGTTCGACGAGGAGACCCATCGCATCGTCGGCGGCGGCATCGTCGGCACGCATGCGGGGGACATGATCGGCGAGATCGCCCTGGCCATCGAAATGGGGGCCGATGAGGTGGACATCGGCAAGACCATCCACCCGCACCCGACCCTGGGCGAGAGCATCGGCATGGCCGCCGAAGTGGCGCACGGCAGTTGTACCGACGTGCCGCCAGCGCGGCGCTGAACCCCAGGGCCGACTGCGCCGGGATCGTTCAGAACTTGAGCTTGATGCCGACCGTCAACCCCGGTTCGGGGTGACGGTCGCCGTTGTCCACGAAGCGGGCCGTCACCCACCAAAAGTCTGAGGCTGGCGCCTGCAGATTCAGGCCGCTGGCCGAGCGCCCGGGGCCGAGCGGGGCCAGCATCGTGGCGCGAGCGGGCGTTGCCGATGCTGTCAGAACGTGTGCGTCGACCCTCTGCCAATCCAGGGTGGGTGCAGGCGTGGGAGCCTGGCGGGCGGGGGCGTCCTTGGCGGGCGATTTGACCGCCGCCGCCGCAGTCAGGCGTGATGGCCGAGGCGCGGGCCGGTGGGCCGTCGGCGCGGCGGCGACGACGGGCTGTGCCACGGTCGGCGCGGCAAGGGCTGCGCCGGGCTCACGGGCCTGGGCCCCGGAGAACCCGGCGACGCCAAGCCATGCCAGCGCAAGCCTGGCGCAGAGGCTGCTCAAGCGGGGTGTCGGCACGGCTGGTGGCATGAGGCCCATTGAAGCACTTTCGAGCCGCCTGTGGACGCTCCAAGCCCCCGGCTGGCGTGAAGCAATGCCGCAAACCGGGGGCTTTGGCAAGGGCCGGGAGGCAACGCTCGCGCGAAGCGAGCGTTGCGGCGAAGGGAGCGGGTTCGTTCAGTGCACGGCAGGCTGGGGCGGCGGCACCAGGCTGCCTGCCGAGGCCACGGCCTGCACCTGGACGCTGGGCTCCATGGGTGCAGACTCGGCCTTGCCGGCCGTGCCGACCGGCAGCAACGGCACGATCAACAGCGCGACGATATTGATGATCTTGATCAAGGGGTTCACGGCCGGGCCGGCTGTGTCCTTGTAGGGGTCGCCCACGGTGTCGCCAGTGACGGCCGCTTTGTGCGCTTCGCTGCCCTTGCCGCCGTAGTGGCCCTCTTCGATGTATTTCTTGGCATTGTCCCAGGCCCCGCCGCCGGTGCACATCGAGATCGCGACGAACAGGCCGGTGACGATGGTTCCCATCAACAAGCCACCCAGGGCCTCGGGCCCGAGCAGCAGACCCACCAGGATGGGCACGACCACCGGCAGCAGCGAGGGGAGGATCATCTCCTTGATGGCCGCGCTGGTCAGCATGTCCACGGCGGTGCCGTACTCGGGCTTGCCGGTGCCTTCCATGATGCCGGGGATGGTCTTGAACTGCCGGCGCACTTCTTCCACCACGCTGCCGGCGGCCCGCCCCACGGCTTCCATGGCCATGGCGCCGAAGAGGTAGGGAATCAGCCCGCCGATGAACAGACCGACGATCACCATGTGGTTCGACAGATCGAAGCTCACGTGGTGGCCGGCGGCCTCCAGGCCGTGCGTGTAGTCGGCAAACAGCACCAAGGCGGCCAGGCCGGCCGAGCCGATCGCATAGCCCTTGGTGACGGCTTTGGTGGTGTTGCCCACGGCGTCCAACGGGTCGGTGATGTCACGCACCGACTGGGGCAGCTCGGACATCTCGGCGATGCCGCCGGCATTGTCGGTGATCGGGCCATAGGCATCCAGCGCCACGATGATGCCCGCCAGACTGAGCATCGAGGTGGCCGCGATCGCAATGCCATACAGACCGGCAAGCAGGTAGCTCGCGATGATGGCCGCGCACACGAAGATCACCGGCCAGGCCGTGGACTTCATGCTCACGCCCAGGCCAGCGATGATGTTGGTGCCATGCCCGGTGGTGGAGGCCTTGGCCACGTGCTTGACCGGCGAGTAGTCCGTGCCGGTGTAGTACTCGGTGATCCATACCATCAATGCCGTGAGCACCAAGCCCACCGCGGCGGCGCCGAACAGGCGCCATTGGGTGCCGCTGGCATAGATCGCATCGTCGGGCATCACCCACTTCACGATGAAGAAGAAGCCGATGAGTGCGATCACACCGGACACGATCAGGCCCTTGTAGAGGGCTGGCATCACGTTCTTCATGCCAGGCGAGGCTTTGACCGCGCCGCAGCCGATGATGGAGGCAATGATCGAGAACCCGCCCAGCGCCAGCGGCAGCACGGCCGCTTGCATCGGGAAGGCCGTGACCATCAAGGCGCCCAGCACCATGGTGGCGATCAGCGTCACGGCATAGGTTTCGAACAGGTCGGCGGCCATGCCGGCGCAGTCGCCCACGTTGTCGCCCACGTTGTCGGCGATCACCGCGGGGTTGCGCGGGTCATCCTCGGGGATGCCGGCTTCCACCTTACCCACCAGGTCGGCGCCCACGTCGGCTCCTTTGGTGAAGATGCCCCCGCCCAAGCGGGCGAAGATCGAAATGAGTGAGGAGCCGAAGGCCAGGCCCACCAGCGGCTTGAGCACCGAGGACAATGGCGTCACCGGGTTGACCTGCCCGTTGATGATCAGCAGCCAAAACAGCACGCCCACACCCAGCAGGCCCAGGCCCACCACCAGCAAGCCCGTGATCGCCCCGCCGCGGAAGGCCACGGCCAACGCCGTGTCGATGCCCCGGGTGGCCGCCTGGGCGGTGCGCACGTTGGCTCGCACGGACACATTCATGCCGATGAATCCGCAGGCGCCGGACAGTACCGCCCCGATCACGAAGGCCACGGCCGTGGCGCCGTCGATGAAAATGCCGATCAACACGGCCAGCACCACACCAACGAGGGCGATGGTCTTGTACTGGCGTGCCAGATAGGCAGCCGCGCCGGTCTGGATGGCCGCGGCGATCTCCTGCATGCGGGCGTTGCCCGCGTCTTGCTTCAAGATCCAACTGCGTGACACGAAGCCGTAGACGACGGCGGCCACGCCACAGGCAAGCGCAAAATACAGCGCCAAATGGGTGGACATGAAAGGGCTCCTTCCTCTGATGATCCGATGGTGATCGAAAGCCCGTGGTCTTGCTTGCCACGTTGGCCGACCCATGCTACGCAAAGCTTTGCGGCGCCGCAATGACGGCTCGCCCCGTGTTTACCAGTGGAGGCGGCGCTGATCGCACCACGCTGGGGTGTCAGCCTGTCGCAAGAGCCCTCGGTAGAATCCGGGTTTTCCCTTGCGAGAACGATCACACCGCCATGAGCCTGCATAACGTGACCCCCGGCGCCAAGGCGCCCGAAGAGTTCAACGTGATCATCGAGATTCCGATGAATGCCGACCCGATCAAGTACGAGGTCGACAAAGAGACTGGCGCCATCTTCGTCGATCGGTTCATGACCACGGCCATGCACTATCCGTGCAACTACGGTTATGTGCCGCAAACCTTGTCCGACGATGGCGACCCGGTGGACGTGTTGGTGATCACGCCGTTCCCCTTAACGCCGGGCGTGGTGGTGACCTGCCGTCCCATCGGTGTGCTCAAAATGGAAGACGAGGCCGGCGGTGATGCCAAGCTGTTGGCCGTGCCGACCACCAAGATCCTGCCCATCTACGACCACTGGAAGAAGCCCGAGGACATCAATCCGATGCGCCTGAAGGCCATCCAGCACTTCTTCGAGCACTACAAAGACCTCGAAGAGGGCAAATGGGTCAAGGTGCAGGGCTGGGAAGGCCCCGAGGCGGCCAAGGCCGAGGTGGCCAACGGCATCGCCAATTACGCCAAAGCACAGCAGCAGTAAGCCGTGCTGCCGGGCCCGGTGCCCGGACCGCAACGCAAGGGGCCGCAGGCATGCCGGCCCTTTTTTCATGGGTGTTCATGGGTGCGCCCGGCAAGGTGCACCCAAAAACGAAAGCCCTGCATGGTCATGCAGGGCTTTGTCATGGAGCTGCTGAAAGCTACTGAATTTTTTTTTGGCTCCCCGACCTGGGCTCGAACCAGGGACCTGCGGATTAACAGTCCGTCGCTCTACCGACTGAGCTATCGGGGAACAGAAGACTTAAATTATAGCCACAAAATTTCCTGGATCACAAGTCCGCTTGCAACGACAAGCGCATGCTGCGCGGGGCCAGCGGGTAGAGGAAGGCGTGGCCATATTGGAAGGGGGATTCGCGCCAGGCGCGGCGGTCGGTGAGGTTGTCGATGCCGGCGCGCCAGGTGAGTGTGGTGCCGGCCATGCGGTGCTGATGCACCAGGCCCAGATCCCAGCGTGTCCAGGAGGGGATGCGCATGCTGTTGTCGGCCAGCACCATGCGGTCGCCTTCGTGCACCAACGAGGCCGCCAGGCGCAGCCCGGGCAGCGCCGACACCCGGTATTCGATGCCCGCCTTCACGGTATGGGCCGGGACATTGACGGGGCGTTTGCCATTGAGGCTGGGATCGGCGGCGCCTTCGCGGCGGGCGTGCAGCCACATGGCGCTGCCATGGATGCGCCAGGGGCCCAGGTCCCAGGTGGTGTGGCCTTCCAGGCCGCGGTGACGGGCCTGGCCGTCGAATTGGCGGGTGCAGGTATCGCCGGTGCTGTCGTCGAAGCAATCCGAGCCGATGTCCGATACCGCCGGCCGCTGGATGTCGAACCAGGCCAAGCCCCATTGGAGCGCATCGCTGCGCCCTTTCAGACCGAGCTCCACTTGGCGGCTCTTCAAGCCCGGCAGGGCTTGCCCGGCATTGGTGTACCGGGCCCGATTGGGCACCACTTCGGATTCGACGCCGCGCCCCCAGCTGGCGTAGACCATGTGGCGCGGCCTGAACTCGTGGCTGAGTGCCAGCCAGGGCGTGGTGAAAGATTGCCGGTACGCGGTGGCTTCGGGGTCCCCGCTGGTGCGCTCGGTGGCTCGGTGCATTCGTGTATGGCGCACGCCCACCCAAGCCGTCCAGCGTGGGGCCAGCTCGACGGCATCGCGCACATAGAACTCGGTAGAGCGCTCGCTGCGGTTCGTGTTGGGGTCGGGCTGCCGGTCCGACGGCTGCACCTGGGTCTGCCCATCGACCGTGCCCGTGCCCGCCCAGCGATAGATTTGATCTTGCAGGCGCGCCGTGTAGCGGCTGAACAGCACACCGGTGGTGAGGCTGTGCTGCATCCCGCCCAGCAGGATCTTGCCGTCGGCATGGAGGTCCAGCGCGTGCGTGCGGCGGTGTTCATCGTCACTGACGTACTCGTACAGATCGAAGCTGCCATCGCTGCAATAGCGGTCGTAGTTGCCTTCGGCATCGCAGCCGTAGGGAAATGCCAGTCGATCGTCGGTCAGTAGTCGCTGGGTGCCCAGGTGGGCGGTGAGGCGCCAATCGGGGTCGAGTTGGTGGCGCACCCTCAGCGAGGCCGTCAAGGCATCCATCACGACAGGCAGCGACCAGGTTTGGTTGTTCAGGTTGATCCGCGGGTCGCCCGCAGCCGGCAGCGTGCTGCCCAGCAGGCTGAAGGCGGGCTGGCTCGGTTGGCTGCGGCGGCTGGTTTCGACCTCGGCTTCCACCACGGTGGCGGGGCTGAGGCGCCAGTCGCCTGCGGCGGCCAACAGCCGGCGATGCCCGGTGTCGCTGCGCAACGGAGAGTCGAGGTGCTCGTAGGCCGCATTGATGCGCAGCCCGAAGCGCTCGTCCGTGCCGAAGCGCTCGCCGAGGTCAGCGGCCAGCCCCACCGTTTGGCGGCTGCGCCAGCCCAGCTCGACGCTGCGCACCGGACCTTCCGGACGCTTGACGACGAGGTTGACCAGGCCCCCTGGGGCGCTGGTGCCGGCTTGGATGCCGCTGGTGCCTTTGAGCACCTCGACCGCTGCCTTGTTGTCCAGCGGGATGGACGTCTCGGCATTGATCGGCAGGCCATCGCGCCGGTAATTGAAGCGGTTGTCCAGCACGAAGCCGCGCACCGACAGAAAGTCCCAGTAGCCTTGCGCGTTGTAGCTGTCGCTGATGCTGGCCTCCAGGCTCACGGTGTCGGCGATACGGGTGGCGCCGCGGTCTTTGAGCTCGCCCTCTGAAATCACCGTGGCCGCCAGCGGCGTGCGCGCCAGCGGCATCGCGCCAAAGCCTGCGACCTCGGCGCGGGCGGTGGGCGTCTGACCCGTGACGGTGACCGCCGGCAAGGCCTCGGAAGTGGCCTGGGCGCGGGCACCGTAGGCCACGACGGCAAGGCAGGCCAAGGCCAGCGGGCGGCGGGCCGGGCGGAAGAAGAGAGAGGGGCGGCGTACAGCAGCGGCCATCGGGGAGCTTTCGTGTCTAGAGGCAGGCCGGCGGCTGAAGGAGGGGGCTGCACACCACGGGCAGCCTCGCCGTTCGGACGCTTCCCTGCGCGAGGATGATCTCAATCAGGTTCAAAGGGACTGTCTCAGCCGGGCCTGGGCAGACCCGACACCCCTAGCGAATGACCGTGCAGCAAGCCACGCGGTCGATGAGATTATCGCGCAGCCGTGCAGGCGGCCTCAGTCGTCGAAGCTGGGGGTCTCCACCCCCAGCACTTTGTGCAGCTTGGGGCTGGTGGTGGTGTACTGCAGGTGGATGCGCTTGTCCGGGAAGATGTAGGGGGCCGCGCCGAAGGCGGCCAGTGCGGCTTCGTGGAAGCCCGAGAGGATGAGCTTCTTCTTGCCTGGGTAGGTATTGATGTCACCCACGGCAAAGATGCCCGGGACGCTGGTTTCGAACTTCTCGGTGTCGACGACGATTTGCTTGTGCTCCAAGGCCAAGCCCCAGTGCGCGATCGGTCCCAGCTTGGGGCTCAGACCGAAGAAGACCAGCAGCGCATCCAGGGGCACGACGCGCGTGACGCCGTCATGGCCCGTGACCTTCACGCCGGTGAGGCGTTCATCGGCTTCCTCGATGCCGGTGATCTGTCCGACCACGAACTGCATCTGCATCGCATCGCACAGCTCTCTCATGCGCGCCACGGACGCTGGTGCCGCACGAAAGCCATCACGGCGGTGGATGAGGATGACACTTTCGGCCCGGTGGGGGCCGTCCTGCGCGAAGTTGAGCGTCCAATCCAGGGCGGAATCCCCCCCGCCGACGATGACGACGTTCTGGCCCGCGAACTGGGCAGGGTTCTTCACACGATAGAACACCTGGCGCTCGAGGTATTTTTCCAGGCCATCGACTTTCAGCTGCCGGGGCTGGAAGGCGCCGACGCCGGCGGCGATGAAGACGGTCTTGGTGATGAAGCGCGTGCCCTTGGAGGTGGCCACGTGAAAGCGTCCATCGTCGCGGCGTTGCACTTCGCTGACTTCTTGCCCCAGATGGAACGTGGCTCCGAAAGGCTCGATCTGCTTGAGCAGGTTGTCCGTGAGTTCGCGTCCCGTGCACACAGGCACGGCCGGAATGTCGTAAATCGGCTTGTCGGGATAGAGCTCGATGCACTGGCCACCGGGGTAGGGCAGTGAATCGATGACATGGGCCTTGACTTCGAGCAGGCCCAATTCGAACACCTGGAACAAGCCCACCGGCCCGGCGCCGACGATGACGGCATCGGTCTCGATGAGGGGCGCGATGTTCTCAGGTGCGTCCATGACGGGCGATCAACGCTTGAGCTCGGAGAGCTTGCCGGTGCGGTCTTTCCATTCGTCCGCATCGGGCAGAGGCGCTTTGCGCTTGGTGATGCTCGGCCAAATCTTCGCCAGCTCGGCATTGAGGGCGATGAAGTGTTGCTGATCGCCAGGCACGTCTTCCTCCGGCATGATGGCATTGACCGGGCATTCGGGGATGCATACCGCACAGTCGATGCATTCGTCGGGGTCGATGGCCAGGAAATTGGGGCCTTCGCGGAAGCAGTCCACCGGGCACACGTCCACGCAGTCGGTGTACTTGCAGCGGATGCAGGCTTCGGTCACGACGTGGGTCATAGGGGGATCTCGAGGAATAGAAGAAACTGTGGAGTCAGGCCGGGGCCTTACGAGGCATCGGCCTTTGGGCAGCATTGGCCGAGATTCTAAGGCCGAGGGCCGGGGCAGGCTCCTTGCGCCAGGACAAGATCCCCGGTGCCGGGATCGTCTTTGAGCATGTCTGGGTGCTGGCGAGCCGCCGCACGCAGGGGGCGGGCGCCGCTGCCTACGATGACCACGGTCGGGCGCCCGGCGTGCAGCACGCTGGCTTGGGCCAGGCTGACCACGGTGTGGTCGCTCTGCAATTCGTCGGGCCAACCGGCACGCGAGACCACGCTGGCCGGCGTGTCCTCAGGCCAGCCGGCTTCACGCAGCCGGCGCGACAGCGCGCCGAGCTGGCGTCCGGCCATGTAGAACACTTCGGTGTCGGCGCTGCGGCTGGCGTGCAGCTGGCCCGAGCGCGTCATGGCCGTCGTCAGGCTCACGCTGCGGCCCGTGCCGCGTCGGGTCAAGGGGCGTTGGCTGGCGGCGGCAGCCGCCAGCGCGGCCGTCACGCCGGGCACGACCTCGGTGGTCAGGCCCGCGGCCGCGGCGGCTTCGAGTTCTTCCTCCAGGCGCCCGAAGACACTGGGGTCCCCTCCTTTGAGTCGCACCACCAGATCCACTTGGCGCGCGTAGCGCACCAGCAGCGCATTGATGGCGGCCTGGCCGGTCGAATCACAGAACCCCCGCTTGCCCACATGGATCCAGCGGGCCTGGGGAGCGAATTCGCGCAGGGCAGGGTCGGTCAGGGCGTCGTACAGCACGACATCGGCCTGAGCCAAGCGCCGGGCGCCGCGCAGGGTGATGAGGTCGGCCGCGCCCGGGCCGGCTCCAATGAAGACGATCCTGCCCATGTGGCCAGCCCTCTTCAGTTCACCGACTTCACCAGCAGGGCACCGCTGGTGCGGTGGCTGCTCGGATCGACGACGATGAGCGCGCCGCCGACCCGGTTGTCGGCGTACGGTTCCACCGGCAAGGCTTGCTGCGTCTCGACCGTGACATGACCGATGTCGTTGACCGCCAGTTCATGCGCTTCGGTGGGTTGCAGACTGTGAATGTCCAGCCGGCTGTCGATGCTCGTGATGCGGGCTTGCACCCAGCGGTTGCCATGGCGCACCCAGTACTTGCGACCCACCACGGCCGGTTCGGTGTCCAGCCAAGCCAGCGTGGCCGCAAAGCGCTGGGTGGTGCGCACGGTGCCCGGCGTGGCGATCCAGTCGCCGCGGGAGACATCGAGCTGGCGGTCCAGCACGATGCCTGCCGATTCACCGGCCACGCAGGAGGCCACCACGCTGCCGGCGCGGCGCACCTGTGCCACCACCGCGGTCTCGCCGCTGGGCAGGATTTGCACGGCATCGCCGGCTTTGACCTGGCCGTGGGCGATGCGGCCCCACAGCGTGCGCGGCTGATTGCCCGTGCCTTCGCCTTCGCGCGCCACGTACTGCACCGGGATGAGCAGATGGCCGCTGATGCGTTCTTGCACCGTGGGCAGGGTTTCGAGCAGTTGCAGCAGCGACGGGCCGTCGTACCAGGGCGCATCCAGCGGTTGCGTGACATTGTCCCCGCGCAGGGCCGACACCGGCACGATGCCGGCGACGGCGATGCCGGCTTGCTCGGCGAAATCGAGCAGGGCGTTGCGCACGGCGGTGTAAGCCGGGGCCGGATCGCTCACCGCATCGAGCTTGTTGACGGCAAACACGATGCTGGGCACGCGCAGCAGGTGCGCCAGCAAGGCGTGCCGGCGAGTCTGCGGGAGCAAGGCCACTGGCTGCTGCTTCAGGTCGAGCTTGGTGATGTCCACCAGCACCACGGCGGCATCGCTGCCGGCAGCGGCCGTCACCATGTTGCGGGTGTATTGCTCATGGCCCGGCGCATCGGCGATGATGAACTTGCGCTGCTTGGTGGCGAAGTAACGATACGCCACATCGATCGTGATGCCTTGCTCGCGCTCGGCTTCCAAACCGTCGGTGAGCAATGACAAGTCCAGCGGCTGGCCGGCGGCCTTTCTCTGCAACATGTCGAGCTGGTCGGCCAGGATGGCGCGGCTGTCGTACAGCAGGCGGCCGATCAGCGTGCTCTTGCCATCGTCGACGCTGCCGGCGGTGAGGAAGCGCAAGGCGCGATGATCGGTGATCTGGGTAGAGGCAACGGAGGCGATCATTAGAAGTACCCCTCTTTCTTGCGGCGCTCCATCGAAGCGTCGGAGGTGCGGTCGTCCATGCGGGTGGCGCCGCGCTCGCTCACGGTGGCCTTGAGCGTTTCGGCCACGATTTCGGCGGCATTGATCGCCGTACTCTCGACTGGGCACGTGCAGGTCATGTCACCGACGGTGCGGAAGCGCACCTGCACGGTTTCGACCTCCTCGCCGGGCTGGGGCGGCGTGAGTTCGGTCACTGGCACCAGCAGGCCTTTGCGACGCACGACCTGACGCTCGTGCGCGTAGTACAGGCTGGGCAGCGGGATGTTCTCGCGCGCGATGTACAGCCACACGTCCAGCTCGGTCCAGTTGCTGATCGGAAAGGCCCGCATGTGCTCGCCGGGACGGATGCGCGTGTTGAACAGCGTCCACAGCTCTGGACGCTGCTCTTTGGGTTGCCACTGACCGAAGCTGTCTCGGTGGCTGAAGATGCGCTCTTTGGCGCGAGCTTTTTCCTCGTCGCGGCGGGCTCCACCGATCAACAGGTCGAAGCGGTGCTCTTCGATGGTTTCGAGCAGCGTGACGGTTTGGTGCCCGTTGCGCGACTCCAAAGGATGGGCCAGCCGCACCGTGCCCCGTCGGATGGAGTCTTCCACATGGCCGACCACGAGGCGCTCGCCCATCTCGGCCACACGTCGGTCACGGAACTCGATCACCTCGGGGAAATTGTGGCCAGTGTCGACATGCACCAGCGGGAAAGGCAGTCGGCCCTTGAAGACACCGTTGCCGAGGTGGTTCTTGAAAGCCTTTTCGGCCAGGCGCAGCACCACGCAGGAATCCTTCCCGCCGGAGAAGAGCAAGGCCGGACGCTCGAAAGCGGCCGCGGCCTCACGCAGAATGAAGATGGCTTCTTCTTCGAGCCAGTCGAGGTGCCGGTGATCCAGTTCCGGCAACAGTTGGTCGATGCTTACGGGCGCGTTCACGAGCGGGCTCCGATCAGAGAAACGGCAGAAGAGTTGTCTTTTCGAACGTGCAGACCGCATTCTTTGGCGGCTTCGTCCTCCCACCACCAACGGCCGGCGCGGAAGTCCTCGCCCACCGCGATGGCACGTGTGCATGGCGCACAGCCGATGCTGGGGTAGAACTGGTCATGCAGCGGGTTGTATGGCACGTCGTGGGTGGCGATGTAGTGCCAGACGTCGTTCCACGACCAGTCCGCCAGCGGGTTGAGCTTGGTGCGGCGTTGATCGTCGAGGTCGCGGAAGGGCACTTCAGCGCGGTGGCTGGACTGCTCGCGGCGCAGGCCCGTGATCCAGGCTTGCCGGCCTTGCAGCATGCGCGACAGCGGCTCGAGTTTCCGGATCGAGCAGCAGCGCTTGCGCAACTCGATGCTTTCGTACATGGCCTTTTCACCGTGTCGCTGCACGAAATGCACCACGGCCTCATGCTGCGGCTCGTAGACCTCGACCCGCACGCCATAGCGCTCTTCGATGCGCGGAATCAAGGCCAGCGTCTCGGGATGCAGTGCGCCGGTTTGCAGTGTGCCGATCGCAATGTCCAGCCCGTGGCGGGCGATCATGTCCGTCAAGACCATGTCCTCGGCCCCCAGGCTCGTGGCTTGCACGATGCGGCCACGAAACTCTGCAGCAGCCGACTGCAACACCGCCAGCGCATGCGCATGGCGTGCAGCGTAGTCCGGCGAGGGGCGCGCGTAGAGTTCGATGGCTGTCATGACACGGCCTCCTTGTGGACTTTGCGGCGCGCAAACAAGGGGCGGTTGTCATGCACGTCGCCCTGGTAGTAGCCGCTGAAGAAGTCGAGCGCCCGACGGGCGACGGCTTCATCCTGATCGGCGCGCAACAGCACCGCATTGACGCCGGTGCGATCCAGCAGTGGCAGCATGTCGACCAGCACCTCACCGACGGCCCGGATTTCGCCGGCGAAGCGGTAGCGGCTGCGCAGCAGCCGGGCCTGGCTGTAGGCGCGACCATCGGTCCATTTCGGGAAGTGCAGCACCACCAAAGCCAGTCGGGGCAGATCGGCCTCGAGCGCTTCGACATCGAAATCATTGGCGATGCGTACGCCCACGGGCAAATGGTTGGGCCACGTGGTGCGCACGGCTTGCCATTGGGGCCAGCTCAGCACGCGATGCGCCGCAGGTCCGGGCGCGGCTTCGTCTTCGGGGGCGTGCTGCCAAATGTCATCGTGGGGATGAATGAACTTCATGGGAAGGTCCTTGCTCAAGCAGCCAGCGCCTTGCTGGTGGTCCGACGTACCGCGTTGGCGGCCGTTTTGAACGGCTCCAGGCCCACGCGCTTGACCGTATCGATGAAGCGCTCGTTGGCCGCGCGCTGTTGGCGATAGGTTTCGATCACGGCTTCGATCACGTCCACCACTTCATCGGCGGCGAACGAGGGCCCGATCACTTTTCCCGGACCGGCCGGACCGCTTTGCGTGGAGCCATCCGATCCTCCCAGCGTGATCTGGTACCACTCGGCACCGTCCTTGTCGACGCCGAGGATGCCGATATGACCGCTGTGGTGGTGGCCGCAGGAATTCATGCAACCGCTCATGTGCACATCGATGTCGCCGATGTCGTACAGCTCGTCCAGGTCTTGGTAGCGCTGCGCCACTTGTTCGGCGATCGGGATCGAACGCGCATTGGCCAGTGCACAAAAATCCCCCCCGGGGCAGGCGATCATGTCGGTGAGCAGGCCGATGTTGGGGGTGGCAAAACCGGCGTCTTTGGCCTCTAGCCAGAGGGCAAAGAGCTCGGACTGCCGCACCCAGGGCAGCACGAGATTCTGGTCGTGCGTGACGCGGGCCTCGCCGGCACTGTAGCGATCGGCCATGTCGGCGGCGCGTTCGAGCTGCGCGTCGGTGACATCGCCAGGCGCTTGGCCGACGCGCTTGAGCGAAAGCGTGACCGCGCGATAACCCGGGAAGCGATGGGCGTGCACATTGCGCTGCAGCCAACGGCGATAGGCCGGCGGGGCATCGGCAGGGGCGGGCTCCAGCGCGTCGTTGGCGGCAGGGAGGTCATCGCGCACGCCGGCCGGCGCGGTGAAGTGCCGGGCCACGCGGTCGAGCTCTTCCTGCGGAATGATGTGAGCCGCGCCATCGACGTCGCGTTCGAGGATCTGGGCGAACTCATGCTCGACCGCGTCGATGAACCTCTGGCCTTCGGCCTTCACGAGGATCTTGATGCGCGCCTTGTACAGATTGTCGCGCCGGCCGTAGCGGTTGTAGACGCGCACGATCGCCTCGAGATACACGAGGATCTGCTGCCAGGGCAGAAACTCGCGCACCACCGTGCCGATGAGGGGGGTGCGGCCCATGCCACCGCCGACCAGCACTCTGAAGCCGACTTCGCCGGCGTCATTGCGCAACAACTGCAAGCCGATGTCATGCCATCCGATGGCGGCGCGATCCTCGGCGGCGCCGCTGACGGCGATCTTGAACTTGCGCGGCAGGAAGGCAAACTCGGGATGCAGGGTGGACCATTGGCGCAGCACTTCGCAATAAGGGCGCGGGTCGACGATCTCGTCGGGGGCGATGCCTGCGAAGGCGTCGGTCGTGATGTTGCGAATGCAGTTGCCCGAGGTTTGGATGCCGTGCATGTCCACGGCCGCCAGTTCGTCCATCACGTCGGCAGCGCGTGCCAGAGGAATCCAGTTGAATTGGATGTTCTGGCGCGTGGTGAAGTGACCGTAGCCACGGTCGTACTCCCGGGCGATGCGCGCCAGGGTGCGCAGCTGGGTGCTGCTGATTTCGCCATAGGGGATGGCCACCCGCAGCATGGGCGCATGGCGTTGGATGTACCAGCCGTTTTGCAGACGCAGGGCTTTGAACTCCTCGTCGCCGAGCTGTCCGGCCAGATGACGTTGCAACTGGTCGCGGAACTGGGCAGCGCGCTGGCGAACGAAGTGGCGATCGAACTCGTTGTATCGATACATCTCGGGGGCTCGTGAAGACTCAGTGAATGACCTTGAGGCCGGCGGTGATCAGCGCGGCGCACAGCAAGCCGCGCACGAGACGGTCTGGCAGATTGCGGGTCAGGCGCGCGCCGATCCAGATGCCGGGGATCGATCCCACCAGAAGCGCAACCAGCAATGCCCAGTCGACATGGCCCAAGCTGGCATGGCCGATGCCGGCCACCAGCGTCAGCGGCACTGCGTGGGCGATGTCGGTGCCCACCAGGCGGCGGGCTTCGATGTGTGGATACAGGAACAAAATAAGCGTGGCCCCGATGGCGCCTGCACCGATGGAGCTGAGCGACACCAGCACTCCCAACGCCGCCCCGGCGGCCACGGTGTAGGCCGGCTTGCGGTGTTCGGGCAGCCAGCGCTGCAGCTTCAAGGCCACCCGGTGCCAGGCCTGCCGGTAGGCCACCGTGATGGCGGTGAGCAGCAAGGCGATGCCCAGCGAGAACGTCAAGGCACTGGCCCAGCCCTTGGTGACACCGGTGTAATGCATCAACCCGATCATCAGGATCGAGGCGGGCACACTGCCGGCCAGCAGCAGCCCGGTGATGCGGTAATCCACATTGCCTTGCCGGTGGTGGGCCACCGACCCCGACACCTTGGTCAGCCCGGCGAACCACAGGTCGGTGCCGATGGCCACGGCAGGATGGAGCTTGAAGACCGACAGCAGCAAAGGCGTCATCAGTGAGCCACCGCCCACGCCGGTCAGGCCGACGATGACGCCGACCCCGAAACCGCTGACCACTGCAATCCAGTCCATGTCGCTCCCTGTGTCACTCGAACGGCGCATGCCTGTAGGGCAGGCGCAGCCCGCACGATGAGGCCGACTGTAAGGAGGTCCCATATAAATGGGAACTACAAATTCATTTGATAGTTATATCTAGATGTTATTTTCGACCGGGAGGGGGCCTGGGGACGAGCTCGCTAACATTTCGCACCATGTCTTCAAATCCGTTCTCGACCGCAGCAGACTTGCACGTTTACCGGCTGCGCCGGCGCAGCTTGTTGTTGACCCCCTTGGCCCTGGCCGCCTGCCAGACGGCGCCGCCCGTGCCCCAGGCCTCGGCGCCGGTGCCAGCGCCCGAGCCGCCGCGGCCGGTGCGTATCGGTCTGGCGCTGGGCGGCGGCGCGGCCCGGGGCTTTGCCCATATCGGGGTGATCCAGGTCCTGGAGGAACAGGGCATACAGCCCGACCTGGTCGTGGGTACGTCGGCCGGCAGCCTGGTGGCTGCGCTGTACGCCGCGGGCAAATCGCGCACGGAACTGCGCGCCCTGGCCGAGACCATGGACGAGACGGCCATCACCGACTGGTCTTTCCCCTTGCGCGGGGTGATCCGAGGGGAGGCTCTGGCGCGCTATGTGAATCAACAAGTCGGGGGGGTGACCATCGAGCGCATGAAGCGGCCCCTGGGCATCGTGGCGACCGACCTGGCCACAGGCGAGCCGGTGCTGTTCCGGCGCGGAGACACCGGCATGGCCGTGCGGGCATCCAGCGCGGTGCCGGCAGTGTTTCAACCGGTGCGCATCGGCGACCGGGAATACGTGGACGGCGGTCTGGTCTCGCCGGTGCCGGTGCGTTTCGCTCGCCAGATGGGGGCCGACTTCGTCATTGCCGTGGACATTTCTTCGCCACCGCAGGACGGTCCGGTGGGCGATGCCATGCGCATGTTGCTGCAGACCTTTGCCATCATGGGACGCAGCATCAATCATTTCGAGCTGCGAGAGGCCGACGTGGTGATCCGGCCGGCGCTCAACGGGTTGGCCGGCACCGACTTCCGATCCCGCCGGTTGGCGATGGACGCCGGTCGTGACGCCGCGCTGGCGGCTCTGCCTCAGCTGCGTGAGCGCCTGGCCGCCAAGAGGCGCCAAGGCTGACGGGAAAAAAAAGCCCGGTGGGAGACCACCGGGCCGAAGGTACCTTGGGAGGTACCGAGGAGACAACCTTTCAGGGAGACCGTGGAGCCAAGCTGCACGGCTCTCCTCAGAGTCGGGGCGCAGCGGAAAAGTTCAAGCCCCGACGCAACAAATTTTGGGCTCAGGCGCTGCGCTTGGGGCGGGGCGCCTGTTGGGCCGCCTTGACCGCCGAGTTGGTCACCGCCTGGATGTTCGCTTCGGCCACTTCGGCCGCTTGCTTGGCCGCTTTGTGAACCGTTTCGAACGCATTGTTGGCAGCGGCCACGGCCGACTTCACCAAGGCCACCGCACTTTCGGTGCCGGCGGGCGCATTTTTCACGGCGTTGTCGACCACGGCCAGAAACTTCTTCTGGACATCGGCGATTTGCGCTTCCGCGATTTTATTGATTTCTGCGTTGGTGTGCGAGGCGATGTCATAGACATGGCGGCTGTAGGCCGCGGCCTTCTCGGCGCTGGGCTGCAGCAGCGACGCTTGCAGGGCCAGCAGCTCTTGGGCATCCTTGACCGACAGGGCGGCCTGGGCGTGCTCGGCGGCTTCGGCCAGCGAGGCTTTGGCAACCTGCAGGTTCAGCTCGACGAGTTTTTCAACGCCTTCGAAAGCTTTCTGAGTGAGCCCAAACAGGGTCTCGACATTGGCTTTGTGGGCAGCAACCAGTTGTTCGGCGGTCATCATGATCGAAGACTCCTTTGGTGGGTGGGCACGAAATTGTTGCACTGCAACATGACTGAAGTATAGAGGTCTCGAGTGGCATTGCAAGTGGGTTTGCTGCGCTGCAGCATCGTTTAGAGGCTTGGCTCTAAATCTCCCGGCGTCGCCGATGAGACTCCCAGTCTCGGGCAGGGACATGTCGCTGTCGTGACGGGTCGGCCGGGCCTGGGGGATCCACAATCGGGCCAACCCATGCCGTGCCGCCATGCTGGCCTTTTACTCCGACCGTTTCGTGTTGCCGCTGCCGCCGGGGCATCGCTTTCCGATGGCGAAATACCGCATGTTGCGCGACCGCGTGGCCGCCGAACTGCCGGCCGTGCGCTTGGAGGAGGCGCCAGTGGCCAGTGAAGGGGAGCTGGCCTTGGTGCATACCCCGGCCTACATCGACGCCGTGTTGCAAGGCACGTTGAGCGCAGCGGCGCAGCGCGAGATCGGTTTTCCCTGGTCGCCGGCGATGGCCGAGCGTGCACGACGCTCGGTGGGCGCCACGGTGGCCGCGGCGCGGGCGGCGTTGACCGAGGGGCTGGCGGCCAACCTCGCCGGCGGCACGCACCATGCCTACGCCGACAAAGGCAGCGGCTACTGTGTGTTCAATGATGTGGCGGTGGCGGCCCGGCTGATGCAAGCCGAGTGGCATCGTCGCTGCCGGCGCCTGTTGCGCGTGGCCGTGATCGATCTGGACGTGCACCAGGGCAATGGCACGGCAGCCATTTTTCGAGACGATCCCACGGTCTTCACCCTGTCGCTGCATGGGGCGCGCAATTTCCCGTTTCGCAAAGAAGTCAGCGACCTCGATGTGGAGCTGCCCGATGGCTGCACCGACGGGCCGTATCTCGACGCACTGGAGCAAGCCTTGGCGGCTTTGTGGGCCGCACACGCGGACCATGCCCCGGGCCTGATCTTTTACCTCGCCGGCGCCGATCCCCACGAAGGCGACCGTCTGGGCCGGCTGAAGGTGTCGGCACAGGCCTTGGCCGAGCGCGATGCCCGTGTGCTGCGTGCGGCCGCCGAGCGGGGCATTCCGGTGGTCATCACCATGGCCGGCGGTTATGGCCACGATCTGGCCCAGACCGTGGCCATCCAATGGCGCACCTTGCAATTGGCCTGTGAGTACTGGCGGCGTTGGCCGCGTGCCCAGGCCCCATCCGAGGAGGACTTTCGGCATGAGCCGACCCCAGGCTGAACCCCGCCATGCGTATCGTCATTTCCTGCCCATCACCACCCGCTGGATGGACAATGACGTGTATGGTCATGTCAACAATGTCGTCTACTACAGCTACTTCGACACGGTGGTGAACGAGTACCTCATATCGAGAGGTGCTTTGGACATTCACGCCGGCGAGGTGATCGGCCTGGTGGTCGAGACCCAGTGCAATTACTTTGCCCCGTTGGCGTTTCCGCAGGGGGTGGATGCCGGGCTGCGTGTGGCTCATCTGGGCACGTCCAGCGTGCGCTACGAGGTGGGGCTGTTCGCGCAAGGCGAGCCGTTGACGGCCGCGCGCGGGCATTTCGTGCATGTGTACGTGAACCGCCATACGCGCAAACCGGTACCGCTGCCGGCATCGCTCGTGGCGGTGTTGGAGGCATTGCGATGACAGGGAAGGGCTCGTTCCCGGCGGTCGAAACCGACCGCCCCCCTGAGCGTGCGCGCATCCGTTTTCAGTTTTCACGGGGGATGGCGTTCAGCCGGTGCTCAGCCTGATCGGCGCGACGGCTTTCTACAATGGTCGCCCAGATCATCAAGGAGACCGTCGTGCACAAGGTGCTCGTGGCGCGCGCCACCTTTCCCGACATCATCGACCGCCTCAGGGCCTACTTCGAGGTGCAGGACAATCCCAAGGACGAGGTGTGGAGCCCTGAGGCATTGAGCCAGGCCTTGCAAGGCAAAGCAGGGGTGATCACCACCGGCAGCGAACGCATCGACGAAGCCTTGCTGGCGGCCCATCCGCAGCTCAAGGCGGTGTGCAACATGGCCGTGGGCTACAACAACATCGATGTGGCGGCGTGCACGGCGCGCGGGATCATCGTCACCAACACGCCGGACGTGCTGACCGAAACCACTGCGGATTTCGGTTTTGCCCTGATGATGGCTGCAGCGCGTCGCATCACCGAGTCGGAGCGCTACCTGCGTGCCGGCCAGTGGACGAAGTGGCGCTATGACATGTTCGTGGGGCCGGATGTGCATGGGGCCACGCTGGGTATCCTGGGCATGGGGCGCATCGGTCAGGCCATCGCGCGGCGCGGCGCGCATGGTTTTGGCATGAAGGTGATCTATCACAACCGTTCACGCCTACCCGCCTCGATCGAGGCGCAGTGCGCGGCGCGTTATGTCGACAAGGCCACTTTGCTGCGCGAGGCCGACCACCTGGTGATCGTCGTGCCGTACTCCCCCAGCTCGCATCACGCCATCGGAGCGGCCGAGCTGGCGCAGATGAAGCCTACGGCCACTTTGACCAACATTGCCCGTGGTGGCGTGGTGGACGATGCGGCGCTGGCCCAGGCCCTGCGGGATGGACGGATTGCCGCCGCCGGCCTGGACGTGTTCGAAGGGGAGCCGCAGGTGCATCCGCATCTGTTGGAGGTGCCCAATGTCGTCTTGACGCCCCACATCGCCAGCGCCTCGGTGGCCACGCGCCGGGCCATGGCCAGCTTGGCGGTGGACAACCTGATCGCCGCGCTGGGCTGTGGTCCGCAGGCGGGGCGTCCGCCCACGCCGGTGAATCCCGAAGTGCTGCGCGGTGCGGCCGGGCAGCAGGACTGAGCGAGACCATCAGACCATGGCATCGACCCTGTGGTGGCTGGCTGCGCTGGGCGTGGCCAATGTGGTGATGTTGGCCGTGTTGGCCTGGCGGGTCGTTGTCGCCGGGCGTGAGCCGGCGGCCAGCCGGGAGGACTTGTTCGCGCAGACGCGGCTGCAGGCCGAGGCCTTGTCGCGGCTGGAGCGCGAGCTGCGCGATGAACTGAGCCGCAGCGCTCAGGGCACGCGCCAGGAGCTCGGCGGCACGCTGGCCTTGTTTCAGCAGACGTTGCTGACCCAGCAAGGCGATGTGGCGCGCACCCAGAACGAGCAGCTCGATGGCTTTCGCGCGCAACTGGTGACCCTGCAGCAGCTCGTGGCCGACACATTGCGTTCGACCGCGGCGGCTCTGACGACCCAGGCGCAATCGGCCCGCGAGGCGCAAGACCTGGCCCTGCGGCGTTTTGCCGAGGGCTTGAACGAGCAGCTGCGCGCGTTGTCCGAAGCCAACGAGCGGCGCTTGGCCGAGGTGCGCCAGACGGTGGAGAGCCGTTTGGCTGCCTTGGCCGCAGACAACGAGAAAAAGCTCGAGCAGATGCGCCAGACGGTGGACGAAAAGCTGCACGCCACGCTGGAGCAGCGCTTGGGCCAGAGCTTCAAGCAGGTGGCCGAACGGCTGGAGCAGGTGCACCGCGGCCTGGGCGAGATGCAGTCGCTGGCCCAAGGGGTGGGGGACCTCAAACGGGTGCTGACCAATGTGAAGACCCGCGGTGTGTTTGGCGAAACCCAGCTTGCCGTCTTGCTGGAACAGGTGTTCACCCCCGATCAGTACGAGACTCACGTGGCGACCGTGCCAGGCAGCCGGGAGCGGGTGGAGTTCGCGATCCGTCTGCCGGGCAAGGGCGAGGATGGGGCGCCGGTGTGGCTGCCGCTGGATGCCAAGTTTCCGCGCGAGGACTACGAGCGTTTGCTCGCCGCGCAGGACGAGGCCGACCGCGAGGCCGCCGAGGCCGCGGCCAAGGCCCTGGAGCAGCGCATCCGCGAGGAGGCGCGCAGCATCGCGGCGAAGTATCTGGCGCCGCCTCACACCACCGACTTTGGCGTGCTGTTCGTGCCCACCGAGGGCTTGTATGCCGAGTTGCTGCGCCGTCCCGGCCTGGTGGAAGCGCTACAGCGTGAGCACCGCGTCATCCTGGCCGGCCCCACCACCTTGCTGGCCATGCTCAACAGTTTGCAGATGGGCTTTCGCACCCTGGCGCTGGAGAAGCGTTCGTCCGAGGTGTGGAAGGTGCTGGGCGCGGTCAAGACGGAATTCGGCAAGTTCGGCGAGGTTTTGGCCCGTGTGAGGGATCAAACCCAGACGGTGCTCAACACTTTGGACAAGGCCGAGACGCGCACTCGCCAGATGAGCCGAGCACTGCGCACGGTGGAGGCGCTGCCCGAGGCCCAGGCTGCTGGCGTATTGCCGCAGGACGCGCTGGACGACCGGGACTGATGCGGTGGGGGCGTCACCGTGGCGCACGACGTGCGGCGCGGCTGAGGAAGCGCCCCACATCCACGGCGTCGCGCAGGCCGCCTTCCAGCGGGCAAGGGGTTGCGGTGATCCAGGCTGCCACGGTACGGCCGGCCAGCAGGGACCAGGTGATCCCGCGTGAGCCCAGCCCGGTGCAGACATACAGCCCTGGCCGGCGCGGCAGGTGGCGTGGCTGGCCGGCGCGTCGGCCCAGGGCGGGCAGGGCGGTCAGCTCGGGCAGAGGGCCCAACAGGGGCAGGCGGTCGGGCGTCATCGCGCGCCAACCGACCCGGCCGTCCAGCCGGGCCGCATCGACCACGGGCGGCTTGAGGCCCAGGCGGGCCAGCTGGGCCAAGTTGTGCGCGTGGTCTGTGGCGCGCACGGTGGGGTCCTCGTCGCCGGGCTGGCTCGAGGCACCACACAGCGACCAGCCTTCGTGAGCGGGCAGCAGATAGCCGCCGGCGGCCACCGGCACGCGAGGCAGGACCAAGCCGGGCAAATCGGCGGGCAGCCGGGTGATCTGACCGCGCACCCGCTGGAGCGGCCAGGGGAAGTCGGGCACGAGTGCGGTCGCTTCGAAACCATTGGCCAAGACGACCACCTCTGCGCGAGCGGCCATGCGGCCCGCGGCATCGATCACGGCCCAGCCATCGGCATCGGGCTGCAGTGCACGGATCTCCAGCGGGCCGCGCCAGCGCACGGCCGCTCCCGCCTCGGCCAGCAGGGCATGGACCAGATCGGCCGGTCGCAGCCATCCGCCGCCGGGGTAAAACCAGGCCGGGCGGTCCAGCGGCAGTCCGCTGAGGGCCCGGGCATGGGGCACATCCAGGGCCTGCACATAGTCCGGCGGCAAGCCCAGGCGGTGCAGCAGGTGTTGCATCGATGCGAACGGACCGTCGTCGGCACGCAGCAGTCCGTCGAAGCCTCCGCTCAGGCCGTGGCGCTGGCGCAGCCAGGGCAGGTTGGCTTGCAGGCACAGGGCGGCGGCACGGTGCAAGCGGGCGTGAGCCCCGTCATCGGGCAGCACGATGCCGTGGAACAAGCCTCCTGGGTTGCCGGAGGCGCCTTGGGCCGGTCTGGGATGGCGGTCGATGAGCTCGCAGTGCCAACCCAAGGCGGCCAGCGCATGGGCCACACTGGCGCCAGCCAATCCCCCGCCCAGCACCACGGCGCGACGTTCGCGCACTGCCAGGGGGGCTTCGGCCGCGGGCGGCGGGGGGGTGTAGCGCGGCGCGAATCGCGCCACCGTCATCTGACGTTTGCCTGCGAAGCCCGGTGCGCGTTCCACCTCGAAGCCTGCCCGAGACAGACCTTCGCGCACGGCGCGAGCTGCGCTCCAGGTGGCGGCGGTGGCGCCGGGGGCGGCCAGCCGGCCCAGGCTGCGCATCAGGCCTTCGCTCCACATCTCCGGGTTGCGATCGGGCGCAAAGCCGTCGAGATAAAACGCGTCGGCGCGCAGCCGCAGTTCGGGCAGCAAGGCTGTGGCGTCTCCGAAGGCCAGGATCAGTCGTACCCGTCCGTCTTCGAAATCCAACCGATGGAGATTGGGGGTCAGCGCTGGCCACTGCGCCTGCAGCCTGGCGGCCAAGTCGCGCAGCGGATGGGCCGCCAGCACACGCGCCAAGTCTTCACGCGTCAGGGGGTGTTTTTCGATCGAGACGAAGTGCAGCCGATCGCAGCGCCGGGGATCCTCGCGCCAGGCGGCCCAGGTGGCCAGAAAGTTGTTGCCCAGCCCAAAGCCGGTCTCCAAGATGGTGAAATCGGGCTGGCCGGCCCAGCGCCGCGGCAGCCCGTTGCCCGCGAGGAACACATGGTTGGCCTGTGCCAGCGCTCCGGCGCGCGCGTGGTAGATGTCGCCAAAGGCTGGAGCAAACGGCACACCCTCACGCAGCTCGACCCGGGCAGGCTGGATGGGCTGGGTGTTCATGCGCGTCTCAGGGGGCTGCAAGCAAAAAGCCGGCCTCAGGCCGGCTCTTGGCATGGACGGCGAAATTCACACCCGCTTGCGGTATTCGTGCGTGCGGGTATCGATTTCAATCTTGTCGCCCTGGTTCACGAAGATGGGCACTTGGATTTCGAATCCGGTGGCGATCTTGGCCGGCTTCATCACCTTGCCGGAGGTGTCTCCCTTGACCGCCGGCTCGGTCCAGGTGATTTCGCGCACCACCGTGGTGGGCAGTTCGACGGAGATGGCCTTGCCTTCGTAGAACACCACCTCGACCTCCATGCCGTCCTCCAGATAGTGGAGGGCATCGCCCATGTTCTCGGCTTCCACCTCGTACTGGTTGTACTCGTTGTCCATGAACACGTACATCGGATCGGCGAAGTAGGAGTAGGTGCACTCCTTCTTGTCGAGGATGATCTGGTCCATTTTGTCGTCGGCCTTGAAGACGACTTCGGTGCCGGAGTTGTTCAGCAGGTTCTTCAGCTTCATGCGCACGGTGGCGGCGTTGCGGCCACCGCGGCTGTATTCGGTCTTGAGCACGACCATCGGGTCCTTGCCCTGCATGATCACGTTGCCGGCGCGGATTTCCTGTGCAGTCTTCATGGTGAATCCCTCTTGTGGGGGTCGGTCCTGGTCTGGAGTGGGAATCTCGGGGTGCCAACACGGCCGGGTTCGAAGGGGCTGATGCTCAAGGGCCTCGTGCCTCGATCACGGCCCTCGGTCACGACCCTCAGTCACGGCCCACAGTCACGGCCCACAGTCACGGCCGACCGATCGCGCGAGGCGTGCGCACCCGGATACCGCAAAGCCTCTTATTCTACCCTGAGCGCGCCTTCGAAGTTCGCGCGAGGTCCAGCAACTGGGTGCTCAAGTCCGCTTGCCTGGCTAGGGTCTCACACCACCGTGCCGCATGGGCCCGCCAGACCGTGGGGGCGGGCCAGCGCGAGGGATGCAGTGCGCCCAGCTCGGCCGACAGTCCGTTCCACGCGCGCCACAAGGCTCGCAAGGCGGCAGCCGTGCCCGGATCGGCGCCCTCCAGATAGCGGTCGAGGAAGGCTTCGAGCTTGAGGGCATGGGCGGCGTCGCTTTGGGGGTAGATGTGCCAAATGAACGGTCGGGCCGCCCATTGGGCCCGAACGAAGGAATCCTCGCCGCGCACCACATTCAGATCGCAGGCCCACAGGAGCTGGTCGAATTCCGTCTGGGTCAGGGCGGGCAGCCAGTGCAAGCGCAAGGCACCCACCGTGTCGGTGTGGCCTTCGCGCGGGGCGTGGCCAAGCAATGCCGCGACTTGCCCAGCGGCCTGCCCCGGGGTGACCAACAGCAGCGTGGGCTGCTCGGTCAGCGCTTCGAGCCAGAGGCTCAACCGCGGGTTGTCGTAGCAAAACAGCGAGACGACCCGCTCCTGCGGGCGCACCGTCAGCCCTTGCCGCGCCAGCCAGGCTGCACCATCGAATGCGGCGCGGCGCTCCAACAGGCCCGGCTCGCGCAACAGACCGCCGGTGCGGGAGGTGAACCCGGGATAAAAGAATCGCTTGACCAGGCCCGCCCCCGGAGGGTGCCAGCGCGGCGAGGGCAGGCCGTGCGAGCGTTCGACATAGTCTTCGGCGCTGAGATATTCCAGATTGATCCACACCGGTGCCGGGCGGCACGAGGCCATGCGCTCGATGTAGGCCTCGGGCGGGTCGCAGCCGAAGGCCTCGACCACCACCTCGGCAGGCTCCACGGCGCACCAGGGCTCACGCCAAGGGCGCACTTCCACGCCCGGGCAACCGTGCGGGGCCATCCAGTCCAGGGCGGCGGGCT
Organism: Caldimonas manganoxidans ATCC BAA-369; assembly: GCF_000381125.1. Lineage (GTDB taxonomy): Bacteria > Pseudomonadota > Gammaproteobacteria > Burkholderiales > Burkholderiaceae_C > Caldimonas > Caldimonas manganoxidans. Next base: position 174,151 of record NZ_KB905931.1, read on the forward strand.
CGTCGACCCACAGCCGCACTTGCTGTCCTCGGCCGGCCAAGTCGGCTGCCAGTCGCCAGCACACCCCAATGTCACCGTAGTTGTCGATGACGCGGCAGAAAACATCCCAACGCATCCCGACATTGTGAGCTCGGCGGCACAATGCCGCCATGAGTGCCGATGTCACGACAGAATCCGCCCCACCGATGCAGCCGGCGCCGCGCGATCGCCTCTTGGCCGAGGTGGCTGCCCTGCCCAGCCTGCCCGGGGTGTATCGCTACTACGATGCCCAAGGCAATGTGCTTTATGTGGGCAAGGCCCGCAACCTGAAGAAGCGGGTATCGAGCTACTTTCACAAAAACCATGAGGGCACGCGCATCGGCCACATGGTGTCGCGTATCGCGCGCTTGGAGACGACCGTGGTGCGCAGCGAGGCGGAGGCCTTGTTGCTCGAGAACAACCTGATCAAGACGCTGCATCCGCGCTTCAACATCCTGTTCCGCGACGACAAGAGCTATCCCTACCTGAAGATCGCTTCGCATGCGTTTCCGCGCTTGGCCTACTATCGCGGCGCGGTGGACAAGAAGCACCGCTACTTCGGCCCCTACCCGAGCGCCTGGGCGGTGAAGGAATCGATCCAGTTGCTGCAAAAGATCTTTCGGCTGCGCACCTGCGAGGACACGGTGTTCAATCACCGCACCCGGCCGTGTTTGCTCTATCAGATCAAGCGCTGCTCGGGCCCTTGCGTGGGCCTGATCAGCCCCGAAGACTACGCCCGTGACGTGGCCCATGCCGAGCGATTTTTGCAAGGCGAACAGCAGGGGGTGATCGACACCTTGCAAGCCCAGATGATGGCGCATGCGCAAAAGCTGGAGTTCGAGCAGGCGGCGGAGATTCGCAATCAGTTGGGCGCACTGTCGCGGGTGTTGCATCAGCAGGCCATCGACACTGGCAGCGACCGCGACGCCGACATTCTGGCCGTGAAGGTGCAAGGCGGGCGTGCCTGCGTGAACCTGGCGATGGTGCGCGGGGGGCGCCACCTCGGGGACCGGGCTTACTTCCCAGCCCATGTGGAGGAGGCTGCGGCCGTGGCGGTGGACGACGACGAGGCCGCGCAGGCCAGTGCCAGCCCATCGGTGGAGACGCAGGTGTTGGAGGCCTTCATCGCTCAGCATTACCTGGACGGCGGTGTGCCTCCCCTGCTGGTGGTCAGTCATCCGGTGGACAAGGCCTTGCTGGAAGCGCTGTCGGCACAGGCCGGTGTGAAGATCACGGCCATGCACCAGCCACGCGAGCAGCGCCGCGCGTGGCTGGAGATGGCGGTCCAGGGCGCCGAGTTGGCGCTGGCGCGGCTGCTGGCCGAGGAAGGCTCACAGCAGGCACGCACCCGGGCGCTGGTAGAGGCCCTCGATCTGAACCCCGAAGATCTGGATCGTTTCCGCATCGAATGCTTCGACATCAGCCACACCGCGGGGGAGGCCACTCAAGCCGCTTGCGTGGTGTACGAGAACCACAAGATGCAAAACGCCCAGTACCGGCGGTACAACATCGAAGGCATCACCCCCGGCGACGACTATGCCGCGATGCGCCAGGTGCTGCTGCGTCGCTATGGCAAGCTGGCCGAGGCGGCCGATGCAGGCCAAGCGCGATGGCCCGACCTGGTGCTCATCGACGGCGGGCGCGGCCAGGTGGCCGTCGCGCGTGAGGTCTTCGAGGAATTGGGGCTGGACATCGGATCGATCGTCGGCGTCGAAAAAGGAGAAGGTCGCAAGGTCGGCTTGGAGGAGCTGGTCTTCGCCGACGGCCGGCCCAAGATCGCGCTGGGTCGGGAGTCGGCGGCGCTGATGCTGGTGGCGCAGATCCGTGACGAGGCTCATCGCTTTGCCATCACCGGCATGCGTGCGCGGCGTGCATCGGTGCGCACGGGGGGGTCCAAGCTCGAAGACATTCCCGGCATCGGCCCCAAGAAGCGGGCTAGACTGCTGCAACGCTTCGGCGGTCTGCGTGGGGTGGCTCAGGCCAGTGTGGACGATTTGGCCACGGTGGAGGGCATCTCGCGCGAACTGGCCGAAGCGATCTACAAGGCGCTGCATTGAGACCGCCGCTCTCGTCGCAATGAGGAGAACCTGCATGAAGCCCTGCCGACACCGTCGACTCCGTCTGTGGGCGGCACCGCTGCTCGTCGGCGCCGTGCTGCTGGGCTGTTCTCCGGCGCCCAGGGTGCCCGCACCGCCGCCGGTGCCCACAGAGCCGCAGCCGGCCGTGTCGGTGCCCGTGGAGACCCGCGCGCGCCACTGGGACGACTACCGGCTGCGCGCGGCACGCCGCATCGTGGCGGCCAATCCGCAGGGCGTGTACCTGGATCGGCCGCCGGACGTGCTGCTGGCCATCCCGGTGCTGGCCATCGATCTCAATGCCGACGGCAGCGTGCGGCGCATCGAGGTGTTGCGGTATCCCGGGCAGGCCCGCGACACCACCCAGTTGGCCATCGACGCCGTGCTGCGGGCCGCGCCGTTTGGCAGCGTGGCGCATCTGCCGCGTCCTTGGCGGTTCAATGAGACGTTTTTGTTCCGAGACGACCGGCGCTTCAAACCCCGAACGCTGGACTGAGCCACAATCGCGCCCATGTTTTTCAATCTACCCACTCTGCTGACTTGGGCCCGCATCGTGGCCATTCCGCTCATCGTGGGGGTGTACTACCTGCCCTCTTTGGACGTGGCCACGCGCAATCTGGCTGCGGCGGTGCTGTTCATCATCTTTGCGTTCACCGACTGGGCCGACGGCTGGCTGGCGCGCCGCCTGAACCAAACCTCGGCGTTCGGAGCCTTCCTCGATCCGGTGGCCGACAAATTCTTGGTGTGCGCATCCTTGCTGGTGCTGGTGGAACTCGATCGGGTGGGCGCGTTGATTGCGCTGGTCATCATTGGTCGAGAAATCGCCATCTCGGCCTTGCGTGAATGGATGGCCAGCATCGGTGCGTCGCGCAGCGTGGCCGTGCACATGCTGGGCAAGCTCAAGACCGGCACCCAGATGGTGGCCATCCCCTTTCTGCTCTACGATGGCGTGATCTTGCGCGTGATCGACACCCGGCTGTGGGGCACCGGGCTCATCTACCTGGCGGCGATCCTGACCCTTTGGTCCATGGTCTATTACCTGCAAAAGGCCTTGCCCGAGATCCGCGCGAGGTCGTGAGCAGGCGCCGCAGGGCCGGTGCCTGAGCATGCGCCTGGCCTGGTGTTTTCGTGCGCGTCCGACGCGCCGGCTTCGTGGTGGCGCGTGTGGGCCGCCGTCAAGGCCGGCGTGGCCCTGCGGGCGTGGGGCGGTGGTGGGTCGTGCGCAGCCACGGTGGGTCGGCCAGCCAACGCATGAGGTGATCTTGCAGCAGACGCAGCCGCCAGGGCAGTGGGGCGCCGGGTGAGCGCGGCCGCGCCACCCAGTGCACATCGGCGTCCATCATGGCGTAGTCGGGCAACACCTGCACGAGCCGGCCATCGGCCAATGCATCGTGCACATCCCACAGCGAGCGCAGCATCAAGCCGCGCCCGGCCAGCGCCCACTCTCGCACCACCTCGCCCGAATTGCTCGACAAAGGGCCGCTGACCCGCACGGCCACCTCGGCGGGGCGCCGGCGACGGTGGAGGGCCGTCAATCGCCACGTGGCATAGTGGCTGTCATGCTCGCGCACCACCAGACAGGCGTGTTGGGCGAGGTCGGCCGGTTCCTGCGGGACGCCGCAGCGGCGTAAATAGTCCGGGGAGCCGACGACGATGCGCCGGTTGTGCGCCAGACGACGCACAATCACCCCAGATTCGGGCGGACGCCATAGCCACACGGCCGCATCGAAGCTGGTGCTGGCCAGGTCCGGCCAATGTTCCATCAGGTGCAACTGCACGTCCACCGCCGGGTGCTGCGCCTGAAAGTCGGCCAGTGCGGGGGCCACCCACCGCCGGCCGAAACCGAAGCTGCTGACCAGGCGGATGAGTCCCCGTGGCTCGCCGACGCGCTCTTGCAGCGCGTCTTCCAATGCCGCCAAGCCCGCCCGCAGCTCGCGTGCGCGGGCGCAGAACAGCTCACCCTCGTCGGTCAGGCCCAGTCGGCGGGTCGTGCGATGGAACAAGCGCAGCTTCAGCCGCGCCTCCAGCGCAGCCAAGCGCTTCGAGACGGCCGGCGGCTCCATTTCCAAGGCGCGCGCCGCCGCGGCCAGGCTGCCGTGTTCGGCCACGGCCAAGACCAAGTGCAAATCCCGGTGTTCGATCATCTGGACGGCTCGTCGGATTGATGCCTGGATGGAAACAATATCTTGCCTCATCGTTTCTTGTGGGGCCGGTGTCGCGGCCCCACAATGCGCGGCATGTTCGACGGCTACAGTCATTGCGAAGTCACGACATCCGGGGCGCGCATCGCGGTGTGGCATGCCGGGGCCGGGCCCACGCTGGTGCTGTTGCATGGGCACCCCCAGACCCATGTGATGTGGCATCGAGTGGCCGATACGCTGGCTCGCGAGTTCAGTGTGTTTGCGCTGGATTTGCGAGGCTATGGCGATTCATCGCGCTTGCCGGCGCATCCCCAGCACCTGTGGCACAGCAAGCGTGCCATGGCGCAAGACGTGGTGGAGGTGATGGCGCATTTCGGTCAGCGCTGCTTTGACGTGCTGGCGCATGATCGGGGCGCGCGCGTGGCGCACCGACTGGCCCTGGACCACCCTGATCGTGTGCGCCGACTGATGCTGTTGGACATCGCGCCGACGCTGGCGATGTATGAGGGCACGACGCGTGCCTTTGCCCAAGCGTATTGGCACTGGTTTTTCTTGATCCAGCCTGCGCCGCTGCCCGAACGCATGATCGAGGCCGACCCGGGTTTTTATGTGCGTCAAGTGATGGGGCAGCGCACTGGCGGCTTGTCGTTGTTTGCGCCGCAAGCTTTGGCGGCCTACGAACGTGCCATGCAGCGCCCGGGCTCGGCGGCCAATGTGTGCGAGGACTATCGCGCCTCGGCCAGCATCGACCTGGAGCATGACCGCCAAGACCGTGCGGCGGGGCGGCGCTTGGCCCAGCCGCTGCGAGTGCTGTGGGGGAGCCACGGCACCGTGGGGCGATGCTTCGACGTGTTGCGCTTGTGGCGCGAGGTGGCCGAGCACGTCGATGGGCGGGCGTTGGAGGCCGGACACTACCTGGCCGAAGAATGCCCGGACGAGGTGCTGCGCGAGGCCCTGCATTTTTTCAAGGAGAACGAATGATACCCCCATCGACCGCGAGCAAAGCCCGCATCGCCGTGATTGCCGGCGATGGCATCGGCAAGGAAGTCATGCCCGAAGGGCTGCGCGTGCTGGATGCGGCAGCACGGCGTTTTGGCATTGCCTTGGAAGTCGATGAGTTTGATTTTTCGAGCTGGGACTACTACGAGCGCCACGGCAAGATGCTGCCCGACGATTGGAAGGACCGCATCGGCGGGCACGACGCGATCTTCTTCGGTGCGGTGGGCTGGCCCCAGAAAATCCCCGACCATGTCTCTCTGTGGGGTTCGTTGCTGAAATTCCGTCGGGAGTTCGATCAGTACATCAATCTGCGACCGGCTCGGCTGATGCCCGGCATCCGCTCACCGCTGGTGCGCCGCGATGGCAGCCCGCGGGCCGCCGGCGAGATCGACATGATGATCGTGCGCGAAAACACCGAGGGCGAATATTCGTCGGTGGGGGGGCGCATGTACGAAGGCACCGAGCGCGAGATCGTGATCCAGGAAACCGTCATGAGCCGCATCGGTGTGGATCGTGTGCTGAAATTTGCGTTCGATCTGGCGCAGTCGCGTCCGCGTCGCAAACTGACCTCGGCTACCAAGTCCAACGGCATCGCCATCACGATGCCCTATTGGGACGAACGGGTCGAGGCCATGAGCCGTCGGTATCCCGATGTGAGCGTGGACAAGTTCCACATCGACATCCTGACGGCCCATTTCGTTCAGCGGCCCGAGCAGTTCGACGTGGTGGTGGCCAGCAACCTGTTCGGCGACATCCTCAGCGACCTGGGGCCCGCCTGTACCGGCACGATCGGCATCGCGCCTTCGGCCAACCTCAATCCCGAGCGGCGCTTTCCCTCACTGTTCGAGCCGGTGCATGGCTCGGCGCCAGACATCGCTGGGCGTCGTATCGCCAACCCCATCGGGCAGATCTGGTCGGCGGCGATGATGCTCGATTTCCTCGGTCACCGCGGGGCGCACGATGCGATCCTGAGGGCCATCGAGCGCGTGCTCGAGCCCTCCAGCGGCGCGCCCCGCACCCCAGACCTCGGAGGAACGGCCCACACCGAGGACCTCGGCCGAGCCGTGGAGCAAGCCTTGCGCGAGGTCTGAGCCCGACGTGGGCGTTAGGCGCACAACCCCTTGTCAAGACGAGATTTCACGCGGATCTTTCATTCGTGAAGCAACGGCAAAGCGCATAGAATCCGCTTCCGCGCTTGACACGCTGGAGGGCCGTCGCTGTAATGGACGCGCAGCGTTTGCAGTCGCCCAATCCACCATCACAGCGTCATGCGCAATCGCGGCGCCGGGATCCATATCTTTCGTGTGAGACACCTTGAGAGGGGGTTTTCGTGAACAAGACTGAACTCATCGAGCACATCGCCAAGCAAGCCGACATCTCCAAGGCCGCGGCCAGCCGCGCCCTGGAAGCCATGATCGGTGGTGTGCGGACCACCCTGAAAAAGGGCGGGACCGTCTCGCTGGTCGGATTCGGCACTTTTGCCGTGACCAAGCGTGCCGCTCGCACCGGGCGCAATCCGCGCACCGGGGCCACCATCAAAATCAAGGCGGCCAAAGTGCCGAAGTTCCGTCCTGGCAAGGCTTTGAAAGACGCTCTGAACTGACACCGGCGGCGTTTCTTCTTCACCCCGGGTGCTTAGCTCAGTTGGTAGAGCGGCGCCCTTACAAGGCGTAGGTCGGGGGTTCGAACCCCTCAGCACCCACCACGGTTCATCCGGTTTCATCCCCGGGGCTGCGCTAAAATGAAGCTTCCCGTGCCGTGAAGCCCACGGCGCGCGGCTCCGGATCCACCGACAGGACTCCCAAGGCGAACCGAGGTTCGCCTTTGTCGTCTTTGCGGGCGGTTCATCCTTTGGCGGCGCGCTGGCCGCCCACTCACGAGGTCTGTCCGATGTTCGATGCCATCCGCAACAACTCTCGCGTCTTGTTTCTGGTGTTGTTGCTGCTGATCATCCCGTCCTTTGTCTTCTTCGGGCTAGACGGCTACACCCGATTTCGCGAAGGTCGCCAAGTCGTCGCGCAAGTGGGTCGGCTGGAAATCACCCAGTCCGAGCTCGATGAAGCGCATCGCCGCTCGATCGAGCGCGTGCGTCAGCAAATGCCCGGCGTGGACATCGCGATGTTCGACACCCCGGCCATGAAGCAAAGCACGCTGGAGTCCCTGGTGCGTGAGCGGGTGCTGGCCTTGGCGGCCGATCAGCAGCACCTGGTCACGGGCGACGAGCGGGTGCGCCGCATTTTCCGCACCGATCCGCAGTTCGAATTCCTGCGGCGGTCCGATGGCACGGTCAACCAAGACATCCTGAGTGCCCAGGGCATGAGTTCCGAGCAATTCGCCGAGACCTTGCGCCGGGACCTGTCGCTGCGGCAGGTGATCGGCCCGGTGGCGGTCAGCGCCGTGGCCGGGACGACCGCGCGCGACCAGGCCCTCGACGCCTTCTTGCAAGCGCGCGAAGTGCAGTGGAAGCTGTTTGCCGCCAAGGACTTCAGCGCACGCGTCCAACCCACCGACGAGGAGCTGCAGGCGTACTACAAAGACCCGGCCCACGCCTCCCAATTCCAATCGCCTGAATTCGCCACGGTGGAATACCTCGTGCTCGACCTCGAGGCCGTCAAGCGTGGGCTGACCGTCTCCGACGAGGACCTGCGCAAGTACTACGAGGAAAACATCTCGCGCTACTCCACTCCCGAAGAACGTCGCGCGAGCCACATTCTCATCAAGACCGAAGGTGTCTCGCGCGAGCAGGCCCGTGCTCAGGCCCAGCAGTTGTTGGACCAGCTCAAGGCCCGCCCCGAAGCCTTCGCCGATATGGCGCGCCAGCATTCGCAGGACCCGGGCTCTGCGGCACAAGGGGGGGATCTGGGCTTTTTCGGCCGCGGTGCGATGGTCAAGCCTTTCGAAGACGCGGTGTATGCACTCAAGCCGGGTCAGCTCAGTGAGCTGGTGGAGACCGATTTCGGCTTCCACATCATCCGCCTGACCGAAGTGCGCGGCGGTCAGCGCAAGCCCTTCGAAGCGGTGCGCGCCGAGATCGAGGATGCCGTGCGCAGCCAGCTCGCGCAGACCCGCTTTGCCGAGGTGGCCGAGCAGTTCAGCAATCTGGTGTACGAACAGCCCGACAGCCTCCAGCCCGCGGCCACTGCCTTGGGGTTGCAGGTGCGCAAGGCCGAGCGTGTCCAGCGTCAGCCCGCCAGCGGCACCGAAGGTCCTCTGAGCAACGCGCGCCTGCTCGAGGCCTTGTTCAGCGCAGACAGCATTGCCAGCAAACGCAACACCCAGGCCATCGAGGTGGGCCCAGGCCAGCTGGTCTCGGCCCGCATCGTCGAACACTCGCCGGCGCGCACCTTGCCGCTGGAGGAGGTGCGCGACCGGGTGCGCGAGCGCGTGGTGGCCCGCAAGGCCGCCGAGCTGGCGCATCAAGAAGGCCAGGCCAAATTGGCGGCTTGGAAGGCATCTCCCGAGTCGGCCAGCTTGGAGGCACCCAAGACCGTCTCTCGGCTGAACGCCGCTGGCTTGCCCTCGCGGGTGCTGCGTGCGGCCTTGGCCGCTGCGGCCGATGCGTTGCCGGCCTGGGTCGGCGTGGATCTGGGCGACGAGGGCTATGCCGTCGTGCGGGTCAACAAGGTGCTGGGGCGCGATCCATCGCCAGCGGGTGAACCGCTCAAGGCACAGTACATCGATGCCTGGGGGGCTGCCGAAGCGCAGGCTTACTACGCCTCGCTCAAGGAACGTTTCAAGGTCAAAGTCCAGACGGTCTCGCGTTGAGAACGTTCAAGCCGAGGCGGCTGGACGGGGCCGCGATTTCGAGCTTATAATTTCAGACTCTTTGGTGGCTGTAGCTCAGTTGGTAGAGTCCCAGATTGTGATTCTGGTCGTCGTGGGTTCGAGTCCCATCAGCCACCCCAAGTTCTGAGAGTCAAAGGCCTTCGAGAAATCGGGGGCCTTTGTCCTTGGAGCCATGCGCTGTCATAATACGCAGCGTTCGAGGCGGGTGTAGTTCAATGGTAGAACGCCAGCTTCCCAAGCTTGATACGAGGGTTCGATTCCCTTCACCCGCTCCACCGGATTCAAGGGCCGCCTCAGCGGCCCTTTTCCTTTGTAGCCCATCGGTTCGGTCGCGACCTCACCGATGCAGGTCGCCCAGGCACAAGTACTTGACCTCCAGGTATTCGTCGATGCCATGGTGCGAGCCCTCGCGGCCCAGGCCCGACTGCTTGACGCCGCCGAAGGGGACTTCGGCCACCGAGATCAGCCCGGTGTTGATGCCCACCATGCCATATTCCAATGCCTCGGCCACCCGGACGATGCGGCCGATGTCGCGGCTGTAGAAGTAGCTCGCCAAACCATATTCCGTGGCGTTGGCCAGCGCGACGACCTCGTCTTCGGTCTTGAAGCGTAGCACCGGTGCCACCGGGCCAAACGTTTCTTCTTGCGAGCAGCGCATCTCGGGTGTCACATCGGCCAGCACGGTGGGGGCAAAGAAGCGTTGGCCCACACGCTGGCCGCCGGTGAGCACGCGCGCGCCTTTGGCGCAGGCGTCGGCCACATGGGCTTCCACCTTGGCCAACGCCGACTCGTCGATCAGCGGGCCGATGTGCACCCCCGGCTCGAAGCCCGAGCCCAGTTTGAGGCCGCGCACCTTGTCGGCCAGCTTGGCGACGAAGCTTTCATACACGCCATCCTGCACATACAGCCGGTTGGCGCACACGCAGGTTTGGCCTGCGTTGCGGTATTTGCTGGCCACGGCGCCTTCGACGGCGCTGTCCAGGTCGGCATCGTCGAAGACGATGAACGGTGCATTGCCGCCCAGCTCCAGCGATAGCTTCTTGACCGTCGACGCGCATTGCTGCATCAGGATGCGTCCCACTTCGGTCGAGCCGGTGAAGGACAGGTGGCGCACGACTTCGCTGGTGCACAGCACCTTGCCGATCTCGATGGACTGGGCGCTGTCGCCAGTGACGACATTGAGCACGCCCGGCGGCATGCCGGCGCGCTGGGCCAGTTCGGCTGCGGCCAGCGCCGACAGCGGCGTTTGTTCGGCCGGCTTGATGACCACCGGACAGCCCGCGGCCAGGGCCGGGGCCACCTTGCGGGTGATCATCGCGATGGGGAAGTTCCAAGGCGTGATGGCCGCGCACACGCCGATGGGCTGTTTGAGCACCCAATAGCGCTTGGTGGGGTCGGTGGTGGGGATGGTCTCGCCGTAGACGCGTCGGGCTTCCTCGGCGAACCATTCCACGAAACTGGCGGCATAGAGCACCTCACCGCGGGCTTCGGCCAAGGGCTTGCCCTGCTCGGCCGTCATGATGCGGGCCAAGTCCTCGGCATGCTCGTGGAGCAGCTGGAACCATTTCATCAGCACGGCGGCGCGCTGCTTGGCGGTCTGGGCGCGCCAAGCCGGCCAGGCGGCATGGGCCGCGGCGATGGCCGCTGCGGCGTCGGAGGCGCCCAAGTTGGCGACCTCGGCCAGTGGCTGGCCGGTGGCCGGATCATGCACGGCAAAGCGAGCGGTGCCGGGCACCCATTGGCCGTCGATCAAGGCATCGGTCTTGAGCAAGCGAGGGTCTTTGAGCGCGGCAAGCGGCGAGCGGGTGGTCTCCATGAAGGCATGTCCTCACGTCAATAAAGGCTGGGGTTCATCATAGGCGGGCGGCGGCGGGCCTGCTGACACCTGCGTGACCGTGACGGCCCCAGTGGCGCTGCGGCGCGGCGGCGCAAGTCGGCAGCGGCCTTTCTATAATCGAAAACTTCGCCAAATCAAGCATTTACAGGGTCGCCTGGCTGACCTTGCGCTTGAGGAGCCGTCCTAGCAGCCTGCCCAGAAAGCCCCGGATGAAAGCCGCCGAGATCCGCCAAACCTTCTTGAAGTTTTTCGAGTCCAAAGGACACACCGTGGTGCCGTCCAGTCCCGTGGTGCCCGCAGACGACCCGACGCTGCTGTTCACCAACGCCGGGATGAACCAGTTCAAGGACGTGTTCCTGGGCTTCGACAAGCGGCCGTATACCCGAGCGGCCACGGCGCAAAAGTGCATCCGCGCCGGCGGCAAGCACAACGATCTCGAGAACGTGGGCTACACCGCGCGCCACCACACCTTCTTCGAGATGTTGGGCAATTTCAGCTTTGGGGACTATTTCAAGCGCGATGCGATCAGGTACGCCTGGGAGCTGCTGACCGAGCACTTCAAATTGCCGCCGTCCAAGCTGTGGGTCACCGTCTACGCCGAAGATGACGAGGCCTATGACATCTGGCACAAGGACGTGGGCGTGCCGGCCGAGCGCATCGTGCGCATCGGCGACAACAAGGGCGCGCGCTACGCCTCGGACAACTTCTGGATGATGGGCGACACCGGGCCTTGCGGTCCCTGCACCGAGATTTTTTACGACCACGGCGAAGGCATCCCCGGCGGCCCGCCGGGCAGCCCTGACGAAGACGGCGACCGCTACATCGAAATTTGGAACAACGTCTTCATGCAGTTCAACCGCACGGAAGACGGTCAGATGCACCCGCTGCCCAAGCCCAGCGTGGACACCGGCATGGGGCTGGAGCGCATCGCGGCGGTGCTGCAGGGGGTGCACTCGAATTACGAGATCGATCTCTTCGTGGCCCTGCTGGCGGCGGCCAAGCAGGCGGTGGATGCGGCCGGCGCGGGCGATTGCGACAAAGGCAGCCCGTCGCTGAAGGTGATCGCCGACCACATCCGCGCCTGCGCCTTCATGGTGGCCGATGGCGTGATTCCCGGCAACGAAGGCCGTGGCTACGTGCTGCGCCGTATCGCCCGGCGGGCCATCCGGCATGGCTACAAGCTTGGCGCGCGGGTGCCGTTCTTTCACCGGATCGTTGCCGCCGTGGTGCAGCAAATGGGCGACGCCTACCCCGAGCTGCGTCAGCACCAGGCTCGCATCACCGAGGTGCTCAAGCAGGAGGAGGAGCGCTTCTTCCAAACCATTGCGCACGGGATGGAGATCCTCGAGGCGGCGCTGGCCGGCGGTGCCCGGCAAGTCGATGGCGAGCTGGCGTTCAAGTTGCACGACACCTACGGCTTTCCGCTCGATCTGACGGCCGACGTGTGCCGAGAGCGGGGGGTGACGGTGGATGCGGCTGGCTTCGAGGCGGCCATGGCGCGCCAGCGCGAACAGGCCCGCGCGGCGGGCAAGTTCAAGATGGCCGCCGGCCTGGAATACCGCGGCGCGCCGACCACGTTTCACGGCTACGAGCGGTTGGTGCACGAGGGGGCTCGGGTCACGGCAGTCTATGTGGATGGCACCTCGGTGGACAGCGCCCGTGCCGGTGACGATGCGGTGATCGTGCTCGATCACACGCCGTTCTATGCCGAATCGGGGGGGCAGGTGGGTGACACGGGGGAGCTGCGCAACAAGACGGCGCGCTTCCTCGTGGAAGACACGCAGAAAATCCAGGCCGATGTCTTTGGCCATCACGGCCGTGTGGTGGAAGGCGAGATCCGGGTGGGTGACATGATCGATGCCCGGGTCGATGCCGAGCGCCGCGCTCGCACGATGCGCAACCACAGCGCCACCCACTTGATGCACAAAGCTTTGCGCGAGGTGCTGGGTGAGCATGTGCAGCAAAAGGGCTCGTTGGTCAATGCCGAGCGCACGCGCTTCGACTTTTCCCACCATGCGCCGCTGACGCCTGAGCAGATCCAGCGCATCGAAGCGCTGGTCAATGCCGAGATCCTCGCCAATGCCGACACCCAGGCGCGCATCATGCCGATCGAAGAAGCGCAAAAGCTCGGGGCGGTGATGCTGTTTGGTGAAAAGTACGGCGCTCAGGTGCGCGTGCTGGACATCGGCAGCAGTCGCGAGCTGTGTGGGGGCACCCATGTGGCGCGCACCGGCGACATCGGCTTGTTCAAGATCGTGTCCGAAAGCGGTGTGGCCGCTGGGGTGCGCCGTGTGGAAGCGGTGACCGGTGAGAACGCGCTGGCTTACGTGCAAGGCTTGGAGTCCACGGTCGGTCAACTGGCCGGCGTGCTCAAAGCCACGCCATCGGATGTGCCGCAGCGGGTGGCCCAGGTGCTGGAGCAGGTGCGTTCGCTCGAAAAAGAGCTGGCCGCACTCAAGGGCAAGCTGGCCTCGGTGCAAGGCGATGAGCTGATGGCCAAGGCCGTGGACGTCAAAGGCATCCGCGTGTTGGCAGCCACCTTGGACGGCGCAGACGCCAAGACCCTGCGCGAGACCATGGACAAGCTCAAGGACAAGCTCAAGACCGCCGCGATCGTGCTGGCCGCCGTCGATGGTGGCAAGGTGCAGCTGGCCGCAGGGGTGACGAGCGACAACACGGCCAAGCTCAAAGCCGGCGACTTGGTCAACTTCGTGGCTCAGCAGGTGGGGGGCAAAGGTGGGGGCAAGCCCGATTTGGCCATGGCCGGTGGCAGCGATGTGAGCAAGCTGCCGCAAGCCTTGGCCTCGGTGCCTGCCTGGGTGGCCGAGCGGGTCTGAGCGGCCCCAGCAGTGGGCGTTGTGCCATGGCTCTGTGGATGCCACGTGCGGTCATGGCCGCGGTGGTGTTTGCCGTGTGGATGCCCGCGATCGGGTGGGCCCGCGACATGCTGGGCTTGCGCGAGGCCCAGCCCGCCGAGGTGGTGCGCTGGTTCGTCGAAGCCTGTGTGGCCCATGAAGGTGAGCCCGTGGCCGTGATGGACTGGGCCCTCACCCAAGGCTTCGACCCGCTCGATCCCAGCATTCCCGAAGTGGGCGTCTTGTTGGGCGGCCGCGCGGGTGCCGTGCTGCGCAGCCCGGATGCCACGGTGATGCTGGCCACCACGATGGATGGGGCCTGCACCGTGTGGGCTGAGCGCAGCATCGGGCCGGCGGTGTACCTGGCCTGGCAGCAGGCCGTCACCCGGCTCAGTGGCAGCGGTGCGCGCGTGCAGGTGCAGTTCGAGCGTTACGTCGAGCGTGCCGGGGTGTGGCGGCGGCAATGGCAGGCTCGATATCGCCGTGTGGGCGGCACGCAGGAGCTGGGCCTGGGCTTGGTCGCCACCCTGACCGATGGGCCTGCGGCGCAGGTGTTCCAGCTGTGGCGGCGGCCCGCCGTCGAGTCCGCGACCGACCCCGACGGTTGGCCGCGGCACTGAGGGCGGGGCTCAGGCGTAGGTCAACTCGCGCGCCTTGCCCCAAAACACCCGGTAGGCGAACACCGTGTAGCCGATGATGGCGGGCACGGTGAGTGCCGTGCCCAAGAGAATGACCTTGAGCGAAGCTGGGGCGCTGGCGGCCTCCCAGATCGTGAGGCGGTCCATCACCACATAGGGATAGAGGCTGTAGGCCAGGCCGAAGAAGCCCAGCACGAAGACGGCCACCACCAACGCGAACGGCACCCAGCACAGGCGGCCCAGGATGCGGGGGGAGTTCAACAAGACGCGCAGCGTGACCAGCGCGGCGGCGGTCACCAAGGGAATGGGCAGCAGCGCGATGAATCCGGGCATCGTGAACCAGCGCGCGCGTACGGTTTCGCTCACGATGGGCGTGGCCAAAGAGATCAGCCCCATGCCCAGCACCACTGGCAGCCAGGCCAGCCGGGCCCAGCCCGCGGCGCGGGCTTGCAGCGCTCCGTCGGTTTTCATCACCAGCCAAGTGGCCCCCAGCAGCACGTAAGCCGTGGCCAGCGCCACCGCGATGGCTGCGGCAAACACCGTGTACTGCCAGCCTTGGGCAAAGCCGGTGATGTAGCGACCCAGCATCCAGCCTTGGGCCAGCGAGGCCATCATCGAGCCGACGAAAAAGGCTCGGTTCCACAGCGGTTTGTGCTCGTCCTGGGCTTTGACGCGGAAGTCGAAGGCCACGCCGCGCAGGATCAGGCCGATGAGCATCACGGCCACCGGCAAGTACAGGGCCGTCAGCACGATGCCATGCGCCTTGGGAAAGGCGATCAGCAAAATGCCCACGCCCAGCACCAGCCAGGTTTCGTTGGCGTCCCAGAACGGGCCGATGGACGACACCATCACATCCTTTTGCTCGGGCGTGGCCCGATGCATCAACATGCCCACGCCGAGGTCGAATCCGTCCAGCACGACATAGGCGAGCATGGCCAAGCCCATCACGGCCATGAAAATCAGGGGCAAAGTCGCGTCGAAGCTCATCAGCGGGCCTCCACGGGTTGAGCAGGGCCGGTGCTGGCGTAGCGCACCGGGGCGTCGATGGGTTTGCTGGCCATGTGGGCGATCACGCCGACATAGGCCACGATCAAGGCCAGGTAGACCGTGATGTAAGCAGCCAGGGTCAGTGCGATCATCGGCGCAGGCGTGGCGGAGGCCACGTCGGCCGTGCGCAGCAGGCCTTGCACGATGTAGGGCTGACGGCCGATCTCGGTGACGTACCAACCGGCCACGGTGGCCACCCAGCCAGAAAAGCTCATCGCCGTCAGACCCCACAGCAGGCCACGGGGCAGTCGCTCCGGCGCCCAGCCGCGCCGGCGCAGCATCCACCAGCCCACCCAACTGGCCAGCAGCATCAGCATCCCCGTGCCCACCATGATGCGAAAGCCGAAAAACAGCGGTGCCACCGGCGGATGCGAGTCGACGAACTCGTTGAGGCCACGGATTTCACCGTCGAGCTCATGCGTGAGGATGAGGCTGGCGCCCTTGGGAATGCCCAGTTCGTAGCGGTTGCTGCGGGTGGCCTCGTCGGGCCAGGCAAACAGCAGCAGGGGCGCGCCGCGTTCGGTGTTCCACACCCCTTCGATGGCGGCGATCTTCTGTGGCTGGTGTTGCAGCGTGTTGAGGCCATGCAAGTCGCCCACGAGGATTTGCAGTGGAATGAGCACGGCTCCGAGCGTCAGACCGGTGCGCATCACTTTCGGGGTCGAGACATTGGTTTTGCCCTTGAGCACTTGCCAGGCGCTCAAGCCGGCCAGCAAGAAGGCCACCGTCAGCCCGGAGGCCAGCAGCATGTGGGTCAGGCGATAGGGGAAAGACGGGTTGAAGACCACGAGCGCCCAATCGACCGCGTGGAATTCGCCGTCGATGATCTGGTAGCCCGCGGGGGTCTGCATCCACGAGTTGAGGCTGAGGATCCAGAAAGCGCTCATCGTCGTGCCCAGCGCCACCAGGAACGTGGCCAGCAAATGCACTCGTTCGCTCACCTTGCCGTGACCGAAGAGCATCACGCCCAGAAACGTGGCTTCGAGAAAGAACGCTGTGAGCACCTCATAGCCCAGCAACGGGCCGGCAATGTTGCCCACGCGTTCCATGAAGCCCGGCCAGTTGGTGCCGAACTGGAAGCTCATCGTGATGCCCGAGACCACCCCGAGCGCGAAGCTCAGCGCGAACACTTTGGTCCAGAAACGGTAGGCACCGAGCCAGGCTGCATCCTGCGTGCGCAGCCAGCGCCAGCGGAAGAACAGCAGCACCCAGCACAAGGCGATGGTGATGGTGGGAAACAGGATATGGAAGGTGATGTTGGCTGCGAATTGCAGTCGGGCCAGAAGCAGGGCATCCATGGTGGTGGGGGGACTGAAGGTCGACGATCAGCGGGGCAAGGCGCCTTGCGCACGCAGCTTGCCGGTGTACTCGAGCAGTTTGCCCACGCGCGAGCCCATCTTCATCAGCTGGGCCAGGGTCTGGGCGTCCAGGCGTTGCACGTCGTCGAACCAGGTGGTGATCAGTTCAATCAAGTCGTGCATGCCTTTCATGCGTTCTTGGGCGATGCGGTCTTCCTCCTGTGTGGGGTGTTCCAGCAAGGCGTTGCGCAGCATGGACAGCGTGGGCTCGATTTCACGGCGCCGACGTTCCTCGGCCAGCGTGCGGAAGATCTCCCAGGCGTCCGTGGGCGCTTCGTAGTAGTCGCGTCGATCGCCGGCGAAGTGCTTGAGCTTGACCAGTCGCCAGGCTTGTAGTTCCTTCAAGCCCATGCTGACATTCGAGCGCGAGAACTCCAAGCGCTCGGCGATTTCCTCCGCGTTGAGCGGTCGCGGCGAGACGAACAGCAACGCGTAGATCTGCCCCACGGTACGGTTGATGCCCCAGCGGCTGCCCATCTCGCCGAAATGAGCAACGAAGCTGCGCACCAATGGAGTCATGCTGGTCATGGCAAAGCGGGCCCGAGGGTTGATGCAGGTCAAGCGAGTGTAGCCTGAAATTTCAGAAATTTCTGAAATCTAGAAAATTCCGAGGCCCGGCATCGGGTATGGGCGAGGCTGCGGATAATCCGGGCCGGTCTGTGTCTTGGCTGGATGTCTGCGATGACGGTTGCCGACGGTTTCGTCCCGATGTCTCGCCGCACGTGCCTGCGGGCGGCTGCGGCCTGGGGGATGCTGAGTCCGGCGGCATGGGCGGCGCCGCGGGCCTGGGTGCGTCCTTGGACGGGGCGGCCTTCCACGCCGCCGCTGGCTTTGCCTGCTTTGGAGGGAGGCGTGCGCCGCTTGGCCGATTGGCGCGGCCAGGTCGTGCTGCTGAACTTTTGGGCCAGTTGGTGCGAGCCTTGCGTCTCGGAGATGCCGGCCTTGTTGCGCCTGGCCGAAAGTCGGGCCGATCAGGGCCTGGTGGTGCTGGCCGTGAACTACCAGGAAAGCGAAGCCAAGGTGCGATCCTTTTTGGACCTGGTTTTCGGCGAGATTCCGCAGGCCTTGCCGGTCTTGATGGACCGTGATGGCCAAGCGGCCAAAGCCTGGACGGCCCGTGTGCTGCCCACCACGGTGATCGTGGACCGTTCGGGCCAGCCGCGTTGGAGCGTCATGGGCGAGTGGAACTGGACGGGGCCTCAGGCGCGCGAATTGATCGAGCCCTTGCTGAGGTCCGGCCGATAATTCGGCATCGTCGCAAATTGGGTTTTGTCAGCGTTTCTTTGGGAGAGGTCGGCTGTGAAGCAAGGTGGGGTGTGGCATCGCCGTCGCGTGTTGCAAGGCTTGGGGGCATCGGCGCTCGGTTTGGGCCTGCTGCGTGCGCCTCATGCGCAGGCACGTCGCTTCGAGCCGGTGCCGGGGGATTGGCGCCGCTTCGAAGTCACCACGCGGGTGGAACTTCAGCAGCCCGTGGGGGCGGCGCAGGTGTGGGTGCCGCTGCCATCGGTGCAGTCGGACTATCAACAAGTGTTGGGCCATCAGTGGCGTGGCACAGCGGCCGAGGCGCGCATCGTGGCCGACGAGCGCTACGGTGCGCGCATGCTCATGGCCCGCTTCGAGGCATCGGCGTCCGCACCGTCGATCGAGGTCAGCAGCGTGGTGCTCACGCGGGATCGGGCCGTGGACTGGCAGCGTCCCGTGTCGGTGGCCGTAGACCCGGCCACATTGCGGTTTTGGCTGCAACCGACCGATTTGTTGCCGACCGATGGCATCGTGCGTGACACCGCGCGGCGCATCATTGGCAGCGCGCGTGGGGATGTCGACAAGGTGCGACGCATCTACGATTGGGTGGTGCATTCCACTTATCGCGAGCCGCAGGTGCGCGGCTGCGGCGTCGGCGACATCAAGGCCATGCTGGAGACGGGCAACTTCGGTGGCAAGTGTGGCGACATCAATGCCTTGTTCGTGGGGTTGTGCCGTGCCGTCGGGGTGCCGGCGCGCGATGTGTACGGCATCCGGCTGGCGCCCTCGGCATTTGGTTACCGGGAGCTCGGTGCCAACTCCGCCCAGTTGAAGTCGGCTCAGCACTGCCGCGCCGAGGTGTTCCTGCGCGAGCATGGCTGGGTGGCGATGGATCCGGCCGACGTGGGCAAGGTCATGCGGCAGGAGTCGTCGCGCTGGATCCGCGACCCGCGTGATCCGCTCGTTGCGCCGGTTTACGCGGGTCTGTTCGGAGGCTGGGAGGGCAACTGGATGGCATACAACATGGCGCATGACCTGGCTTTGCCCGGCTCGCAGGGCCCGCGCCTGGCCTTTCTGATGTATCCGCAGGCCGAACATGCTTCGGGGCGTTACGATCCGCTCGATCCCGATCGCTTCAAGTACAGCATCTTTGCCCGTGAACTCTGATCCTTGGTTGGCCCTGCAGGGCCGCAAGCTGGTGCTGGCCTTGTCCGGCGGAGTGGCCTGCTACAAGAGCGCCGAGCTCGTGCGCCTGCTGGTCAAGGCAGGCGCCTCGGTGCAGGTCGTGATGAGCGAGGCGGCCGAGCGCTTCATCACGGCGATGACGATGCAGGCATTGTCGGGTCAGCCGGTGGTGACCAGTCCTTGGGATGCGCGCGAGCCCAACCACATGGCGCACATCAACCTGACCCGAGGGGTGGATGCCATCGTGATCGCTCCGGCCAGCGCCGACTGCATCGCCGCGCTGGCGCAGGGCCGGGCCGATGATCTCATCAGTCTGATGTGCTTGGCGCGGCCCTGGGCCGTGGGCGAGCGGCCTTGTCCGCTGCTGCTGGCCCCGGCGATGAACCGCGAGATGTGGTCGCACCCGGCCACGCAGCGCAACGTGGCCCAAGTGGTGGCCGACGGCGCCGTCTTGTTGGGGCCGGGGCATGGCGATCAAGCCTGCGGAGAGATCGGCGATGGCCGCATGCTGGAGGCCGAGGAGCTGTTCGAGGAGATCGTCGCCTTCTTCGAGCCCAAGGTGCTGCAGGGCCAGCGGGTGCTGATCACGGCCGGGCCGACCTTCGAGGCCATCGACCCGGTGCGCGGCGTCACCAATTTGTCCAGTGGCAAGATGGGGTTCGCGCTGGCCAGGGCGGCCCGCGAGGCCGGCGCCGAGGTCACCCTGGTGGCTGGCCCCGTGGCCTTGGGCACTCCGCGTGGCGTGCGCCGTATCGATGTGCGCAGCGCCGTGCAGATGTTCGAGGCCGTGATGTCGGTGGTGGCCGCGCAGGACGTGTTCATCGCCACCGCGGCGGTGGCCGACTGGCGGCCAGCCACCGCGGCCGAGCACAAGCTCAAGAAAGACGGTTCGGGCCAGTGCCCGGTGTTGAGCTTCGTCGAAAACCCTGACATTTTGGCCAGCGTCGCGCGCCTGCCTCATGCCCCGTACTGTGTGGGCTTTGCGGCCGAAAGCGAGAAACTGGCCGAGCATGCCCGCACCAAGCGTCAGCGCAAGGCAGTGCCGTTGCTCGTGGCCAATCTTGGCCCGAGCACGTTCGGCTGCGATGACAATGCCGTGTTGTTGGTCGATGCGCAGGGTGAGCGGCCCTTGCCCGAGGACGGCCGTCGCGTCGACAAGCTCGTGTTGGCGCGCCTGCTAGTGCGCGAAATCGCCCAACGATTGTCCAAGCATCACTCATGACGACCATTGCTTTGAAAGTGCTCGACGCCCGCATGGCCGAGCACCTGCCCAGCTACGCCACGCCCGGCAGTGCCGGGCTGGATCTGCGGGCCTGTCTGGAGGCCCCGCTGGTCCTGGAGCCGGGGCAGACCGAGCTCATCCCCACGGGTTTGGCCATCCATCTCGGGGATCCGGGCTTGGCCGCGCTGATCCTGCCGCGCTCGGGATTGGGTCACAAGCACGGCATCGTGCTGGGCAATCTGGTGGGCTTGATCGATTCGGACTACCAGGGGCAGCTCATGGTGAGCTGCTGGAACCGCGGACACGAGACCTTCACGGTGCAGCCGATGGAGCGCATTGCGCAATTGGTCATCGTGCCGGTGGTGCAGGCCCGCTTCGAGCGGGTCGAGGATTTCGAGGCCTCGCACCGCGGCAAGGGCGGTTTTGGCTCGACGGGCCGGCATTGAGGCGACCCGAGCAGGCCGCCGAAGGCAGCACCGCACTGACGGTCAGTGCAAGGTGGAACCGCTGGGCGGGCTGCTCAGCACGCTGAGCACCGGCTGGCCGACGCTGCGGTTTTCGATTTCCGCCTCGGTGGCTTCGCGTACGCCACGCACCTTCAGTGCCAAGCGCAGCGCCATCCCGGCCAAGGGATGATTGCCGTCCAGCACCACATGGCTGTCATAAACCTCGGTGACCGTGTAGATGCGGTCGGCAGGCATGTCGCGGGTGGTGATGCCTTCGGGCAGGCCGTCGAACTGCATGCCCGGCTCGATGTGCTCGGAAAAGAGCTTGCGATCTTCGAAGAACACCAACGAGGCGTCGTATTCTCCGAAGGCATGCTCCGGCTCCAGGTGCAACTTGGTCTCGAAGCCGACTTCCTGCCCTTCGAGCACTTCTTCGACCTTGGCCAAGAGATCGTCGCCGCCGTAGAAAAACTCCACGGGCTCGGACAGCTCGTCGATGAGATGGCCCAGAGTGTCTTCGAGTCGCCAGGTCAGGCTGACGACGCAGGGAGAGGTGATGCGCATGCGTAATGATCGCACAATGGCGGCCATGCAGATTTCTCGCCCCCACTCTTTGCTCGCTGGCCTCAGCCCCGAGACCTTCATGCGCCGATACTGGCACAAGCGACCTTTGCTGGTGCGCCAGGCCTTGCCACATCGTCCCGATTTGCCCACGCGCGATCAACTCTTCGCATTGGCCGCGCGCCCCGATGTCGAGTCCCGCCTGGTGCGCCGGACCGAGCGCGGCTGGCAGCTGCGGCAGGGCCCGATGTCACGCCGGGCGCTGCCACCGCTGTCGCGGCCTGACTGGACCTTGCTGGTGCAGGGGGTTGATTTGCACCATGAGGGCGCCCACCGGCTGCTGCAGGCGTTTCGCTTCGTGCCGGATGCGCGCTTGGACGATTTGATGATCTCGTATGCCAGCGATGGCGGTGGGGTCGGGCCGCATTTCGATTCGTACGACGTGTTCTTGCTGCAGGTGCATGGACGCCGGCGTTGGCGCATCGGCCGACTGGCCGATGACCGCTTGCTGGAGGGCGTGCCGCTGCGGATCCTGGCGAACTTTCGTGCCGAGGAGGAACATGTGCTGGAGCCGGGCGACATGCTCTACCTGCCGCCACGCTGGGCGCACGATGGTGTGGCCGAGGGCGAGTGCATGACCGCGTCGATCGGCTTTCGGGCCCCCCGCCGTGAGGAATTGCTGCGTGAGGTGCTCGTGCGCGAACTGGAAGGCCGTGAGACGGAGTCCGACGGCGTGCTTTATCGTGATCCGCAGCAGCCGGCCACGGCCACCCCGGCACGCATGCCGCAAGCTCTGCAAGACTTCGCGGTGCAGGCGGTGCAATCGCTGTTGCGCGATCGCCGGGCGCTGGAATGCGCCTTGGGTGAATACTTGAGTGAACCCAAGCAAGGCGTGTGGTTCGAGCCGGGCCCGGGGGGCGATCTCTCTCAGGGGCTGAGGCTGGACCGGCGCACCCGGATGCTGTATGACCGGCACCATGTCTTCATCAATGGCGAGGCTTTTCGCGCCGCAGGGGCCGACGCGCGCTTGATGCGTCGCTTGGCCGATCGTCGCGAACTGGATGCTGCGGCCTGGCGCTTGGCCAGCGATGATGCCAAGGCGCTGCTCATGCAGTGGGCCGAGGATGGTTGGCTGCATCCGCTGGGCCCAGCGTCGACCTGAGCGCTGAGCTGAGGCGAGGACCGATCCATGGAGACTCCCCGCACCGCCACCCCCGTGGCACCCATGGCCAGCCGTGCCGATTTCCATCGGGCGATCGCCGAGGCATTCGAGCGGGCCGCCGACGTGGGGTGCCGCGAGATCTGGCTGTGCGATGTGGACTACGCGGACTGGCCGCTGGGCGAGCGCGCCGTGGTGCAGTCCCTCACGCGCTGGGCCTGCGCCCATCGGCGACTGACCCTGCTGGCCAGCCGCTTCGACGAAGTGCCTCGGCGCCATGCGCGATGGGTCGCTTGGCGGCGTCATTGGGGGCATGTGGTGGACTGCCTGGCGTTGCCGCAGGTCGAGCCCTCGCAAGTGCCATGCTTTTGGTTTGCCCCCGGCGTGCAGGCCGTGCGCCTGGTCGATCCTCGGCGCTACCGGGGCTTCGTGGACACCACCCCGGCCGAGCTGCTGCGCATGCAAGACCGCGTGCGCGAACTGGCCCGCTGGGGCATCCCAGACTTTCCGGTGACCACCCTGGGTTTGTGATTAAGTGCAAACCCTATATAATGTTTGATGGTTTGCTCTAATCAAACCGCCGCAGGGTCAGGCTTGGATTCAAACTCTTTTACAAGTTGAAACCCGGCGGTTGCAACCAGCCCAGATCACTCATCACCTGAACCTTTCGAGGAAAGTGCAATGAACAAGTCGCTCGTGTTGGCTTCCATCGTCGCTGCCGTCGCCCTGGCCGCTTGCGGCAAGAAGGAAGAGCCGGCGCCTGCTGCCGAGGCCCCTGCTGCCGCGCCCGCTCCGGCTCCCGCTCCTGCCGAAGCCGCTTCGCCGGTGGCCAACGTCGCGTCCGACGCGGCTGCGCCGGCGGCCGACGCTGCTTCGCCCGCTGCTTCGCAGTGAGCGTTTCGACGCCTGCAAACAAAAAGGCCGCCTGCGGGCGGCCTTTTTACTGGTGGGGCGATTCGGCTCTTCGTCATTTCGTGTGGAACCCAACAGTCACAATGACTCCTGGTCGTCGCGCCCGGTGGGCATGTGTGCAGGCCGCTGGCCGGCCTGTGCACATGTCCACGAGGCGTGTTTGATCAGGAGGATGAGTCCATGGGCATTGCCGTAGAAGCTCTGTTCACCAGCGCGCTGGGCTTGCAGCCGCCGTGGGTCGTCGATGACGTCAGGCTCGACACCGC